>CAZCTC010000011.1:0-11558 GCA_964501335.1 uncultured Anaerolineales bacterium | reverse complement strand
CCCGCATCAGAATGCGCGCAAAAACACGGGCTTTTTTTCTCCCGCCTTTCTGGGCCAACCGCACAGGTCGAGAGTTTTTTTGTCGATGTTTTCTCCCGCATCAGAATGCGCGCAAAAACACGGGCTTTTCCCTTCCTTATTTTTCAGAATAACCGCACAAGTGACTTAAATTTCTTGAGAAAACCATTTTTCGGCGGCTTTCTGAAGCCGCCGAAAAATGAAAAAAGAAATTCTCTCTGCCTGCTTCGCACCGCGCGTCGCTTTTTACCGGGAAAACGGCTATTGCGGGGCGCAAAAACTGTTTTAATCCATACTTAATGAACAACCGCACAGGTCGAATATTTACCACAAAATCCAGAAAACACACAACAAGCACGCAGCTGATTTGTTTGCGCAAAAAATGAACCGAAATATACTGAATGACAGCAGGTCGGCTCCGGTGAAAATATCATCGACGCAATTCCAATCAAATGAAGGAGTCATGATGAACGGTAAACTACGACGCTTTGCAACCGTGCTGGGTTGTATCGGCCTCCTGGCCCTGACCCCGTGGATCGTTCAGGCAGCGGCCGGCTTCTCCGAGGTGACCGGGGCCGGCAACCCGCTTAATGGAGTAAATTTGACCTACTGGACCCATCCGGCCTTTGCCGATCTGGACGGAGACGGTGACCTGGAATCCATTGTCGGGTGCTATGACGGCACCCTCCATTTCTATCGCAATACCGGCACCGTCATGACCCCGACTTTCGTCGAAGCGACCGGCGCTGCCAATCCTTTCAACGGACAGGATGTAGGATACAACGGCGCCCCGGCCCTCGGCGATCTGGACGGCGACGGCGATATAGATGCGCTCGTCGGGGCCACGAATGGACTCCTGCATTTCTACCGCAATACCGGCACTGTATTGACCCCCACCTTTACCGAAATGACCGGTGCTGAAAATCCCTTCAACGCGATCACCGTGACGAACAACAGTGCGCCGGCCCTGGCCGATATCGACGGCGACGGCGATCTGGACGCCTTCAACGGCGAGTTGGAAGGAACGATCCATTACTACCGCAACATCGGCACGGTCCTGACCCCCACGTTCACTGAAATAACGGGAACCGCCAATCCGCTCAACGGCGTAAGTCTCTACCGCTATACGGCTCTCGATCTGGGCGATATCGACGGCGACGGCGACCTGGATGCCCTGATCGGGGCCTATGTCGATCACGTGATTTTGTATCGCAACGACGGCACCGCCACCGCGCCGGTTTTCGTGGCGACGAGCGGCAGCGACAATCCCTTTAACGGCATGGCCAACTGGTATGACGATGCGCCGACCTTTGCCGATATCGACAGCGACGGCGATCTGGATGTCTTTGTCGGCGAACAGGACGGCAGGGTCCACTTCTTCCGCAACAACGATACGGAGGTACCGACCTTCTACCTTCAGGAAATAACCGGCGCTGAGAACCCGCTGAGCGATATCACAGCTGCATCTTATTGGTACGAAGAAAGCGCTCCAGAGCTGGCCGATATCGACAGCGACGGCGACCTGGATGCCGTGATGGGCTTTTACACCGGCACGCTGGGAGTCTATCGCAATGACGGCACGGTTATCGCGCCGCACTTTACCGAAGTGATCTCAAGCCAAAGCCCGCTAAGCCCGGATGTGGGATTCAACAGCACCCCCGCCCTGGGCGATCTGGACGGCGACGGCGACCTGGATGCCGTGATCGGAGAGGACGACGGCTTCCTTAACTATTATCAAAATATGGGGACGGCCGCAACACCCGCTTTCATTACCGTGACCGGCACGGCCAACCCCTTCGACGGCCTCGACGCCGGTGACGGCAGCAAACCCTGTCTGGGCGATCTGGACGGCGACGGCGACCTGGATGCCGTGGTCGGCACGGCCTACACCAACACGATCAAATTCTATCGCAATACGGGCACAGCGATGACGCCCACCTTCAGCGAAGTAACCGGCTCCGCCAATCCCTTCTTGAATATCGATCTGGGGCCGGCGGGAAGTCATACCGCTCCCCGGCTGACGGATGTGGACGACGATGGAGACCTGGATGCGCTCATCGGGAATCACATGGGGACCTTTGCCCTCTATCGCAACGACGGCACGCCGCTCACGCCGACCTTTGCCCTGATCTCAAATTATTACAACCTTAACACTAAAGATGTAGGATTTAACAGCACTCCGGCCCTGGTCGATCTGGACGGCGACGGCGATCTGGATCTTGTAAGCGGCGACGATGCGGGAACTATCCATTATTACCGCAACATCTGGCCTCAAATCACCGTCCTGGGCAATGGGACCGTGATTACAAATGGAGATACAACCCCGGACTCGACCAACAACACGGATTTCGGGTTGGTGGAAATCGGAAAACCGGTTACCCGGACATTCGTCATCAGCAACAGCAGCACCGACAATCTGTCGATCCTCGGCCTCCAGATAAGCGACAGCCTGTCCGGCACCTTCAGCATCAGCGCCGCGCCGCTTCCCGTAACTATCTCCGCCGGCAGCGCCGTCTCTTTTCAAGTACGTTTTTCGCCCCCCGCCACCGGAATCTGGACGGCGACGGTAAACATCAACCACAATGCCCTGAGCAATAACGATCTGAACACCTTTCTCGTTCAGGGAACCGGAGCGAGCCGCAATCTGACCCTCTTCCAACAGGTCGAGCCCCTTATCGCCCGCTATCATCAGCCGGTTACCTATACGCTGGTCCTCAGCAACAGCAGCCTCTTCAGTGAAACCGCCCGGCTTACCGACACCCTGCCGGACAAAGTGGAATTTTCGCATTGGGTGGTCAATCCCGGGGCAGTCGTAAACGGCAAAGTATTGACATGGACGGGGGAGTTGAGTACATCCAGCCGGCTGACCTTCACCTTTGTGGCCACCCAGACCGGAAATTGCGCTGAGATCATTACCAATACCGCTGAATTCAACAGCCTATCGCAAAGTGAAAATGCAACCACGAGCTTCAGAATATGGGGGGAACTCTTCCTGCCGTTAGTCCTGCGGCATGGCTCCTGACAAAAAAAACGACCGGTACGGTTAACCCTGAAAAACGGGAGAAAAAAAGCCTATGTTTTGGCGCGCTTTCTGAAGCGCGCCAAAACATAAACAAAAAAGTTCTCTCCCCCCATCCAGCGCGTCGCTCCATGCCGAACAGAAACCATTTGCGGAACGCTAAAATGCTCACCGCACAGGTCCTAAAAAATACTCTGATCCCGAAGTAAGGTAAAGATTATGAGCAAAGTTTTAATCGCCTATTATTCCCTGTTCGGAATAACAGATAAAGCCGCCCGGGCTCTCTCCGAAGTGAACGGCGGAACCCTGATGCGGTTGATTCCCGAAAAAGAATACTCTTTAGATTACAACACCGCCAGCAAAGAAATCCGAAGCGAAATTGCCCGGGGATACTGCCCGAAACTCAAAGTTGGAAACGAAACCATCGCCGGCTACGGCGTCATTTTCATCGGCAGCCCGAACTGGTTCAAGACCTTCGCGCCGCCGGTCTTAAGTTTTTTGCGAAACCACGACTTCACGGGAAAGACCGTGGTGCCCTTTTGCACCCATGGCGGCGGCGGATTGGGAGAAATGGAAAAGAACATTGCCCGGGAATGCCCCAGATCGAAAGTGATTCCGGGACTGGCGATAGCCGGCGATTTCACCCGCGAACAGATCACGAGCTGGCTGGAAAGCCTCCACTTGAGCCCCTGACCCGAAAGGCACGGAAGAAAAAGCCTATGTTTTCGCGGGCTTTCTGAAGCCCGCGAAAACATAAACAAAAAACTCTCTCCTCCTATCCAGCGCGTCGCTCTTTACCGGGGAAGCACCCATTGCGGGGCACAAAACTGTTTTTAATCCCGGCTAAGGAGCAGCCGCCAGGTCGAAAACCTTACCCCTTCCGCATCACGACCGGCAGGAAAAGCTGCACCCGGAAGACGGCCGTGATCGCCTTATCGCCGTCCATGGTGATCTGCGCGGCCGGCGTCGTGCCGGTCACCGCTCCCGTCCAGCCGGCGAAGATCCAACCCTCTGCCGGGCCGGCGCTCAGATCGACGACCGTGCCGGAAAGATAGTTGTGCGTCCCCACCCCCGGCGTCACGCTGCCGCTGCCTGAAAGCCCCACCGTCAACGTGTAATAGACCGCCGGCGCATTCAAGAAGGTGGCCGTGACCGTCTTATGGCTGTCCATCACCACCGTCGTTTGCGTGGCGATTCCGCTCGCCCCGCCGCTCCATTGACCGAAGTACCAGCCCGTCGTCGGCGTCGCCGTGAGCGTAACCACAGAACCGTGCAGGTAGGTAGTCTGGCTGGGCACCCGGCTGACCTGGCCCTGTCCCACGATTGCCATGTCGAGCGTATAACTATTGATCTCAAAGGCCGCCGTAATGAAATGGTCGGCCGTGACGTTGGTAAAGGTATAAACCGCGACGGCTCCCTGCGAAACACCGTCCACGCCCACATCGACAATGTGATAACCCGTCGTCGGCGTCACCGTAAAAGTAATCGTATCACCATAATTGACCGTCTGCGGCGTCGCCGGGCTGAACGAACCATGGGCTCCGGCCGTCGGCGTGATGATATAGGTATTGACGGCAAAGGTCGCCGTGACCGCCTTGTTCCCCTCCATGCTCAACGGGGTCTGGGTCAAAACGCCGCTGAGATCCCCGCTCCAATGGCCAAAATGCCAGCCCGTCGTCGGCACCGCCGTCAAAGTAACGACAGTACCATAATCATACATCGTCCGGTCCGGCACCCGGGTCACCTGGCCCTGCCCCACCACCGTCGTGCTCAATGTGCAGATATTGATCGCAAAAGCCGCAGTGATGGTATGGTTGGCGGTCACGTTGTTGAAGGTGTAACTGCCGATCGCTCCCTGCGAAACCCCGTCCACCTCCACATCGGCAATATGATAGCCGGTCGTCGGCGTCACCGTAAAAGTAAGCGCGTTTCCATACAGGACCGCCTGCGGCGTGCCGGGCAAAATGGCCCCGTGAAGTCCGGCCGTCGGTGTGATCGTAAAGCTCTTCACATTAAACGTCGCCGTCAGATTCCGGACGGCATTCATCACCACCGTCATCGGCGAAGTCGTCCCCACCTGATCCCCGCTCCAGCCGGCAAAGGTAGAACTGACCCCCGGCGTCGCGGTCAACGTGACCACCGTACCGGAAGGATAACCGGCGGCGCAAACCGTTCCACAGGTGATGCCGGAAGGCTCACTACCGACACTGCCGCCGCCGTTGCCGGTAGAACGCACGGTCAACGTATAGACCGGTTGCACCTGGAACACCGTGCTCTTACTGTTGTGTTGGATCGTCCCGCTGATCCAGCCCACATTAGTCACCACCTGCCCATACAGAGAACCGGTATGCGCCGCGCTGAAAGTCCAGGTCAGAACCCGGCCGGGCGTCAGCACCCCGGTCCAGGTAAAGCTGTTGCCGGCCCGCACAGTATTGGAAGGCGAAATCACCCAGCTGTCGAACAAGACTTCAGCCGGCAAGGTATCCGTCAACAAGACAGAACTATCCGTCACCGTGCCCCGATTGGTCAGGGTCAATGTGTACGTCACCATGCCGTGAAGGGGCACCTCCGTCGCCGGCGCGACCGAATGCGTCAGCTGCAAGATCGGCTGGGCGGGCATCTCCAGCGCGCCGCGATCGCAGGCGCCGCCCTGCGGACGGGCCACGCCGCGTTGATCGGTCGCCAGACAGCCCGAGCCGCTGTCGATCGCCCGGGAGCCGGGCAGCAGGGCATGGGTGAGGAAGCCACCGCCGTTATCGGCCGGCGGCCCCACCTCCGGATCGCCGCTGAAGAAATTGACGCCATCGGCAGAGCAGCTGCCGTCTTCGATCAGATTGTTGATATTGGTAACACTGGACGTCCCGATAGCTCGACAATCCGCCCCGGGGCCGCTGCCCGCAATGATGGTATTCTGGATATTCAAACCGCCGTTGTTGAACAGTCCACCCACATAATCGCTGACCCCGCTCGAATTGCCGATCAGGGTGCTGTTCAACAACGACAGCGAATACCCGCTATGGATGGCGCCGCCGTCAGTTAGCCGGGATGAATTGCTGAAAAAGGTGCTGTTTCGGATCGTCATCGCCCCCAGGTAATTGTAAATACCGCCGCCGCCCCAGGCAATACTACCCTGTTCCTGGGCGGCCACATTCTCCGCAAAGGTGCTGTTATCGATCGTGATATTCCGCACAGTACCCGCATAGTTATGGACATCGTAAAAGATTGCGCCGCCGGTAGAGCGGGCGGTATTGCGGGTAAAAACACAGTTGCCGATCGTCAGAGGGATATTTTGGATTTCAATGGCGCCGCCATACCAGGAGCTGTTTCCGGAAAAGGTGCTGGTCAGGATCGTCATAGGATTGGGATCGAGGTCGGAAGGCAGCCGGTAATAATCGATGGCGCCGCCGCCGTTAAGCGCCGAATTATTGGTAAAGGCGCTGGTCTGGATGAACATAGTGCCCCGGAAAACATTAATCGCCCCCCCATAGGCCCCGGAATTATTGGTAAAGGTGCTGTCCCTGACCGTCAGGCTGCCTTCATTACTATTGATAGCAGCCCCCCCGAAATCGCCCGCATTGTTGGAAAAATTACACCCGATCACGGTCAAGGTGCCGAAATTGTTGGCCCCGGAACCCCGATCGCTGTTGTAACACTGCGTAATATTGAGATGCGCCAGCGTCACCACACTGCCGGCGCTGATATTGAAGGCCCGCACATTGCGGGAGCCGTCGTTGCCGCTGTCGCCGCTCACCGTCGCGGAGTAAGGCCCGCCGTCGATGGTCAACCGTTTGCCGATATCCAACTGGCTGTTCAGGTACGTGGTAATATTTCCGGCATAGGTGATGCTCCCGCCGTCGCAGCTGTCGATCATCGCCTGTCGCAGGCTGCCGGGGCCCACATCATTGCCGTTGGTAACCGTGAGCCCATTCTGGCAGAATGAAGTAAAGGTGCTCGATGCCTGTACCAGCTGGATCGCATCGCTGACCATCACCGTATTGATCACATTCAATCCGGCCGAATGGGTGGCCTGGAAAGTGAAGGTCAGGATCGCCTGACTTCCCAGAGTCCCATTCCAGGTCAACTGATTGTTGCTGAACGTGCCGCCGGAATTGATCACCCATTGCTTGAAATTCATCCCAAGCGGCAAAGTGTCGGTCAACCACACCTGAGGATCGCTCTGGGTCGTACTATTGCTCACCACAATCGTATAGGTCACCATCCCGCCGGCATAAGCGATTCCACCCGTCGGCGTGACCGATTGCGTCAACCGCAACACCGGCTGCGGAGCAGCCTCATAGGCGCCGATATCGCAGCGCGCCATTTGCGGCCGCGCCACACCCCGCTGGTCGGTAGAGAGGCAAGTCGCATTGTTGCCGCCATCGATCGCCCAACTGGCCGGCAACAACGCCATCGACAAGGTCCGGCCGCCGTTGTCGGTCAACGGACCCAGCGATGGATCTCCGCTCACAAAGCCGACGCCGTTCGTACTGCATGAACCGTCTTCCACCAGATTGTTGATATTGGCGGCCACTGTCGGGCCGGCGATAAAAGTACAATCCCCGTTGCCGCTGTTGGCGATGATGGTGTTGTAAATAGAAACGGTCCCGCCCCAATGGTAAAGGCCGCCGCCGCCGTTGGAGCCGGCCGAATTGCCGGACAGAGTGGAATTCTTCAACACAATCGTGCCGTTGATCGAATCAATGCCGCCGCCAGTGCCCAACGAAGCCGAATTGTTTGCAATCGTACTGTTTTGCACCGTGACCGTATTATAGCGGTTTAAAATCCCGCCGCCGTTGTCATCGGCATGATTGCCGGAAATCGTACTGGAAATGACCTTCAATACACCGCTCTCATTCCAAACAGCGCCGCCGCCGGCCGAACCGGTAGTGGCCAGATTGGAAAAAAGCCTACATTCCTGGACCGTCAGCGTGCCGGCATTGTAAATGCCGCCGCCCTTATCGGCCACCCCCTTCGTAATCTGCAAATGGGTCAGAGTGACATTGCTGCCGGCGCCGATATTGAAAACCCGCACATTGGTCGATCCATCCCCGCCGGTATCCCCGCTGACCGTGACCGTGTAAGCGCCGCCGTCGATGGTCAGATTCCGGGTAATGTTCAGCTGGCTGCTCAGATAAACGGTCATCGTTCCGGTGAAATTAATAGTATCGCCGGCGGCCGCCAGTTCAACGGCATCCCGCAACGAGCAATCGCCGTCCGAACAGCTGTGGTCGTTTTCATCCGCCGGCGTGTCGACAATGATGGTGCCGGCATAAATGGAAGAAGGCGCCATCAGCAGCCACAAGCCCGCCAGCAGGCAGGCCCACAGGCACTTCACAAGCGAAGAGGGTTTGGAATCGACCCGCAGTGATTTCATCAACAGCTCCTTTGAAATGTGAGGAAGTGAACTAAAAACGTTCTAAGGCAGGATAACTTCTATATTATACCCATTCAGTGTGACAGAAACGTTAAAGATGGAGCAGGGGCTTTCTTCGTAAGATGCGACGCCGGGGAGGGGAAGAGAGAGTTTTTTTGTTTGTATTTTTGCGCGCATCAGAATGCGCGCAAAAATACGGGCCTTTTCCCAGACTAACCGCACAGGTCAAAACTTGCACAGGGAATGAACCGAAATATACTTGCACAATAAATTAACCCTTGCAATCAACCCGAGTGCTGGAGATTGAATAAGGAGAATTGGCCATGCAAATCCACGGTATCGGTACCACGTTGCTCGGCGTCAGCGAACAGGACTCGGAAAATTGCGCCACGGCCACGCAATGGTTCACCGTCCTCCATCTGCCGGTTCTGCCCCTGACCCGGCTCCATGTACAATTCCTGCCGCACACCGGTTCAGGCTTCTCCTATGCCGTCCTGAACCGCGAATCTCCCCGGCGGGCTGAAGTACTCACCACCTACTTCTTCGGCTGGATCGTCATGCCACTGCTCGTTTTAGGCCCTTTAATCCCGGCCGTCTCCGAAGTCTGGCAGGCTCTCGGCCTCCCTCCCGATTTACAAAATTACTACATGGGATTTGCCATCCTCTGGTTCATCATTGCCGTCTTAAAACTGGATAACTGGCAAGAGCAGCGCTGTCATCCCCGGCATCGCCCGCTGGAAGAACCGGATCCACCGGTCCGCGAACCCTTCCCCTGGAAAGTCATGGCCGCTCCCCTGGCTTTCATTGGTATCACCGTCGCCCTGGCAGTCTATCTGATGATCGAACGCATCGGGCCAGCCGGTTGGCTGATCGATCTACAGATTCAATGGTGGGGCGGTTACTACGTCGAAGTCACCTTCGCCATCCTCTGGATCGGCATCGTTCTCGGCATCTTGCTCATCATCGGCGGAATGGCTTCCCTCTGGGAGCGCATCAAAAAGCGGAAAAGCCCTGATTCCAATGTCTAATCATCAAAACCCGCCTCCCGCAGCAAATAAAGTTTTCTTATGAGCCTGGAAATAGAAATCGTCCCTACCCGATTAAGTCAGCTCTATTGGAAAGACATTGAAGCGCGATGGAGAGCCGGTTTATCGCCCGCTTTGAATCTCTTGCTGGGACAAACACCCCGACTGTACCGGCTGAAAACCCGGGAAGTTCACCCCCCGAACATTCCCCTTATTTGGGATAAAGGCTATTATTATTTCGAACTGGCAGTGCCGAACACGCTGGGACTCTCTTTGACATCCAACATTGGGGTTATCGACGAAGTAGAAATGCTTGAAGACTTCGGCCGCAATCTCGAACCAGACACCATTCACTCCCTGGCCGCCACATGGCGTCAAATTGGGCATACCGGCGAGATTTCCAGTTTCGGCGGGCGCGGGCCGCAGGAACTGCCGCTGTTGGTGGCTTTAGGGGCTGCCGTAGCAGAACTCTGCGAGGGATATATCATCCTGATGCACAGTAATTTTTTTGATTTAGATGCAGGCGTTTATCGCCCCGAAGAATTCCGTAAGGCATCGCCCAAAAAGCCACTGAATAAAAACAACTTCTAAAGCCGCTCGGTTTAGCCGCATCACGCAGGTAACAGAGGTAACACGGCCGTTTGCAAAGCAGGCAAAGCCGCCACAAACGCAATCGTGAATATCAATACCCCACCCACAGTGACCGCCACGAGAATTTCCTTCAAAGGCGGCTTTATGTTCTGGTATGTCCAATGAAGGATAGCCAGACCAAAAAGCAACGGCTCAAACAGAAAGATAAGATCGGTGAGGTAAGCCCAGAGTCCCCCGCTTATGACACGCTGGGGAGCAATGCCCACCATCATCATAGATAGAGGGTAAAACAG
Source organism: uncultured Anaerolineales bacterium (assembly GCA_964501335.1). GTDB lineage: Bacteria > Chloroflexota > Anaerolineae > B4-G1 > SLSP01 > CAZCTC01. Next base: position 1,238 of record CAZCTC010000011.1, on the reverse strand, counting down.
CGGCGTATTGTGCGCGACCATATCCAGCAGCAGATGGGACAGACCACCGACGGCTATCAACCCGATAAGGGTTTGGAGATACGGAAAACGTTTTGTCGAACGCAGAATCAACCACAGGAGTCCGATGCTTACATGGACAAAAAGACTGTGGCTCCACAGGGTGCTGTGATTAACAAAACCCCGGAAGAGCGCGTTGTAAACCACGTCCAGGTCCGGCATCGCCGTGCTGACCAGCGCCGCGATCCAAAGGACGGCCTGTTGCGGCCGGGTCCAGTTGGGAGCCCAACCGGATTGTGATTTTGCAGCTGCGAAATAACCGGGAACAAGATGAGCGACTAACATATTTCTCCCCCCTCGATAGCAAAAATCTCCCCGAGGGCGGCCACATCGGGCCGCCCCTACCCGGAAAACGTCTCCCGTAGGGGTACCTCTTGTGGGTACCCAATCCTGACGAATCGTCTATTTTCATCTTTCGGGGTGCTCCCCTGCCTGGCCTTCTGTCCTGAAAATAGCCGGGATTTTTATCGCAGAGACGCAAAGAAGCAAAGAAGCAAAGACGCAAAGCCGGAAAAAAATAATTTATCCCTCTCTGCGTCTCTCTGCGATCTCTCCGCCTCTGCGTTAAAATCTGTCTCTGAATTTTCATTTTTCGGGGTGCCGCCCCCGGCATGGCCTTCTGTCCTGAAAATAGGCCCCGCCGGCCCCCCACGGGCGACCATAAAGGTCGCCCCTACCCGAACACCGCCAATGTAGGGGCGGGGTTACCCCGCCCGGCCCATCCCAAAATCAACCTTCCCCAACGGAAAAGCATCCCCCACCGGGTAATTACCTTCGGAATCAATACATGGATACCTGCATCGGGCGAGGCAACCTCGCCCCTACACAGACAATCTCCCGTAGGGGTACCCCTTGTGGGTACCCCATCTGACAAATCGTCCATTTTCATCTTTCGGGGTGCCGCCCCCGGCATGACCTTCTGGCCTGAAAACAGGCCACGTCGCGCCCCCCACGGGCGACCATAAAGGTCGCCCCTACCCGAACCCCGCCAATGTAGGGGCGCCCCTGCGTGGGCGCCCTCTAACCCAACCATCTATTTTCATCCTTCGGGGTGCCGCCCCCGCATGACCTTCTGTCCTGAAAATAAGCCCCAAAGGTGCGACGCGCTTTCTATTCCTGAAACCATCGATTCAAACGGCTCAACGTTGGAGCAAGTCGCCTGTCCTTGCAAGATCAGAGTG
>CAZCTC010000010.1:0-160759 GCA_964501335.1 uncultured Anaerolineales bacterium | reverse complement strand
CCTATGTTTTCGCGGGCTTTCTGAAGCCCGCGAAAACATAAACAAAAAAACTCTCCCCCTATCCTGCGCGGCGTAGCTTACGGGAGAGGGGCCTTGTGCGGGTGAGGAGGATTTCTCAAAGAGGTGCAACGCACTCTGATCTTGCAAGGACAGACGACTTGTTCCCACGTTGAGTCGTTTGAATCGTCGGTTTCAGGGATAGAAAGTGCGTCGCACCTTAGACGGGGCTATTTTCAGGACAGACGGCCATGCCGGGGGCCCCAAAAGATGGGCTCTTGTCCCACAAGAATGCTGAGGTAGAATGGCCCCATCTATGCTCAGATCAACAGGATGAACTTATATCATGGCCCAAACAGAACAACTCACTCCGCGCGAAAGCCGGGAAGCCTTTGCACTCAATGTCGCCAACGGCGGAATCTCCACTTTCTCCGACGCCCTCATGGATGCCAATCTGGTACTCCTCTGGTTCGCCAGCCAGCTCACCCAATCCAACATCCTGTTAGGGCTCATCGCTCCCATCAACACCGGAGGCTGGTATCTTCCCCAAATCTTCATCTCCGGCTGGCTGCAAAAATTCCCTCGCCAGATCATCATCTACCGCTGGCTGACCATCGTCCGGGTGGCAACCTGGCTCTCCCTGGCCGCCGCCCTCTGGTGGATTCGCGAACCGACGGCGTTGCTGGTCGCCTTTTACCTGATCTACTTCGCCGGACGGGTTACCTCCGGACTGGCCGGCATCCCCTTCCTGGAAGTGACGGTCAAAACCATCGCTCCCCATCAACGCGGGCGAATGTTCGCCTTACGCCAGCTCAGCGCCGGCCTGCTGGCCCTCGCCGGCGTCCAGATCATCGGCCCGATCCTCAGCGGCGGCCTCTCTTTCCCCCGCAACTACGCCCTCCTGATCTTCATCTCCGCCATCGTAGGAGGCCTGGCTCTGGTCATCTTCTCATTGACCAAAGAACCGCCGGGCCCCACCCGCGCAGTCAACTCCCTCAGTAATCAACTGCGCCGCGGCTGGAATTATCTAAAAAATGACGCCACCTATCGAAATATGGTGTTGGGGCGCAGCTTTCTCTTTTTGGGCATGATCGTAATCCCCTTCTATTCACTCCAGGCCCAGCGCACCCTCCAGGCCCCGGCCCAGGCCGCTACCGACTATCTGACCATCGTGACCTTTTTCAGATTGATCGCCAACTACCCCTGGGGCTGGATCGCAGATCGGCGGGGACACCGCTGGATTTTGTGCGGGGCCGCTCTGGGCTGGGGATTGCTGGCCATACTGGCGCTCGGCCTGGACCTGTTGAGCAGTCGACTTTTCGCGCCGGGCTTCCCCTTCCCCGCCTACATGGCCGCCTATCCGATCTTTGCCCTGGTAGGCCTGCTCAGTCCCATGGAAGCCATCTCCGGCCAAACGCTGCTGATGGAAATTATTCCCGCCGATGATCGAACGTTGGCGATAGGCTTTGCCAATACCGTTTTCGGGGTCACCCTGATCCTGAGCGGACTCTGCGGCGGCCTGGTCGATCTCTTCGGCATGTCGGCACTTTTCATCGCGGCCATCCTGATCAATGCTCTGGCCTTTATGTTCTTTAAAAAAGTGAAATTGGGAAAAAATTAACGCCCCACAGCCGGTGCTTTCCTGGTAAAAAACGACGCGCGGGATAAACGGAGAGAGTTTTTGTTTGTGTTTTTGCGCGCATCAGAATGCGCGCAAAAACACGGACTTTTTTCCAACCCGTGCAATCTTCCTGTCTACTTTCTTTTTTGACTTTTCTGCAACTATGTAGTATACGTAGAGGGCGCAGTGTAACCAAAGCGAGGAACCTGAATGTTTTACGATGAAGTGAAAATTTACGTTAAGGCCGGCGACGGCGGCAACGGTGCCGCCATGTTCCGGCGTGAAAAGTATGTCCCCTTCGGCGGCCCCTCCGGCGGCGACGGCGGCAAGGGCGGGGACATCGTCCTGGAAGTTGATACCCATCTCAACACCCTCTACATGTTTGCCCACCACCCCCAGTTTCTCGCCGACAACGGCGAGAACGGCCGCAACAAGGATCAATATGGCGCCGCCGGCAAGGACATGGTCATTCTCGTCCCCCCCGGCACGATGGTCCGCGATGCCGAAACCGGGGAACTGCTCGCCGATCTGACCGAAAAAGGGACCCGTTACGTCGTGGCCCGGGGCGGCCGGGGCGGACGAGGCAATAAACATTTCGTGACGTCCAACAATCGCGCCCCCCGCATCGCAGAACACGGGGAACCCGGCGAAGATCGCTGGATTCATCTGGAGTTGAAATTGCTGGCCGATGTCGGTCTGGTCGGCAAGCCCAATGCCGGCAAATCCACGCTGCTGGCCGCCACGACGGCCGCCAAACCGGCCATCGCCGATTACCCCTTCACCACCCTCCATCCCATCCTGGGCGTCGTCGCGTTGAGTACCAATAACACCTTTGTGCTGGCAGACCTTCCAGGCCTGATCGAAGGCGCCAGCGAAGGCAAAGGGCTCGGATTGGAATTTCTGAAACATATCGAGCGGACCCGCATCCTGCTCCATCTGCTGGACGGCTCGGCAGAAGATCCCATCGAGGATTTCACCACCATCAATGCGGAACTGGCCGCCTTCGGCCATGGATTGGCCGAACGGCCGCAAATCGTGGCCGTAAACAAACTGGATATTCCCGAAGCCCGGGAAGCCTTCCCCACCATCAAAGAAGCGCTGGAAAAGATGGGCTATGAAGTCTGGGGTATTTCCGGCGCCACCACGGAAAACCTGCGCCCGCTGTTGGGCCGGGCCTATCAGCTGTTGCAGGAAACCCCACCGCCGCCCGCGGAAGAAATTCAGACGCCGGTCTTCCGGCCCGAACCCGAGGAACCGGTCGTAGTAGAACGCGATTACGACGGCATCTGGCGGGTCACCAACGGCAAGATCGAACGGGCCGTTCGCCGGACACCGTTGAATATGGATGATGCGTTGATGCGGTTACACCGCTATCTGGAACACCAGGGAGTGCTCTCTGCGCTGCGCAAAGCCGGAGTCCAGGAGGGCGATCTGGTACGCATTGGGGATTACGAATTGGAGTGGCGCGAAGAAGAATAATTTTCAACTTGTGCGGTTAGCATTTTAGCGTCCCGCAAAAGGCTTTTGTTCGGCTCGAAACGACACGCTGGATGGGGGAAATTTTTTTGTTTATTTTTTCGCGCGCCGCAGACGGCGCGCGAAAAAATAGATTTTTCTCCCAACCAACTGCATAGATGGATAACTTTTTTGATTTTTCGTGGTCGCCTTAGAAGGCGGCCACGAAAAATTGATTTATTGATCCCGACCATGACACACTTTGAGCAGCTTCCCTGAACCGCAGGGACAGAGATCCTCCGGCAAAGCCTTCCTGAAAATCGTACTGCGTCCCGAAATCTGCTCGCAATACCCCGGCGGCAGCTCCCCATCCCGCAAAATCGGCGCCGCGTGCCAATCAGCCCCATTCATCGCCGCCAGTTCTAAGAGCGGCATCAACTTTCGCCCCTGTGTTACAAAAGGAAAAGTAAAATGATGCCGTTCCTGTAACCCGGCCAGACGGGCTTCAATATCACCCGGCCGCGCATTGGAAGCAAAAAGGACGGCGGCATTGTGCAAAGGCACACAGAGCACTTCCGGGAAGACCGTCATCAGGGTCTTCATCTTCTCCCAACAGAGAAAATCGCCCCGATAGAGATTGATCGCCAACACGCCCCCGTCGACCAATCGTTCCTTACAAAGCTGGAAAAATTCCAGGGTCCCCAAATGATATGGCCCATAGCCCGTCCCGCGAAAGGCATCGACAAAGACCATATCATACTGTCCCGGCATTCCTCGCTCCAGCCCGGCACGTCCATCTTCCACCGCAACTCGCAACCGGTCATCCGGAACCACCCCAAAATAAGCGCAGGCCAGCCGCACAACCTCAGGATCGATCTCCGCACTCTCAATCGTCAATTCGGGATAGTAATGATGTAAAACCAGGGGGATATTGCCGCCGCCAAACCCGATCAGATAGGCTTGCTGCGGCTCAGGACGCCAGAGAAGTCCCAGCATCATCGACTGCATATAAGGAGAAAGTAAATTCAAAGGATCGTCGAGATCGAGCCGGGACATGACTTCATCAGACGTAGGATCGACAAAACCCAGCTCCAGCCACGATCCCGACTTCGTCACCACCAGATCGTGTAAAGCTGAAGAACCCACATATACCACCCCGTCCATTTCAGTTTTCAGCCAGGCGACCCGCTGCTGAACAGCCGCACGATTTACCTCAAACCAATCCAGTTCCATTTCACCACCACCCCTGCCTCCTGAAAATCCGCACCATAAACCAGGCCACCCCAATGAAAACAGCCCAGACAAAAAGATAGCCGTACCGCCAGTGCAATTCCGGCATAAACTCGAAGTTCATCCCATAAACCCCGGCAATAAAAGAAAGCGGCAGAAAAATCGTCGAAACCACGGTCAGAGCCTTCATCACTTCATTGAGCCGATTGGATGTCACCGAAAGATAGGTATCGAGCGTCCCGCTGATGACATCCCGCACCGACTCGCTCAGATCATTGACCCGCACCAGATGGTCGTAAATATCCCGGAAATAGATGCGCCGATCCTCGGTGATCTGAGCAAATTCGTCACGGCTGAGCCGGTTCATCACCTCGCGTTGAGGTGAAACCACCCGCCGCAATACCAATACACTGTGTTTGAGTCCTAAAATCTGCTGCAAGGTATCGGCGCGGGGCCGATCCAACACCTCGGCCTCCAACCGATCCAGCTGTTCATCCATAATGTCCAGGATCGGCATGTAATTATCGACCAGTGCATCCAACAGGGCATGGCAAAGGAAATCAGCGCCGCGATGCAACAACCGCTCATCCCGCTTGATTCGGTCCCAGACATCCTGTACCGGCGGCATAACCTCCGCAACCGTCGAGGTAACCACATAATTACACCCCAGGAAACAATTCAACTCCCTCGTATCGAGCTGATCAAGAGGAAATTCCGGCCGGAGAGCATGCATGATCACAAAAATATAATCGTCAAAATCGTCTACCTTGGGAGGCTGATACTCCTCACTCAGACAATCTTCAATCGCCAGCGGGTGAAAATGAAAGATATCGCGCAGTACCGCATAGACCTCATCCGTTGAGGCATGCTCCAGACTGACCCACACCATACCTTCACGATCCTCAACGGCGACCTTCAGCCGATTGAAATCTATATTGAACTCCACCGGCCCAGCTTTGGGATGATAAACCGAACGGATCATTCATCAGCTCCTTCTATGATTATTGCTTTTCCGTCGCCATTCGCAGCCCTGTAATCACATCCTGCCCGGCATAAAAGAAAGGGGCCAGAGAATGCCGTCGCCCGATCAGCTCCATGATCCCGGCCTCCGCAGTAAAGACCCCATCCGGTGTCAAAATATAGAACCGCGCCTGTCCCATCCCGGGTAAAGGACACTGCTCAGCCGGCAACATCCAGGAAAGATAATGCCGCGCCGCCTTGACAAAAGCCTGGGTTGCCTGGCGTACCCGTCGCTGATGGAGATCACCCAGGACCCCCTGTCCGCTGCTGAAATAGAGGCTGGCATCCCCCGTTCCCATCGCCACCAGCGAAGCCATGCCGTCAGGATAGGCCATTTCCATCAAAACACCCCAGGGCTCCCGGCCTTCCGTCTCGGCCGGCACGCCCAGATCCTCGGGACGAGTCGTCAAAATCCGCTCGCGCAGAACCAGATAGACATCGTAACGCGGTGGCTCTCGCATAGGCCTCAGCAATTTGATCCGCTTCATTTCACCCTACCTTTTACTTCGATTATCGGGATAATGAACAAGCGGCTTTGTGCTACCCGGCATATAAATCAACAGGGGGATATCCAGAAAATTGAACTCAAGGGTAATTTGTTGATCGGTTTCTTCCACAAAAGGCATAAATCACCTCACGACGGTCCTGAAAACAGGTCAACCCTGTGGCGTCCCGCAAATGATACTTTCCCCCTAAGCTACGCCGCGCAGGATCGGGAGAGAGTTTTTTGTTGATGTTTTCGTGCGCATTCTGATGCGCACGAAAACATAGCCCTTTCCAGAGCCGCCCCGGCGACGTCATCTTAAGCCCCTCACCTCCATGCCGGCCGCGCATCTTCACCAGGAATCACCCGAAAGCGCGCTACACCGGTACTACTGCATGGGGAGGGGTTGGGGTGAGGGCTAAGCACGAAAACATAGCCCTTTCCAGAGCCGCCCCGGCGACGTCATCTTAAGCCCCTCACCTCCATGCCGGCCGCGCATCTTCACCAGGAATCACCCGAAAGCGCGCTACACCGGTACTACTGCATGGGGAGGGGTTGGGGTGAGGGCTAAGCACGAAAACATAGCCCTTTCCAGAGCTGCCCCGGCGACACAGGCTGTCTACTGTCTACTTGATGCTGTCTACTTCCGCTGCATTTTCACCCTTTGGGGCGCCGGGCCAGAGCCCGCACCATATGCGTGATCCAGTAAACCGTCCAACCCCAGGTCAACAAAGAAGCAATGACAATCCGCACCGGATCGACCGCCGGACGGTAGCCGATGCCCTGTTCGGTAGCCTGAATAAATCCGCGCGGAGCCGCTTTGCCCCAGGCATGCGCCCGGCCAGCGCCGTTTTCAGAATCGGCCCCGGCACTATAATCAAAGCCGATCTGAACTTCCGCCGCCGGGATGACCGTGCCGCCTTCAACCTGCGTCGGCGCCCCAAAGGCAGCCCCGGCCCCCAGCCGTTCAATCAACTGTTCCACCGGTTCCAACCCGGGTCTGGATCGATTCTCCATCAATTGCTCCCTTCGATTTTAACGGCCTGTACAGTAGCCCAAAAAAGCGGGATTAAAAATGCCCACCGCACAGGTAAGATTTTAATGCGAATGAATTGCAAAGCAAGCAGGCTGTGCTAGACTTAAACTATCAGCTCCGGAACCTGGAGGCCAGATATGAACAACGTAATCACCCTCTCAAGGCAACTTGGCAGTCAAGGCAGTTACATCGCTACGGAAGTGGCCGCAATCCTCAAAATGCGCTACCTGGATCGGGAAATTTTACAACGAGCCGCCGAGATTGCCGGCGGCAACCAGGAATCCCTGATCAATGAAATGGAAATTCGGGAATCTGGAAATATCGCCCCGCAGTTAATCCACCGCATCCTGCAATCCATGTCCCTCATGCCCCTCGTCCCTCTGGTCCCCAGCGCCAGCCTACGCGAACCCTATATCTACAACGATTGGATGCTCTACCCCGAAAGCTCGCCGCTGGAATCCAGCAACTATTACATCGATCTCGTACGTCAGGTCATCCGAGAATTCGCCCAAGAAGGTGATGCCCTCATCGTGGGACGGGGAGGCCAGATTATCCTGCGCGACACACCTGCTATCTTGCGCGTGTTGATCGTCGCACCGGAGGCCCAACGAGTCCAAACGATCGCCGAACGGATGAAAATAAGCCCGCAAGAAGCTCAAAAACGGGTTCGCCAAAGCGATAAAATCCGCACTCAGTATATGCGGCGCTACTTCGGGGTCAACTGGCTGGACCCCCTGCTCTACGATCTGGTCATCAACACCGGCGTCATCGATCAGGCCCGCGCCGTCAAATTGATCACCGAAGCTCTAGCCTAACAAACCATCTCGCCGCGCACAAAAGCCGCCGTTCGCGGATCGACGGGCATTTCAAAAAAGGCCCGGCTCGGAGCGACCTCAACAACCTGCCCGTTAAGCAAAAAAACAACGCGCCGGGCCAATCGGCGGGCCTGAAAAATGTTATGGGTCACCAGCACCATCGTCGTGCCTTCTTCCTGATTCATCCCGGCCACCACCGATTCGATCAACCCCACATTGTAAGGATCCAGATTCGCCGTAGGTTCATCCAGCAACATCACCGCCGGCCGGATCACCAACGCGCGGGCCAGAGCTACCCGCTGCGCCTCACCGCCGGAAAGCGTCCGCGCCGGCGCCTTGCTCAAGGCCGCCAGCCCCATCCGCTCCAGCACCGTCTCCACCCGGGCCCGCCCCCCGCGCTCGCCGCGCAGATGCAACCCGTAAGTCACATTCTCCATCACGCTCATTGAAAGCAACGCCGGCCGTTGAAAGACTGTCGTCACTTCACGACGCAGCGCCAGCGTCACCGACTCATGCGTCACAGAGTGCCCGCGATAATGAAGCGTACCGCTGTCAGGAAACTCCAAAAAATTGAGCAGCCGCAACAACGTCGATTTTCCCGCCCCGCTTGGCCCCACAATCGCCAGAATCTCTCCCGGTTCCACATCCAGCTGCGCGATATCCACCACGGGCCGCCCCTGATAAAGCCGGCGCACCCCTTCCAACCTGTAAATCGATGCCGTCATCAACGTCCCTTTCCCTGCAACAAAGTCATCGCCAGATTGATCACAAACGAAAGGCCCAACAGAACCAGCCCCAATCCAATCGCCAGATCGAAATTGCCCTGCCGGGTCTCCAGCATAATAGCGGTAGTCAAAACCCGCGTATAGCCCTCAATATTGCCGCCCACCATCATCACCGCCCCAACCTCGGAAATAATGCTCCCCAACCCGGCGATGATCGAGATCAGCACCCCCAAACGCGCCTCGCGCAGCACCGCCAGGCCCACCTGCAACCGCGTCGCCCCCAGAGCGGCCAGTTGCCGCCCCAGTTCAGGATCCACCCCGGCCACCGCCGCCATCGTGAAGCCCACCACCATCGGCACGGCAATCACCACCTGAGCCCAAATCATCGCCTCAGGGGTAAAAAGTTCGGGGACCCAGGACCAATGCAACGGCCCGAGGATGCCGTTGCGCGAAAGCAACAGATAGACCGCCAGCCCAACCACTACCGGCGGCAGCCCCATTCCGGTATAAACCAGAGCCTGCACCAGACGCCGACCAGGAAAACGGGTCAGCCCCAACACCGCGCCGGCGGGAACGCCCAACAAACTGCTCACCAGCAACGCCACCCCGCTCACCTGAGCCGAGCGTCCGATCACGGTCCACAAAGCCGGATCACCGGTAAAAAACAAGCGCAAGCCTTCAATCAACCCGGCCCAGATCACCTCCATCGGTAAAACCTCAATCCTGCCGGCCCAGCAACGGGGTCGACGTGGGCTGCACCGCCATAGATACCGCAGCCGCCGGTAAAATAAAGGAAAAACAGCTTCCCTGCCCTACTTCGCTCTCCACACCGACCTCACCGCCCAATTTCTCCACAATCCGCCGCACAATCGAAAGGCCTAAACCATGCCCCCGGGCCCGGACCTTATCCAGCCGGGTAAAAAGCGTGAAAAGCTGAGCCCGTTCCTCAAGGGTCAATCCCTTGCCGTTATCGCGCACCCAAAAGCGCACCCGCCCATCCACCAGCCGCTCAGCGCCCAACTCCACCCGCGGCGGCACTCCGCCATACTTGATCGCGTTGCTGATATAGTTGGCCCATACTTCTTCCACCCAGGGCCCGTAACCGAAAGCCGGCGGCCATTGCTCGGGCACCGTCACCACCGCCTGAGATTCGGCCAGCATATCCCGCAGGCGATCCTGCGCCTCATGCACAATGGTGGCCATATCCAGCACATCGCGCTCCACCTCTTCAATCTTGCGCACACTGGCCAGCAACAACAACTCATTAATGATGTTGTTCATCTTGCGGCCGTTTTGACCGATCATCTGCACATACGAAGCTATTTTGTCGGGCGAAAGGCGTTCCAGACGTCGTTCCAGCAGATTGCTGAAGCCGATCAAATTAGTCAGGGGATTTTTCAGATCGTGGGCCACCGTATGGGCAAACGCATCCAGCTCCACATTCCGGGCCTCCAGCTCCACAGCCTGATCCCGCAACGTCTCTTCGGCTCGTTGCCGTTCCAAAACCTCGATCCGCAACTGATCGTTGGCCGTCTGCAACTCCCCCGTACGATCCTGCACCTGCTGTTCCAGTTGTTCTTGATGGCGGCGCAGTTGCTCCTCCACATAATAGCGCTCCGTCACATCGCGCAGCGTCACCAGCGCCGCATTGTGATCTTCCCAGGGGATCACCGTCGCCGTCAAATCCACCGGACAGAGCAGCCCGTCAGCCCGCCGGAACGAAGTCGATTCAAAAATTGCCTTCCTGGTGCGCAAATCTTCCCAGAAATGGTAACTGGAAAGCTCCCCCTCCGGCAACCATAAAATCGAAACCGGCTGGCCCAACAACACCTCGGATTCATACCCCAACACCGTCTCGACCGCCCGGTTCACCTTGAGAATCACCCGGGTATCGAGATCCACCACCAGAATCACATCCAACGCATCCCGGAAGATCGTAATAAATTTCTCTTCGCTTTTCCGCAGATCGCGCTCCAGCTGATCCACCAGCCAGGAAGGGAGGGTCATGCCGTAGGCCAGACCGACCGCAGCAACCGCAAATCCTGTATTCTTACAATAAAATCCCACTATGGTCACAATAACACTGACTACGGTGGCATAAATCAACGCATATCTTAATCCCAGGATCAATCCGGCAGCAAAAATCCCAATATGCAACGCAAAAACAATAAAAGGAATTTCAACCTCATGCTCTACAAAAACATTATAAAAAAGCACTATAGTAATACAAATCAACCCCAACCAGCCATATAAATAAAAACCTTGAAAAAGAGAATACCGGATCCGATATAAAGAAACCCATACAGAAACAAATAACGCAATTGTGCTAAAAAAATTAATCCAGGCAGGTTCATAACCGGGTTGATAGAATCTTTTTAATATAAACAACCCAAGGCTCAGAACAGTCGCCCCAGTCAAAAAGAAAGCATTAAACCATAAAATTAAACGAGCTGTTTTATAACGAACAGATGAAGAAGATTGCAAACGATCACTCACTGGACTCCTTTCCCTTACAACCAACAAATGCGAAATCTTCCAGGGCCCATTTTTCTCCTAATTATACCTGACCCATTAAAATCAAAAACAAAAATAAGAATGTTCCGGGCTCAAAATCCCGGAACACTCTCGAAGTTCGAAATTGAATCTCGATCAATCAAAACAGCCAACATCACCTGGCTTCGATCATTGCTAAGCATTAGCCAAAACTATTCAGGTTTAAGGAATATGGTTCAAAGACCGTTCCTCTTCATAAACAAACCACCAGTTCTCTACCACATCCCGCAGATGAGAATTATAGAAAGCTGCCGTAAAAGTAGCACGTTGTAAAGCTGTTAAATCACCATAAACGGCTTCCATCGCAATCATCGCATCCAGCCCCAGCGCATCCACCCTGGCTATAAAATTCTGTTGAAAGAAAACCAACCCCGAAAGCCGTACAATATCCTGATAACCGGTGGGTCTATTAGGAGTCCAATAAGGTTCCGCCTGAGGGATCTCACCCTTTTTCCGCCCCTCATCATAGGCATGCCACCACTGCACCACAACTTCACGCAAGCGAAGATTCTTGAAACAGGCGACAAAGGTAACCGCCTGTTCAACATCCAGATCGACAGAGCCCATTTCAGCGAGAACAGCATCGATCCCGCGGGCATCTACCCTTGCAACAAAACCTCGCTCCAAAAAGATCAATCCCGTAAGACGTAAAATATCGTGATACCCAACCACATGTATTTCATAATCTTCAAGGGGTAAAGTTTTTATTTGATTTATCATGACACTTCTCCTTACTTTAACAACAGCTTCGCCCCTTCCCTGGAAGTTGGCCAAGCAAAATGAAATATGCCAGGGCATACCAATACCATTGTATGCCGTTTTCGAGAAAAAATCAAACAAGCTCATAAATGTTTGAACATGCTAACCATTCCCCCTACCAACAAAAAGCCCTTCTCGATAAGACTATCGAGAAGGGCTTCCCTCGCTTCTGAAAAATAAAGTTAAGAGTTAAAATTCCCAATATTCTGCGGCCGACTTTAAAAGCCCCGCTTCCCGGGCCTCCACATAGCTGCCCCACCACAGATCCACCACTTTCCGCAAACTACCGTTCTCAAAAGCGGTGGCAAAAACTTTCCGTTCATCCTCTGTCCAATCGGGCGCTTTGCCGAATTCCTTCATAAACACTTCGCCCTGTTCCTTGAAAAAACCATCCCATCCGTTTTCCTGAACGTTTTTCTCGACCATCCCCACAAAATCTTTAAAAAGAAAAACCCTTCCCGAAATCCAACTAATCGCTGCGTGTGCCATAACTGGCCTCCTTGGAAACAGGTTGTGGTGATGCCGCCATCCCTGGCTGGGAGCATACAGGATAGAAACGCCCCAGGGAGCGATACAAACATTATAGCATTTTCCTCTTAAAAACCAGAAAAACAAAAAAACAGTCTCAAAAAAACCAGGGGGTAATATAAAAAATTTATTGCAGGGGAATTTCCGCCATCAAATGGGTTCCAAAATTTGGTTTAGAATCTATCAAGAATTGTCCCCCCAGTAAAGTAACCCGTTCCTGCATGCCAGAAAGGCCGTTAGAGCTCAATTGACCTGAAACCTTATCCAAATCAAACCCGACTCCATTATCGTCGACCTGTAACCGTAAAATTGATTCATCCCCCCAGATATAAACGTCGACATTATCCACCATAGCGTAACGTGCTACATTAGTTAAAGATTCTTGAATTACACGATAGATAACTGTCTCTACCTGAGAAGAAAAACGGCGTTCCAATCCCACATGCTTAAAATTAACCTTTATCTGAGTTTGATGGCTATAACGATTAAACAACCATACTAAAGTTGGTAAAATCCCCAGATCATCGAGCATCGGCGGTCGCAATTGCAAAGAGAGATTCCGAATTCGATTCAACAAATCCGACACAAGATCCCCAATTTCCTGATCCGAATTATCTGCCGCCCTCCCCAATTTGGACTTCTTCATTTCCAAAAGCAACTTGATAGCAGTTAACATTTGGCCCATCTCATCATGCAACTCACACGCAATATTCCGACGTTCCTGCTCCTGAACCTCAAGCAACCGCAAAGAAAGCCCCTGTAAATGCATCGCCGTCTTCTGCAAGTCTCCAAATAAACGAGCATTTTCCAAAGCTACAGCAATTTGCCCTGCCAAAGTATAGAAAATATCCAGATCACCGGGATGAAATCGATTTGGACTGATATCTTGAATGTCTAACACTCCCAAAAGTTTTCCATGTGAAACCAAAGGTACTGCTACCTGCCCTCCCATATCCCCCTCAGAATCCAATCTCCTCCCATCATCCATCTTTGATTCTTTAAGGGCCTGAACCAGAATGAGATCATGGGCAGCTTGTGCCACTAGGTAGGGATCCTGCAAATGATAAGATTTCACAATTTCCGAGCCACCTGCATATCGAACAAGGGTTTGACTTTTTTCATCAAAGAGAAAAATTCTCACCCGACTCAAATTCAAAAGTTGCTCCATTTGATTTTCTATCATGAAAGTTAAGGCTTCAGAGTTCAGACAGGTATTAATCTGGCCAGTCAACTCTGCGGCCACTCGCAATTGTTTCGTAAAATGTTGACGGTCTTCCTCTGCGCGATGGCGCCCAGTAACGTCTCTTAAAACCACCAACAAAGCAGATCTCTTCATCCAAACTATTGAAGCTATACTCAAATCCATAAAAATAAGAGTCCCATCCAACCGATAAAAAGCTCGATCTGCAACAGCACGAAATTCGGCTCGGGGTTGACCCTCTGAAATTTCAGTTAAGTCAGGAAACACTTCTTGAGGAAAAACATCAAAAAAGGATTTGCCTATCAACATTTCAGGAAAATACCCTGTAAAACGTTCCAACGCCGAATTGACATGTAACACAATCCCCGTTTCTCGTTCAACGACCACAATCAAATCCGGCGATTCCTGAAAAAGGATTTTAAACCGTTGTTCACTCTGTCTTATACTATCGGTCATATAATCAATGAATAAGGCTGGCAAAACCATTAAATAAGAGGTAACGACCAAAGGTACTGAAAAAAGCACATCATTAAAAATTACCCCACAGACCACCATTACCAAAGACACAACAATTGCATAAGGTAAAGCTGTCTTATATCCTACAATAACACTGAGAGATAAAATCCCTATATAAAAAACTAACACTATTAAAGGGTAACGTTGCAGACCTCCCCATATAAAGGCTCCCACAATCATTACCAGGACACAAAACAATGCAAACCAGGCGTAAAACACCATTCCCGCAAAAAGCGATCTCCTGATCCAACCCAACGCAACAATCCCGCCCCCCACCAACGCCGCCATACTAAAGAATGAATACCAGGCGGGTTGATACCCCGGCTCTTCCGTTAACATTAAGATTAATCTAACCAGATTGAAAATAAAAAGGGCTCCAAGGGCAATAACATTGCTAAGCAAAATCACCCTGGCAATCTTCTCCCGGGCAAGCTGTTCAGAATAATCGATTTCTAAATAGCTTTCCTTAGATGTCTTCATTGCAAGGGCAACTCCGCCACCAGCGAAGTCCCCGCCCCCGGCCGGGAATCGATCGTCAGTTCTCCGCCCAACAACATAACCCGTTCCCGCATCCCCGATAATCCATTGGAACCCGCCTGGCTCAGCACTTCGTCCAGATCAAATCCCTGACCGTTATCTTCCACCTGCACCTGCAATTGCGCCTCATCCGCCCACAACCGCACCTCGACCTCTTGCACACGAGCATGGCGGGCGACATTGGTCAACGATTCCTGGATCACTCGATAGGCCGCCGTCTCAATCTGCGGGGTAAAACGCCGCTCCAACCCGGAATGGCGAAAACTCACTTTGATATGGGTCTGCGTGGTATAACGGTTGAAAAGCCAGACCAGCGCCGGCAAAATCCCTAAATCGTCCAGCATCGGCGGCCGCAACTCCAACGAAAGGTTGCGCACCCGCTCCAACAGATCGCGCACCATATCCCGCGCCTCCTGTTGCGAATCCCCGGCGCCGCTGCTCATATCCAGCATTAACTTCAATGCCGTCAACATCTGCCCGATCTCATCGTGCAGTTCACAGGCAATGTTCCGCCGCTCCTGCTCCTGCACCGCCACCAGACGATGCGAAAGGCCCTGCAAATTACGGGCCGTCTTCTGCAATTCCCCAAAGAGCCGCGCATTCTCAAGCGATGTCGCGATCTGAACCCCCAGCGTGAAAAAGACATCCAGATCGATGGTATGAAAACGCCCCGGCCGCAGATCCTGAAGATCCATCACGCCCAACAGACAATCCTGCACAATCAAAGGAACGACCAGTTGAGTCTGCATCCCCGCCTGCAAAAACGGAAGATCTTCTGACGACAACTCCTGAAGATCGTCAATCCTGACCATCTCCCGGTTCTGAACCACCCGGGCAATAACGCTGGACGAGGCCATCAATGCCCCCAGGCTCACACTCTCTTTAACAGCAGGAGAAAGCGCCGCCTGCAAATCCTCATTCAACAAATAGATCGCCGCCCGGGCCACATCCAGGCGGGATTGCACCTGAGCCACCACCATCGGCAACAACTGATCGGCATCCAGATAAGCATTGATCCGGGCCGCCAGTTCGGCCGCGGCCCCCAACTGGGCCGTAAAACGAGCTCGCTCCACCTCCGCCTGATAACGTTCCGTCACATCCCGTAACGTAATCAGGATCGCCGAATCCTCATCCCAGGGAATGCGCGCCGCCGTCCAATCCATCGGACAGCGCGTTCCATCGGCTTTCAAAAAGAACTGGGAACCGTGGGTATCCCGCCGCTGAGCCTCCACATACCAGAGTTTCTCCTTTCCCAACGGCGAATCCGATTCATACAATTTACTGAAAGGTTCCCCACGCAGCTCTTCTTCCACGTAACCTAACACCCATTTGACAGCGGCATTCCCCTCCCAAATTCTCCCTGTCGCCGGATCCAACACTAAAATCACATCCGGAGATTCTCGAAAAATGATACTTAATTTTTCCTGGCTTTGCCGCAACTCCGCCATTAACTTATCGATCCCCAAAGGAGGAAAGGTCATAAGCAAAGCAAACAAAATTCCCACCACAATCGACAGCCGTTCGGTATAGAAAATTCCCACCACTAAAAATACGACGACGGTCGCCAGGGCATATTTAAACGCCGGACGAAAACCAAATATAATCCCCAACGAAAAGATATTCAAATGCAATAAAAAGATAATATAAGGAGGATCGATTTTCGGAGAGTTGAAATCGAGCAGCCGATAGCCCAGCATCAAAACCACATAAATGAGATTGCTCCAGGCATACCCCCACACCGCCTGAGTCAACGATCTTCTCAACCAGAAAACGGAAATAAAAGAACAGATATCCAGCGCCAGCAATAAATACAAATTCATCCATACAGGGCGATTAAAAGGCCCCGCAATTCTATAGCCCAACGCCAGCCCAAAATAAATGACCAGGATTCCAGTAAGGCAGATAAATTGCCCGCTTAAGGCCAGCCGCGCTATTTTCACGCGAATTTTATAACCCGAAATCTCCATCATAGCCTTATTCAACTACCGGTACCGGCACCGCTTCAATGATTTCCGCCACTACTTGCGCCGGCGTACGCCCTCGTAACCGCACCTGCGGCCGAATATGCACGCGATGCGTTAAAATCGCCGGACAGAGCTGCTGCACATCGCCCGGCGTGACATAATCCCGTCCCCGCAACGCCGCCAGCGCCTGGCTTGACCGATAGAGCGCCAGCGTCCCCCGCGGCGAACCGCCCAGCGCCACCGCCTCATGTTCCCGCGTCGTCCGCACCACCTGCACGATATACCGCCGCACATCCCCATTGACATGGATCTCCCGCACTTTTCGCTGCAATTCCTGAATCTCGGCCATCGTTACCACCGGCCGCAGCTCCACCAGCGGATCCTGACGCTCGTATTGCAAGAGAATTTCCTCTTCCTCAGCTTCGCTGGGATACCCCAACCGCACCTGCATCAAAAAGCGGTCCAGCTGCGCCTCCGGCAAGGGAAAGGTCCCCTCCAGCTCAATCGGATTCTGCGTCGCAATGACCAGAAAGGGCCGCGGCAACGCATAGGTCTTGCCGTCCACCGTCACCTGCTGCTCCTGCATGGCCTCCAGCAGGCTGGATTGGGTCCGCGGCGTCGCCCGGTTGATTTCATCGGCCAACAGCAGTTGACGGAAAACCGGCCCGGCGTGAAACTCAAACTCCCGCTCTTTCTGATTGTAAATGCTCAACCCTGTGACATCGCCCGGCAGCAGATCCGGCGTGAACTGGATGCGCGCAAAAGAAGCATCCAGACTCCGTGCCAAAGCCTTGGCCAGCGTCGTTTTGCCGATCCCTGGAACATCCTCCAACAGCACATGTCCCTCAGTCAACAGGGCAATCAACAACATCTCAACCACATCCGCCTTGCCGATGATCACCCGGCCGACATTCTGTTTAATCGCTTTCGCCAGCTCTGAGAACTCCATAAGGCCTCCTTATATCCCTCTATCCCCCCTGCCCCCTGCTTCGCACCCCGCAAGCGGGGGAAAGGGGGAGTGTGTTGTTAAGGGGAATTTGCACGCCTCAGAAGGCGTGCAAATTCCCCCCTTCCCCTTTTTTGCCTTCGCTAAATTAGCAGGCACCTTTTTGTCGAGCCTTCTCAGCCCCAAAGGGGCGACCTTAGGGTAGCCTGGGATTCGCAGACCCCAGGAAACTGCACCCGACAAACCATTTTCATCCTTTGAAGTACCGCCCCCCGGCCTTGTAACGCCGCGCAGGACAGGAAATACGTTTTACGTTTTACGTTTCACGTCCAGGCGCCGCTTCCGCCCCGCCTGCGCCCGCACCTCCGCATAATCCTTCCGCAGCCGGGCCAGTTCCTCATTCGTAACCGACCGATCCCCGTAATGCACCTGCATATAGGCCTCCGTGATCCGGGACAACTGACTATCCAGCCCCTCAAAAGCCGCCACCAGCTGCGGCAAATAAGCATCCGGGGGCTGCGACGGCCGCCGCGGCCGCCCCTGCCGCCGCCCCAAACGACACACATTGGCATAGAGATTCTGCACCGAAATCGCCGCCAGCATCTGCCGGCTGAACCCATACCGGCGCATCAACCGGCCCAGATCGCGCAGCGAATCCAATCCATCCCACAACAACCGCTCCGCCGACAATCGATTCGCATACTCGTCGTCCTCCCGGCGCCGCGGCGGCTGAATGATCCCCAAATAGACCAGCACCAGCCACAAACCCGGCAACAAAATCAACAATGCCACACCAATACGCAAAACCAGCCCGAGCCAGGGAGGCCAGACAAAATTCAATCCGGCCTGCTGGGCCAATTGTTCTCCCAGCTGCTGAATCGAGCGAGAGATATCCTCCAGATTTTGCAAGGCCGGCAGCAGCTCCCCCTTCAACAGCTCCGAAATAAACTGCCAGAACCGCCAGCCGACAAAAATCAACAATACCACCAACACTTCCACCAACACAAAGAGAAAGTTCCACAACGGCCCCAGCCAGGCCACAAACCCTATTAAAGGCTGTGAAAGCCCCCACCAGCTCAACCCGCCGATCAGCAAGGTCAGGCCCACCGTCATCCCCAGTTGAGCCAGCCGCACCGGCGAAAGCTCTGCCCCCATGCTCCGCACCAGCAACGGCGCCGTATGGGCCCGCGTCAACGCCAACGCCACCATCCCCAATCCAAAATAGCCCCAGACAAACGCCAACGGCGCCGGCTGCTTCAACCACAACTCCCAAAAGAGCCCGCCGCAGCCCAAAAAGAAGAGGCCCAACCAGAAATTGCTGCTGACATCACGCCAATCCAGCGATCGACGCGTCGCCCAGGTAGCCCGCTGCCAGACAAAAAAGCCGGTCGCAGCCAGCGCCAGCTCCGGCCGCGGCCAGGTTTCAAACAGCAAAAAGCTGAGCAGGATCTGCTCCCCCCAGCCCCAACTCCAAAAGGGCCAGCCGTTGTAAATCACCACCCGCATCAGCCCCACAATCGTCAAGAGGACCAGAGCCGCCACGGCCAGCGGATACCAGGGCCTCCCCAAACCGATCCGATTGAAAAGCTCCAGCACCACCAGACAGCCGCACATCCCCACCGCCAACATACCCCACAAGATCAACGGCGACCAGGATAAGGTCGACTGCACCCCCAACAAAGGCAGCAGCAGAGCAAACCAGGCGGAATCGATTCCTACCAGGCACAGATAAAGTAAATTGCGCCGTAAATCCAGAAACAAACCACCGCGCTGCATACCTACTCCGCTACCTTTTGAGGAATAACCAGATCGTCGATCAACTGCGGTAGATGATAAACCGGAATGCCGATCGGCGGGAATTCGGGCGGCGTCTCAACCAGGGTGAAGAGCGTGACCTGTCGCCCGGCTCGATCCAGATCGACCAGCGTTTCCCACAATTCGGGGGTCGCAACCGCCGAAACGACCAGCAAAGTGGCTCCCCAGGGCAATCGGGGAGCCACCTGCAACAACACAGATTCAAAAGATTCACTGGCATAAGGCGTCACGGCCGCCAGCAACTCCAAAATATGCAACAACTGCTCCTGCCGCCGCCCCGGGAAGAGCTCCAATCGCTGATCGCTCCCCGGCCAGTAAGCATTGGCCGCCAGCCCGACCGACAACCGCTCCTCGATGGCCAACGCGGCCAGACTGCCCGCCACACTGACCGTGCGCTCGAACAACTCTCGAACAATCCCCTCCCAATAACGCGGCAACGTGGAGACATTCAACAAAATCATCACCTGCGGCTCCTCGCTCGGCTCGTAAATCCGGCTGAGCAACCGCTCGTAACGCGCGGTCGCCTTCCAGTGCACCCGCCGCATCCCATCGCCGAACTGCCAGTCGCGAATGCCCGCCGGACGCAACGGGTCCTCAAAAAGTTTGAACAGCGTCCGCCGCTCCCCAAACGGATTCTTCGAAGGCAGATCGAGTTCCGTCGCCGAATAGAGCCGGGGATAGACGATCAGCAAATCCCGCTCCGGCAAAGTCAACTTCCGACTGAAAAAGCCGAAGCCGTCGCCGGTACGGACCGTTGCCGGCCCGTAAAAATGATACCCCCGCTGCATACAGGGCACTTCCATCACCCGGGTCAAACTCTGATAAGCGGCCGGATGCCAGAACGTGGTGAATTCGACCTGATTGGTCGATGAAGAGATGATCACCCGTTCGCCGGCCACCGGCAGTTCTCCGGGGAAAATGTCGCCCACCTCCAGCCAGCTCACCGGCAACCACTTTTGATTGCCCACTTCCAGAGTCAAGATAACCGTTTCCCCCTGAAAAGCGCGCACCTCACTAAATTTACGCCGATAACGCACCCCCGTCAGGCTGAAATGGTCCCACAGCCAGGCAACCCCCAAAAAAGCCGCCATACAAAAAGTGAGCCCTAAGAAAAAGGGCTCCTTTAACAAAGCACTGGTGATCAACCCCAGCACCACCAGTTGCCAGAGCGGACCGCCGACATTTCGTTCCAGTTCCAGACAGGCGCGGCGCCGGACAGGACGTTCTTTTCGCCGGCGCCGCAACATGGCAAAAATCCTGGGAACGTCAAACTCCAAATCGATTCCAGCGGTACTTCGCCTCATCCCAATCGATCCCTACGCTAAGGTTGCAAAATCCGGGCGAAGAAATCGACAATGGCGTTATAACAGCGCACTTTGTTTTCAAACTTGATCACATCGTGGCCCTCATTCTCAAAAATCAGCAGCTCCACCTGCTTGCCCTGAGCCTGCAACCGCTTGACCAGATCCTCAGACTCGGCCAGGCGCACCCGCGGATCGTTCGCTCCCTGAATCACCAGCAACGGACAGGCCAGTTGATCCAGATAGCTGCTCGGAGAACGCTTCTCCAGCTCCGCCGCCTCGGTCTCCGGGTTTCCTACCGTAAGATAGAAATGCGTCTTCCAGGTTTCCGGCAACCTTTCGATAAAGGTCGCCAGATTATAAGGCCCAAACATATCACAACCGGCTTTCCACAATTCCGGATGTCGCCCGACCTGGGTCAACGTCATATAGCCGCCGTAAGATCGGCCCACAATCGCCGCCCGCTCCAGATCCAGCCGGGGATCCTCATGCAAGTGATGCCAGGCCGCCACATGGTCCAACCGATCTTTCCCCCCCCAATCGCGATCCACCTGCCGCATATAATTCAGCCCATACCCGGAGCTACCGCGGACATTGGGCACAAAAACGGCAAAACCCCGCAGCGTCAGGAACTGAATCAACGGCATCGAGAACCAGGTGGAATCCGGGCGCTCCTGCCCCTGCGGCCCTCCATGAACGTAAAAGACCACCGGCCGCCGCCCCTCAAAGCCCAAAATCGGTGCCGGCAGATAGAGTCGAGCCGAAATCCGCAGCCCATCGTGGCTGATAAACGAAGCATCCTCGCCGGGCGCCAGCAAATCCATCGGAATTCCCACCATCCGCTCACGCGTCTGGACCGCCAGCGTCCCATCCCGCTCCAAAATATAGAGCTGCACCGGCATCGTAGCCGAACAGAAAGCCAGCGCATAAGCGCCGCTGGCCTTCTCATAGCTCACATGTTGCAAAACGCCGTCGTGCAATTCGCCCACCCCGCAAATGACCCGATCCACATGGAAAACAAGCGCGGCTGGATCAAAAGCCCCTTCGTAGGCGTAAGAACAACCGTCGATATTGAAAATCACCAGATAGCGCAGCCCCTCCAGATAGATCAGGTTATCCATCTCGCCGCTGCCGCGATGGACCGTTCCCATCACTTTCACCGGCTCTACCGTCTGGGTCCGATCCATGGGTAGATATCCCAGGCTGAGTTGATCGTCGAACCGGCTGGTAATCACCAAAACGCCGCTGCCATCCTCGAGCAGATGCCCGGCTTTAAAAGCAGTACGGACCACCTCAACGCCCGCAGAGCGTTCCTCCAACGGCATACCGTAAATCAACCGGCGCTCCGTATCTTCCACCCCGCGATAATAAAGGACATTATCTCCCCCCATATAACCGTCCGCCAGGATAAACTGCCGGTAATCCTTGTCGGCGGCAAGGCAGGCATTGCCGTACGGGCTGGCCCCCAAACTGACCAATGTCCCTTTTTCCAGATCGGCCACAAAACTCTCATAAATGGGCGCGGTCCGATGGTCCACCAGCAACATAACGCGATTATGCTCGAGATCTGCCTCCGTCACAAAAACCTGTTGACCGACAAACCGGTCTCCAAACACCGGCTCCGGAATCCCACCCAACAGCGGAATCCAACAGGGCTGATAATTCTCATCGCCGTCCTTATCGATCATCACCATGATCTTCCCAAGCTTAGGAAAAACGAAGAAAAAATCGCTTTCATGGACTAAAACGGGGTTTTGCAAGGCAATATCCAGAGGTAACAAAGGTTCCGGCACACTCCCCCCTTTGTCCATTGCATAAAGGCCGATACGGCCCGAAAGGTTACTCATAAAATAAATCCGATTATCAACCAGTTGAGGACTCAGAAAAAGCCGGGCAGAAAGCAGCGATTCAATCTTGAAATGACGAGCCATCCTGCATCTCCTTAGGCAAAATGAAATATGGAACATCAATCAGAGAGGAAACAGCTTAAGTATAATCCAAATCCAGAGGATGCAAAAAAACCTCGGGGTATTTCACCTTTTTTCGGGGTGCCGCCACTGCATGGCCTTCTGTCCTGAAAATAGGCCCAGAAAAGACTCACCACGGAAACACAGAGAAGAATTTAAAGAAAAATCTCCTCTCTTCTTCTCCGTGCTCTCTGCGCCTCTGTGGTGAAATCTCTTTTAGCGTCCCGCAAATGATCTTTTCCCGGCCAGATACGACGCGCTGGACCGGGAGAGAGAATTTTTTTGTTTATGTTTTTGCGCGCATCAGAATGCGCGCAAAAACATAGGCTTTTCCAGAGCCGCCCTGGCGACATACGCTTCCCCCCTCTCCCTCCCGCATCGCTCGCAGCGATCCCATGCAACGCTTCCTATCGAATCGCGTCGCTGCTTAACAACAAAACAGGGGACAGCGCCATATCAGGCAACTTAAACCATTTGCAACAGCAATCGCCCGGAAAAAGGGAAAGAAAGCCCATTTTTTCGCGCGCCGCAGACGGCGCGCGAAAAAATGAATAAAAAAACTCTCTCCCCCCTCCCGCGCGTCGCACCTTACAGGGAAAATACTCTTTGCGGGATGTCCCAAAGCTGGGATCTACTGATGAATCGCCTTAAGTTGCCTGATATGGGGGCAGCGCCCTGCATGAGCTTCTGTCACGGAAAAGATCCACCACCAATCGGAAAATCCCTCCGTCTTTATGAGTAAAGAACGGGCTGCGACGTATGAGGAATGCCGACAACCGAACCGCCACCTCCACCCTGACGCCGGCCCCAATAAACCAAAAAGGAAAAAAGACTCACCAAAATCCCAAAAGTGAGCCCCAGCAACGGCCACTCCCTTCTAAAATCCCCCCAGTAAGCCCAATCATCCACCGTAAGATGGGCAGGAATCACCATAGAATCTCGGATCGGGCTCGCAATTACCACCCAGACAACGACCGCGATCAAATTGACCACCCCAAAAACAAGCGCCGACATTCGCAAATTCTTCGTATGGATCACGGCACGGACAAAGAGAAAGATATTCACGGCCAGGAAAATCACAGCCGGCAGATAGGCTCCCACACCGGCCGAAAAGAAATCATTCAAAGTACGCTGCCAGTATCCCACCGGAGGCAGCACAACCGACGTATCCCAGGGCACCCCCAGACCTTCCGTCACAAACAACATCCAGTAATACCCCATGTACCACCCCATAAAAAGCCCCCCCAGAACCAATGGATAGGTCATCGCCCGAATCCATTGCAGCCCAAATTCCTGGAAAGCTTTCATTGATCTTCTCCTTTCGTTGTTTCTTCCGCCGGCGTGACGGTCACCACCACCGTCACATAGCCGTCGTTATCGCTCAAAATATCGTCATCGATCCGCAAATAGAACATGCCCTCTTGATCGACCCGGAAATTGACATACCGCCCCACATAAAAGGGTGTTCCCTCTTCCCCGATCCGCCCGATCAACGCTCCTCCCGCCACCCCCGGCAGCGGATAGAAATCCGGAGCCAGATAACGCCGATGGCCTTCCGGCCCGTTATACTCCTTCGGGGTATAGAGCCAGCGCCCCTGAGCCCGCACCTGCACCCAATCGCCTTTCTGCAACAGAATCCCCTGGCTCTGCCAGTCCCGATAGGCATAGACACGTGGAGTGGTGAGATCTTCCTGCATCATCGGAAAAATCGTTGTCCCCGACAGCACTGCGGCATACCCCAACAAAACCACCACGCCACCCAACACAAGCCACCATGATCTTCTCATGACTTTATCCTCCCGAGAAGAAATCTTTTTATTTGATTTTCGCCGGCCTCAGAAGGCCGGCGAAAATCACGTTGTACTTCCATTCTTCCAATCCTCCAATCTTCCGCCCTTCCAGCCCTAGGGCTTGGACGTTCCCAAATCCACCCACGGCGTACTCTCACCAGTCAAAACCCACTTGCTGTTCTCTTTCAATTCCTGCGCCAGCAACACCTGGATATATTTCTCCCCCAGCGTCCCCTGCGCCGCCAGTTCCTGCAACAACGTATGGACCGCTTTCTGCTGCGCCTCCGCCAGCCGGGTAATCTGATAGGCTTCACCTTCCGCCTTCTTCTGCGCCGCATAGAAATCGGCATCCGCCAGCGTCCGCCGTTGCGCCGCCTCAGCCTGCGCCTGCTCCTGACGTTGCACCGCGACCATCCGATCCTTGATCGCCGCAACAACCTCATCCGGCGGCGAGGCACTCTGAA
Organism: uncultured Anaerolineales bacterium; assembly: GCA_964501335.1. Lineage (GTDB taxonomy): Bacteria > Chloroflexota > Anaerolineae > B4-G1 > SLSP01 > CAZCTC01. The sequence continues at coordinate 136,035 of CAZCTC010000010.1, read as the reverse complement.
TCTGTACGGTGATAAACTTCACCCCATACTGCTCCTCTTTTTCCAGCAGGGAAGCCATAACCTCTTGATTCATCGCCGCCCGACTGTGCATCACCTCAGTCATCGGCTTGGTATTGACCACATCCCGCAGCTTGCCCTGCACAAACTCAAAAACAATCCGCTCCGGATCGTCCACTTCCAGTGCAAACCGTTGAGGATCGGTGACGCGATAGGTGTATTGCAACGAGACATTCATCGTTACATCGTCCGACGTCATCGCCGCGATCCGTTCGACATAGCCCAACCGCTCATTGACCTTTACGATCACCACCGTATCCACCAGCGGGATCTGCATATGCCAGCCCGGATCATCCACACTCATAAACCGCCCGCCGCGCAAATGCAGCCCTCGTTCATAAGCATGGACTTTGTAGATAGCCGACCGGGCAATAAAAAAAAGAACCCCCATGACGATAAACCCCGCCAAAATAACGACGGCCAACTTGTAGAGACGTTCAAGCTGTCGCCATCCCGCTCCCCCCGAAGTAGCAACGGGAGGCAACACCACAGGGGGAGTTCCACCTGCCTGATTGTTGGTCTGAGACATTACCCAACCTCCTTAAACTTGATGGGCTCATTCTAGCAAATCACCGCCCGCCCATCTACTGTGGAAATCCCCAGCTTCACCGAGGGCTATAAAATAGCCTTGGGGCGCGCAGTCGTAGACCGCGCGCCCCAAGGCGAAAAAAGAAACAAAATTACAAATGTTCCCGGGCCCAGATAGCCGCCTCGACCCGAGAAATCACCCCCAATTTGCGCAGCACATTCCCCACATGGAATTCCACCGTCCGTTCCGTCACCGAAAGCGCCGTCGCAATCTCTTTGTTGCTCAACCCCTCCGCCATCCGCTGCAACACCTCGGTCTCCCGATCGGTCAGACTGCGTCGCAGCCGCCCCACATCGTCGTTCCAACGCCGGGCCCGCGCCAGCTGCTCCGTCGACCAGAGCACCTTGCCCTGCATGGTAGCCACAACCGCCGCCACAATCTCCCCCGGCGCCTCGTTTTTAAGCAAATAACCGACCGCCCCCGCCTCCCACATCTGTTGCAGGTAACGATCGTCGTCATAGGCACTCAGAGCCAGAATTCGAGAGGGAAGGCCCCGCCGCTTCAATTCCGCCGCCACCGCCGCCCCTTCAAGCCCCGGCAACTGGCAATCGAGAACCGCCACATCCGGCAGCAGCGCCTCGATCTGAGCCAACGCCTCATCCCCACTCTCCGCCTCTCCCACCACCGTGATCCGGGCATCGCGATCCAACAGCACCCGCAAGCCCATCCGCAGTGCCGGATGATCATCTGCCAGCAATACCCGAATTTTCTCCTGCATCCTTCACCTCGTAAAATTTCACTGCCCGCGCAGTAAACGATCGAACTCTTCCGCCGCATCCACCAACCGCCCCGGATGACGGGTCAGACTGAAATAATCCCACTCCTCCGTATCCGGGAAATCGTCCATAAACCAGCACAACGCCTGCACCTGCGGCTCGCCATCGATCACCGCCGCCGCCGTACTCAACCACCCCTGAGGATAATTCTGCGCCGGCGGGATATTCGACTCCCGATCATAGGTATTGGTCGAAATAATATAGACCGGCAGCCCGGCCAATCCCTCATAGGAATTGATAATGGTCAGCCAGTCCCGATAGACCCCGAACCCCGCCTGGGCCCCCTTCCATTCCGCCCGGGCCAGATCCAACCGCGGCTCCTCCGCACGGGAGCGCCCTCGCATCTCCGGACTCTCCGGATGCCCCGGCGCCTGGATATCAAAGCCGTCCGGCCTCGCCAGCGCAATCCCCGCGCCCGCTTTCGCCTGCCCCCCCTCATCCAACGCCGCCGCCAGCGTATTCATATAATTCAACCAGGGCACATTGATCGCAGCCCGCTTCTCGCCGTCTCGATCCATACACCAGGGACGCACCGGCCCCACCAGCAACCGCACCGTCGGATTCTCCGCCCGTACCGTCTGCACCACATTGTCGGAATGCGAAACCGCCTCGCCATAGCCGTTAAAAAGCCGCGCATACCAGGCCGGCGACACCCCCGTCTGTCCGACATTCAGATCCGCCCCGATTATGTAACCATACACCCCATCGCGGAACCGTTGATCCCGGGCCAGCCGCCGCATATAAGCCAGATAATCATCCAGCTCCAGATAATTCGCTTCACCGGGCAGACTCTGCCCCTGGGCATAATCAACCCGCACCAACACCCGCAACCCGGCAGCCTGATCCTGATAGACCCGTTGAGCCAGCCCATCCAGCCCCCAATAGGGATCATCGGCCAGCTTAACATAAGCCACTTCGACACCCCACCCGCTGCGATTGTGCCAGTCCCGTTCTGGATTGGGAAAGACCACGCAAAGCTTGGTCGGCGTCACCGGAACGGTCGGGGTAGCCACGGTCCCAATCTGCGCCCGGCCCCGCTCCACACAGCCCTCATGACAATCGGAATAAAAAACCACCTCATAACTCGAAGCCGCCGGCGCGATCACCTCCCAGGTCCAACCCCAGCGCCCTTCGGCAACCTTGCCCCACATGGATACCGGCTGCGCGGCCCCATTGATCGTCAACGCAACATGCACCCGGGGATGTTCATCGGTCACCCGGATCGTCAACGGCTGCCCGGCCCGTGGCATGGAAGGCTCCAGCTGGATCAACGGCCAGGGCCAGGGAGCCGATTCACCCTGCCAGACCACCACCCCGCCCGAAATCGGCAGCAGCCAATAGCCCAGCAGCGCCGCCGCGGTGAGCAACCAGACTCCCCAATGTAACCACTCTTTTCTTTTCATCAGATATTATGCCCCGCGCAAAACTCTTCATGGTAAAATACGACGCGCTGGATCGAAGGAAAGAATTTTTTAGCAATACCGCAAAAGTAACTCAACGGCAAACCGAAAGAAATACACCGCGGATCGAAGATGTTGTAAACAGGCGCCGAGATCGCCGAGAGAGATAAAAGAGGCTTTTTAAGCTTTTTCTCCGCGGCCTCTGCGTCTCGGTGGTGTGTTCTGAGTGAATTATGCGGTACTGCGTTTTTTATTTATGTTTGGGCGCGCCCAAACACAGGCTTTTTTTCTCTTGCTTTTCCGGGCTGAGGGCACAGGTCGAAAGTTTTTTATTCATTGTTCAGTTTGCAATTCAAAGGAAACGGAGGTGCCGCTGGGCGGCTCGACCCGGCTCTCGATCTCCAACCGGCTGCCGTGCCGCCGCAAAATCTCTGCCGCCAGCGAAAGCCCCAGCCCGCTCCCCTCAATGCCCCGGGGCGCCGCCCGATAAAAACGGCGCGTCAGATGCGGCAAATGGCGGGCCGCGATCCCGGGACCGCTGTCGCGCACGGCACAATAAAGCCCTCCGGCCCGCGCCTGCAATTCCACCGTGACCCGGTCCCCCGATCGGGAATACTTCAAAGCGTTATCCAGCAAATTGAGCAACACCTGCCGCAGTCGATCCTCATCCCCCAACACCAACGGCAATTCCGCCCCGGCCTCCAGCGTCACCGTCATGGCCCGCGCCTCGGCCTGCGGTTGAATCTGCCGCACCGCCCCCTCGGCCAGCGCCATCAAATCCACCGGCCGGAGCGCAATCTCAGCCCCCGTCTCCAGACGCCCCAGTTCGAGCATATCGTTCACCAACCGCGCCATCCGCCGGGTCTCTTCTTTCAATAACTGTTGGGATTGCTGTTGCACTTCAGGGGCAATATCAGGGAGCGCCAGAATTTCCGCATGCGTCAGAATCGTCGCCATCGGCGTTCGCAATTCATGCGCCAGATCGTTCAACAAATAGCGCGCCGCCTCTTCGCCGTCGGGATGGACGGTCGCATCCAACAACACCAGCAGATCCCGCAACCCGACCGACGTAACCCACCACCGCACCGCCCCCCCACCCGGGAAAGCCACACTACGATAGCGCCCCGCTCCCGTAGCATCACTCCGGGCTGCCGCCCGATCCGCGGCCAGCAATTCCAGCCAGGGCGCCTCGGGCAATCTTCCCACCGCGGCAAAGCCGGCCGCCCGCCGGGCATACCCGTTGGCATAAGTGATTTGCTGCTCATCCAACAAAACCACCCCAAAGGGCGCCGATTCCAGCGTGGTGCCCAACCCATAGCGCTGCCGTGAACGATAAAACTCCCAGGCCGCCAGGGCAGCCCCGGATAGGATCACCAACACGATAAAAAGCACCAGCTTTAAATCCAAAATTAACATGGTTATCTGTCCTGAAAATAGCCCATCCCGAAGACTCACCGCCGAGGCGCAGAGGGCACAGAGAAGAATTTAAAGAAAATCTCCTCCCTTCTCTCTCTGCGATCTCCGCGTGCTCTGCGGTGAAATCTCTTTTTCACTTCTCCAGCACATCCGGGCACTTGGAACGATAACGGCACTCCTGACAGCGGCCCGCATCGCGATGGTTGCGCGTCCCGCCCCCGGCGGCCATATTCTCCCGCATCTCCAGCAACGTCTCCCGCAATTGGGTCTCCAGGACTTCCGTATAAGGGATCTCAAACGTCCGATCGGCATAGTGCAGAATCCCATAACCCGGCCGTCGCCCATACGTCTCCGTCACCAAAGCGCAATAGGCCGCCAGTTGCAGCACATGGGAGGGATAGGGCTGCCGCGGAGCCGCGTGGGATTTAATTCCAATGGGGATCACATCCACCCCGTCATTGACGACATAATCCGGTCGTCCTACCAGCTTTAAGGAAGGCGCGGCAAGAGGTTGCGCCAGCATCTCCCAACCATCGGTATCGGCTTCAATCACCTGCCCCTGAGGAATTCCCAAACTGCGGCGTAGCCGCCGGGCAAAATAGAACAGCACCCCCGCGAGTGCCGCCAGAAAAAAAGCCAACACCCCCCAATTCACTGCCATACAATCACAACTGACTACTTTTCCTCTTCAGGAGCCAGGGGCAGGGCCACATAGAAGGTCGTCCCTTTGTTCAACTGGCTTTCCACCCACACCCGCCCCTGATGGTGCTCCACAATCGACTTGACCAGCGCCAGCCCCAAACCGGTGCCGGGAATGTCGCTCGTCTCACGGCGCTTCACCCGATAGAACTTCTCAAACAACCGCACCTGATCTTCCGGCGCGATGCCCAGCCCGGTATCCGTCACATGGACCACAGCTTCCGGACCGTTCACCCCCAGACCAACCCGTACCTGCCCCCCATTCGGCGTATACTTGATCGCATTGTCGACCAGATTCCCAATCGCCTGTCGCAGCAATGTCCGATCGCCCACGATCACCGGTGCCCCTTCCGCAGGATCAAGGCCCAATGCAATTCCCTTCGCCGAAGCCCGGGCCCGCATCGTATCCACCGCTTCCACCAACACCAGCCCCAACCGACACGGTTCCCGCTTGATTCCCACCCCGGCTTCCACCCGGCTGAGATTGAGCAGATCGCCGATCAAAGCGCCCATCTGCTCGATCCCTTCCATAATATGCTCCACATATTCCTTTTGCTTATCATTCATATCGCCGACCATCGTCAACATCGTCGCATAACCGCGCATAAAGGTCAGCGGCGCGCGCAGGTCGTGCGAGACGGTGGCCACAAAATCCGACTTCATCTCATCCAGCTCTTTAAAATGGGTGATATCGCGCATCACGACCACCCGCCCCATCGTCTGACCTTCCGCCGTCATAATAGGGGCCACGCTGGCATAAAAAGTCCGTTTGCCCGAAAGCGGCACTTCCACCGAAGGCGGCCCGGGCTCCGTCTCCGAACGGTTCAGCGCATCGCACAACGACGGCGGCAGGTTTAACTCCTCAATCGGGCGCCCATAGGCCGCTTCATCCAGCCCCAACACCCGCTGCACCGCCGGATTAATCAACAACAGCCGCCCTTCCTGATCGGTAACCAGAATGGCATCGCTGGTACTGGAAAGGATCGCCGCCAGCCGCCGCCGGCCCCCCTCCGCCGATTGGAAAAGCCGGACATTTTCCACCAACACCGCCGCCTGGCTGGAAAGCGTGCTCAGGAAATTCACCCGCGCCTCATCGAAGGCGTTGACCTGGTCAGACCCCACCCACAATACCGCCACCGCGCGATCCTTGGTCCGCACCGGCAACGCCGCCAGGCTCCGCAGTCGGGTCGCCGGGAAAGCCGCATTGCCCTTCTGTAAATCCTGAATCACCAACGGATCGCGGCGGCGCGGCAAAGCCGTCGCAAAAGTGCGATCGATCGCCGCGAATTCAGAATCTTCAGCCCCCACCGAGAAGGTACGCTGAATCCGATCGCCGCTCCCCAACAACACAAAGTGAGTCACCGCCGCGCCCGTCTCTTCCAACACCCCCTGAAGGATCGGCGGCACCCCTTGATCCAGATCCAGGGTAGCCGAGACCGCCTGCGAAATGCGAAGCAGCAACGAAAGATCGTCCAACCGGGCGCGCAGACCGACCCGCATCTGCTCAAAGGCCCGCCCCAACTGGGCCACCTCGTCCTCGCCGGAAATCGCCACCGGAATCCCCAAATTGCCCTGCGCAATGCGATGAGCGGCCAGCGCCAGCGTATTAAGCGGCTGCGTAACCCGTGAAGAAAGCACCGGCAACACCAGCAACAACACAAAACCAATCAACAACTGCACCACCAACATCGGACCGGCAATCGCCGTCGCCGATTCCAAAACGGTCGCATAGGGCAATTGCAACACAACGAAATAATAGGTCGTGCCCTCGACCCGGCTGATATAGGTCAACACCCGCTCGCCGTTGGAGTCCAGATCCTCATAGAAATGGTCTTTCTTAGCCTCCGGCGATCCCAGGAGATTATTATCGATGAACTCTTTCGTCTCCGACGTATTACCTTCCCAATGGCGCAACAACATCGCCGGATCGGGATGCGAAATAATTCGCCGGTCGTCCATAATAAAGCCCACACCCTGAGAAATCTGCAAGGCATCGCGGGCCCGCTGAATATCCGGCTGAATATTCAACAAAGTTCGCCCCAACAAAACCCCCACCACCGAACCGTCCCCCGGGGAAAAAACCGGCTGCACAAACGTTAAATAAGCCTCCCCCGTGCCCGGCGTCAATTCAGTCAAATGCGTATAATTGGAGATTTCCAGAGAAAAGGCCTGATCGACCATATTTTGTTCTTCTGCCGTCAACTCCAGATATCCCATCCCTTCCGGCACCGAATTCACCACCTGCTTCTGCATATCCACAAAAAGCATCTGCTGGAAGAAGGGCACCATCTGCAAATCGTTCTCCATGGCCCGTGCCCGCACTTTCGAATCCGGATCGAGCAAGGCAGAATCTTCAACGAAGGTCTTCAATAAATTCGAGCCGGTGACAAAAAAGTGATTGATTCCCTGTCGGGCATTGTCGGTATTTCGCCGCATTTCATTGAGCGACTGATCCTGCGCCGACCGGATAGCCTGATTGCTGGCCGCAAAAACCGAAAGGACAATGCTCAAGAGCACCAGGGGAATAATCACAATCATAAACCGATCTCGCAGCGACCGGTTGTAGGCAGGCGCCGCATCCGCACGCAAAGCAGGACGAACACGAGGAATAAAGAAGAGCCCCTGGAAGACAACCGCCAGACAAATCGCCCCCACCCCCCAAAGCACAATCTGGCTTTTCAAAACGGTAAAGGCATAATCGACCATCTGCAATCCACCCGGAGGTAAAGCATCGCCCATCCGGGAGAACCACAAAGCCATCATGGTAAAACAAAGAGCCAGCGGGACCGCTAAAACCGGTTGCCGGGCGATCTTGAAAACCCAACCACGGAAAGGCTGGCGCACAAAAACGCCCAGCGCTCCGCCAAAGAAAGCCGGCAGGAAAATATCCGCCAACGGCAAGGGCACATACACAGAAAGAAAAAAGCCGCTGAAAATGCCAGCCACAATGGCGGGGCCAGTCCCCAACCAGATGGCAATCGCCCCCACAACCAGATAGGCGACCAACGGCAAATCAGGTGAACTGGGAAAAATACCTGCGCCAGCAAGAACCGCCGAAGGTGATGTGGGTAAGGGGGTAGCAAAACTCTCCGAGAAGAAATCGATGGAGTTGGCCGGAAATAAAAACAACACACCGAATAAAAAGAGGCCCCAGATCCAGGGAGTGAATTCCTTAAACTCACGGAGATGGCGCCACAGCATCCAACCCATGCCCACAGCATAAACCAGGACCACAACAATCCCGGCTATGTTTTCGGGAAACAAAAGGGAACCATTCATGTCGCGCCACTGGAAATAATCCATGGAGTCACGATCCCTTTAGGCAGAATACCCCTGGACGTTTAGTTAGTGAGAAACTGAGCCATCACCCTCATATTATAACATAGCCTAAAATGGTGAAAAGCGAAGGCCCGAAGGACAACCTCATAAAATTCCCCTGTGCAATTGACCGGAAAATGAGGAAGAACAAAAACTCCTACCATAAACTTATAAACTCATTTTGGCTTACGGGGCAATCCCGGTTCACTATACCAGCGAAGCGTCCCCACCGCCTCCAGCCGCACCCGGCCGGGCCCCGCCTCGGCCCCCCGCAACCACTGCACCACCCACAGCGCATTCTCGCCCCGCCGCTGTAACAGTCCATCCGGCAGCCAGAAACGCCGCTGCGGCCCCTGAGCCTCCCAATATCGCCCGATCAACTGCCCGTTCAGAAAGAAAAAAGCCTTTCCGGCCAACCGCTCCACAATTAAAAAGAGCGTCGTATCCAGATTGTCCGCCAATCCCATCGCCCAATGGAACCGATGCCAGGTCACCGCCTCATCGCCGCTCTCCGGAACCCTTTCCCATTCGGCAAAACCAGGGAAACCCTGCTGTCCACGTTCACCACTCAATCCCCCCCGAACTCGCCATTGACAGGGCACCGCCTGGATAACCGACACGGGAGGATCCGCCGATTCCCCCTCGGCCGCAGATTCCACTTCCGGCAGCAGCGGCGCCGACTGCAAAGAGAAAGAAAGCAACCCATTCGGCGCCGTCACCCCGGCCGGCGTCGAAAGATGCCCCAGCCCTTCGGCCAGAATCACCACAGAATTCTCCTCCTGCATCAACCGCGCCGGCAAAGGAATCGTCTGCGGTACCGGATCGATCGACTCCGGCGTCCCTGGCAGCACATTGGAAACTGCAATCAGCTCACCATTCAAGAAAAGATCGCAGCCATGACGACAGGTCCAGGTCATCTCGGCCGCCGGCCCGGAAAATCGGCCCCGGTACCAGATCAACCCGGAGAACACGCCCTGAGCCTCCATCGCCAGCGGCGTAGGCGATAAAACCTCCCGCCACTCCCGATCATCGTAATCCGGCCGGACTTCCGGCGCCGCCGCACGGGATTCCCACCCCGTCAAATCGGGCAGGCGCACCGGAGCCGGGGCCTCCCAGGAAAGCGGCGCCAGCCAGGTCTGCGGATTACTGCCCCGCCACGGGCCCCAACGGTAACCGAAGCCGCGCGCCAACGCCCCAAAAGCATAGCCGCCGTCCGGACGCGGCACCAGCCATTCCGGGCCAAAAAGCAACCCCCGCGCCGGCTCCTGAGGATCGGGAGCCCAGGTCGGCGCCGCCGCCGGCGTCGTCCGCCAGGCATCGTCCAACGGCCAGATCCGCGAGGCCCATCCCGGCTCCAACGCCAGAATTTGCAACATTCCCCGCGGTCCATCCAAAACCAACGAAACCACCCGCTCGGGCTCAATCCGTATCGTCAAACCACCCGCTCCGCGCAGCGTCCGCACCGGCCCCTGAGCATGGCGCGGCCGAAAATCGTCCGAAAGCAACAACTCGCCGCCGCCGTCGTTGCACACAATCAACAGATCCCGCCCGGCCACCGTCACCCGGAGCACGGGCTCCAAAGTCGTCGTGCGCAACATACCGCCCGCCAGCGGCCAGTTAAAAGGCAACAGCCGCCGGCTCCCCGCCGCCAGATTGAAAGGTGCCGTCGTCCACACCTCATCATCCACCGGCCAGGAAAGCCTGAGCCCTTCCAGCGCTTCTTCCCCTGCATAAAGCCAGGCCAGCGCCGTCTTCCCCTGATGAAAGGCGCCGGTCAGCGCCCCCGGCTCCGAAGCATACAACGCATCCGTCGGCTCCGCTCCGGCCAACACCTCCCCCAGAGTTTCCACCGTCATCGCCCAACGACGCGTCCGGAAATAGATCTCATCCAACAAGCCGCCTTCCAAAACCGGCGCGCCGTTGCCGTAGGCCGTATAGCTTTCCGGCGGTCCCCAATAACCCCAGGTGCAGCCGGCCGCAAAAGGATCCAGCACATAGCCCGCCGCCCCGCCGGCCAGTACCGGTGCCACCCGCCCGATCGGATGCCAGGGATCGAGCTGCCGGCGCAAACGCTCCGCCCCCTGCCCGCCCCAGCCGTCCGGGAATTGCAGCTCCACACGGGGCAACCGCGCATCATCCCAACCCAAAATGGGCACGGCCGGCCCGGTCTGACGCGCCAGGGCCATCATGCCCGCATCCCCGGCCATGCCGTGCACCTGCACAGCCAGCAAAGTATGGCAGCGCCGTACCACCGGCCAGAGCTGTTCCCACCATTCCCGCAACTGACGTAAAAAAGCCGGGGATTCATCGTTCAAGGCAATCCCCAGCCCGGTCAACCATCCCGGCAGCCCGCCGCGATCCAGCCCGCCGCCCAGCCAGGGTCCCGCCTGAATCACCACCCACAACCCGGCCCGCTCCGCCTCCGAAAGCAACCGCGGCAGATCCCGCAGACCGGTAAAATCGATCATGCCCGCCGCCGGGCTGTGATAAGCCCACGGCACCGGAAAAACCACCGTATTACAGCCCGCCATACGCAGACGCTCCAAAGCCGGACGCCAGAGATCAGGATGCGGCAGCCGGAGATAAGACAACGTCCCGGCTTGAATCAAAGCCGGGCGTCCGTCAAGAACAAATCCGCGAGGAGTCAGCGCAATAGCAGGCATGGTATCCTATTTCTGTTCAACGACAGCCGGCGTCGCGGCAGCCCGCCGCATCGCCAATTCGGCCCGATGCTCTTTCTTGATCACCATCTTCCACCACAACACGGTTAACTGCCGCGCCGTCCGGATCAACCGGCGCCAGTTGAAAAACTGTGAGATCCCATATTGACGATGGTAGTGATGGACCGGCACTTCCGCAAAAACATAGCCCGCATCCTGGAATTTCTTAACCATCTCCAGGCAAATCGTTCCGCTATCGCTGACCAGCTTAATCTCATCGAAAATGGAACGCCGGATCAACCGGAAATCGCAGTCCACATCCTTCAACTTAAAACCAAAAGTGTACTTTACAAAATAATGATAGATCTTACCGATAATTTTCCGTTCGATCGGATCGTTGCGGGAAATCTTAAAGCCGTTGACCACATCGATCCCCTCGTGCAAAGCCTCGGTCAAATGGGTCAATTCCTGCGGATCATATTGGGCATCGCCGTCGGTGTAGAAAATCCACTCCTTCGTCGCCGCCGCAAATCCGCTACGCAACGCCGCCCCATACCCCATATTGCGAGGATGATGGATCACGCGCAACTCAGGATAACGGCTGGCCAGCTCTTCCAAAACCTGGGCCGTATAGTCCTGACTGCCGTCATTCACCACAATCACTTCATAATCATCGGTCACCTGCCGCAATGCCAGCAGCACTCCCAGCACCATACTTGGAATCGTTCCGCCGTCGTTGAAGGCCGGAAAAAACGCACTGATGCTGGAAATCTTCTTCAATTTGCCGGTCGCCGGTACTTTATCGGCGTCCCGAGATGAAACCACTGCCATCCTTTATCATGCCCCCTTTGATAGACTGAAGAGGATTTTTGGAATTCATTTTTTCGCGGCCTCACACCCACGAAAACGTACGCTTCACGAAAATTTATTTCAGTTCCCACAGTCCCACAATCAGGCGATTGCCGATCGGTCGCCCCTCTTTTACAAAAGACCAACGCGCCAGCGGATCCGACCAATAAGCCCCGATTTGGAACCAGTAAACTCCACGCGCAGTTCCAGCCGGAATCTCAAAACGATGGCGCTGCACAAGCACATCCCCGGCCTGCCATTGATCCCGCGGCACGGCCAGCCCATCCCCCACCGCAATCGGCTGATTATTGGCCCCGACCAGATGGGCCATCAAAGAAAGCGCTCGATCGGGAACCGATTCCACACGCCAGTAAGTCCACAACTCCGGGCCGGTTTCGCCCTTGGGCACCAGAGAATACCCCAACAACGTCAATGGGCCGTCGGTCGCCAGGGGCGCCTGCACGGCCGGGGTTTGCGCCAGCAGGGCTCCCGGCTCACCGGCATCGAAGGCCGCCACCCCTTCCAAAGAGTAAGTTGAGGTAATAACCTGCCCCCCCTCCTGTTCCCACAACACAAAGGGCGGGGCCTCGCCGGTTTCCACCTGTTCATAGCTCAACCGGGCCGGGGTAAGCTGTCGGCGCATCCAGGCGCCCCCGTTCTGCCATGTCGAACGGTAAATCCCATACCAACCCGTATCCAATCCACCGCGAGGATAAATCCAGCCCTGAGTACAATCGAACCGGATCTGACGCAAATCAGCCCTGCCCAATCCTACCTTTACCTTTTCAGAAGTCAAGGGTATGACCGGGACGTGACACTGGGCCAGCCAGGTTGCCGGCGGATTATGCGGGCGGACGTCGTAAATCAACAATCCATACCCCGGCTCCGCCACCGGCTCACAATGCCGAAACCATTCATAGAGATCAGGATCGCGCAATAACAATCCCTGCAAAGGCGTGGCCCCAATCGCATAAACCCCAGGGGCCGGATCGTACTGTCGCAGCAAAACATCCCCGCCCCGCCGGGCCGGAGGCAGCTTATGATACCGAATGCCGTAGCGAGCCGGATCGACCCAGCTGAAATAGCTCAGCTCCACCTGTTGTACGCCCGCCGTCTGCATCCAGATACGAAGCGCCTTGAAATACTGCCCCCAGTCCAGATTGGAATCCACGAGGTAACGATACCCCTGCCGCGCGCCGCCGATCGTTTCATTAAAGTAAGCTACGGAGAAAGGATAGATCCGCAACGTCCCCAGGATCAACCAAAACCCCAACAAAACTCCCGCGCTCCGCAATCCCAGGAGCAACTTTTTGGAACGGACTGCGGCCAGCGCCGGCACCAGTTCCCCCAAGCCCACATAGACAAAAGGAAAGATCGGCAACAAATGACGATAGCCCACATTTACACCGCTCCACATGGCAGTCGCCAGATAGAAAAGCGGGAAAACCCACAGCCAGCGGTCCGCCCACAACCGGGCCCCACCCTGACGCAAAACGATTCCCAACAAAATCAGAAAGGCAATCAGAACCGGCAAAGGCGTCTTGATCGCTATGACCAACGGAAAATACCACCACCAGCCGCCGCGCTGCCGCTGACCCCCGGCAAAAGCCCCCCAGGTACGATCCGAGGAAAAGATCTGCAACATCTTCATATGGCTCGGCAGCGGGCCGCCGGACCACTCAAAACCGTAGACCGCCCACAAAGTCACGCCGGCCACCGCCAGCAAAAAGAGCATCCCCCCGATCCAGGGCCACCAGGCCCGGGAAGGCCGGGGATGGGCCAGCCAGACCGTCAGAGACAACAACCCCAATCCAACCGGCACCAACAACATCGCCGAAGTCTTGGTAGCCAATGCGGCACCGAGCAACACCCCGGCCCAAACCCAATTTCCCAGAGTCCGCCGGCGGGAAAGTCGCTCGATCCGATAGAAAAAAGCAAACCCCAACAACGTCATCACCAAATCGTTGGTCATCAACTGAGAATGAGCCACCAACGTCGGATCCCAGATCATGACCCCCATCGCCAGCAAAGCCCCCCAACCACCGGCCCGCTCCTTAGTCCAGCGATAGACCAGCGCCATTAAAATCAGAGCCAGCAACATAATCGGATAACGCCCCACCAGCTCCAACCGCTCCAGATTCGGCCACTGCGGCATCACATTGAACATAAAGCGAACAAAATCTCGCTGCCAACCGGCAATTTGACGAGGGTCGGGACGGTCAGGTTCCAACAACAGCGGCGCTGCGGAAAGCAAATTAGCCAGAGGAGGATGCGTGTGCGGAGGTACCGTCCAATACGACCCGGTCGTCCAAACAGCATAGCCATTCATCAGATGGGAAGGCTCATCGATCGTCAACGAGAGCTGGCGCGCCCCCCAGGCCAGCTGAGCCAGAAAAATCCAGCAAAGCAAGATGAAAAGAGCGCGCCGGCCCCACCGGTCGGCGCGCATTTTCTCCGGATTGCGTTTCATACTTATCCTCTACCCATCCTGAGAAACTATGTTCTACCTGCCTCCCCGGCAGGCACAACACAATTCAACGCTTACACTGACGCCCGGGCAATTCGGGCAGCAATTCGCGCATTATTGATCAACAAACTTTCATTGGCTCTGCGGGTGCGCGATTCGCTCAACGTCACCAACCGGGAGAGCAAGAAGGGGGTCATCGCCTTGCCACTCACCCCTTGAGCATCGGCCTCCGCCACAGCCTGAGCAATCAAGGGCTCCACTTCAGAAGCCGGCAATTCGTCCAAAACCGGCACCGGAGCCGCCACCAACATGCCCTGCCGCAATCCCCACTGGCGCTGCAACTGATAGACCTCAGCCACCTGGGAAGCCTGATCCAGGCGATAATCCACCGGCAGCCCCGAGCTGCGGCTATAGAAAGCCGGAAATTGATCCGTTTCCCAACCAACCACCGGCACGCCCCAGGTTTCCAGGTATTCCAGCGTCCGCGGCAGATCCAGAATCGACTTGGCGCCGGCACAAACCACCATCAACGGCGTCGTCGCCAGCATGGGCAAATCAGCCGAGATATCTTCCGGATGCCCCCGATGCACGCCCCCGATACCGCCGGTAGCAAAAACGCGCAAGCCGGCCTTATGGGCAATCAACATCGTGGCGGCCACCGTCGTGCCGCCATTGAGTCCACGCACCCCCATCAACGGCAGATCGCGCACACTCACCTTGACCGCCGTCCGATCGGCACCCAGCGCAGCAATCTGAGCATCTTCCAACCCGACGACCGCCTGGCCTTTCCAGATCCCAATCACCGCCGGAACGGCCCCTTCCGCCTCAATAGCGGCGGCCATCCGCTTCGTAATATCGATATTGTCGGGATAGGCAAAACCATGTGTGATCAAAGCGGATTCCAACGCCACCACCGCCTTCCCCCGACTTAACGCCGTCTGAATGTCCTTTGAAATCTGTACCAGTTCCATTTAGCCTCCTGTTACTTACCCAACAACCGATACGCCAACGCAGCGTAAACTGAAGTTGCCGCGTAGACCTGTTCCAAATCCACATATTCATCCACAGTATGGGCCAGGGCCGGATCGCCCGGGCCAAAGCCGGCCGTCGGCACCTGAGCCACCCCGGCCGTGTACGACCCTTCAGTGGCAAAGGCCCATTTCGTCATCACCGGCCGCAGTCCCATATCTTTAACCGCGTGGGTCAATGCACCAATCAACGGATGACGTTCCTCCAAAGCCCAGGGCGGTGAAGAACGGCGCGCCCGATAGGTCTTGCCGGTATAGGTGCGCACCTCATCTTCCAATACCTGCACCTCGGCATTGACCCCTTCACGGGCAATAATCCGCCGAACCTCGGCCAGAGCCAGGGCCTCCGTCTCTCCCACCGTCAACCGCCGATCCACAATCAAATTACAACGGTCCGGAATCGCATTGCGGCTGACCCCTTGAGAATCGATCTGTGTCACAGCCAGAACGCCTGCCCCCAGGAACGGATCTTCGGCCAGTTGATCGGAAAGCATCTCCAACCCAAAGATAATCCGTGCCGCAGCGTAGATCGAATTTTCGCCCAATTGAGGAGCCGAAGAGTGAGCGGCCTTGCCTTTCACCGTCAGCCCCATCTCCAGATGCCCCCGTTGAGCGCGCACGATCTGCAAGTTAGAGGGCTCAGCAATCACCACCCAATCCGGCTTCAACTTACATTCTTCAAAAAGCGCCCGCGAGCCCACACCTTCCGCCGGTTCTTCCAGCCCCACCACAGCCACCCGCACATGTCCATGCAAATTGGCATTCCGGCGCAACAACATCGCGGCCCCATAGATCGTCGCCGCCAGCCCGGCCTTCATATCGGCCGAACCCCGGCCGTACAGACGACCTTCGCGGACCACCGCACCCCAGGGATCATTCATCCAGACCCCGGGATCGGACACATCGACCGTGTCCATATGGCTGTTCAACAGCAGACCCGGCCCGCTCGAGCTGCCAACCCGTCCGACCACATTGCCGGCCGAATCCGTCCAGACTTCAGGAAAACCCAGGCGGCGCATCTCCTCCATCACCAACCCCGCCACAGCCCCTTCCTGTCCCGGCAGGCTGGGAGTACGGACCAGCGCCTTCAAAAATTCCAACAAAGATTCACGTTCTTGCGGCGTTAAATGCCATTGATTCATCAACTCATTCTCCTCAATATGCCCCATCACCCAGAAGAACCTGAGGAATCGTGCGCAACATAATAGTTATATCCAGCCAGGGACTCCAATGTTCCACATAATAGAGATCCAACAAAACCATTTCATCAAAAGTCAGATCACTACGTCCGCTTACCTGCCACAAACCGGTCATGCCGGGGGGGACCTCCAGACGCTTACGATGCCAGGCCTGGTATTTCTCCACCTCGGCCGGGATCGGCGGTCGAGGGCCCACCAGACTCATATCCCCCTGCAACACATTGATCAGTTGCGGCAATTCATCCAGGCTGGTCCGCCGCAAGAAATTCCCCACCCTGGTCAACCGCGGATCCCGACGAATTTTGAATAACGGTCCATCGGCCTCATTCAGCTTCTTCAGCTGCGCCAATTCGTTCTCAGCGCCCTGGCGCATCGAACGGAATTTGTAGATCATAAAACGACGTCCCTTCTCTCCAACTCGTTCCTGACGGAAGAAAACGGGTCCCGAGGAATCCAGTTTAATCGCCAGGGCAATCACCGCAAAAATCGGCGCTCCCACGATCAACAAAATGACCGAACCACAAACATCCATGGCCCGTTTGAACAACAAAGCCGATTGACTGAACGCAATTTCCTGCACACCGATCAAAGGAACGCCGCCCAGATCGCTGACCGCCACCTGGCTCAAACTCATCTGAAAGAAGTCCGGAACAATACGGGCTTCGATTTCATGCCGGCGGCATTCTCGTAACACCGTCAAAATACGGCGATGATAGGTCCAGGGCAAAGTGATAATCACTTCATCCACCGTTTCAGAATCGATCACGCCGGCCAGGTTATCCACTGCCCCCAAGCCTTTGAAGCGACCGATCTCCCCTTCCCCTTTGACCGGGTTATCGTCCACATAACCGACGATCTGATAACCCAGATCAGGACGGGCCACAATATTGCGCATCACCCGCCGGCCCACTTCACCGGCCCCGACAATAACCACCCGCATTACTCCCACCCCGCGCCGCCGCAGATAACTCTGCACCGCGATGGCGGTCGCCCGGGCCAGGGATAGAAAAATCACCATCATAATCCCGGCTTCCAAAATCAATAACCGGGAATAAACCAACGGTTGCAAGAAAAAGGTCAAAGCCATGACCATTACCGCAGCCTTGGCCACAGCATTCACCACCCGATAAGTATGATCCAGCCAGTCACGACCGCGCCAATGATTATAAGCACCGTCCGCCAGCAACATCATCGGGACCGAAACCGAAAAAACCGCCCAAAAAAGAAGATAGGATTGCAAAGGAGCATCGAAGGCTACTTCCTTCAGCCATTGCAACCGATAACGTAACACATACGCCAGAAATAAGGCCAGGTTGATCACCGCCACATCGAACAACATGATACTCCAATGGACGTGATCGGATTTTCTGTTCATATGGCTTTTCCTTGATCTCCCAGGATTTGGTGGTAAAGGGCTACAGTCTGACGTGCCGTTTCGGACCAGGAAAAACGAGCTGCATGCGCCGGACCGCGACAGCGCAGAGAATCCCGCAAACCCGCATCGGTCAACACTCGATGTAAACCTTCCGCCACGGCAGTTACGTCGGTAGGCGGCACCAACACAGCCGCATCACCCGCAGCTTCAGGTAAAGCTGTCGTTTCGGCCGCCAGAGTGGGAGTGCCGCAGGCCAAAGCCTCCAGCACAGGCAATCCAAATCCCTCGTAATGAGAGATATAAGCAAAAGCAGTCGCGGCATTATACCAATAGACCTGATCCTGGGGTGAGATATAGCCCGGAAAATGTACGCGGCCGGTCAAACCAAGCCGTTCTACCTCGGCGAAGATGGTTTCATACAACCATCCCCGCCCCCCCGCTAAAACCAGATGCAACGCGGGGTCTTTCAATCGGGCAAAAGCCTGCACCAGAGTGGGCAGGTTTTTACGAGGTTCCAGGGTCCCCAAGTACAAAATAAAACGTTCCGGCAATTCTCGTTCCAACCGGAAACGGGCCACATCCCCGGCAGGCAATGGTTTCAAAACCGGATCGACCCCATGATAAATCACATGAATCCGCTCGCGAGGGATCCCCAACAGAGCAACCACTTCACGAGCCGTAAACTCAGAAACAGCCACGACAGCGGCCGCCCGGCGACAGGTCACCCCCGTCATCTTTTGTAAATAGAAACGGTTGCCGCCCCGAAAAAACTCTGGATGGCGCAAAAAGCTCAGATCATGAACGGTGATCACTTGAGGACAGGAACTCCACAATGGACCGACAAAAGCCGGGGCATGTAAGAGGTTCGCTCCCACACGATGTAACGCCCAGGGCAAGGCCAGCTGTTCCCAAAGAATCCGGGCCGCCGGTCGATCCGTCGCCCACAAAGAAGATGAAACCGGCAAATTTATACCGGGCTGTTTTCCGCGTCCCATAAACAGCACATACCGCAAAGCATCTTCTTGAGGGTTTAGATGGCGGAATAAATTAAACAGATAAGCAGAAATTCCGGCGCTCCGATAAGAGGCGTCGCCGGAAAGCAAATGCGCATTAAGGGCCACCACAGGCACACTGTTCAGCTTCATTGCAGGGCAAATTATAACGCCCTTTAGGGGAATGACAATTTTCACTATTATGTACCTAAAATGTATCTCTGCACACCAATATTTAACTTAATTCATGCTATTATATTCATTAATATTATAAAAAGGTAAGAGAGATATGGATACCTGTTTAAACAAAAAAATCGGGTTAGTCACTGGAGGAGCTCAAGGCATCGGCTGGGCAATTTCCCTGGCGCTGGCTCAAAAAAACATCCATGTCTACCTATGCGACAATTCTCCGGAAAACCTGGCACAGGCCACCCGACAATTGACCTCTACAGCCCTTAAAGGGACCATAAATTTGACCTTATGTGATGTAACAAACCGTTCCGCGGTCAATGCCTGGATCAAAGGAATCTATCAGAAAAACCACAGAATCGATATCCTCGTCAACAACGCTGCGTTTGTAAAGTGGGAAGAAGTCACCGCCATGCCGATAGAAACCGCCGAACGAATCATGCAGGTTGGTTATCAGGGGATGCTTTATGCCACTAAAGCCGTTCTTGAATTCATGTTACCGGCCAATCAGGGCCACATTATCAATCTGGGATCCTGCGCCAGCCAAATCTTTGGGGGAGGAACCTCGGCAGCCTATGCAGCAACCAAAGCCGCCATCGATGCCTATACGCAGGTTTTACAGTGGGAATTGAGGAAAACTAACATTGCCGTCACCCTGATCCGTCCGGCCACAGTTGCCGGCACCGACTTTTTCCGAAAACATGTAGATTCAACCATCCTGCCTCGACTTGCCGACTTTATCCCCTATCTCACCCCGCCACAAGTTGCCCACGTCGTCATCAAGGCCCTGCAACAGCGGTCCACCATCCTCGATCTCCCGGGTTACTTACCCTGGTTCTATTTTGTTTTCAGGCTCGCTCCTGACTTCTTTCGGGGACTTATGACCTTGGGAGGAGCCAGTCGCCGCAATTATGGCACCATCCAATGGCAACAGAAAGAACCCGACAGTTGAAATCAGCAAAGAAAGGAATTTATCTCATGGAAACCCTTAATACTTCGCAAAAGGCTTTGGATTATCCTCCGGCACCCTGGTTCAGTCAGGGACAAATCTGGATGAGCTTATTTCCGGCAAATCTGCCGATCCGACTTTTGGTTGGACTCCACCCCTTAATTACCCGTCGTCTGGCCATAGTGGCTCTGGTACGCTATTTAAAGGGAACTCTTCAATACGATGAACTGGCTATCTGTATGCCGGTTCGCCTTAACTATCATTGTGGACTCTTCATTTTAAACATTTGGGTTAATAACGAAATATCACTAGAAGGGGGAAGGCACATTTGGGGAGTTCCCAAACAAATGGCTCAATTTGAATGGGAACAGGATTATGTCCATATCAGCGATGGAGCCGGGACCATCGCCGATCTGACCATTTCAGGCCCCCTATCACGAACGTGGAACCTCAGGAATATCACCATTCCAGGCATCAGTTTTCTGGAAAACCGTTGGATTCAGGCCCCGGTCTACTTCTCTCAAATGCAACTCAGTCGAAGTCGAATACATCTGGAAACCTGGTCCTCACGATTCCCCTATCAACTTTCTCCCATCCCCATCTTTTCTATCACTGCACCTTTCACAATGACGGTCCTCCCTCCAAAACCATTCAACATTGCTGAAGAATTATTCTATCCTCACTCGGCCAACGCTCAGAATCCCATGCCGGAAAGTTAACTTTGAATTGGTTTCGACCGGTGCAGCTATTGTAATGTTGCCCCACGGCGGGTTTCTGGGGTTCCTCACCGGACACTTCCCCCGTAAGACACGACGCGCAAGGTGGGCAGAGAAAGTTTTTTGTTTATGTTTTGGCGCGCATAAGAAGGCGCGCCAAAACACAGTTTTTTTTCTCACGCTTTTCCGCGCTAACGGCCCAGGTCGATTATTTTCCGCAGCCGCCGCCCAAAGCGGCTGCGGAAAAATTTTTAAGGCTTATCTTCCCCCATCACAACTTCTACTTCATGCCTTTGACCATCCCCCGACAATATAATTTCCCCATCCGCAACCATCTGACCATCCAGACAAATCCACTTCACTCCCCGTTGAACATGGTGAGGATTGGTAACCACAATCCGATAGGTAGTCTCACCCGCTCGATAAAGGATCTCATAGCCGGCCCAATCGGCAGGAATACAGGGATCAAAGAACAATCGGTCCCCCTGCCGCCGAAGGCCCAAAATAGCCTCCAATCCCAAACGATACATCCACCCTGAAGATCCTGTATACCAGGTCCACCCCCCCCGGCCCCGATGCGGCGGCACACTGTAAATATCGGCCGCTATCACATAAGGCTCCACACGATAATGCAACGCCTGCTCCAACCGCTCCGCATGATAAATGGGATTAAGTAGATGAAACAGCGATTCCGCTAAATTTCCTTCCCCCAACCCGGCCATAGCCCATGCAGTCCAAATCGCTGCATGCGTATACTGCCCTCCATTTTCACGGACACCCGGGAGATAGCCTTTTATATACCCCGGATCCTGCAATGTATGATCGAAAGGAGGTGTAAAGAGAAGGATCAGAGCATCCTCCCATGAGACCAACCATTTCATCACAGCAGCCATCGCCTGCCGACTATGCGATGTTTCTTTAGCTGCGCCGGAAAGGATCGCCCAGGATTGAGCAATCGCATCGATCTGACATTCCAGATTCTCCGCCGATCCCAAAGGCGTGCCGTCATCATAAAAGGCCCGCAGATACCATTGGCCATCCCAGGCCACGTTTTCAATCATCGTATATAAATTCTGAGCGCGAGTCCGATAAAGTGCGGCCGCCTGCAATTCCTCCCGAACCTCGCATAGATCAGCGAACCCGTTCAACGTAGCGAACAAAAACCAGGCCAGCCAGACACTTTCGCCTTGCCCCCCGATTCCCACCCGATTCAAGCCATCATTCCAATCCCCGGAACCGATCAAAGGCAAACCGTGAGGACCGGTCGTAAAACCCCGCTCTACCGCCCGCCGACAATGTTCATATAATGAAGCCTTCTCTTCGGTAAACGGATATAAATCGTAACGTTCGCTCACGCCGGGCGACAGGAGATCTCCCTTACGAAAAGGAATCAGTTCATCCAAAATACCGTGATCCCCGGTTGTCTTAACATACAAGGCCGTCACCCAGGGCAACCACAACAAATCATCGGAAAAACGGGTTCGGACGCCCCGACCGGAAGGGGGATGCCACCAATGCAAAACATCCCCGGCTTCAAATTGATGAGCAGCTGCGCGCAAAATATGCTCCCGGATCAAATCAGGCCGGGCATGAAGTAAGGCCCCCACATCCTGTAATTGATCCCGATATCCAAAAGCACCACTGGATTGATAAAAAGCCGAACGTCCCCACACACGACAAACCAACGTCTGATAGAGCAGCCAGCGATTCAACAAGAAATCCATGGCTCGATCTGGGGTCTTAACCGTCACAGTCCCCAACAACCGATCCCAAAAAACATCCACCGCCTGTCGAGCTGCTGCTACCGCCGAAGGATCCGGCAATCGCTTCAAAACCTGATGGACTGCCGTTAAATTCTCCGCCTCCCCCAACAAGAAATAAAATTCCCGACTCTCCCCAGGAGCCAGATTAATATGGATCTGCAAAACTGCACACGGATCTGAGGTCGCAGTAACCGTTCCACTCAACCCAATCCGTAACAATCCAGCCGGCTGGGCCAAATCGCCGGAAACGCCCACAAATTCAATTCGATCCGTCGTTACCCCATGAATAGGTTCACTGGCCGCAAGAAAGGCCACCCGTTCACTCAATTCAGGATGATAAGGATTAGCCACCGTCAACAAACGCCGGCCGGCATCAAAGGCCGGAATTAACATTTGCCGTGTAGCTTCCGGGGTAGTGCCCAACACCCAGGGAAGATAGCAGGTTGCCGTAATCCGGCGAATGCGCATCCAATGATTTTCCAGGCGCACATGGATCACTTTCACGGGTGCATCCATCAAAGCAAAAACCGTCAAATGCTGGCTCAACCCATGGCTATTATGTTCAAAAACAGAATAACCGGCTCCATGCCGGATACGATAAGGCAATGGCTCTCTAACCGGAGCCGGTGTAGGGCTCCAAACTCGCCCGGTTTCTTCATCACGCAGATAGATCACTTCCACCGGAAAATCGGTAACCGGATCGTTCAACCAGGGGGTAAGACGATTCTCCCCACTGTTGATCGCCCAGGTCGGCCCCAAACCAGCATCAGAAACGAGGAACCCAAAATCGGAGTTGGCAATCACATTAATCCAGGGAGCAGGCAACGGTTGATCGGAATTGCGGTAAATAATATATTCCCGCCCCTCCGCGCTGAATCCACCGAAACCATTGTCAAATTGCAAATCGGAATCTCGTTCTAAAATCGGGGTCGGCTCCCGTTCTGTTAAATCAACCAGAGTAGGAATAAAATGCGGCAGGGAAAGAATCTGTCCCTGCAAAGAGGCCAGTTGCTCACGCAGCTCCCCCTGTTCTCCATCCAGAACGACATAGGCAACTGATTGCAAAAGAATCCGGTCGCTCTCCGAAAGCGCCGCAACCTGAATAAGGAAGATCCCTCCACGCCGATTAATCCACGCTTCTCCCTCAGAATGAGCTATCAAACGACGAAGATATCCCTGTAAATCCTGATTGTAACCGGTATCCCCTTCGTTATAGATCACCAAATCAATCTTAAGTTGCCGATTGCGCCAATAATTATGAGCGCGCAACAATTCCCGAAGCACCCTGGAACCCTTTTTTGAAGCAATCTTAACCAGCAAAATCGGATAATCTCCCGAAATACCAAACGGCCACAGCCCGGACTGACCCAAACGATTAGCCGAACGAACATCCATAGAGGCCCGTAGCTGGAAGCGGGGAAAGATCAAGAGAGAAAGCAATTGCTGTATCATTTCCAGATTTTGAGTATCCATACCCAACTGGTAAAGCTCCAGTTCCGCGGCCGAAGAAGTCTGCTCAACCACCCGATCCAATACCGCCCAGGCCCGATAACGTTCAGCCAGAGCCAGAGCTTCCTTACGGGATCGAGCCACCAAAGTCACAAAAGCCACCCGGGAAAAAGCATGGGGAGGTAATGCGATTTCCTGCCCCAGGGCCATCACCGGATCCAAAGTAGCCCCCGCCGTCCCCGAGAGCCAGGAACTATCCAGATCTAAAATCTGAGGCCGACGAGAAGTTCTACCTCTTCCCAGAAAACGCTCGCGATCGCTCTCGTAGGCCCCGGTAACGGATACTCCCGATTCTGGAACCACCATATGAACAAAATAAAAAGTCGGATCATCCACAGAACGGGGGCGACGGCGAAATAAAAGCCCGTTGATTTCCGGAAGATATTCACTTTCAATAAAAAGCTTATTGAAAACCGGGTGCCGTTGCACATCTTCGAAGCGAGCCAGCGCCACTTCTCCATAACTCGTCAGACGCAGCTGACGTTTTCGATCCGTATGATTGGTCAACATGACCACCCGAATCTCTACATCCTCATAAGGGGAAACCGTAATTAAAGTCTGAAAAGAAATATCCCGATGCCGGCAACGGTATTCCACCTGGTGAGGTGAAAAGTACACATTTTGATTCTCAACCCAGGCCGCGGTAGGCTGAAAACTCACCGACCAAAGGTTATCCCCCCCCTGTTCCTGCACATAAATCCAGGTCCCGTAATCGTCCAAAACAGAATCCGCCCGCCACCAGGTTAAAGCAAAAGCATTCCAGGCACTGTACCCACTGCCGCTTTGAGTCAGGAAAACAGTATAACGCCCATTAGAAAGCAAATGCGATTGCATGATCTGGCTGGTCAAAGGTATATTCCAGGCTCCATAAATAGTTTGAGGTTTTTCAGGCCGGGCAGGAGCGATAGCAGTTGCATCAAGAGGTCCGGCCGAAAGCACGGCAGCAACCTGTTCATACAACAACAGCTCTACACTTTGAATTCGCAAATCAGCATGGAAGCGCTGCACCATCACCTGATCCAGTAAATAGTTCGTTAAGGACAATAAAATCATCCCCTGATGATGCACCATGTAAGTTTTAACCAGCCCTGATCCCTGGCCCAACCCCATTCGAGCAGGGGTATAATCGATGGCCTCATAAAAACCATAATCCCCCAACAATCCCACTTTCAACAAAGCCACTATATTTTTCCAGACCGCCTGCGGTCGCAAAGACAACGCCAACAGAGATGCATAAGGCGCTATGACCAATTCCTCGCCCAACCCTCGTTTAAAACCCAAACCAGGAACCCCAAAGGCTTTGTACTGATAATTCAAAGCCGCATCAAAATGATAGTAAGCTGATTCCGAAACTCCCCAAGGGGTGGCTTTCCGACGGCCATAATGAATTTGAACATCCACCGCTGCCCGCACACTTTGTCCCAACAAAGTATCCGGATCGTCTTTCATAAACAAAAGCGGCATCAGATATTCAAACATAGTCCCGCTCCAGGAAATCAAACCCCGCCCATGATCCATCAAAGCCACAGGACGGCTTAAATGAAGCCAATGGATCTGAGGCACATCCCCTTTAGCAATCGCCACCAGACTCGCAATCCGGGCCTCTGAAGCCAGTAAATCATAATAATTAGCATCCAAACGACCCGATTCAACGTTATATCCCAGATGAAAAACCAGCCGTTGCGGATCCAGCAAAAAACTGAAATCCATCTCTCGAAAATACTGTTCCGCTCGCTCCGCCAGATCCTGACAGGCAATGTATAAACCGGAAGCATTAAGCCGGGAAGTTTGTAAAGCGGCGTGCAATTGCGAGATCCACAACCTTAACCTTTCATCCGGATCGCCAGAAGAAATCGACAATTCAGCTTGTAAACCCATCAACAGAGCTTCACCGCGCCGACAAACATCAGGGAGCTGCTCTACAGTAACGGAAGAAGATAAAACGGCCTGAATTTTCTTCCAGGCCTCCCCTAATACGGAGCCGGCTTCGGCCTCTTTCAACCCCACGGGAGCTTCATCTAACAAAAAAAGCCAGGGAACCAGAAAGTTCAATTCCTGAATCACTACCTCTACCTGATGCCGAAACCGCTCAAACCAGATTCGCAAACTTCGCAACAACTCCGGTTCCAGTTCAGATGAAGATTCTACCCACACAATCAACAAACGATCCAGTTCCGTCCGTACCATCTCACTGTTAAGATCCTGAAGTAATTTTCCCCAGATCGTCTCATCGTCCTGACCACTCCATAAATACCGCTGTAACCGCTCAAGATATGCCAGCAAAGGCTGACTCCCTGAGGTCAAAGGGGATAACAATTCGATCAAGACTTCAACCGTATCCAGAATTCCCTGCCAGTAAGCCCAACGCCAGATCGGAGCTTTCGTTAACTCCATCACGCCTCGCCGGAAAATTAAAAAAGAAGCTGCCAGATTGCCGCTATCTACAGTTGAAACATATTGAGATCCTACGGCAACCAGAGTACGAGTATCATACCAGTTCAAAAAATGTCCCCGATGACGTTCCAATTGTTCCAAGGTATCAAAAATAGCGCGCAAACGCAACGTCAAGCCCAACAGGCCTACATACCCCAAATCATAAGCCGCCAGAGAAGCCAACATTCCCATCCCCATATTGGTAGGCGAGGTCAAATGGGTAGTAACACCTAAAGGCGTCTCCTGAAAATGATCAGGCGGTAGCCAATGATCATCCGGCCCCACAAAATGTTCAAAATACAACCATGTGCGTCGGGCCAAACGCCGCAAAATCGGCAATTGGGATGCTGCTAAGGGGGGTGATTTTTGAATCAACGGCAAACTGATCCAGAAAGCTATTTGAGGCGAAAACAACCAGATCAACAAAAGAGGAGCTGCCACCCCCAACCCGGCCGGCCGGAAAGAAAACAACAAAAGCCCCACACCTAAGGCAAAAGCAGAAGCATATCCCATCCGCCGCCAGACCAAACGATTTTGTTCCGCTGTTTCCAACTGTTGCCCGGCATAAGCAGCCGGAACCCATTCTAATAAAGAACGATGGGTTACCAAAATACGAACCAGGGTACGCACAATAGCATCCAATAACAACAATGACTCAAAAGGAAGAAAAATAAGAGCCATGACCCAACGCCCCAACCCGCTCCATAAAGGGGGTAAAACCTGACGAGAAGGCCGAGTAAACGAACGCCATAATCCTTCAAAACAAGTAACGACAAAAGTTCCCCCTAACGGCAGCAATCCAATCCAGCTCCAAATCCAGGGAGGCCCCGGCAAGACCGCGGTCCATCCCAAAACAAAAATCAACAGCAACCAGGGAATCAAAAGGCTTCGGCGTAAATTATCAAAAATTTTCCAACGATCGATCAAAGAAAGCTGACTGGGGATCTTTCCGCCATCCGCCGTACGAACTCGACGCCCCAACCAGGGCAACAATTGCCAATCGCCTCTTACCCATCGATGAATTCGCTGAGCATGCGCCAGGTAATGAGAAGGATATTCTTCATATACAACCACATCCGTCACCAATCCAGCCCGCCCTAAAATCCCTTCAAAAAGATCGTGGCTCAATAAAGCATTTTCAGGCACTCTTCCCGCCAGACTGCGATCAAAAGCTTTGACATCGTAAATCCCCTTGCCAACAAAAATTCCTTCCCCTAACAGATCTTGATAAACATTGGAGACTGCCCGAGTATACAAATCCAACCCCGTATCCCCTGAAAAAATTCGCGAAAAAACAGAACGTCGGGCACTGACCGGTTTCAACTCAACCCGAGGCTGCAAAACTGTATATCCGGCAGTCACTTTCCCTGTCACATCATCAAATCGGGGCCAGTTCAAAGGATGCGCTAATGTCGCCACCAATTTTTTAGCGGCATCCCAAGGCAAAACGCTGTCCGCATCCAAAGTGATCACATAACGAATCTGAGATAAAACCTCAAGTTCTCCTAATTTCACCTGAAAAGAGGTCGAAGGATCCCCTTGCAACAGTTGATTGAATTCCGTCAATTTACCCCGTTTACGTTCCCATCCCATCCATACCCCTTCCATAGAATTCCAGCTTCGCCGTCGGTGAAACAGATAAAAAGGCGAATTGGAGTCACGGCGATATTTACGGTTAAGAGCCTCAATTCCACTGCTTACCCGAGCCAACAAAATGTTATCATCAGGCAACTCCGGCTGGAGACTGTCCGCAAAATCAGTCAACAGGGCAAAAGACAGCCAGGGATCGGGATTATTTAAAAAATGAAGTTCCAACTGCCGTAACAAGGGATCAATTTCAGCAATCCCGACCAATAAAGAAGGGATAACAACCATAGTCCGACAATCAGAGGCAATCCCTTTCTCAAAATCCATTTTGGGCAAAACCCGGGGAGGAATTACATGAGTAATAAAAAAATTCACCCAATCGATCGCCACCGCCATCACCGGCCCTAAAATCAACACCCCCATCGCCATCAATTGTAGCCAGGTAGTTCCCCAACCCATCACATAAATCAACAGGGGAATCATAATAAAAATAGATAAGGCCCCGATGCTCCCGAGATAGAAAAAAACCGGCGCTTCCCAAATTTCCCGCTGTAAACGTTGCCCGGGAGGAGGCCGAAATCCC
Organism: uncultured Anaerolineales bacterium; assembly: GCA_964501335.1. Classification (GTDB taxonomy): domain Bacteria; phylum Chloroflexota; class Anaerolineae; order B4-G1; family SLSP01; genus CAZCTC01. Next base: position 107,481 of record CAZCTC010000010.1, on the reverse strand, counting down.
AACCGGCTCTCTAACACTTTATGCCCATTCCCCGCCAGATAAAATCCCACATGCGCTTCAACATGGATCTCATCTCCGGAAACAACCGCTTCAGCCTGAGCCAGTTTCACGGCCAGCTGAGCTACCGCCATCTCACTAAATCCAGTTGCAGAAGCCAGGTTTTCAATAATTTGCCGATAACGGTTCCGCGTTTCAAAATCCATATATTTGTAAATTTGGGCCGGATCCTCCGCTAACACGGCATCAATTAAATTAACCTGCTCGAAAAAATCATTCCAATTCTGCACCTCCAACATCCGTAGACTCAAGATCGTATTGGCTACCACCCCATCTTCTCGTAAAGTCTCCGCCATTTCAATTTTAGGAAAAGGTCGATTTTCGCCTTGAGGTTGTCCATTCAAAACGATCAAAGCTTCAATCAAAACATCCAAAATTCCCAACCGTAACATCGTGGGAAAAGCCCATAATTCACCCATGGTCAAAGGGGTTATTTGTTGATAAGCCCGCACAAACTCAATCAGTTGAGGAAAATCCAGCAACGCATCGGCATTTTTAATCAATTCCCGTGCGATATCGTAAATCCGGGGATAATCATTCAAGGGCCCACCAGTCAGTTTCGGCAACTGACGGTAATATTTATCCGGAAGATCCTCTTTAATTTGAGTAATGGTTTGTTGAACAATGTAAAAATTATCCAACAACCACTCGGAAGCATAAGAAATCGCCGGATCTTCATCCCTGCGCTGACTAAAAATCAAATGGATTTCGCTCAGAAGGCGACTTTGTTCTTTTAACCAGTCAATCAAAGAGGGAGAACTCCCGGGCGAAAGATAAATTCGATGCCCTTCTGCCACCTGATAGGCCAGATTCTCTATTTCAACCACACGCTTACGACTTTCTATTGCCTTACCCTTTAAATAAAACTGCCCTAAAAATAAAAGAGCAGACTCAATGGCCTTTTTGTACCTGCATAGAAACATCTACCAAAGAAATCGGTCCTCGATCTACAGGTAAATCTTGAACAATCAACAAAGGGGTATGACCATAAGCAATAAAATTAACCACTACCCCTCCATAGGGCCAACGAACATTCCCGGAGCGCCCATGCGCGCTTAGAATTACCAAATCCACCTTTTCCTGCTCTACTAAATCATGCAAAGCAGCTCCAACACTGGAATTTACCAAAACGTTCGGTTTAAAATCAGCCTCATAACGCGCGATAATTTGCTGAAAATATTGTTCCGCCTCTAGACGATTACGTTCATTCATTCTCGAAATCACCTCCAGTTCCTCAGAAGAAACCCTATCCTGACAAAGTAATTCAAAAGGCTGAACCACATGGGCCAACAAAACCGGAACATGGTGAGAGCGTGCCAACATAATCGCGGCCGGCAGGACACACTCAGCCCGGGCCGAGCAATCTAACGGTAATAAAAATCGATGATAAACCAGCGCTTCCCATTGCGAATGGAGCGGCTGGTAAGCCCGGATAATCATGATCGAAGATTTCGCCCGCATAATAATTTTCTGCACCACGCTACTGACATTCCATTCGCTCAATCCACTCTGACCATGGCTGCTTAAGAGAATGAGATCCACATCATTAAGTTGCGCAAATTCCAACACCCGCTCAGCAGGTTGCCCATCCAGCACCTGAGTCTCAACACTTATGCCCAAAGTCTGCAATTTTACCGCCCATTGAGCCAGATAAGCCTGAGCTTCGGTCTTGGCAATATGCCAGAAAACAGGGTCAATTTGTTCAAACGAAGCTTCCTGCTGTAAAACTTTTAAGAGGGTAATCCGACTGTTGAAAGTGCGCGCCATCGTCAAAACGTGAGGCAAAACACATTCTGCTAACACCGATCCGTCCAAAGGAACTAAAATATGTTGAAACAAGGTGGTAACCCCTTATTTCCAATAAGGAACATAGCCATAATAATGATAAAGTTCTGATAACCATTGGCGCTCGGTCATGCGACTCCATGTCGTGCGATCAAAACCAGGAGCATCTTCCAAGGTATTCCGATCACATTTCAACATAAAGAAACCCTCTTCCGCACGCAACACCAAAGCCTTCCAGGGGATAGCAAAACGTTTTTCCGGGACCTCCTCAGAAAAATTCTCAAAAACCAAAATCGCATAAGCAATCCGGGCTTCATCGGCATCGAAAACAACTTCATCCAACCGCCCAAGATTTTCGCCCCGCTGATTCCGCACTGGAAATCCCAATACGGCCCCTAGTGAAATAACCTGCGGTGGTTCGAAAAAACCCACCCCCCGACACACTGGCACCCTCATATTGCACTCCTTTAAAAATAAAAATTCCTTGCCTGACACCCGTCAGACAAGGAATAATCCGTTCATTCATTCAAAGATTCTCGGTTTACAAATTTGGAAAACCGGCTGAGCTCCCCACTGGATTTCCGTTCCTGGTAAAGAAAAGTCAGTTTTTTTTCCTCGAATTTTTCAAAAAATTCTTCCCATGAAATTTCTTGCAAAGAATCTTCTTCTCCATACCCGGGAAAACTGATCCTTAACAACCCAACCCCACCGCCGCCGATTCCTTTCACCATGGCCGGCCGACCATCGCGTTCTTCAGCCCACTTGCGAATCACCTCATGATCCTGAGTCATTTTTGAATCTCCCGCCATCCCAGCCTCCTTTCAAATCAGCTCGCCCTTCAGGATTTCTCCCTCGGGATTTTCTCAGGCGAAAATTCGCTGTCACTTTCTCGTTCCAATATTCAGGCAATAAAGGATTTTCATCGATGATACCAGGATAGAATTTTTAACATGCCCGAAAAAATAGTTAATTATCCAGGACTCAACCTGAGGACAACCTGCCAGAGGGAAAAATTACTCATCTGTAGAACGCTCTGTTCCAATTTTCTATCTATAAATTCCTGCCCGTATTCCATAATCCAGCGTACCGGTAAACAAAAACCTTGTCTATATATCTTCTGCTAACCCCAGGCATAAAATCCGATATATCTATAGCTTTTCTGTATCCGCTCGCCCCATGCGATCCCCTTCCCGGCCAAATTTCCTAGCGAATAGCGTCGAAACCGCCCAGCATCCGGGGAGGGAATATATCTTCAGCCCTATCTCTTTTTTGTATCCCGGCACATGGACATCAGGTTTCCGCTATGTTAGTTTTAGAACATTGACCAAAGATCTAAAACCTTCGGGTTCAAATCAGCGACAAACAAAACAAGGAAGTTAAATTTTGAAGATCCGTACAACCTCTTTACATTCAAAAGAGATAGAGCCTCCGGGAATGCTGGGGAAAGCCTCTCAACTTACTACTCCCGCCCCCGGGCGGGAAAATTACACCCCGCGTCAACCTTGCTGGACCAGAAAACATCCCCAGAAAGCATCTTTATCAAATCCTCGCCCCTCGGTTAGGATAAAAATTATCAAAACTCGGTCAAGATATTTGACTTTCTTGAGAAAATTCAGAGAAGGAGTTCAAATAAAATGGCAAAGACAGTCGTAGGCTTGTATGACGATATGACAACCGCCCGGGATGTGGTCCGCGATCTGACCCAACATGGATTCAACCGGGATGATATCAGCCTCACGGCTTATGATCCGGAAGGCCGGTATGGGAAATTGATTCAATCAGGAGAAGTAGGAACGGTAGGCGAAGATACCGCCGCCGGGGCCGGAATGGGAGCGGTGTTGGGAGGCTTGAGTGGATTGCTGGCCGGGCTGGGAGCAATTGTGATTCCCGGCATCGGCCCCATCATCACCGCCGGTTCTATTGCCACGGTCTTGCTGGGAACCGGTGTGGGAGCAGCTGCCGGCGCAGGGATTGGAGCAGCAGCCGGAGCCCTGGTGGGTGCGTTGGTCAATGCCGGAATTCCGGAAAACGAAGCCCGCCTCTACGCCGAAGGGATCCGCCGCGGCGGGACCCTGGTGGTAGTTCAAACCCCCGACAATCGGGTAAATGAAGCTATCTCCATTATGAAGAACTATAACCCGGTCAATGTAGAGGAACGGGCAGCTAAATGGCAGGAACAAGGCTGGCGCCCGGGCGTTTTCACCCCCTCAAATGTGACCGGCCCCAATGTCACCGCCCCCCCCACGCCCTCTCCCGAACCCGGAAAGATGTCGGGCAGCGATTACAACGCGTTCGATCCGGTCTTCCGCCGTGACTATCAGACTTACTTTGGAAACACGGGCTATCCTTATGAACATTTCGAAGCCGCCTATCGCTATGGCTACGGATTAGCCATGGAACCCACCTATCACAACCGCGATTGGAAAGAATTCGAAACGGAAGCCCGCCGGGGATGGGAAGAGGGCAATACCGGCCCCTGGGATGAAGTGAAGGATGCCGTGCGCCGGGCCTGGGATCAGGTTAAAACTACGGTGACGGGGAAACAGGAACCCGTTTCTCCCCCCATGGTGTCCGGCAAAGAGCCCGAACCGGTTCTACGCGAAGGAGGATACAGTACTTACAACTTTACCTTCCGCAACCATTACCAGACCAATTACCGCACCCGCGGTTATCCTTATGAACGATACGAACCCGCCTACCGCTATGGCTATGATGTAGCCGTCAACCCCAGTTACCGCAATCGAAGCTGGTCGGATATCGAATCGGAAGTACGGCAACACTGGGAAGAAAGCCATCCGGGAAGCTGGAATGAATTCCGCGACACGATCTACTATTCCTGGAATGAAGTCCGTAAAGCGGCCTACGGCGGAGAAGGGGTACGCACCGGCGTACCGGATTTCAACACCTACCGAGATGACTTCCGCCGCCACTACCAGAGCACCTTTGGAACTCGCGGCTATTCCTATGAGCGGTACGAACCCGGGTATCGTTATGGATACAGCCTGGCCACGGAGCCCCGTTATCGCAATCGCGACTGGTCAGAAATTGAACCAGAAGTGCAACGGAACTGGGAAGAACGGCACCTCGGCCCCTGGGAAGAATTTCGCGATGCCATCCATGAAGGGTGGAACCGCGCGAAAAACGTAAGTTAACGGTTAATCCAACCCGGGAGGTCAGGAAACCTGACCTCCCTGGTCTACCATCGCTCTCACCCACAAAAAACTCACCCGACAAGGAGAAAAATTATGGCATCGATAAATATTCCCAAAGAACAATGGACTGCCTTTTGCAACGATTTCAGCAAAACCTATAAAAACTGGCTGACGACCCTGACGGTCGATTCGCCCTATACCAACCGCCATTTGATGGTCCGAGAATTACCCTTCAAAGGAATTACCGCCGAACAACAAGAAAGTACAGATTCTATCGCCATCCTTTTACAAGAAAAAAATGACAATGATCTCAACCATATTATCGGCGATGCCCAGGAAATAGAATCCGAAGACACCTCAGCCCTGGGAGGAACGGTATACCTGAAAATAAAAGCCCGTAACGGCGAAATTAACCATCTTTACCTCCGTCATCCCCCCGAAGATCTCCTGTAAACCCTGAAACGGAGTATTTGCAATGTTTCCTATTGGCGATGAAGAAGTTCGAAATGATATCCGCCCCTGGATAACATGGCTGCTGATCGCGTTGAATGCAGCCGTTTTTGCTTATCAGTTACTTTTAACACCTCCTGAATTGGAAAATTTTTATCGAAATTACGCAGTTATCCCCGCAGAATTGTTACAGGGAAATGGAGTATCGCCCCTGTTAACTTCCATGTTCATCCACGGCGGATGGGCTCACATTCTGGGAAATCTGCTCTTCCTCTGGGTCTTCGGAGACAATGTCGAAGCAATCATGGGAAAATTGACTTACCTCGCGGTCTACCTCGCAGGTGGAATTGTAGCCTCGTTAACCCACATTCTTTTTAATCCCGACAGCCTCATTCCCAGCCTGGGCGCCAGCGGTGCCATCGCGGCGATTCTGGGCGCTTATATTCTAATGTTTCCGCATTCCCACATCAGGGTGTTGCTCCTGTTGGGATTCTATGCCACGATCACGCGAGTCACGGCACTGCTCTTCCTCGGCATCTGGTTTATCACTCAACTTTTCAATGGGGTCGCCAGCCTGGGAATCCCTACTGCACAAACCAGCGGAGTGGCGGTCTGGGCCCATATAGGCGGATTTGTGTTCGGTATGCTCATCGGCAGCTTATTTCGCACTCGAGCCCGACAATTTACAGGACCGCAGGCCTTTTAATATCCCTTAATCCTCTTAAGGAAAAGGACCAAAAATATGGAAATGGAAAATGTATCCAAAAATCAAATGGACCCTGTTAAAGCACGGCGTCTGGCAACCATCATCGGCGGCAGTGTCCTCACTCTCTATGGTCTAAGACGACGTTCTTTTGATGGACTGCTCCTGGCGATCATCGGCGGCGGGTTCATCTACAATGGAGCAACCCAAAGCCTGAAACTCCGGGATGTGGAAGGGCATCTTCCCATTATTAGGGGCGGAGGAGCCAATATCAGTGTGCCTTACGGAAAAGGCTACAAGTTTGAGGAATCCATTGTGGTCGATAAACCGGCAGATGAACTCTATCGCTATTGGCGTAATCTGGAAAACCTGCCCCGCATTATGCGCCATCTGGAATCTGTCGAATGGTTGGATGAGAAACGTACCCGCTGGGTGGCCCGGGGTCCCGCCGGAATTCGGGTAGCATGGGACGGAGAAATCGTCAATGAGGAAGAAAATAAGCTGATCGGCTGGCGATCCCTTCCAGGGTCCGCAGTGGAACATGCCGGTTCAGTCCATTTTGAATCCCTGCCGGACGGACAAACCCGAATCCATGTCATTCTGCGCTATATCCCTCCGGCTGGCTCTCTGGGGATGGCCATTGCGACCATGTTCGGCAAAACTCCGGAACAACAAATCAGAGAGGATCTCTGTAACTTTAAACACATGATGGAAACTGGCGAACTTTTTCCAGGTGAATGCCAACACTCGCAAGTCTAAGCCTCAATTTTTCGCCCGCCTCCAAAGGCGGGCGAAAAAAAGCCCCCAAACTCTTTTCCCCAGACTATCCAGCCGCCGATCCCGAATCCACCATCTGTTTACGGAATCGCCCCAGCAACTGATCCCAGCCCCACTTAAGTACCAGCCCGGCTCGCCAGAAAGCTACCGCCGCCATCCCATGCGCCAGTACGGCAAAAAACGGGGGGGTCTGATGTGTATAATAAGTCCAACATTCCCGTGTTGTTCCCCAAAGTTCCAGGAAATATCCCAAACCTGCCCCAGCGGCAAAAGTCAATAAGGTAAGTCGCCAATTCACAGGTGTAAAGATCAAAAAAAGACAGAGTAAAAGGGCCGCCCATGTCAAAGATCGATTAAAAGTTACGTAAACAAATTGCACCATAGCGATCAAAAAGATAAAAAAAACTGCCACATACAAAATCTTATACACCCGCTCTGGACCCTGAAAAAATCGCTTATCGAGAAAACGCACCACCCGGTCAATCGAAAGGCTGGCAATCGGCCAGGCGGGAATGATCCATAAGGGCGGACGTTCCAGCGTGAAATAGGTCCACAATTGCGTCTGGGTTCCCCAACTCTCAATAACCAGCCCTCCAGCCAGCCCCACAAACACAATCCAGACATCTGCCCGCAAATCCGCCCCCGCCATGATCAACAACGACATCATCAGAAAGATCCCCAGCAACAACCAATCCAGTTGCAACCATAACGGCCGCGCAGGGTCGATATACGAAAGGACTTCTTCAGCCAAAGGCCACCAGACAATCACAATCAAAAAGACAATGGCAAAGAAAATACTGATCATCCAATAGCTGGATTTAGTCCACCCCAAAAGATCCGTCAAACTCCGCCGGGAACGGTGACTTTCCCGCCCACTCTCCACAGATATTCTTTCCGATAAGCTCATTCAAAAGCCTCCAAAAATGCCACAGCGTTTTCCCCCAGGGTATCCAGTCGATATCCGCCCTCTTGAACCAAAACAATCGGCAATCCTAACCCGGCAATAGCCCGTCCAATGGATCGAAAACCATCCCCTGTCACACAAAATCCCCCCACTTCATCGCCCACTGCCGTATCAAACCCGGTCGAAACCAGTAACACCGTCGGTTTGAACTCCTGAATTTTACCCAGGGCCTGTTCCAAAATCCGAAGATAAATGAAATCATCCGCCAGCTGCGGCACGATCCAGTTATAATTGAACCCTTCTCCCGCTCCACAGCCTCGTTCCTGAGGATTTCCCCAATAAAAAGGATAATTCTCCTCAGGGTCGGCATGTAAAGAACAAAACAACACGGTCGGATCTGAATAAAAAATGGATTGGGTCCCGTTGCCGTGATGGTAATCGATATCCAGAATCGCTACCTTCCCCTCACGCTGCAACCGCCGCGCCGCGATGGCTACGTTGTTCAGATAGCAAAACCCCCCATATAAATCCTGAGCAGCATGGTGTCCCGGCGGACGACAAAGCGCATAAGTGACCCGTTCCCCGGCCAATACCCGGTCAGCCGCCGTTAAAGCACTTTGAGCACTCCAGTACGCCGCTTCCCATGTCTGTTCCAGTATGGGGGTCCCAATTCCAAAAGCATAATATCCCAATTGCCCTAAAAAACCTTTGGGACGAGAACCGGTATAACGCATCGCAAAGGTTCCCGGTAAGACAGGTTCCGCCTTGCCGAAATAGGCCAGGTTTTCAGCATAAGCTGATTGAAGATATTGCACCATCCCTTCGTCGTGAACGGCCAGCACCGGCTCAAGGCCGTGGTCCTCCGCCGGGATGACCGGTCCCAGCCCCCCCGCCTGCACCGCTGTCAAAATATTCTCCACCCGCGCCGGGACCTCTTCGACTATCAGAGGATGCCCTTCATACCAGACATCCTCCGTCGCATGGAGTCGATGCCGTTCTGTATAAATGATGTGCATCCTCTAGCCTCCTTTGTTCAAAATTCGATTCGCATTATACCCCGGAGTCAGACAAATCCCAGAAACGCAGATTGGGCGCGCCTTTTAAAAAGGCGCGCCCAATCCCTATGGAAAAGTCGCTCTTATCTCCGCAACTGAGCGGCTCGGGCTACCAGATCCGCAAATTCCCGCACCTCTGCATCTTGCGGCAAAGCATCGGCAATCCGCCGCGCTTGAGAAACCAGGGCTTCTAACGTTGAACCGCGCGCCCAGTAACTCTCCCGCAAAATCTCCGCATATTCAGCCGCCACCGCATCCAACTGGAACCGCGGCGAGGTCGCCTCAAAAGCAGTTGCCAGATCGGCCTGAGCGATCGAACGGGAAATCTCTGTCACATTCCCGCTGTCGGGATCGGCATACCGCACCGCCACGGTCATCGCCGTCGCCTGAGGATCGATCTCCCGCTGGAATTTCACCTCATAAAGCGCCGTGACGCTGTGCCCGACCCCGATCTCACCCGCATCCACATTGTCGTTGCGGAAATCTTCATCGGCCACATCCCGATTCTCATAACCGATCAGCCGATAACGAGCCACCACCTGGGGATTGAAATCGACCTGGATTTTGGCATCCTTGGCGATCACCTGTAACGATGAAGTCAAATCGTTCACAAAGACCCGCTCGGCCTCTTTGATATCGTCCACATAAGCGTAAAAACCGTCGCCGTCATCGGCCAGTTGCTCCATCAGCACATCGTTGTAATTCCCCATCCCAAAGCCCACGGTCGTCATAAAAATACCATTGTCGGCATAGCGGCGAATCTGCTGCAAAATAGAATCGGGCCCCGTATTTCCTACATTGGCTACCCCATCCGAGCAGAGGATCACCCGGTTGATGGCACCATCTTCAAAAGCCTGATCTGCAAGTTGATAACCCAATTTCAGCCCATCCTCAGCATTGGTAGCCCCTTCGGTCTGCAAACGATTGATCGCCTGCAAAATGGTGTTGGATTCCGAAACGGGGGTATGTTCCAGCACCACATGCGCCACATCGCCGTACACCACGACGGCAACTTTATCCGTAGGGCGAAGGTTCTGCACCAGCAGTTGCAAAGCCTGCTTAACCAATGCCAGCCGGTTTCCTTCTCCCATCGACCCGGAAACATCGATCACAAAGGTGAGTACCACCGGCTTCCGCTCTTCAGCCGGAACTTCATAACCCTTCAACCCCACCCGCACCAGATAGTAATTGTTCTCACCGTAAGGCGCCGGCGATCCTTCCAGATGGATGGCAAAAGCGCCTTCCGTTGGGGGCGTATATTCCTGATCGAAGAAATTGATGTATTCCTCGACCCGCACCGAGTCTTTGTCCGGCAGATTGCCGTCGGCCAGATAGCGGCGCATTACCGTGTAAGAAGCCGTGTCCACATCCACGGCAAAGGTCGAAAAATGATCATCTTCCGTGTCGATGACCGGATTGACCCCATAGTTCTCAAAGAAAACATCGCCGTAAGGTTGATCGTTCGGTTCGGCCGATCCTCCGGTCGAAGGTCCCCCAAGCGCCTCGTCAAACGCGGGCGCCGCAGTCGCTGCGGGCGCATAATCATAAGGCGCCTCCGTGGCTTCTTCCGTAGCTGCTGACTCAAGCCGCATTTCTTGAGTCGGAGCCCCGGTAGGAACAGGGGTACCACAGGCCGTCAGGAACAGCGTTCCTAAAATCACTCCTCCACTTAACATCCGTGTAAAAGCGTTCATCACAATCCTCCTTATTAACTAACTGATTTCGCTACTAAATCTTGGGGCGTTGTAGCTGCGACTTATTCATTACACGAGACCACTCCCCAAAATGTTCACGATTTCAGAAGCAATTTTCTTTTTTTAAGAAATTCCAACCTGCGCCGTCAGCCCGGAAAATATGGGCTTATTTCTGTTTACGCCTATAATGATGGCCTTCATTCTCAAATACGATAAGGAGCATCCATGATCGAGATCTATCCCAATCTCTATGTGGGGAATCAGGAAGCTTACGAACAAGAGGTCGCCGGTCAGCCCGGCTGGAAAGTCGTCCAGGCCTGCAAGGAACCCTATCACCGCCAGGCGCTGGGCTACAAAGGCTCCGCCGCCGATAAAAATCACCCGGAATACTATCTGGCCTACCGGGATAACCGGCTGATCCTCAATCTGGTCGATGCCGATGATCCCAAATATTTCCATGCCGCAGTCATCGATGCCGCCCTGGAATTTATCCACGCCGGCCTGACCGAAGGACATAAAGTTCTGGTCCACTGCAATCAGGGCGAATCCCGCTCGCCCTCCATTGCCCTGCTCTACCTCGTCTATTGCGGCGCGATCACTGCCGCCACCGTCCCGGAAGCCGAGCTGCAGTTCAAACAACGTTACCCTACTTACAATCCTAAAACCGGCATTCGGGGCTACCTGCTCCAAAACTGGGATCGTTATTGCCCCCCCATCCCCTGACACTTTTCTCGTAAGAAGCACATCACAGGATGGAAGGAGAGCATTTTTTTGTTGATGTTTTGGTGCGCCTCAGAAGGCGCACCAAAACATGGCTTTTTCCAGAACCGTCCCGGCGACGCCCTCGAACTTAAGAGTGCCGCCTTCTCAGTCACCCGCTTTACCGGTCATATAATACGAAACCAGGCTTAACCCCAAAAGAACCGCTTCCGAAAAGAATGGAAAAATCATGGTCTGCACGGGCAGCCATCCCTGCGCAATGGCAAACAGCTCCACACCAATATAGGAAAGCACAACGGGAATAAGGCAAAGCAACAACCCTCTCCGCTCCAGGGGTTTACGATCGGCCCAGAACAGAATAAGTGTCCATCCTAACATCACCGGCATTCCATAAAGCAACCCAAACTGCAACCCACTGTCTACCGGCAAAGTCAGTCCCGTCGTAGATTTCATCAGCTCTGGAGCCAACATACGAATCGTCTCAACCGCATCCGCGATCAGCCCCCACCAGAAAGTCACCCTTAACAACAGCTTACCGTTTTTCATCTGCTTATCCCCCTTTCATTTTTTAATTTGTTAAACTAACTAACTTTTTTCAAGATAAAAAACTGGATTTGAATGCAACTTCCGCACTCAAATCCAGCCTTTAACGGCGATAATGAGCTATAATCTTTCGCAATACTGTGGTGGTCAGTTCGATCTCTTCGGTGTTTAACAAAATTCGAATACTCCCCGTAACATCCTGCAAGGCTTTCATCTCGGCTTCAATCAATCCGGCCCCCCGTCCTGATAAGGTAATGGTGAAACTCCGTTTATCATCTGTCGATGGAGTTTTTTCAACAATTCCCTTCTTGATCAACTTTTGCACAGCCAGCGTCGTAGAAGCTTTAGAAACCTTAAGATGCACCGCCAGCTCGGTCACGGTCGGCCTTTCCAATCGGTGAATGGCTTCTACATAAAGCAATTCACTGGTTGTAATATCTCCAAATCCCTCCCCGCCGATCACCCCTTCTTTATACTGACGAAGCAAATTGTGGATAATTTCGTTCAATTCCAACAACAGCAATTCAAATTCCATTTCGCCGCACCTTGTTAGTTTGTCTAACTAAATTATAAAAGCGAACCAAAGTTTGTCAATGCACAGAAACAAAAAGCGCGTTGCCCTCCTGAAAGGCAACGCGCTCCTCATTCCCCACACCTGCTTATTCCATCAAGAGCAGGAAAAATACATACTCTGCCACAACGTGGTAAACCCCAATTTTTCATACAACCGGATGGCCGGTTCATTGCTCGACATCACATTGAGAATCACCCGCTCACAGTCCATAGCCTCGAATTCCTTCAACAACTGCCCAAGCAGGATCTGGGCCAATCCCTGCCGCCGCACCCCGGAATCCACCCCCAACCACAAAATCCAGGCGGAATCGGGCCCGACCCTATCCCCTTCATCTAAAAAGAGGTTTCCGACTCCATACCCTCCCACCCCACCGTCCGGAGTCTCGATCACCCAATCCAGTTCAGGTCGATAAGAAGGATAATTCAACCACCCCATCCGTTCATCTGGAGTCAAAGCATGGCTTTGAGTCTGACTCCACACCGCCAGCCAAGCCGCCATATCCGCCGGCTGGAACGGCCGCAGCTGATAGCCCGCAGGTAAGGCCGGAATTTCCAGGTCCCCACCACAGGGTCGCCCCATAAACGAAGTGATCAACTCCGGATGCGGCATAAAACCAACTTCCGTTAAAAATGCCGCCGTCGCCTCGTCGTCCGCCTGGGCCCTACACCCCACAGTAGCCATAGGATTGAACTTCTGCCGGTTCTCCATCGCCCATTCGAGCAACTGCCGCAACAATACCGCCCGCCACGCGGGCAACACCGCCCACGTCAGATAAGCCCGCGCATTCTCCGCTTTGGAATGATAATGCAAAAACGCCGCCGCCAACAATTTCCCGGCCTCATCCTCCCACAAACGGGTAAAAGCCGGGTTCTCGGGAACCTCATTGGGATTGAAGGTCCACTGGGTAAACATCTCACACTGCCCCAATAGATGTAGTAAAGCCGGATAATCAGAGGCAGCATAAACACGCGACTTCATTCAGATTGTCCTTTCCATCCCATCACCGCCATAAGATGCCGTTGCTCAGGATCGACCTCCCCCATTAAAGAAGGATAAAAGGTCACCCCCTCAAAACCACAGCGCTCCAGCAGCGCCTGAAATTGGGCATCGCTGTACGCCTGGGAACTCGAAGCATGCCGGGTCACACTCCCCGTCTCCGCATCTACAATCCAATATCGCTCCGTCGTCACGTTGCACTCTTCATCCCAGAAATTTTCCATCAAGCATAAATGCGGCCGCTCGGAAAATAACCCACCATCGGCACTGTACCATTCCGGAGGCCGCTGCCCCAATTCCTGGATACAGGCATAGGTCGAAGGTTCCAACAATAAAATTCCTCCCGGCTTCAACGCCGCCCACGCCTTGTGCAAAATGGATTCCGCCTCCGCCGGCTTGAAAACGTTGAACTCGCCATAAATCAACATGGCCAAATCATAGTCCCCACCATACGCCACCTTCCGAATATCCCCTTCTATAAAAGTACAATCCAGCTGATCGGCCCCGGCCAGCTCTCGCGCATATTCGACCGAAGCCGGAGAAAAATCGATCCCCACACATTGATTTCCCAGCCGCGCCAGTCGGTTAGAATAAAATCCCGGACCGCATCCCAGATCCAAAATCCGCGCCGATTGCCCCTTCAACAATACCCTTTGGATCCAGGCCACATGCCGCTCAATCCGCTCGAAACGCCGGCTGGCAGCATCATGGGCCTGCGAAAGATGCTCCAATAACATCCGCCGGCTGAATTCCGGATCGTTCCAGGGGATCTTCTCCCCCTCCGCCCATGGCTCAGGAACAGCCTGACGATGGATAAAATCGGTTAACAACATAACGCCTCCTCAAATTCTGTCCTGAAAATAACCCACCTTAAGGTGCGACGCACTTTCTATCCATAGAACCATCGATTCAAACGGACCAATCTGAAGGCAAACCGCCCATCATTGCAAGATCCGAGTGCGTTACACCTGTCTGGAAAAATCCTCCTCACCCGTAAATGGCACTCTCCCCTTACAATACGCCGCGCTGGATAGGCAGAGAGAGTTTTTTATTTATGTTTTTGCGCGCATCAGAATGCGCGCAAAAACATGGCTTTTTCCAAAAGCATCCCGGCAACATCCGCTTACCCCCTCCCTTCACCGTTGCACCAAACCCACAGATCATTACTTTTTACGTTTCAGAAAATCTCCTCTCTTCTTCTTCTCTGTGATCTCTGCGCCTCTGTGGTGAAATTCCTTTTTCATCCCTCAATGTGCCTAAACCATAGGCGGCAATCGCTCTAAATTAGCCTTCAACCAGGGTTCCGGCTCTTCCAATGAACCAAAACAGACCTCTGCAGCCGCCCTGCACCCCGCCCGGCATTGATCCAGCCCCGGACAGGGCCGGCAAACCTCAGGCACCACGGCCGTAAAAGCCCGCAACGCAGGCCCCTCCAACATCTCCTGCATCGACTGTTGATGAAAATCCCCCAGAATGGTCGCACTGTGATTGCAAGGGCGCACCCGGCCATCCGGCCCGATGGTGGGATAAGAACCCGCCCGCCCCGCCGCACAAAACCCAAATTGCACCCGTTGAAAGCCGTGTAGATCGACCAGACAGGGCATCACCGGCACCGAAGCCGTTGCAGGGAAATTATACGCCACAGCCAGCTCATCCACAACCCGCAACGCCTTCTGCACATCATCCGGTGCCGGCATCAAATCGCGATGCCGGGCCCCCTCTCCGCCAGGATTGAACCGGTTAAACATAATGACCTTCGCCCCCAGCGCAATCATCATCTCCACCGTCTCCCGCACCTGCCCGATATTTTCACTCGTCGCCACAAAAACACCGCACCAGGTAGCCCCGGCCTTGTAAAGCCGGGTCATCGCGGAAAGAGCCCGCTCCCAACTGCCCGGCACCCGCGTCAATCCGTCATGGGTCGCCGCATTGGAACCCAGCAGCGTCACTTCAAACATCTTCACCCCGTGGGCCAGACAGAATTCCAGCATCTCCTGGTCCAGATACCGGCCATTGCTAATCACAATACTCTCCAACCCTCGCCGGTGACAGAAGGCCAGGATCTCACGGAAATCCTCTCGCAGCAGCGGCTCCCCGCCCGAAAAAGTCACCTGCCGACAGCCCATCTCGTCCTGTAACCGACCGATCAACGTGCACCACTCTTCGGTCGTCATCTCCCGTTGGACCATCCCCTCGCGCGCCTTCCAGACATTATAACAATACCGGCAATCCTGGTTACAACGCGCCGTCAACTCCAGAATAAAATAAGAAGCCCGTTCCGGCTCTCTCTTTTGCGCCTGCCGCATCTCTACCTGAGCCAGCACCTGCCGCCACCGCGAAAGCCAGGTCCGCTTTCCTTCTTTTCTTTTCATCGTTCCTCCCCCAACTCACCCTCCACACCGGCAGGAAAGCGGTTGGTTTTGACCAACCGGCTTCGCAAAAGCTGCCGGGATTTCTCCGGTTGAGCTGCCCCGGTTACCGGATCAGGTTCCACAGCCTGGATCTCGTAACAGATGCTCAAATCCGGAGTAGAACGTACCTCAGCATCGTGTAACTCCTGAAACATCTGGACCAAAAAATCCGCCCCCGGCTTCCGGCGCGGCCCCCCGGAGATTTTGTTACTCCGCTTTTTTATCATGCTTCTTACTTCAACTCCTTCGCCACCGCATCCGGGAAACGCCCTTCCGCCAGCAACTGTTCCCGTAGAAGATCCAGTGAGGTCGGCCCCGAACTCCCTATCAAAGTCGGAGTGGGAGTCGGCGTTGGAGTCGGCGTCGCGAAAACTCCATCAGGATACCAGATCCCACTTTCTTCTGGAGTTACCTCAGTTACATCAATTACAAGATAACACCTCACGCCGATTGGACGATGGGGCGACGAAACGGCAATTCCGTTCGAAAGCAAATGAACGAAAGAGGGAGTTGGCGTGGACGTGGGCGTGAATATGGACGCGGGCGACGGCATAGCAACTCCCGCATTATAACTTGCCGCCATTCCCACGGCTATTCCGGAAACCACCACCAACATCGCCTTACGCGATAACTTTATCTTTTTCTGGCCCATACATCAATCCTTTTCGATTAATTTAATTACTTCAATTCCTCCGCCACACATTCTGGAAAACGTCCTTCAGTCAATAATTGTTCCATTAAAGTGCTCCGGGATTCCACATTTGGTGTTATGGTGATCTCCGGAGAACCGGTAAGCGTTGCCGTCGGCGTGATCGTGGGCGTCTCCTCCATGGGCGGCATGGTGGGTTCATAACACATCACCATCGGCGTTTCAGTCGGCGTCGGCGCCGCCACTGCATAACAGGTCACTTCCGGCGTAGGCTCAGCCACACAGCGCGCCGCCAACCCTAACGCAATCCCGGAAGCCACCAACAATTTCAACTTACGCGACAACCGGCCTCGATTTCTGTTTTTGCTTTCCATATGCCCCTTCCTCCCTCCAGCGCGTCGCTTCTTACCGGGCAAAATCCCTTTGTGGGACACTAAAAACAAATCACCCGAAAAGGATTTTCGCTATTTCAATTCCTTCGCCACCTCATCCGGAAATCGCCCTTCTGCCAGCAACTGCTCCCGTAAAAGATCCAGAGAGGTCGGTCCCGAACTCCCTATCAAAGTCGGAGTAGGTGTGGGAGTCGGCGTCGCGGTAGCTCCATCCGGAGACGAGATCCAGCTCTCTTCTGGGGTTACATCAATTACTATATAACAGCTTATGTCGCGTGGATGAAAACGCGGCAAAACAGTGCTTTCGTTCGGAAGTGCCGCCGGGGTCAAATAAATGGCAGTGGGCGTAGGCGTGGGCGGCGGCATGGCAACTCCCGCATTATAACTTGCCGCCATTCCCACGGCCATTCCAGAAACCACCACCAACATCGCCTTACGCGATAACCTTCTCTTTTTCTGGCCCATACATCAATCCCTTTAGATTAATTTAATTATTTCAATTCCTCCGCCACACATTTTGGAAAACGTCCTTCAGTCAATAATTGTTCCATTAAAGTGCTCCGGGATTCCAAAGTTGGTGTAATGGTGATTTCCGGAGAACCGGTAAGCGTTGCCGTTGGCGTGATCGTGGGCGTCTCCTCAATGGGCGACATGGTGGGTTCATAACACATCACCATGGGCGTTTCAGTCGGAGTCGGCGCAACCGGAGCATAACAGAGCACTTCAGGAGTAGGCTCGGCCGCACAACGGGCCGCCAGGCCCAACGCAATCCCGGAAGCCGCCAACAATTTCAACTTGCGCGACAACCGTCCTCGATTTCTGTTTCCGAGTTCCATATAACCTCCACAACTACTTCAATTCCTTAACCACACCCTCCGGAAACCGCCCCTCGACCAGCAACTTCTCCCGCAATTCATCCAATGTCTGCGGCATCGGCGTAGGCGTGGCCGGAATCGGCGTGAAGGTCGCCTCGGGCGGCGGAATCAAAACTGGCGTGGGAGTCGCTATCGGAGTAGCCGTATAACAGGTTGGCGTCAACGTATCAATCGGTTGCAGCGAAGGCGTCGGCGTATAACAGACGAAAAAAAGCGTAGGCGTGGGAGTCGGCGTTTGGGTCGGCGTCGCTGACGGCTCAATCGTTGACGGCATAGGAGTATAACAGGTTACCGGCACGGCACAGGCTGCCGAAAAAGCCAGCGCCAGACCGGAAATCAAAGCCCAGCGTTTCCGCAAAAAAGGACGTTTAATCTTTTTCTCATTCCGTTCCATCCCTATCTCCTTTTTTAATACCCCCACTCACTCATGGACCACGACTTCCCGGGCCAGAGCATCCTGGACTCCCTCCCCGTTTGCCTTAACCAACAGAGTGAACTTCCCAACCTGCCCGGCTTTCAACACAAAGTCCACGGCAACTACCTGCCCCGGTCCTAACGTTACCGTCCCGGAAGAAACCTGCACCTCATACCAGTCCGCCGGCGCGAACTGCACCTGCACGGTCTGACTGACCTGTGAATAGTTGTGCAACGTAGCTGTACCGGTCACCTCGGCCCCGCTACGCACCGTTTCAGGTAAATTCAGCTCCATAAAGAAATCCTGAGAGACCGGCAGATCGTAAACTACGGCCCCCAAAGCACCATCTTGAGTTGAAGCCAGCGCCGTCACCCGCCAGGTCGTCACATTGTCCCCCAACGGCAAATCCAGATCCCATCGCCCTTCAGCATCGGTCTCAGCTGCTGCATTCCAGTAAAGGGTCTCCGGGAAAAACTGCCGCAACGGGAAAGGTTCCATCGGCACTTCAATTCCCGGCGTTGGAACGGGCGTAGCAGTCGGCGGCGCAGCAGTCGGAGCCGCAGTAGGAATTTCCTGAGTTGCCTCTTCGGTCGGCGCTTCCGTTGCTTCTTCTGTAGCCGCTTCGGTCGGCTCCTCAACAGCCGGAGCCTCTGTAGTCGGAGCCGCAGTAGGACTCATCGGAGCCGCGCACCCGCTCAACCAGCCCAACGGCCCGGCATAAAGCACCGGCTCGCCCAATGTCTGAGTCAATCGGGAAGAAATGGCCGGGATCGACGGCAAGGCCAAAGAAAGCATCACCCACACGATCACCAGAGCCAGGCTCCATCCGGCCGGCTTACGATGCCCCTCGAACCACAAACTGGCCCCCAGCAAGAGCATGCCTCCCAGCAATACCAGAAAAGAAAAGACCGCCACCACCGTCTCGAATTCCGCCAAATTCTGGCTTTCACGGGTCAATACGATCAGCAAACTCTCACAAATCCCATAGGCGCCCACGATGGCCATCGCTTCCTGTAACCTGACATCCTGCCGGCGCCACCCCTGCCGCCACAAAAATCCCCACAGGCCCACCATCGGAATCAGGAAAACCAACAACATCCAGTTCCCCAACACCGAAACCAAGCCATTAACCAACCATGAAGTAAGCGAGAAGAGCAGCGGTGAGACCAGAAAAGCAAATACCATCCCCCCCCCCATCCAGGGCAAAGCCGCTCTCACTAACTCCAACCGGAACAGGGTCTGAATTACAACAACCCACAGAAAAATCGCCAATATCAGAAGGATTCCTGCCAACAGTCTCCGCACCCCATCGGAAGGCGACTTCTGATTTTGCGCCGATGAACGCACGTCATAAGAAACGGACAATGCATAAAGCCTCCTTTCTCCGATCGGAGAATCGCCGGCCAAGGCCCAGGCCGCCTCAGCAGCGCGACTCTGCGCCAGACGAACCGCTCTATTTTCCGACCCGGCCGCCAAACCCTGATCCACGGCAAAACCCAATTGAGGCACACTGGATAATTTTTTATCCAACAGAAAATAGGTGCGGGCAAAGCCCACCGGCAACTGTTCCAACGCATAAACCGACGCATCAACAACACCCACTCCCAGCAAAGCCTGCGCCGGCAGGGACTTCCCGGACTCCGTCAAAGTTGTCTGAAACTGTAAATGGGCCTGCTCTCCAGGCCGATAGACCGCCCGATCCGCCGTCACCTGCACGGCAACCTCATTCGCCGGATCGACCACCACAGAACGGCTATCCTCCAGGGTCTCATCGTCCGCCGCATACACATGCAGTTCCAGAGTCCCTGCCAGCGAGCTGTCCAAATCGATCGCCCAGGCCGCCCGCCCCTCTTCCACAAACCCCGAAAGCATAGCCACCGACTGCCCGGCCTGCAACACATCCAGATAGAGTTGACGAATTTCCCCCGCCGTCAAAGCTTCCACATGCAGGGTATCCCCTACTCGATAGATCGCTCCATCGGTTCGCACTAACACACTCTTCGATCCATAAAAGCTTGCCAGATTGAAAACCCGGGCGCCCGTCTGCCCCTGCTCATCATGAGCGACAATCTCCAGCATCACCGTCTCAGTCAAAGGCTTCAGCCGAAATTCCCCCATGCCGTAAGAATCGGTCGCTACCTGATAAGACACATCTCCAACCATAATTTCCATCTCCGTCGCAGCCGGTTGTCCATCTGGATAAGCCGTCGAAATGTAGATGATATTCTCAACCCCCGGCTTCAAACTGCCCCGCTCCGGAACCGCCTGGATCAGAAGACCCGCCCGGGAAACCGGCATCTCCCGACGTACTCCTTCGGTCCGACCGGCGCTGTCGGTCGCCGACACAGTCAGATAGAGAATGTCCGGCTGCCCACCCAACTCACGCCAGCTATCTTCCAGTGGCAAATTGAAAGTAAAATCGAACCGTCCCAGGGCATCCGTACGCCCGCTGACATCGGCTATGATGACGCCAGCCGCCCCCCCCTGCCGCCCGACAATCCGCACCATGGCGTCCGCCACTGCCTTTCCAAAAAAATAATCAGCCTGAACGGTACCGGTCACCCGATTCCCGGGGGCATAAAAGGTCCGTCCCGGTTCAACATTCAGCCGAAAAGCTGCCCGCGGATAAGCCCCTACCATTACCTGACGTTCCGACACGGTATCACTGATGGTCGCTCTTAAAGTCAACGACTTGTCGGCATAATCATCGGCTACTTTCCAGGTAAAGGCAGCCACCCCATAATCCGAAGCCCTCAATACCTGATGATTTAAGGAACGCCCCTTGCTGTCCAAAATATCAAAAGCCACCTGCCCCCCAACCACCGGGCGAAGGTTCATCGCATCCAATGCCAGCGCCCGCACAAACAGCTCCTGCCCGGGCCGATAAACCGGTTTGTCGGAATTCAAAAAAAGACGGGCGCTGCGCACCACCACAATCGGCCGCACGATCTCTCCACTTTGCCCGGCCACCACGGTCTTCACCACCAGATTGACCGCCCCTTCCAGCTCTTCCGGCACCGTAAAGGCCGCCTGGACCATGCCTTCCGCATCCGTCCGGCCCCGATAGACCAACGCCGCCAGTCCGGGCACCTTGCCCAACCGCACTTCAATTTCGGCCCCCGAAACCGGCTGCGGAGATAATTGTTCTCTCACCACGATCCGCATCGCCGCCCGGCTTCCCGGCGCCAGCCGGCTCTGTCCCATCACCTCGGTCCGCGGCGGAACAGTCGGAAGAACGGCAGGAGAGGTCGAAGGTGACAGAAACGGCCAGGCCGTGATCACCATCGCCACTGCCATAAAAGCCAGGGCCACCTGCGTCAACCCACCGCGCCAGGCCCACCACCATTCCCGGCGTGGCTCCGCTTCCTGACGCAGCCGGGTCCGAATCCGGCGATCGGCCGCCGCCGGCAACTGCTTCTCCCCCAATTTGATCTTGAAAACCTGCCCCAATATCAGGCGTTGCCGCTTCAACCGCGCCAGCTCAGCCGTACAGGTCGGGCATTCCTTCAGATGCGCTTCGACCCGGCTTCGGGTCCGTGCATCCAATGCTCCGTCCAGATAGGCCAGCAATTCCTGCTCCACATGGTTTCTACTCACTCACCACCCCCTGCCATTATCCACTCATGGCCTCTAAAACCGACCGCAACTTGCGATGAGCATTGAACAGGCGTGATTTCACCGTCCCTGAATTGATATTTAAAACCTGAGCAATCTCTTCATACCCCAAATCCTGTCCATAACGCAACACCAATACCGCGCGATGCTCCTCCGACAATGTATCGACGGCCCGCCACAACGTCAGGGTCTCCTCATGGCCCAGACAAACCGCTTCCGGATCGCCTTCCAGATCAGGAGTCGGTAAATTCTCCATCTGTTCCGTCATCTCATCCCAATCGGTCGACGGCAAAACCTTACGCCGCAATCGGGTAGTACAACGATTGATGGTAACCCGATAAAGCCAGGTCTCAAAGGCGGCCTTCTCACTGGGTACATAATGCGGCAATCCATGCAACACATCCAGAAAAGTCTCCTGAACTGCATCCTCAGCTTCCACATCGTCCCGCACCAAAAAACAGGCCACCCGATAGACATAGTTCTTAAATCGTTGATAGATCAGCTCAAATGCTTCGGGATGCCCTTGCTGAAAGCTCATAATCAAATCAGGCGTGGCCGGTTCGGCCTCTGAGCCTTCATATCTGAAGAAAAATCGCCGTCCAACCGCAATTTGCTCCAAAAACCAGACAGAGATCTGATTCTGGAGCGCCCGGATGGCTGTGATCCATGTTTTAATCAATAAAAGCAATTCCATTCCGGTCCCTTTTGTCCGGCTTATTCGTTAAACGAGAGCACTCAGCAAAATGTTCACGCCAAAATCACAATTTTCCCGGTTGCTCCGTCAACTCGAATCCGTTGTCCGGTTTGCAACCGCGTCGTCGCATCATGGACGCCCACAACCGCCGGAATGCCGTACTCTCGCGCCACGACGGCTCCATGGGTCATCAGCCCACCGACCTCCATCACCAGTCCTCCCGCCGAAAGGAACAGGGGGGTCCAGGAAGGATCGGTTCCCGGACAAACCAGGATTTCACCGGGGATCAACTGAACTCCCCGGGGATCTAACACCACATGCACCCCACCTTCAACCACCCCCGGCGAAACAGGACTGCCGACCAGCTCGCCCACTCCGGCGGCTTCGGCATCCGCACTCAACCCTTCAAAGATAGCCCGCCCATCGCCCAATAACACCCGGGGAATCTGCCGCCGCCGCAGTTCACGTTGATAAACCGCGCGCCGTTGATCGACCAGCGCCCTCCATTCTCCTGGTTCATGGTCGGCCAGAGATTGCAACTCGGCAAACCCCAGAAAAAAAAGATCGTCCGGCGCCTGCAAGATCCCGCGGGAAACCAGATCGCGACCGCTTTCCAACAAAGCCATCCGCAACATTCCCATCAGCCGAATGACAAAAAACTTGGGACTTTCACGAATCCCCAGCAACAACCGCACCCGTCGCCCTGCAGCTCGCGCCAGCCGCGCCTTCAACCAGCCGCCCGGCCGGGACCGTAATGCGGTTACCAGATACGTCAAAGCCGCTTCCGCGGCCACGGCTCCCCGGCTGAAAACGGCATCCGGCGCCAGCTCCGGATCGGTGATCTGTAAATAGCTCTGCAAGGACTGAAAAACCGGAACCGGCTCTTCTCGCCAACGGGGCCGCCCCAGATCGATCTCCGCCAACCCGCGCATCCCATAACGATCCATAAAAGCCTGAATCGCCGAATGAGCCATCGAAGGCAGAGTTCCGGCCATCCAATCCGCCGCCAGTTGCTCCGCCGGCGTCTGCAAAAAGAAGGCCTTCACCGCCGGATCAGATTGAATTTGTCGCGCGGTTACCCACAAAGCCAGATCCATCTCCGTCGTGACGTTTCCCGGCATCCCTCGCGTCACCGCCAGGACCTCCAGATCCCCCCCGGGCACCGCTTCGGCCAGCTTCATCAAAGCAACAAACATCGCCATCCCGGCGACCATCCCCGGCAAAAGTTCCCCCAAAATAATCCCGGGGATACTTTCCCAAATCACCTGAAAAAGAGTTAAACGATCCGCCAGAGAGGCTGCCGCCGCGCTGCGTTGGGCAAAATCAGCGAGCATCGCTTCCACCCGTTTATCTACCCGCGGCCGCATCGATTCGGGCCGTAACAGATTGCCGATGACCCGCACAAATACCGGTCCCATCCCTCGCACCAGAGCCCCAACCGAACGAAACCGCAACGGCCCGGGATGGGCCAATCGAGGATCGTCCCACAACAACTCCAATCCGGCCCGCGCCGCCGGTTCGACCGCCCCCATGGCCGCCCGCATAAGCTTTCGCCCCACTTTATTATGAGCGACGGGTGTGAGATTCATAAACATCCGTTCTGCCGATTCCACCAATACGGTCTGCGTCTTCAAATCCTTCTTCATCCCAAAACGCCGGGCAATGACTGGAATACAACTCTGAATCCACTGGCGCCCCAACGGCGTCATCGGATCCAACATCCCCTGTACCGCCCCAAAGGAAATCAACACAGCCAGCGGATTCTCCGGCAGCCCGTCCGGCAGCGGGTAAAGAGAAGTGATCGGCCGCGCCTGAAGCACAAAA
Source organism: uncultured Anaerolineales bacterium (assembly GCA_964501335.1). Lineage (GTDB taxonomy): Bacteria > Chloroflexota > Anaerolineae > B4-G1 > SLSP01 > CAZCTC01. Next base: position 83,196 of record CAZCTC010000010.1, on the reverse strand, counting down.
AGCTTCCCTTCCGCCCAGGCCCATTCCACATCCTGCGGCACGCCGTAAAGCACCGCGATCTTCCGCCCCAACTGCGCCAGTTCCAAAATCACCGGATCGGGCAGCGCCTGTTGATGCGAGAGACCGGCCTCCAATGAAACCACGCCCCCGGTGTCTGCCGGCCGGATCATCACCGCTTTGGCCCCCACAGCCTTCTGCAAAATCAACGTCCCTGCCGCTACTACATAATGATCCGGCTCCACCTGCCCGGAAACCAAAGCCTCCCCCAATCCCCAGGTCGCATCGATCACCACTTCAGTCCGATCCCCGGTGAGGGGATTGGCCGTAAAGAGCACCCCCGAAACCTCGCTGTTCACCATCTGTTGAACCACTACACCCAACGCCAACCCGCCCGTGCTGACTGCATTACGTTTGCGATAACCGATAGCCCGGGCCGTCCACAAACTGCTCCAACAATCCACCACGGCCCGCAACAGAGCATCCTCACCGATCACATTAAGAAACGTATCCTGTTGTCCGGCAAAAGAAAAATCCGGCAGATCTTCCGCCGTCGCCGAAGAACGCACGGCTACAGGCGGCTGGCCCAACTGACGATAAGCATCCTGTAAACTTTCTGCCAACGCCGGCGGCATCGTCCCCCGGGCAAAACCGGCGCGAATCTCCGCCGACACAGCCTCCAGAGCTGCCAGATCGTCTACGGCAACTGTCTCAGCCAGGACAGAGACTCGCCGACGCAAATCATTGGCCGCAACAAAGGCTTCATAGGCCGACGTGGTAACCAAAAAACCACCTGGAACCGAAAAACCGGCCGCCATCAGCCGGGCCAGATTGGCCCCTTTACCTCCCACAGCCTCTAATTGAGCCCCCCCGGCATCCAAAGGCAAAATCCACTCTTTATCCATGGGTTCAACCTTTCTTACTATCTTGATTTCAACCTCACGGGACAATCCAAATTCAACCCAAAATTGGTATCTACCATTTTAGCTCAAGTTACAAACATGCCTACCAACAAAACCACAACGAAGTCCTAACACAACCCCAACAATCACCCGGCCTTTTTTATTTATGATTAAAGTAGCTGAAAAATTGACTTGATTCCAACCAGACCGCCCCCGGTGGCACTCAGCAGGAGCAAAAAGTCGATGATCTCCTTCCACATCAAAAACCTGATTGAAATTTCACCCGAATATCTGAACTTACACGCTCGACTTCATGCCCCTGAAGAAGATGACCGTCTTGCTGCGTATCATGAACTGCTCATTACAGATGATCCCTTAGCTCCCCTTCTCTTTATGGAAGCTCTGAACGACTCCAATTCCACAATTCAAAAAATGGCCCTCGAATTCTTAACTGAACACGCAGAAGAAATCTCATCCGTATTTCTAACCGAACTGCTGGAACACAAAGAACCGAGTTATCGCTCCCTGACCCGCAAGCTGCTTATCAAATTAAACTCCCGGGCGCTCCCCCTGCTGGAAGAACGCCTCGCTCAATCCAACGAGTCCGGGCGAAAATTTGCCGTCACCATGTTGGGCGAAATCGGTGCCTGGGAAGCGGTGCCGGCGCTGCTCGCCATGTTAAAAGATATCAATCCCAATATCCGCTATAGTACGGTTGAAGCCCTGGGCAAAATTGGGGATCCCCGGGCCATTCCTGAACTGCTGAAAATCCTCGATATCGACGAATGGATTCAGCTTCCCATTATTGAAACTCTGGGCAAAATCGGAGACCCCATCTGTTATCCCACTCTGCTCAAACATCTGGAAAATGCCTCCAATCTACGGGGCCCCTTAATTGAAGCCATCGGTCAGGTAGGCGACACGGCCGCGGGCACAATTCTGCTTCCCAACCTCAATCACAAAGACCTGGCCATCGTCGCCTCCACGGTCATTGCCCTGGGACGGTTGGATCAACGTTGCAAAAGTCAATGGCTGACCCACATCCAGAATTATCCCCAACTATGGCCCCGACTTATTGCCGGCTTAAAAACCCCGGAAGATTCTCTCTGTGGCTTGACCCTCAACGCCATCGGTTGGATCGGCAATGCAACCGACATCCCCCATATTTTGCCCTTCCTGGAAAGGTCTTCCGAAATCGTTTCCCGGGCAGCCCTGCAAACACTGGTACGCCTCGGCAGCACCGACCAAACCCGCTTGATCGCCGCCTTCCAGAAAGCTACCCCCCAAAACCGCCCCCAACTGGCTGAGATTTTGGGCCGATTGCATATCACCGCGCCGTTGGTCGCCGCCCTCAATAATCCCGATCCCACCATTCGCACCCACTGCGCCCAGGCGCTGACCTTTGCGGTTCCCACCGTTTCCGGAAAAGAAATCTTCCCGAGCTTGCAAGATCCCGCCCCCCAGGTGCGCCTCGCTGTCGCCCGCATTCTGGGGCAGCTGAACGATCCCGATCTCCTGCCCCAACTCACCGTCATGATTCACGATAAAAGTCCCGAAGTAGCCACCGCGGCCTTACAAACTTTAGATCAAATGCAACACCCCCAAATTCTCTCCCTGCTCCTCGATGCCTTACAGGCGCCCCTGCCGGAAACCCGCCGCGTGGCCGCGCGGCTGCTCAGCCGGCGCCCAGGCCGTGAAATTATCCCGGCCTTGAAAGCCGCCTTGCAGGATCCCGACTGGCAGGTGCGCCAGCTGGCCACCGGTGCCCTGACCCACACCCGTCATCCCGATGTCCTGCCGGCCCTGCGCACCGCCCTACACGATGAATCGTTATGGGTCCGCTATACCGCCGCCCGCAATCTGGGTGAACTAAAAGATCAGGAAGTCCTCCCCGATTTAATCTTGATGCTGGAATCCACATCCCTGCCGCTCATCATGGCCGCCGCCGAGGCCCTCGGCGCACTCCAAAATCCCGAAGCAATTCCCGCCCTGGAAAGATTAGGCCATGCCCTTAATCCCCATTTCCGGCGTCTGGCCGTCCACATTCTGGCTCGTATCCCCGATCCGGCCGCCCTTCAAGCCCTGCAACTCTTAAGCCACGATCGGGACCCCCTGATACGCCAGGAAATTGCTCATATTCTGAAAAATACTACAATCACCTCGGTCACTACTGATCGTTCCTGAAAATCTACAGGAAAAACAAAACTATGAACGCTCACATTCGCCACTACGGGCTGGATTTATTAAAAATCCTGGGACTTCTCACCGGGCTCTACCTGAGCAAAATTTACAATTACCTGCTCTTCCATTCCCTGGTGGAAATGTTTGTCGTGTTCGTGGCCGGTGGTATCTTTATCATCATCTGGAACACCCGCCAGATGATCCAAAACCCCATCCTGCGCTTTTTAGGCATAGCCTATCTTTTCATCGGCCTGTTTCACGCCCTGCATCTGCTCGCCTATAAAGGCATGCCGATTTTCTACAATTCCACCCCCAATCTCCCCACTCAACTCTGGATCGCCGGCCAGTTCCTTTGCAGCATCTCTGTCTGGGCGGCATTCTATCTCCCCGTGCACAAAATCTCCCCCCCCCTGACCCTGGGAGGATACACCCTGACCGGCAGCCTGCTGCTGATTGCCATTTTCACCGGAAATTTCCCGGCCTGTTATATCGAAGGAGAAGGACTGACCTGGTTTAAAAAAAGCAGCGAAATCGTCATTATGTTGCTGCTGCTCTCCACTTTCCCCAAAATCTGGAGCATCAAAAAAGAACTCGAAGCTATCCATGTTGAAATGCGCGACATCCAGATCTTTGTTTTATTTTCTATCCTGGCCGAACTCGCTTTTAGCGTCTACACCGATGTCTATGACCTCTTCAACATGGGAGGCCATATCCTCAAATTGATCGCTACCATAAGCCTTTATAAATCCGTGGTCGAATCCAGCCTCCGGAATCCCTACAAAGTGATCTTCCAGGATCTCTTCCTCAATCGGGAAAAATTACGCGAACAAAACCTTCATCTAAAAAAAACAACCGACGAACTTCAAGAATCCCAACAATTCGTCCAATCCACACTGGATTCCCTGATCGCACAGATCGCCATCCTCGACGCTTCCGGCACAATTCGGGCAGTAAACACTTCCTGGAAACAATTTGCCGATGAAAACAACCTGGGCTGGGTTGATTACGGCCTGGGACGAAACTATTTGCTGGTCTGCGATAACGCCTGTCCCCCCTGGGATGAAGAAGCTGCCTCTACAGCGACCGGAATTAGACGCCTTATTGCAAATGAGATTCCCGAATTCTCTGTCGAATATCCCTGCCATGCCCCCTTAAAAAAACGCTGGTTTACCATGCACGCCACCCGTTTTCAGGGGCCTCAAGGCATTTATGTGGTCATCGCCCATGAAAATATCACTGATCGTAAACTCAGCGAAGAAGCTCTGGCCCAAAAAGCCCTGGAATTAAGCATCGCCAATGCCGAAATGGAAGATTTCACCCGCATCGCCTCTCACGATCTCCAGGAACCACTGCGCAAAATTCGCATCTTTGGAGAACGCCTGGAAAACCGCGCCGGAGAGCGCCTCGATATCCAGGAACTCGATTATCTGAAACGCATGCAGAATGCCGCCCAACGAATGCAGCAACTGATCGATGAGTTACTGCTCTATACACAAATCACCACCCAGGCCCAACCGCTGGTCCCCGTCCAGCTGACGCCCCTGATCGAAGAACTTTTAGTCGATCTGGAAATCCCCATCGCAGAAACCGGTGGCAAAATTGAAATCAGCGAACTCCCTACCGTTATCGCCGATCCCGGTCAAATGCGCCGGCTCTTCCAAAATTTGATCGGCAATGCCTTGAAATTTCATCGCCCAAATACTCCCCCCCACATCGAAATTGCCGTCCACCCGGCTCAAAACCCGGAAAAGGTCCAGATCGTTGTCGCCGATAACGGCATTGGATTCGACGAAAAGTATCTGGATCGCATCTTCCAACCCTTCCAACGTCTGCATACCCGGGAAGAATTCGCCGGCGTCGGCATGGGGCTCTCAATCTGCCACAAAATTGTGGAACGCCATGCAGGAGCAATTACCGCTCACAGTATTCCAGGACAGGGTTCTCGTTTTATCATCACACTCCCGGCCGGTCACATCTACACAATAAAAAATCACCCTGGAGGAAGTTTCCATGACTGAGCACTCTAAATTACTCATTCTGATGGCAGAAGACGATCCTGACGATCGCCTGTTAACGCAGGAAGCCCTTGCAAAATCTGATATCAACATCGCCCTGGAATTTGTGGATAACGGGGAAGCCCTGCTCGATTACCTGCGTGGACAGGGAACCTATGCCGCCGCCCCCCCCAGGCGGCCCGATCTGGTTTTAATGGATTTGAACATGCCGCGCAAAGACGGGCGGGAAACGTTGCTCGAACTTAAAAACGACCCTGAATTCAACTCCATTCCGATCGTTATCATCACATCTTCCCACGCCGAAAAAGATCTCCAGCAAAGTTACAATCTCGGCGCCAATGCCTATATCACCAAACCGATCACCTTCGATTCTCTGGTCAAAATAGTCAAAATTCTGGGGAATTTCTGGCTCGGAATCATCGATTTGCCCAAAAAACTACCCTGAAAAAACCGCCGAGAAAATTCTTCTCTGTAAAATATCCATCTCCAGCCCTGTTACAGGCCGGTCTCCAGGCGGATTCAAAACCCGCCCCCGGTCCGATGGCAAAAACTACTCCTCGTGGTATCCTTACACCGTCCAATAAAAAAGCTCTTGTTTTCGCGCGTTTCCTATAAATGCCTTTCCCTTAAAAAACTGGACCAGACAGGAATCCTTATGAACGAAATTATCCGCTATCTGCTGCGGCGCAAAATGCGCACGGCCCTGACTATGTTTGCGGTGGCGGTCGGCATCTTCGCCGTCACCATGGTCGGCGGTATCACGGAACAGATGGAAGACCTCATTCAACTCACCGGAAATGATGCCCAAACCCGCATCTCTGTTATGACCAAAGACTACTCGAAACCGATCTCCGAATCGGCCATGAGTGTCATCCGCCGGATTCCCGGAGTGCGTGGACTGACCGTTTCCATCGTCGCCAACATCGCCAAACCGGAAGAAAATGTCGCCACGATCTCCGTCAATCCGGAATCCTTTATCGGCACCCGCTCCGACATCCCCGGCCTGGAATTTGAGCCCCCGATGAGCGGACTGAAACTCTATGCCGGCCGTATTCCCGATCCCGGCAGCCGGACCGAAACGGTCGTCTCCTGGGGCCTTGCCCAGGCCCGCCACCTGGAAGTCGGCCAACTGCTGGAAATCCGCGACCGCGCCTTCAAAATCGTCGGCATCTGGGAATCCGAACCGACCGTCGGTGGCCGCACCGCCTACATCAGCTACGAAGCCGCCGAAGACCTGCTGGGCCGGGATGTCTTCATAGCCGGCGGAGCTCAGGTCGTCAGCGTCGTCCCCCAACCGGGAGCCGATCTGGAAGCCGTCGCTAAAAAGATCGAAACCGAAGTCAGCGATATCACCGCTACCTCGCCCAAAGCCATGGTCGAACAGGCCCGCCAGCAGGTCCTGATCTTCACCCTCATCATCGGCGCCAGTGGGATTCTCTCCCTGTTGATCGGCACCTTCACCATCGTCAACACCATGGCCGTCAGCGTCCACGAACGCCGCCGTGAAATCGGCCTGAAAAAAGCCCTGGGCGCAGAAGACAGCCACATCCTCTCCGAAGTGATCGCCGAAGCCGTCCTGATCGCCGGGCTGGGAGGCTTGTCGGGCATGCTGGTAGGAGCCCTCTGCGGTATGCTCGCCAACCAGGCCCTGATCGCCCAGATAGGCTCGAAACTCTTTCTGCTGACCCCTCGACTGGCCGTCGGCGTCGTCGCCTTCAGCACCGTCATGGGAGTCCTGGCCGGAATTTATCCCGCCTTACAGGCCGCCCGGCTTGATCCGGTAGTCGCCCTGCGCGGCGGCAGCACCGGCGGCTATGCCGCCCACGGCCTCAAACGCCTCTTCTACCTTCTGCGCCGCAACCTCCGCCCCATCCTCACCGCCGGCGGGATCGCCATCGGCATCTTCGCCATCGCCGCTCTGGGCAGCCTCGCCGAAGGAATGAACACCGCCCTCAACGATGTCACCAACGGCACCCAGGACATGCTCTTCTTGCAGCCTGAGAAAGCCGGCGTCCCGATGGGCGAATCCACCGCCCGCGTCCTGCGCAACTTCCCCGGCGTCGCCGAAGTGATGCGCTTCAACTCCCGCCAGGTCCCGATCTATTTCGGCACCGACGACAAAGAGATGAAAGAAGTCCAAATCTGGGCCAACAATTCAGAACTGGGCAACTTCAGCTTCGACATGCCGATGGATATCCGGGTCGCCTCCGGACGGAAATATGCCCCCGGCAGCGCTACCGAAATGATGGTCGGCGCCTCCCTCGCCCAGGTCAACAATCTACACGTCGGCGATCGCATCCGGGTAGGACAGAAAGAACGAGAAATCACCATCGTCGGCATCTGGGACTTTGTCCCCTACGACTTTGGCGGCTACAACACCGCGGCTTACATGTCGATCAACGGCCTGGTCTCCGTGACCGATGCCAACAGCGAGCTCGGCGCCCTCTCCGTCCGCGCTCAGCCCGGAGTCTCGCCGGAATCCTTCAAAAAACTGATCAGCGAAGAGCTGCCCGGCCTCCAGGTCCAGACCGTCACCGATATCTTCGGCAACCTGCAGCAGGTCTTCATGACCCTGATCGCCGTCATGGCCGGGATCTTCTCTATCGCCGTCTTTGTCGGAGCCGTCTCCGTCATCAATACCATGGTCATTTCCGTCAAAGAGCGCACCTGGGAAATCGGCCTGAAAAAAGCCGTCGGTGCCGATGACGGTGACATCCTGGCCGAAGTGCTCCTCGACGCTGCCAAACTCGGCGCCCTGGGCGGCGCCGTCGGCCTGGTCGTCTCCTGGATCACCGTCATCCTGGTCAACATCCAGCTACAGGCCTCCCTGGGCCTCACCATGCTCAACCTCTCCCCCCGCCTGGTCCTGGGCGCCTTCATCTTCAGCATCGTCTTAGGCATGGTCGCCGGAATCCTGCCTGCCCGCACCGCCGCCCGACTCGACCCGGCCATCGCCCTTCACGCCGAGTAAAAAAAGAAAAAACCATACACAAAATAACTCTCCCCCCATCCAGCGCGTCGTATCTGAAAAACAAAGCTTCAGGTGCAGGGCAGTATCAAAAATCAGAAGTAGCGTTTTTTCGGCCTTCGGCCGAAAAAACGAATAAATAAGGAGGAACCGTGAAACCCAAGAAGTTAGCATTCATCATCGGAGGAATTCTCATCGCGGCCATCGTTTTATGCGCCGCCAGCAGCATGCTCTCAACCGCCGGCAACGCCGCCATGCAAAACATCGCCCTCACCCTCACCCCCCAGGGCACCCCCTCCGCTGAACTGGCCGTCCGCGCCCGGGGAGAAGTCGTCCCCGCCGCCTGGAGTTCCCTCGCCTTCGACCGCAGCGGCCCGATCGTCAAATGGCTGGTCGAAGAAGGCGCCACCGTCAAAGCCGGGGATCCCATCGCCCAACTCGACACCACCCAGCTGGAATTCGCCGTCCGTCAGGCCCAGGCCGACCTGGATTCCGCCGAAACCAAACTGCACCAGGCCGAACTCAATCACACCCAGGACATCAGCGACGCGCAACTCTCTCTGCGCAGCGCCCAGGCCCGCGTCGGCCAGACCACCGCCCGCTACCCCAGCCTCACCCAATCCGAAGTCGAACTGGAACGCGCCCGCAAAGCCGAAGCCGACGCCGCCACCGCCTACGCCCGGGCCCAGGATCGCCCCTGGGAATGGATCTCCGAAGACGTGCGGAATGTCTACACCGACAACTGGAACAAAGCCAAACAGGATCTCGCCGTCGCCCAGGCCAACGTCGATGCCCGCAAAGGCGAACAGACCGCCGTCAGCCGTGACGCCGCCGCCCTTCAAACCGATGTCGAGCGCGCCCGTCTCAAGCTGGCCGAACTGGAACGGGGCGTCGATCCGCTCCTGACCCTGGACGTCGAAGTCAAGACCCTGCTGCTCGAACGGGCCCAAAAAGATCTGGCATCCGCCACCCTCCGCGCCCCCTTTGCCGGCACCCTCATCAAACGGCAACTGCGCCTGGGCGATTGGGCTCAACCCGGCGCGGCCGTCGCCGTCCTGGCCGACCTCTCCACCCTGCAAATCGAAACGACCGATCTGGATGAATGGGGCGCTACCCATATCAAACCCGGCGACCCGGCTCAGATCACCCTGACCGCCTTTGACGACAAGAAACTTTCCGGCCATATCGTCTCCGTCGCCCTGCGCGGCGAAACCATCAGCAGCGGAGATGTTGTCTACAAGACCGTCATCGCCCTCGATCAACCCGATCCCGATCTGCGCTGGGGCATGACCGTCCGCATCACCATTCTGTTGGAGCAGAAATAAAATGAGCATCGTGATGGCCCGTGGTCTGATCAAACGCTACATGATGGGAGAGGTCGAGGTTCGCGCCCTGCGGGGCCTGGATCTGACCATTGAGAAAGGCGAATTTCTCTCGATCATGGGACCTTCCGGCAGCGGCAAATCCACCCTGCTCAACCTGTTGGGCTGCATGGATACCCCCAGCGAGGGCTCAGTCGTGCTCGACGGCGTGGACATCTCCAAAGTGCCGTCCCGTCGCCTGCCCGCCATCCGCCGTGAAAAGGTCGGCTTCGTCTTTCAGCAATATCATCTGCTGGGACATCTCACCGCCCTGGAAAATGCCATGCTCCCCATGCGCTACTCCGACGTGAATCCCCGGGAAGCCCGCGACCGCGCCACCAAACTGCTGGAGCGGGTCGGGCTGGGCTCCCGACTGCACCATCGCCCCCTGGAAATGTCCGGCGGTGAACAGCAGCGCGTCGCCGTCGCCCGGGCCCTGGTCAACCGGCCGGCCATCGTCCTGGCCGACGAACCGACCGGCAACCTCGACAGTCAGGCCGGCGGCGAGATCATGTCCCTGCTGCGGACGCTCAACAAAGAAGGCCAAACCTTCATCATCGTCACCCACGATCCGCGCATCGCCGAGCAGACCGATCGGACCGTCTACCTGCGCGACGGCGCCATCTTCAACGAAATCCGTCGGCTGCCCGCTCCTGCCCCAGAAGAACCGGCCGCCCCGGCCCCCGTCGAAGCCGCTCAAAAACTCGACAAACCGGCCGGCAAAGGGAAGAAATAGCCGTCTTTCTGGGATCAAGGGCGGCCCGATGTGGCCGCCCCTACCCGGAAACGGTCTCTGTAGGGGTGCCCCTGCGTGGGCACCCTGAACTGGCCTTCTAAAACTTTCCGCACCTGAAATGGCACGCAAAGGGTTTTTTCTCTACTCATTCCATTCTTTATCGCGAAGCAAAAACAGATCAAACAAAAAAAGCCCGCAAAAGGCCAGATAGATCAACTCTCCATAGGACTCAATCCGTACCAAAGCCACGGCCGACAAAACCGCCCAAAACACTCCCAGAACAAAAAGCCGGCTCGACTTCGACAGCTCAATGGTCAATAACATAACAATTGCACTCCCACCGATCGCCACCTCAGTGATTCTCCAGTCACGGTCTTGATAAATCAACGAAAGCCCTTTAATCACAAAGGATGTGGCTCCCATGATAAAAAAGAATAAATCTGCCCCCACCCTTTCGGCAGGAGTAGGCCGGCGATAATAACGCCGCCGGGCCGCTTCATCCGCCGGCTTCCGTCCCGCCAACAGATGCGGCCGTCTCCGCCGATTGTATTCACTCATCCTTACCGCCCTGCCTCTCAGTCAAAATACTGGCTATGGGTCCCCCAGAAAATAAGGGGGAAAAATATCTATGTTTTCGCGCGCTTTCTGAAGCGCGCGAAAACATAGATAAAAAAACCCTCTTAAAGCTCAAAATACTTCCCCGGCGCCGGCACCAGAATCTCCACCTCGGGAGCCCGCTCCCGGCACAGAGCCACAAACTCCGCCAGCACCGCCTCCGGCTCCGCACAGAAATCGAAATGGATCGGCATCACCTTCCGCGGCTTCATCAGCCGCACAGCCTCCGTCGCCTGAAGTGCATCCATCGTCGCAATCCCGAAAATCGGCAAAATCGCCACATCCAACGGATAAAGCCGCGCATAGATCTCCATCTCGCCGGTCAGACTGGTATCCCCGGCATGATAGATCGTCGTCCCATCCACCGCCTTGACAATGGTCCCGACCGGCACCGAAGTATTCGACGTATGATACGCCGGCGTGGAAACCACCTTCGCCCACGGCAACACCGTGCCGCCGCCCACAATATACCCCGCGCCATGATTGACAATCTGCTCCGGCTCCAAACCCTCATCCCGCATCAACCGCTTCATCGTCTCATCCGGGCCGCCCAGCAGCGCCCCCGTCTGTTTACACAACTTCGCCGCCGAAGCGATATGATCGAAATGATCGTGGCTCACCAGAATCAGATCGGCCTTCCGGATCTCCTCCGTCTCCAGCGGGCAGGTCGGACTGCCGTCCGTCTTCGTCCACGGATCGAAAAGGATCGTCCGGCCGTCCCCGGTGATAAACTCGACAAACGCCACGCCCAACCATCGCAATTTCCCCGCCATAAAATCCTCCTTGATTCTACCTTCAGCTGGCCTCTCAATCTTCTCAACATAAAATTAGCTCCATACGTAGAATCAGCAACATTGTATAACTTACTCAAAATAAATCAACGTTTCTCAAAGATGCAACGCACCTCTTTGGAAAATCGCCCCTCCCCGCATAAGACGCTTTCCCCCTAAAATGCACCGCGCTGGATCGGGAGAGAGTTTTTTTTGTTTATGTTTTCGGCGGCTTTCTGAAGCCGCCGAAAACATAGCCCTTTTTCAGAACCGCCCCGGCGGCACGCTCTTCCCCCCTCTCCCTCCCGCATCGCTCGCAGCTATACCCCAAAACGCATCCACTCGAATCGCGTCGCTACTTAACAACAAAATAGGGGAGAGGGGGCAGGGGGTGAGGGCCGCGCCAAAACATAGCCCTTTTTCAGAACCGCCCCGGCGGCACGCTCTTCCCCCCTCTCCCTCCCGCATCGCTCGCAGCTATACCCCAAAACGCATCCACTCGAATCGCGTCGCTACTTAACAACAAAATAGGGGAGAGGGGGCAGGGGGTGAGGGCCCCGCCAAAACATAGCCCTTTTTACAGAGAAAATTCAGAAAAATCTCCTCTCTTCTTCTCTGTGTTCTCTGTGCCTCTGCGGTGAAATCTCTTTTTCATCCTTCCAGGTGCCGCTCCCTTGCCACTCCCGCAAAATGAGGTATACCTTCCACATCCAATTTCCCAACCATCCCAGGAGGCCCATGAAACTACGTCTGATCCGCCATGCCACCCTGCAAATCGAACTGGCCGGCCAATCCATCCTCATCGATCCATTGCTGGCTGAAGCCCACACCCTGCAATCCCTGACCTTTGGAACATCCGCCGCCACCAACCCGACGGTCCCGCTCCCCTGCCCTATCGACGAACTGCTGCATCCCGATATGATCGTCGCCACCCATTCCCACTTCGATCATTTCGATGCCGTTGCCGCAGCCCGGCTCCCCAAACAGCTCCCCCTCATCTGCCAGCCCCCCGATCAGCCCTCCTTCCAAAAAGCAAACTTCACCCACGTCTTGCCCATCGCAACCTCCGCCGAAGTGAACGGTCTCCACTTCACCCGCACGGGCGGAAAACATGGCCGCGGCCTCCTCGGCAACCTCATGGGGGCCGTCTCCGGCTTCATCATCAACCCCCCCCGGGAACCCCTCCTCTACATCGCCGGAGACACCGTCTGGAACGCCACCGTCCAGGCCGTCCTTGAGCAATATCACCCCGACATCATCGTCCTCAACGCCGGCGCCGCCCAATTCAACATCGGCGCTCCCATCACCATGACCGCCGCCGACGTGATCAATGTCGGCCGCGCCGCGCCCCAGGCCCACATCGTCGCCGTCCACATGGAAGCCGTCAACCATTGCCGGTTGCAACGCCGCCCCCTCGCCGACCAGCTTACCCGGGCCGGCCTGATCGACCACGTTGCCATCCCCGCCGATGGAGAAACACTCAGCTGGTAGATAAACAAAAAAGGAGGCCCCCTCTCAGGAGCCTCCCCTTATCCTTAACCCCGCAGCCGGCTACTGCACCTGCTCGAACGCCTCGTTCTTCACCTGATAGATCCAGATCTGCGGATTCTTCAGATCGCCGTTCGCATCGTAACTCAGTTCCGAAAGCAACGTCGGAATCCCCTTCTGGAGCAGCGCCGCCGCCACCGCCTTGGAATCCAGCGAATTGGCATTCTTCACACCGGCCGCCAGCACCTGCATCGCCACATACCCGTTCACCGAATAGGTCTCGGGATTGCGATACTCCACCGCCTGATAGGCCGCGAACCAGCTGGCATCGGCCACATTCTTCGGGCTCGGCGCAAAAGCACTCACATAGAGCCCCTCCGCCGTCCCACTGGATTCATCGATCGTCGCCGAAAGGAAAGCCCCGTCGCTCGCCAGCATCGGCACCTTCACTCCGGCCCCGATCAAAGCCGCCCGCAGATAGGGCGTCTCAATTTCATAACCGGCGTAGAAAATCGCATCCGGGTTCGCGGCCTGGATTTCAGCCACTTCTTTCTCATAATGGCTCTGACCTTCCTCGACCTCGATCTGCGTCACCGCCTCAGCCCCCTTGGACTTCAGCGCCGCCGTCAGCTGCGCCCCCAGACCACGACCATACTCCGTATTGTTGAAAACCACCGCCACACGCCGGGCCCCCAGCTTTTCCGCCAGGAACTGCGCATCCACCGCCGCCTGGATCGCATCGCTCGCATTGACCCGGAAGAAGTTGGTATACCCCTTCTGCGTCAAACTCTGCTCCGATGCCGTCGGCGTAATCACAATCAAGGGCAGATCCTTGTAAAGCTCCATCGCCGCCAGCGTCTGACCGCTGTTCAGGTGGCCGATCACAGCGATCACCTTGACGTTCCCCTGCAACGCCTCTTTGATCTTCTCGACGTTCGCCACCGCCACATCGCTGTCGGACTCATCATCCAGCGCCTGGACGACGACACGATAGCCCAGCAGACCGCCGGAGCGATTGATCTCCTCGGCCGCCAACCGGACCCCCCCCAACACCGTCTGACCACCGTTGGCCTGGAAACCGCTCAACGGCACTGCCACAAACACCAGCACATCGCCTTTGGTCGGCGTCGTTCCCGAAGTGCCGGGGGTATTTTTGCCACCATTGCAGCCCGCCAGCAGCAGACTGACAATTAAAATCAGGGCCAGGAACTTATTTTTCATGGTTCAGGCATCTCCTCCAAAATCTATCATTCCCACCAGCGTTGTCAGATTGGCCAGCCGTGACTCCACATCTTGAATCTGCGCCACCAGTTTCATCCTCAGCGCATCGGCTGCCCCACCTTCCACGTCTGCCGCTTCGACGGCCACGATCCGGTCGGAAAGTTCCTTCAGCACTGTCAGATTGGATATCAACAGCGCCTCATCGCGGGCCAGATGGCCCCCCAGCTGGCGCAATGCTTCCCATTGCTTGCCCAGTTTTTCCATCGATTCATTCAGCCGCTGCTGCGCCTGCGGATTCCGCTCAAAGCGCCGGCGTGAAACCACCGTCTCGATCGCCTCCGCCGCCCGTTGCTGCGCATCCTTCATCCGGGGATCCTGCCGGTCGCGGTCCAGATCCCAGATCAGCGCCGCAAAAGCCTGGGTCCAGCTATCGACCTCTTCGGCACGTTCATTCAACCAGCTCCGCACGGCCGCATTCTTTTGACGTTGAACCTCGAGTTCAAAACGCTGTTGCAACGTCAACGCTTCCCGCAGCGAATCGCGTAACGACGACTCCTGAATCTTCTTAGGATCCACTGGCCCTTGCAGCACCTCCCACAGCAACCGCGCATTGGTATCCGGATCGGTCAGGCTGGAATAGACCAACGCAGCCAGCGCCAGCGCTCCTATCACGGGCCAGCCCCAGGAAGGCAGCGGCGAACTCGCATTGTTCCAAAAGAAAAAGGTCACCACCAACGTCCCGGCCAGCACCAGCGCGCTCTCCCAACGGAAGAAGGCATACTGAATCGCCACCCCCTGTGCTTTTTTGACTGCTGCGGCCCGATTGGAAGCCATCGACCCTCCGGTCATTAGAAGTAAGTCGAAATGACCTTGTACAGCTCTTGGATATCCATCTCAGTGGCCCGACGGAACTGCCCGTCGCCCAATTCGGCGATATTCTTCAACAATTTCTCATCGGCATCGCTGCCGAAAGCAATCGTAAAGATCACCACCCGCTTTTCCTGATTGGCACCAAAAGCCGTCTGAAGATCGTTCAAGTCGGCGCGGCTGGAATTCTCCTGCCCGTCGGTCATCACCACAATCGCATTGATCGCTTCGGGATCCCCGCTCTCTTCCAGGGTCTGACGCGCCCGCAACACGGCATCGATCATCGCCGTGTCCCCGTCGGACCGCATATTCGAGATCTGCTGTGACAGCCGCTCACGATTCTCCGCCGTCATCTCCGTCAACGGCACTTCCAGCTTGATCTCATTGCTGAATTCCAGAATGCCCACCCGGTCCCGCGGCCCTTGAATCTGATTCACAAAAGCCAACAACGCCTCACGGGTCCGGGCGATCTTGTTACCTTCCATACTGCCGCTGGTATCGACCACCAGAATGACATTGGTCGGCCGCTTGGTATACCACCAGACATTCATCACCACATCGACGACATCCGGCCCCGGGATCTGCAAGGTCGTCTGCGGCTGCCGCCAGTCCACCGCATTGGTGCCGGCAAAGGGACTGCCCTCGCCGTCGAGCCGCAGGCTCAGATCGGCCGGCCGATACCCCGCCGCCAGCAACTGCTTCTGCACATCCACCGAGGTAAGATAGGCCGCCAGTTCCTGGAAAGTCAAACGCTGGTTGTCGCTTACCCGCGTCTCACCCTCCGCCCCCAGCTCCAACAGCGCCAGCGGATGGTCGGTCCACAAGGTCCCTTCCGCCGGATAGATCGCCACCAGCTTCTGATCGGGGTGCTTCTGATTCCAGGCCAGCACCACCTGCTCCTGAGTCGCAAAGGCATCCAGGAATCCCCGGCCTTCCGACTCCAGATGCTCGATGATGACGCTCTCGCCTTCGCCGTAGAAACGGATGGTCCCTTCCACCGCGCGCACATAGTCCAGCGTCTCCTGCTTCTGCGCCAGTTCCGCCGTCAAATCGCGCGTCACCCCGGCGCCGGCATAGAATTCCGCCAGCGTCGCCAACAGACCGCTCGCCTGACCGGTGCTCGGATGGTTCCACTTGAAATTGGGATCTTCGGTGGCTCGCTGCTGAATCCGCCGCCAGCCCACCGTCTCCGGCCAGCCCAACTCCCGCGCCACCTCTTCCCAGGCCGCAATCACCACCGGGCTTACCGCATAGCGCACCGGCATCCCCACCCGCCGATCGCTGATCGGGATCAGCGAACTTTCAGCCGTGTCGGTCAATCCCTGCGTAGCGATCCAGCGCTGCTCGATCCGCGCCAGCCAGATACTGCTGTCGGGCGCCACGGCCTGGAAAGCCGGCCTGTCCACACTCTGCTCCACCATCTGATCGGGCGCCAGCACGACGACTTTGACGGTCATCACTTCCCCGTCCGGCGTCTTATTCTGCTGAGCGTTGAAATCGTCCGCCAGCTTCTGAAAAGTCGGAGCCATTCCCGGCGCCACAGCCACCGTCAGCTCGGCACTTTCCGTCGACCAGCTTTGCCCCACCGGAGTCGGCGTATTATCGGCCCCTGCAGTTTGCAGAGCATTCCAGGCACTCGAACCGAAATTAAAAAGAAGCGCCATGCCGCCGCAGACACAGAGCAACACCACCGCCCCCGCGATGAGAACCGCCCAGGGCACCAGACTTCCGCTGGGCTCCTTGGGAGGAGTCTCGTACCTGCGTGTCTCATTCACCATGATGACATCACCTCGTTACTTCACGTTCAGTTCGAACCAACGCAGCATCGCCAGCAACACATCGCGGTTGGGACTGCGCATCGCGTCGGCTCTCGGCACCACCATCTGAACTCCCCGGTCCTTCCATTTGCTGAAAAGGCTTTCCGGAGTGGCATCCAGGGGAATGGCAGGATTCGCCGGGCGTAAACCATAGGCCAGCGCCGCCTTCTGCTGCTCATCGGCCAACAGATAGCGCTCAAACTGCAACGCGGCATTCTTTTCCACCGCCGAAGTCTCCGGCCCCATCCAGACGGTAAACGGGAAGTCAAACCAGGTCACATAACGAGGATAATAGAGCCGCAGGGGATCTTCCCAGCGCGTCACAATCCCTTCCATATTTTGCAACAGATCGCTCTCCAGCAACTGACCGCCGTCGCCCACGCTGTACCCAAACAACGCAAAATCTTGCGCAGTATAGGCACTGGCGCTCCCCACGGCCGTGCCCGAGCTCATCAATTCCTTCAGCCATTTCTGGAAACCGGCGTCGGTCGTATCCTGGACGGTGATCTCCGTCCGGCTATAATACTCACCGGCTGCCGCCACCATGGCCGAAAGACCGCCCACATTCTTGCTGGGATTGGGAACCACCAGTTTGAAGTAGCCCCATCCCGCATCCCCGCCCAGTTCCGGCCAGCCGCCCGGCGCGATCGCCGCATCGTGGATGGTACCCCAGGTGATGTCCCCAAAATGGCCCTGCAAGACCTTCGCCCGACTCTCATAAATGCCCCAGGTAAAGAGGCTGATCGCAATGGGCTTGGCCCGGTACTCACCATCGGTCAGGAAAACATCCCGGCCCAACCGCTCCTTGTATGAAGCATTGGCCAGTTCCACCAGATAACGGTTATCGGGAATCCAGACGGTGGGGAATTTCGCCAGCGCCGCCTTTTCCTCAGCCGTCAGATCCTCCGGTCGCTTGTCCGCCGGCAGCGCCCCGAAATCATTGCTGTCCCAGCGCCCCAACGCCGAAAGCCCATCCATCCCCACCACTTCGACCTTGATCGTCGTGGTACTGCCGTCCACAGTCGGGTTGCTGGCGTTGAATTTCTCAGCCGCCTGGCGCACCCAGGGCTCTACCGGCAGGGCCGTCAGGACCCGCACCGTCACCGCATCGGGTTGTTCAACAGTTGCAATCGCCTGAGGCGTCGTGCCCGGAACCGTAGTCCCCGGGGTGCCTCCCGAAAGCATCTGCACCAACACCGATCCTCCAATAATCAACAATGCCAGCGCCACAATGCCTACAAAAATCCAACGGGTACGATTCATGCTTCTCCTTAACGTTGAAACGCTCTAACGTTTTCCGTTAGACTCTGATCTCTCCCTCACGTTTACCGAAATTGATCCGTGTTCCCACAGTCAACGTCACACTGCGCCCCGGATCAACATCTTTCACGGTGCCGTCCGGCGTAGTGATCACCCATTTCTCCTGGCTGAGATTCTTTAACCCCCAGATATTGGGATTGGTCGGATGGCGATTCACCTCAGCCTGCGCCTGAGTGAAATCGTACAGCCGTTGCGTATCCACATGGTGCGGATAGAGCTTCGTATCATGGTTCAACATGACAATATCCCGATCCAGCTTCAACCGGGGCGTCAGCACGAGATCCTTACCGCACGACCAGCACTTGCCGGGGTTGCCGCCGGAAGCCTTCATCGCTTCTACATCGTAGAAATTCTCGGCATTGCAGTTCGCGCAATAATAGATTGAATCGCGTAGCCGTACCATCGTCGACCGCCACTCACTCTCACGCACCCGCGCCAGCGGATCTTTCAACCCCACCGTGAACGCCTTGATAAAAAGATCGCGCAGGAACGACGGATAGAGCGGCCAGAAAGCCAGCACATTGTCATGCACCCCCGGCACCGGCCGATTGCTGTCGTCGTTGGGATCGTAGATGAAAATCGGTTCGGAACCGTACAACTTATTCATCGCCGGCAGATCCAGACAGCGGATCTCGCTCTCCTTCTTGCCTTCCAATGGATGGTGGACCATCAACATGTAGAACAACAAAACCGCCAGCGAGAAAAGATCCGTCTGCGTGCTGGGCTTCGCCTCCCCTCGCACAATTTCGGGCGCCATAAACCGCGGCGTCCCCAACACCCCGGAGTGCTCCTGGTTGTCTACGGCCACATTGTCGTTGTCGCAGATCAGGGTATCGCCGTTCGTCGGATCGAAGAAAACGTTGCCGAACGAGATGTCCCGATAGCACATCCCCTTGGCATGCAGATCCAGATAGCTGTCCGACAGTTCAAAGCCGGCCGTCGCCAGCGCCCGGAACGTCGGCTCGATCCGCCGCTTCATCAGATCCACAATCCCCTTAAAACGCGATTCCCGCAGTGGCATGATGTAGCCGAATCCCGGGGTATCCGCTGCCTTGGTCAGCTCCAACGGCCAGAGGAACAAATTGGTGGGTGGCCCCATCTTCACCAACCGGGCCAACGCCGCATATTGCTCCGGAGTTGCCTGGGCCGGGTAATACCACTTGAGCGCAATCGACTTACCGCTCAAGTCAGCTTTGTAGACTTCCCCCTGACCGCCACCGCCCAGGAAAGTCTCCACTTTGCAAGGTACGCCGGACTCCGTCTGTACAATCTGTCCGATTTTAAGGATTTGGTTCATCATCGCCTCCCATAAAAATTCCTATCCACTCAGCCCGGTTCCCCGGACCGAGAACAACACAAATTTAAACGCCGCCGGAACGCAGGCTGTCCACTTTGCCTTTGATCTCACCCTGCGCCCCACACCAGGGACAGATGATCTTCTTCTGCTGTCCATCCCAACAGGAAACCTTCCCACAGCTACATTTTAAGACCGACTGCCCCCCACAATGCGGGCATCCCGGATAGGTCGAAGCAAAGGCAAAATTACCTTTGATCTCCCCCAGATCGTAGCCTTCCCGTTGCGCCTGAGCCTCTGGAATCGCAAAGGCCCAATCGGCCGTCCAGGTTCCCGGCGTCGTCTCCTCAAACCGCAGCCCGAAAGATTTCTTCTCTTTACCGCACCGGGCCAACACAATCACCACATTCGGTCGTTGATCCATAACTCCCCCTTTTTGAATAAGAAAGCTATCGCCAACTCCTCAATAAAGTCGGGCGCCCACGTAGGGGCGCCCCTACGTGGGCGCCCGACATGGGCAAAAAAACTTACACCAATACATCCACATTTTGCCGGCGCAGCTCCATAATGGCAGCCCGCGTCACCCGCACACACCCCCGCAAATTCATCGTCGTCAAATGCTCCATCCCCCGCAGCGCCAGCACCCCGGCATCCGACACCTGCCGGCAATCCTCCAGATTCAAATGGGTCAGATTGACCACCTTCCGCAAATACGTCACACCCAAATCCGTGATGCCGCATCCCGAAAGGTTAAGGTTGCTCAAATTTCCTAACCGCACCAGCGCCTTCACCCCCGCATCGGAAATCACCGTCCCCGCCAGGTTCAAACGCTCCAATCGGGGCAAAACCTTCAATCGCTCCAGCGACCGATCGCTCAACCGCTCACACCGCGCCAGATCCAGGGCCGTCAATGAGGGAAGAGATTCCAGAGCCGTCAATCCTCGGGCGGTAATCGAACTCCCCATCAACGTCAACGACAGCACCCTGCCACACGCAGCAAACTGCGGCGCCAGCACCGCCAAATTAGCATCGTTCACCTGACAGGAAAAACCCAGATCATAGCCCACCGGAATCGGCACCACACCCGGCGTGGTCCCCAATTGCATCCACCCCCAACGGATTCCCAACCGCGACCAGCCCCAAACCACCACCGGCAAAGAGGAGACAAAAACCTTGCCGTTAGGGGACTCAGCCGCCTGAACTTTCCCCCCGGCCGACACCGGTTCCCGGGCTTCAAGCTCACCCAGCGGGCGGGTCTTCGCCGCTGCCTCGGAGACCCCTTCGATATCCAGGGCCAGCGCCCACGATTCAATCGACCACTGCGCCGCATCTTCAGAAATGGCGCGCCGCTCCACCAACCGCTGCGTCAACCGTCGCAAAATCACAGCGGGAGGCGCTCCCGGCGGCAGCGACAGCAATTCCGCTGTTGCCTTCTCTTCCACCGCACTCACCAATACAAAAATTTCTCGAGGAGAGCCCCCGCAGAAATCCATCAGCAGACCGCGGCAGCGCTGAGCATCCTGAGCGATCTCCCGGCCATATTGCTGCACCAGTTCACGAAGTTTGTGGCGTGGGCGATCGTCCATCTCTTTGAGCTTCCTTTTATCCCAATACCGTCCATAATCGAACTTTGCCGTCCCGGGTGGTCGAGGCCACCAATCGGCCGTCCGCACTGAAAACCAGACAGGTCACCATGGTCAGAGGCTCCGTCGTGGATTGGATCTCTTTCCCCCCCTCCACATTCCAGAGCCGGATCGTCCGATCCCAACCCCCCGTCACGACCGTCCGCCCGTTCGGCGCAAAGGCCATCGTAAAAATCAAATGGGGCAGGCTGGAACTCTCCACCACCCGCTTCACCTCGGCACCCGTCAACGGATTCCAGAAAACCAGCGTCTCGTCCCAACCGGCCGAAGCCAGCAGCGAACCGTCCGCACTGAACGCCACCGAAGTCACATTTGCCGCATGTCCCACCAGACGATGCAACAACTTACCCGAAGGCAACTCCCAAATGCGCACCGTCCGCTCCCAGCCGCCTGCGGCCGCCAGCAACCGGCCGTCCGGACTGAAGGCCACCGCCGGCGCCGACTCCTGCTGGCCTTCCAGCCGCAGCAACTCGTGCCCATCGCCTAAATCCCACAACCGCACCCGCTTATCGGTCCCACTGGAAGCCATCTGCCGGCCATCCGGACTACAGGCCACGCCTAAAACCGGCCCGTCATGGCCCCGCATCCGCCGCACTTCCCGGCCTTCCGGAGCGCTCCATACCCCCACCATACCGTCGCTGCCCGCCAACGCAATCGCGGCCTCACCCGGCACAAAAGCGATATCGTTGACCCATCCCCCACTCCATTCCTGATGGCGGCTCTCCCGCCCCGAATTCACATCCCAAAACCGCACCTGCCCATCAAAGCCGGAAGAAACCAGCCAGCGGCCGTCTGGACTGAACGCCGCTACCACCGCCTCGCCCTGATGTCCGGGCAGCACCGTTCCCGGCCGCAATCCCGTCGGCAAACTGGCCGGCGGCGTGACCGGAAGTGTCACCGGCACATTCCCCGTCGGATTCTTGACTGCCGGCTCCGGCGGCGTCGGCGTGACCGGGGTCGCCACCGTCCCCGAATTACCGGTCGGCAAAGTCGGCACCGACATCCCCAATGCCAGCGCCCAGGAATCCACGGCCCACCGCGCCGCCGCTTCATCCAGGGCCAGGTCTTCCTGCAAACGCCGGGTCAATTGGGACTGAACGACAGGATAGGGCATCTGCTTGCCCATCGACTGCAAGTCTTGCGGGACCCCCTGTTCCAGGGCGCTGACCAACACAAAGATCTCCCGCCGGAATTCTCCGCCCAAATCCCGCAATAGCCCCTCACAGCGCCGGGGATTGTCACAGACACTGACCCCATACTGTTGGATAATCTGTTGGAGTATTTGACGTGGTCGCTCGTTCAAATTCGTCTCGCTTGTATTCTTACATTTTCGCCCGCCTGTTGAGGCGGGCGAAAATATAAGTATAGATTTAAGGGTTGCCCGCAATAGGCTGGTAAGTTTTTCCTGACCTAGCGCGGCTTAATTCTCGGCGGTTGGGTCACCGTCGGATACATCCAGGGATAGCCGTCAGAATCCTCATCGCCGGGAGTGCCCCCGGAATCTTTCGCCGGAGATTCCGATTCTCCCCGCTCAGGAAGTGAAGCCGGTTCCGCAGGTTGAGGGATGGCCGGCTCTTCCGCCGCCGCCAAATTCGCCTCAGCTTCTTTGCCTTCCGCAGGCTTCGCTTCGACGGGCTTCTCTTCTTCCGGCTTTGATTCCTCGGCCTCAGCCGGTTCGTTTTTTTTAGCCTCAACCGGCTCTTCCGCCTTCGGCCGTTCATGAATCTGCGGCGGTTTCTGGACCAGCATGGCTGGAGTCTCCTTCGGGCCCCACGTCACGCCCGGGACATCCATCCGACAGACAATCCCCATCGTAATGTCGTCGCCGCTGCCTGCCCGGGAGGCCTCAGTCAGCCAGCTCTCCAGATCCTTTTCCACAAAAGCCAGCCCCGATTCCTGGATAATATCGAGGATATCGCTCCCGACCTTCAGGAACGCCTCTTCATTCACAAATGAGTTGGCATACCCGTCCGTAGAAAGCAGGATCAACGCCGGGGGCTTGCCCACCACGGCCTGCAACCGCACAATCACATCCCGCCAGGCATCATCCGCACACAGCGAAGTCGTCTGATTGGCCATCAATCGCGGATCGTGAGGAATCGGTCGCGAGACTTCCCCATCTTCCGAAACAGTCAGGATATCGCCATCCCCCAGTTGCAGGTAGAAAATAAAGGCTTCCGTCACCACCACCGCAAGCAACGTGGCCCCATAAGCCAGCATCGGCTTACGCTCGACCGACTGGCGGGCTTTACTGCTCTCTTTCCGCTCCAGGATGGTCAATTCCTCCGAAGTCAACGGTTCACGGCTCAGATCTTCTGCCACAGCCGCATGCCAGCGCCGGACCAGTTCCTGAGGCAACCGCTCATCGGCCGTCCGCTTGATCGACGAAAGATTGGTCAGATCCGGCTGCCCCTTCAAAAATTCCTTCAGCAGCGTCACTGAACAATCCACCGCCATGCGCGCGCCCCGGTCGCTGCGGAAGTACCGCGAACTACCATGACCATCCGAAACCGCCAGGATCAGCGCTCCTTCTACTTCATCCGGAAGCCGAATCGCATCCTGATTCGGCATCCCCGACCGGATATGAGAAGCGCCAATAACCGAGCGGCCGATGGCCCGCCACTTCAAGGAAGGCTTCCCGCCGCTCATCTCCATCGACCTACCAGACGTCCGCGGAAGAATTGGGGTCATCCGGCGGCGGCGCTACCGGCATCGGCACATTGGAAACAGCGGGTTGGCTCGGAGCGCCTCCGGCGTTGTCCACCGGCACACCCGCAGGAGTCGGAGTCGGAGTCGGAGCCGTCGTCTGGCTGGCGGGTGCGGATGCCGACTTCAACACCGCCGTCGAGACCCACTTGATATGGCGCACCAACGCCTCCGGATTGTTGGCCTGCAACGGCCGCAATTCCGGATGGTTGATAAATTTCTGCAAAACATCCTTATCCGCATCGGCGCCGATCGCGATGGCAATCCGGACCGCCTTCTTGCCCCAGGGTTGATCCAACAGATCCTTCAACCCCTTGTTGAAATCATCGGTCGGCTGCCCATCGGAAAGCAGCACCAGCACCGGAGGCAGCGCCCGGTCGGTCATGGGCGGGATCTTCAACTGTTCGGCCACCATCGTCAGAGCACGCCCCATATCGGTCACGCCCTCGGCCGGCAGATCCACCCACTTGAAATCTTCCACCGGCGTCGGTTGAGAAATATGCCACTGCGCCCCATTGGAGAACTTGATCGCCCGGATCAAAACCTGAGCATTGGGATTCTCATCGGCGACCTTCTGCATGTGCGGAATCGCCTCTCGAATCGCGTTGTTCAAAGCCTGAATTTTGCCGTCCGTCGTCATGGAACCCGAGCAGTCTGCAATCCAGATGAAGTGCAAAGGCCGCGTCGCCAACTCACCACCAGGTCGTTTGCTCATGATCCGTCTCCTCCTTACATTCCTTACAAGATAAGAAATACGCACACAAGCGCCATAAGTCGCAAAGTTATAAATATGCCCCCAGTATAGCCCACCTTGGGCCGAAGTCAAAAATCGCCGGAATAAAAAACATTTTGAATAAATTCCCACCTGTGCGGTGAGCCCGGAAAACAAGTAAAGGAAAAACCCCTGTTTTCGCGGGCTTTCTGAAGCCCGCAAAAACATAAACAAAAAAACTCTCTCCCCATCCCGCGCGTCGCTTCAAGCCGAACGAAAGCCTTTTGCGGAATGCTAAAATGCCCGGCATCAGGGGCACAGAAAAAAAGCCCATGTTTTCGCGGGCTTTCTGAAGCCCGCGAAAACATAAACAAAAAAACTCTCTCCCCCTCCCGCGCGTCGCTTCAAGCCGAACGAAAGCCTTTTGCGGGATGCTAAAATGTTAATCACCCGAGTAAAAAGAGCATTTTATAAGGGCGCCGGCCTATGGCCGGCGCCCTTACAAAATGCTCTAAACTAAAAACTCAGTGGGCGATCGCAATCCCTTCCGTCGCCGCCCACATCGACATATCCTGCCGCTGAATGGCCGCCGCCATCATCTGCGGGAACTGATCCGGCGTGCAGGCAAACGACGGCACGCCCAGCGCCGCCAGATCCGCCGCCACCCGATGGCTGTACGACGGCGCCCCGTGATCGTCCAGCGCCAGCAACCCGATCATCTGCACCCCGGAATCCACCAGGGCCCGGGCCCGCTGGATCATCTCCGTCTCGTTGCCCCCTTCGTACATATCGCTCAACAACACCAGAATGGTATCCTGCGGCTTGTCGATGACCGTCTGACAATAAGCCAGCGCCCGATTGATATCGGTACCGCCGCCCAGCTGCGTCCCGAACAACATCTCCACCGGATCGGCAATCATCTCCGTCAGATCCACCACCTCGGTATCGAAAACCACCACCCGGGTGCTCACCGCCTTCAACGAAGCCAGCACCGCCCCGAAGATCCCGGCATAGACCACCGAAGAGGCCATCGAACCGCTCTGATCCACGCACAGCACGATATGCCGCAGCGCCGACCCGCGCCGCCGGGGATAGCCCACCCGCCGTTCCGGGATAATCGTGTGATAATCCTTCTGATAGCGGCTCAGGTTGATCCGAATCGTCCGGTTCCAGTCGATTTCATTGAAACGCGGGCGAAAAGTCCGCGCCGTACGGTCCAGGCTGCCCCGCACCGCCTGGCGCAGCGGCTCGCCCAGACGGCGCTCCAGATCTTCCACCACCTTGCGTACCACCACCCGCGCCGTATCCCGCGTCTTACCCGGCAACGCGCTCTTGAGTGAAACCAGCGTCGCCGCCAGATGGACATCCGGCTGGATCTGTTCCAACATCTCCGGCTCCATCAACATCTGCTTCAGATCCAACCGCTCCAGAGCATCCTTCTGCAAAACCTGCACCACACTCTGCGGAAAATAGGTGCGGATATCGCCCAGCCAGCGCGCCACATTGGGAGCCGAGCTGCCCAGACCGGCGCTCCGATCGCTGTCGTAAAGCGCCGTCAGCGCCTTATCCATCCCGATATCCTCCGCACTCAAACCGCCCCCTATTCCGGCGCACATTCCGGTCCCATCGGCCTCGCCGCCGCCCAGAATCAGACGCCAGCGCCGGGTGCGCTCATCCACCACTTCCATTGAGGTCGATCCTTTTGCCATCGTTCCCGGCCTCCTATTCGTTCAAACTCAGGCCCAACAGCCGGGCCAGCTGAGGCAACACGGCATTGGCCCGTTCCTCATCCACGGCCAGATCGGCAGGTCCATGGGATTTCTTCACCCCCCGGACCACCAGCTCGCCCATCTGCCGCCGTTCAGGCGGCGTGAAGGCCGAGAAAGCCCGCCGCAGCAGCGGCAAGACGGTGATAAAATGGTCCGCCGACAGATCCCGCACCCAGCCGTCCAGGATCGACCAGAGTTTCGCATCGTGCAACAACAACAGCCCACTGCCTCGCAGCAACCCGGCCAGCCAGGTCGCCGAGGCCTCCGGACCGTTGCCCGGAGAAAGGGCCAGGCCCAACCGTTTCGCCACTTCCTCCGCATCCAGCATCCCGACATCGAACAGCATCCGGGTGCAACGCCCCGCAATCAACCCGTGCAACCCACCCTGATCGGCCAGCCGCAACAACACCTGCCGCCAGCTCGTCAACCAGCTTTCGTTTTGCAACAGATCCAGACTCTCCTGCGTGGATTCGATCAGGCTCAACATTGCATCCGCCGCCGCGTCGTCCAGCGAAGCGCAGGCCAGCGGCAACCCGATGCAGATACGGGTGACCATCCCATCGAGGATCTCGTTGAAAGCCTTAAAATCGAATTGCGCCGTCCCCGAAGTCTGACGCACCGTGCCATAACGCATCGCCCGCGCCAGCGGCGGAATCGCATCCATCAGCCCCGCCACATCGCCGCTTCTCGCCATTCGCGCCTGGATACCGGTCATCACCGGCCCCACCGCCTTCGGCAGATCGGCCAGCAGCACCTGATCCAGCAATCCGGTCAGGAATCCCAGATTAGGCGCATTCTCAGCCTTGAAAGTCGCCAACCCCAGCGCCGCCGTCGCCACCGTATTGCCCCAATGAGAGGCATCGACCAGCGCCACCGAAAAAGCCGGGTCCCATTTCAACGTCCATATCTCATGGAAGGTCCCTTTGCCGCCGCCCGAACGTCCCGGTTTACCCCACGGAATCTCCAGCAGCTTCAACCGATGCAGCAGGGTACTGCGCGCCAGATCCATCGGCTCCCGCAGATCCAGATCCTTTGTCTCCGCCTCAGGCTTGGGCAGCATCCGCAGCTTTTTCTGTAACGCCGCCAGATCGGCCTGCAACGGCACCCCCGGCGTATCGGCCGGCACCTCCCCCAGCTTCTCGCCCACGATCATCTGCTTCTCGATCACCTTCAAGGGGACCGCATTGCCGAAGCAGAAAACCGTCAGCACCGCTTCATTCAATTCAGTCAGACCGGGGCGAGCCAATCCGCGGATCGCCGCCAGCGCCTCCGAAAGCCGCACCGCATCGATCACCTGAGCGGCCGAGGCATCCAGATCCTCGTGGCGCAGCAACTTGGCCACCCGACCCAGCCACTTCACCGCCGTATGTTGCGGCGTCCGCCAGAGATGCTCATACCAGCCCGGCGACAAAATTCCCGCGCCGTAACCGCTTTCGCGCGCCAGATGGCCGTAGCTCCACGGCACCCATGTCGCCTCCACTTTAACTTTGGCCAGTCCCTTCAACAGATCCCGATCGGATTTGACCGTCCGGGTCAAAGGCACCAGGGCCGGCGCATGCCAGGCTCCGCAGACCACCGCGATGCGCTGCCAGCCTTCTTTCTGAGCCGCCCGGATGATGGTCCGCATCGAAGCCTCGCGCAGCGGCTCCACCGGATCGCGGGGATCTGCCGTCGGGATGCCGTCCTTATCGAGCATCCGCAACGCCCCCATCGCCTCCAGAATCGCCGGGAAAAGCTCCGGCTCTTCCTTATGTTCCTCGACCAGCTGCCCCCACCAGATCTCGCCGCTCTCCGCGCCGGCCACTTTGGCCAGCAGATCCAGTGGATCAGCCGCGATCGTCATCAAATCCACCGCCTCGCCCCCATCGGCCTCACAGGCTGTCGAGTCCACAGAAGCTGCCGGCGCCTCAGGCTCAGGCTCAGCCGCCGGTGCCGCCGCTGCTTCCCCTTCCGCCGGAAGTATGGGAATAAGCGATTCCTCTTCCGCGGCCGGATTCAAAGCCAGCCAGTTTTGCTGCGGCAGATCCATAAACCGGACCGGCAGGTTGTTTTTCAAAGCATACTGCATGGCCTGCCATTCCGGAGAAAAAACCGCAAAAGGATAAAAACCGGAACACTGCGGCCGATCAGGGACATAGACCAGCAGTGCCACCGGCGGTTTCATTTTGGGATTAGCCGTCATGGCGATCAAATCGCTCGCCTCGACCGGCCCTTCAATCAAAATCCCGTCGGGCGCAAACGCCTTCAGCGCCGCCACCAGATTACGCGCCGAACCCGGCCCATGGTGGCGGATACCGAAAATCCGGACAGAAGGATCACTCCCCGAAGGCGCCATCGTACAGCCTCCTTGTTATGGGTGTCATCGGCAAGCCAGATAGGTACCGTTCATCTTTGCAGCGGCTCACGCCCACCGCATCCTCAATCCACCATCTCACGGCACGCCCGATAGAGATCCTTCCAACCATCGCGTTCTTTGATCACCGTCTCCAGATATTCCAGCCAGACAATCCGATCCTGCACCGGATCTTTCACCACAGCGCCGGTAATGCTGGAGGCCATATCCGAAGCCCGCAACTGGCCGTCGCCGAAATAGCCGGCCAACGCCAGCCCGCTGTTGACCACCGAAATCGCTTCCGCCGTGCTCAGCGTGCCGCTCGGCGACTTCAGACGGGTCTTGCCGTCGATCGTCGTGCCGTCGCGCAACTCGCGGAAGATCGTCACAATCCGCTTCACCTCATCCGCTGAAGGCGCCTCCGCCGGCAGCTCCAGCGCCTTGCCCAACGAAGCCACGCGCTGCAAAACGATCTTGGTTTCCTCTTCCAACGTACTGGGAACCGGCAGCACCACCGTATTGAAACGGCGCTTCAACGCGCTGGAAAGTTCATTGACGCCGCGATCGCGGTTATTGGCCGTCGCAATGATATTGAACCCCTTCACCGCCTGCGCCTCCGAATTGAGTTCGGGAATCGGCAGCGATTTTTCAGAAAGGATCGTAATCAGCGCATCCTGCACATCCGAAGGAATACGGGTCAACTCTTCCACGCGGGCAATCTTGCCCTCGGTCATCGCCCGCATCACCGGGCTGGTAACCAGGGCATCGATCGAAGGACCGTCAGTGAGCAGTTTGGCATAGTTCCAGCCGTAGCGAATGGCCTCTTCACTGGTCCCCGCCGTCCCCTGGACGATCATTGTAGAATCCCCGCTGACGGCAGCGGCCAGATGTTCCGAGACCCAGCTCTTGGCGGTCCCGGGCACCCCATAAAGCAACAAAGCGCGATCCGTCGTCAACGTCGCCACGGCAATTTCCATCAAAGCCCGGTTGCCGATGTACTTGGGCGAAACGACAAAGCCGCTGGACAGCTTGCCCCCCAACAGATAGGTCGTTACCGCCCAGGGCGAAAGCTTCCACTTGGGAGGGCGAGCACGGGTGTCCACCCTGGCCAGCTCATGCAGCTCCTCGGCAAATTGCTGTTCGGCATGTTGGCGTAGCAGATTCGTCTCCATAAGTTCTCCTTAAGTTCTTTATGGTTAATTAGAAAGCTTCATTCATGGTTCGACGGAACTCCAAAATGGAATTCCACTGATCCAGCGAAGACTGTCGCGACATATTCTCAGGCCATCCCTGACTGGATTCCCTGACCAGTTGGGGGTCGGCGTAGAGCGCCAGCTCCGCCAGCGCATTCCACCAATACCAATAGCCCCCTACTTTCTTTTTGAGGAAAGAGCGCATCATATGAATAAAAGCCGTCGTCAGATCCGCCCCCCAGGGCCGTTTATGGCCCTGGAAAATCGTCAACAACAGACGGCCTTCATCTTTCATTCCCACCGCTGTCCCCGACAACATAATCAAACGATCTTCCAGATCGGCCTGCGGCACCAACCGGATCAAAGCTTCTTGTTCGATAAAGGTATAAGGCGCCTGCCGCAGGGCCACGGCCGTCCAGGGCTTCTCGATCCAGCGGAAAAGGAGCGCCCTGGCCCAATCTTCCCGGCGGCAGCGGATGGCAGCCCGGGCCCAACCTTCCAAGAGCGCCCGTTCTTCATCGCTGTCCTTCGCCAGATGGATCAGTTCATCGGGCGTTTTTTCCCAATGTTCGCACCAATAGGCCGGATCGACCGCCGCGATGATCTGCAACAACAGCCAGGTATGCTCCCCGATGCCCGAAGGTGGTTTAGGATCAATTCCATCCCGTTCCATCGCCGCATCACATTCAGTCGGCAGGGTCACCTTCAACTTCTCGGCGCTCATCAGACGGCGCCCCTTTCCCAGCGCAATCAAGGGCTCCAGGCGAGCCTTCATCCGCTGCATCAATCCGGACCCAGGCAACTGAGAAAGCAACTCCGCCGCCACCCCCCGCACCACCTTGCTGCGATCATCCAGGGTCGTCTCCAAAAAAGGCTCATCCGCAGAGTTCAGACCGACTTTGAACAACTCCAGGAACGACGCCCGTTCCGCCGCGGCCTCCTGGCTCCAGCTGGCATGTAACAGAGTCCAGGCCCGTTGAGGATCGGCTTGACGTGCCTGACGCAACAGCGCTCGCCGCACCCCCCGGCTGCCCGTTTGCCAGGCTTCCAGCTGAGCTTCCGGCGTTTCAGGCAACAACAGCTCGGTCCAGGTCACATTGTGGGCCGCCAACCAGCGCCCCCGACTTCCTAAAACCGGCACAATGGCATCCTGCAGATAAGCCTGCTGCACCGCCATATCCAACATTTCCGGCAGCACCCGCAACGGCAGCACCCCGTGGGATTCCCGCAAGCGCCGCAGCCATTCCGGAAGCAACGCCGGGAGCTCCCCCTGCAAAATGCGGGTCAACAACGCCGTCGCCTGACTGGAACAAAACGATTCCTTCTCGGCTTCGGCTTCAGCCGGCAGCCCATCGCCGGCCACCAACGGTTCCACCCCGGCCTGCTGCCAGAGTGCCACGGTAGCACTGGCAGCCAACAATTGACGTTCAGGCGGCAGCCCTTGCAACTGAGCCACCAATTTTTCCAGAGGGGTCGTCGGACTGGACAAAGCAGGCAATCCGGCCCGGGCTGTCCCCACCAAGGCAGCAGCCACATAGTCAGACCACAGGCTCAAATTTCACCTCCGGGATTTAACATAGACAAAAAGAGGCAAAGAGGTCAGGCATTTCGGAAAACGGTAAAAACACCTTCAGCCCAGACACCGAGCGGAGTCAGTTTTTCACCGTTCCACTCCCCCGCCAACACACAGGGGCGCCCCCCGCTCATCCCCATCAACCGCCAGCCCTCTTGAGGAACGATGGAGAGGGGCAGGCGAGCATTCTCCCGGTCACAGATCCACCAGGTGGAACCCTGCAACACAGGTCGGACCTCATCTAAAAGGAAAAGGAACTGATCCATCCAGGGATTCGCAGCAAGGGCAGCCCCGTAGACTCCGAGAGCCGCCTGCACCCCCGAATAGCCGGGAAGCCTATCCATAGGGCGAGAAATGCCCCGATTTTTGAAAATCGCTCGCTGGGGATAAGGGCTGTTCCAGAAAACCAATTCCCCATCCACCAGGATGCCGGGAGCCCCGCCGCCTTCCAAAGTCTGACCGGGAGCTGCAAAATCCAAAACCAGCGCACCTCGCTGGCTCTGAATTCCCCACAACCAGGTCCGCCGCACCCGCAGCCGATCCTCTTCGGTTTCTCGCTGTCCTACAATCGCCCAGAGATCCCGCACGCCGTCGACCTTCAGCAGCGAATCCTGATCCTGGCTCCAGCCCACCTGAGTTCGCACTTCATCCTGCAAGTCGGGAGGCAGAGATTCCAGACGCCCGAAAGCATCGAGCAACAAATAGAGGCGTCCCAGGCGTTCCAGCATTCGCGCCGGCCACCCTTCCCCGGAATAAATCACCGATTCCAAATCACGCACCCGGCGCGCCAATCCCGCAGCCTGAGCATCCACCAACCGCGCCGCCTGGGTCTCCCAAAAGGAGGTCGGCTGACTCGAAAGAGACCCCAATCCCTGGCGCATGAGATCTTCCAGCCAGAGATAAAGAGCATCAATCCCCTGTTGCACCTTGGCTTCCCGTTTAGCCGCCCGTTTGGCTTGAGCCTCCGCATCCACAGGCGACTTATCCGTCCGGGCCTTTTTCGCTGCCGCAGCCGCCCGTCCTGCCAGCCAGCTCTTCACCCAATCCGGCGGATCGGCCTCAGTAAAAGCCTTCAAATTGCTCTGGGCCAGCAATAACAAACCGATCGCATGTTTACAGGGTTTTTTATGGCTGGGACAACTGCATTTGAAAGCGGGAGCTACGGGGTCCACTACAACCTGATAAGGTTCACTGCCGGAGCCCTTTTGAAGACCCCAAACAGCTTCCTCGTTACACCCCAGGTCGGTCCACTTCGCAGGCCGGGTCAAACCCTGTCCCGCCTTCCCCACCTGGGCATCGGGCGCAAACGCAAGGATCTGTTCTACGTTCCAAACGATGGATGGTTTTGCCATAAAGTACTTTCCTGGTCTTGTTTTTCTGACTAATGGGAAACCAAACCAGCACCAAATGAAAAAGCTTGGGAAATTACCGATCAGCAGGTAAGCGAACAAGGTAGAGTATACACCAAGCTGCAAGAGAGGCAAACCGCCCCAAGTACCTTTTACGCCCCTCGGCCTGCACATCTTCGGTTTCTTGCGTCCCGCAAAAAGCCTTTGTTTGGTAGAAAACGACACGCTGGATGGGAAGAGAGTGCTGTCTTTCATTTTTCGGCGGCTTCGGAAAGCCGCCGAAAAATGAGTTTTTCTTTGCCTTGTTTTCTGGGCTCACCGCCCAAGTTACAATTAAGCCATTGGGGCGCGCTGTCTGCGACAGCGCGCCCCAATGGCTTAATCATCTTTAAAAGAAAAAGTTATCGAGATAAAAGCCGCTCAACCGCTTCCAGAAGGTCCTGCGAACTGATCGGCTTCGTCAAAAAACCATTCGCGCCTTCCACACCGGCAATGACGCGGGCCTCCTCATAACTGCTGGCCGTCACCACCAACACCGGCAGCTTCTGAAACCGCGGATCGGCTCGCAACTGATGAAGCAAAGCCATTCCATCCATCACCGGCATCGCAATATCCATCACGGCCAGCTCCGGACAATTCTCCTCCAGCCATTCCAGAGCTTCCTGCGCACTACAGGCAGGAATTGGAATGTGTTGATGCCGCTCCAAAATGTAAGTGACCAGCCGGCGGCTGGCCACATCATCATCGACCACCAGAATCGTTGCCATCGCTACCATCCTTCCTGAGCGGGCCGGGCAGACGTTTGATCAAATGCAGGCAGTTACCCTGAATAGGATCAGCATGATAGATCACCTCATCCATCACCCGGCATACCAGATATAAACCGTATCCATGTTCTAAAGGTTGCGAAAGATCGGGAACGGGTAACTCCTGCCAATCAAACCCCTGCCCCCAATCGATAATCGAAATTTCCAAACGATCTGCATAAAGGGAAAAATCCACAGCCACCCAACCATCACTGCGGCCGGCATAGGCATGTTGAATGGCATTGACCACAGCTTCATTAATGGACAACTGCACATCATAAACCAGAGCAGCGTTACCAGCCGATCCCATCATTCGACAAATTTCAGCCGCGCAGCCGCTCACTAACCCCAAATACCGGGTGTGACTGGGAAACCGCAAAGAGACGCATTCCGGATCACCATTCATGATCATTCCCGTTGGATCTCCTTTTCGAAGAAGGTATAAACAAAAATTATTCAGCAGTCGCTTTGAGAATACAGAGCGTCAGATCATCACCCTGAGGAGTTTCCTGAGCAAACGACGTAACCGCTTTAAAGAGCCGCATCCGCAGATCGGTCGCCGTCGTATCGGCATTGGATTCTACCAGCTCAATCAGCCGATCGATCCCAAACAACTCGCCTTGAGGATTCATCATTTCATTAAACCCATCACTCAACACCACTAAAATGTCCCCCGGCGTCAACACCACCGTTTGTTCAAAACTTAAAATTTGAGGAAGTACACCCAAAGGGGGGCCATCGGCAATGCACAACTTACAACGTTTCTGCGCCGCCGAATAAAGCAACACCGGCGCATGTCCGGCATTGACCATCACCAACCGCCGACTTTCCGCATAATAATAAGCCAGGAAAAGCGTAATAAACATCCCCGCCTGGTTAAGCTCTTCGTACAAATCCGAATTCAATCGCAACACCATCTCATAGGGCGTTTGAGTATAGGTCAGGCCGCTATGCAACAAAATATGGGCCACGGTGACAAAGAGCGCCGCCGGAACGCCCTTGCCGGTCACATCTCCTAACACCACCCCCAGGGCGCCGCCAGGATGGCGGACAAAATCGTAAAAATCACCTCCGACCTCATTGGCCGGCCGGCAATGGGCTGAAATTTCCAACCCCGGCACCTGAGGCAAAATACGGGGCAACATTCGAGCCTGGATTTCCGCCGCAATCTCCAATTCCCGCCGCACCCGCTCCTGGACCAACAAGCGAGCCTGCCAACGAGCCCGCTCCACAATCACCCCCACCTCATTGGCCAGGGCATCGAGAAGTTTTAAATCCCCCGAAGTGAAATCCGTAGCCTTGTTGAAGAGTCCCAAACCGGCAACGATTTCCCCTTCCACTGCAATAGGGATAATCAACCCCCGTTCAATCCATGCCGGAAGCCGGGTAGCCCATTGCCGTAATTCTCGTGGAGCATTGCCTAAAATAGAACGCCGTTGAAGGCGGGCCTGCTGAAACAGCGGCATCACCGGCTCAGGACCGGAAGGCAACGTACTCATAATACAACGGAATTCCTGTCCATAAAGGATCACGGCAAAGCCGTGAACAGCCCCGCTCAATCTCAAAGCCATCAACACAAATGAGCTGAGAATGTCATGCAAACTCAACTGAGAACGCGTTGCTTCAGAAACCCGATACATCGCCACCAGTTGATCGTAAGCCTCGGCCAGTTCCCCGGCCATCGCCTCAAGTTCGAGTTCCCGCGATAAAAGCTGTTCCAAAAGCAAAGCCTGAGCCGCCAGCTCCCCATGAGAGGTCACCGGCGAACAGCCGATAAATCCTCCCCCCGCCACACAAAGCGGTAAAATCTCCCATCCTGCCGGCGGGAGCTCGTGAACAATGGCCTCGGGAGATAAGGCAACAGGAACCGGAGGCCACAGCCATCGCCCATCCCGATCCGCCAGAAAATAGGCCTGCCAGCCCTGCGCTTCCCAGGTTCCGGCCAATCGGCGCAAAAAGGCCCGATTGGCGCGGCAAAAAGAATCCCACATCAAAGAATACCCATTTCGGCTTCCGCAGAAGCCCGATCATGATAGATCCGGAAGGCCTTATCCAGGCGCGTCAATTCAAAAATCAAACGGACTGTGGGTTGCAATCCCGCCAGGGCCAGTTCCCCTCCGGCTTCCCGGGAATGTTTCAAACTGCTGACCAGTACCGAAAGCCCCATGCTGTCGACAAAAACCACCCGACTCATATCGATCAAAACGGGCATAGAACAAGAAACCTTGTGTTCAAAAATTTCCCGAGCCACCCCCGCCGTATGCGCGTCAAAACGTCCATTCAAACTGACCACCGTCAAACGCCCAATCTGCTCTACCGTCGCTTTCATCGCAACCTCCTGTTAAGATTAATCTTCTTCAAATTGCCTCGCCAGGGCCGGAACCTTACGCTCCCAGGGTTTGGAAATCGAGCGGCGCAAACGGCGCCCCCAAATCCGAAGCGTACGAAACAAAATTCGCAAGTCCTCCATCCAGTTCCGCGTTGCCACGTAATAACTGTCGGCAATCAACTGCATATCCAAATCCAGAGAACTTTCTTCCTGATCCGCATTCAGATACCATAAACCTGTCAACCCGGTGGGAGCCCGAAAATGCAACTGTTGCCACTCATCCTGTAAATACCCCACCTGTTCGGAAGTCAATGGGCTGACCCCCACCAGAGCCAGCTTTCCACAAACAGCATCAATAAGTTTGGGTAAATCCGCCCATCCCAAACATTGCAGCAATTTCCCAGCCCAGGTGTCCGGATCAAAACGCAGTCGATGCACCGTCACCAACCGCCAGGCAACCCGACCTTCCTTATGAAGGGATTGCCAATCCGCTACCGCCTGAACTTCACTTACAATCAAAGGGCCCGATCCCCCGATAAAGGCCAGACCTAAAGCCGGCCCCCACAACGGCAAACTCAACCCCAACAAGATTAAGGCTCCCAATCGTTCGCCCCAGCGTCTCAAGATTTCAACTCTGGTTTCTACCACCGTAGCATCTAAAAGAAATGAATCCGGAACAAAAAGGCTCGTCCCGGTAGGCGCCTTGATCAGAAGATTGCGATAAACCAAACAATTTTCCAGATTAAGCCAGCGACCGATATAGGTACCTTCGGCGACCATGGTATGAGCAATCGTCGCCCCCTTATCGACAAAAACGCGCGTTCCCAACACCGTTTCAGGCCCAATAGAGGCCTCTGCCCCAATCCGAGCATAGTCACCGATCACAACGGGAGGTACCAATTGCGCTTTAGGATGAATTATCGTATGCCGCCCTATCCAAACCCCCGGTTTGAGCAATTTTCCAGAAGGAGACAATCGCCCAACCTCAGCTTTTAATAAAGCCCGCTGCGCCACTAACCAATCATTTTCACAACGAATCGTCTGCCCCGACGTCATCATGGGATAACCACAAATCACGACCCCCTTGTCAAACAAGTCATTCAAAACACGCCCCTGATCCAGAGTCTTTAAAGTCCGTCCCATGGAAGAAAGTTCTATCCCTATAGCAGGCGAACAAACCCAGATACCGCTATCGACATAATCAGAGGAAACTTTCCGACCATTTTTCTCCGGTAACGCAATCACCCGCCCACGCGCCCCCACCCGAATTCGTTGCCCCTCAGCAGTTCCCGATCCTAAAGCTATTGTTATCAACGCTGAGGATTCTTGATGAAAAGTTATCAGACGGTGTAAATCAAAATCAACCAGAATATTTCCCGGCAACACCAAAAAAGGTTCTTCAGCCTGAAGCGCAAAACGACGTAATTGGGATAGAGAATCGGGATGCTGCTCTAAACGATAATCAATTTCCAATCCCCAGCGCTGCCCATCTCCAAAATAACGTTCCACCTCATAGGGAAGCTCATGCAAAATCACTACCACTTCCCGAAATCCCGAGCGGGCCAGCGTCTCCAAAAGATGTTCCAACAAAGGTTTGTTCCCTAATGGCAGCAAAACACCCGGAATAAAATGCCCCAGGGGACCTCGCAATGCCATTCCGGCTGCCAGAATAATGGCCTTCATGGGCTTACCTCCTGCATGAAAAAGGCAGCCAGCCGCTACCAGACCTGCTATCGGCTGACCCCTTGCATCAGCGCTTCTTCAACACTGGAATACAAGGACAATATGGATTCAACACCTGCCAGCTCCAAGGTGCGCCGGATCTCCCGGGAAAGAGCCGCCAATCGCACTTCACCGCCTTGCTGTCGGGCCTGGCGATGCCAGGAAAGCAAAATCGCAATGCCGGCACTGTCCAGAAAACGAGTCGAACCGAAATCTAAAACCAGAGTAGGAACCGCAGCCAGCGCAGATTCAGCTTCAGAGCGCACCTGAGGAATCGTGTGCAGGTCCAAACGCGCCGGAAGCGGCAGAACCGTCCAACATCCTACCTGACGCGTTAAGGATAAAAGGGGTAAAGGATCTCGATGGGTTGCCAATCCATCCTCAAGAGAAGGCACCAATGTCAAAAACCGATCCAGTTGGGTCAACTCCAAAGTCCGGACCACTTGCGGTAAAGCCCCCGCCAGCTTCAAGTCACCTCCCGCCGCCCGGGCCCGGCGCGACAAATCGACCAGCGTCCCCAACCCGGCACTGTCGACAAAAGGTAACCGGCTCGCATCCAACACCAGATTGGCACTGCGCAACAAAGCATCTTCCACACAACTGACTAAAGTCTCCCGCGTGGCAACCGTCAAGGGACCATTAAATGAAATTACAAGCGGACCTTTTAAGGTAACCGGATCGTTCAATTCGGCCTCTTCAATTTGAGGTATAACGCCTAAAGGAATGCGCCCCTGCTGTTGAGCCCACCATTGCTCGCCAAAGAAGCGCGAAAAACGAATTAAGTCCCGCACATACCGCCGCCATAAACGCCGCGGTTCTTGAAACAAACGATAACACCATTCCAACCCGCCTTTTTGCATCCACTGAGGAGCACGCTGTAATTTTCCCGCAATCAAATCAAATGTCCCGCCGACCCCAATCGCTACTTTGACCCCCAACTCCAATCCATGCATATGGATCCATTTTTCCTGTTTGGGATTGCCAAAAGCGACCAACAAAAGGTCAGGCCGAACCTCACGGATCTGCTCCACTACCGAAAAATCCATCTCTACAACGGGCAAATTAGGCGGAGAAGCAATCCCTACAATTTGCAATCCCGGATAACGAGCTGTCAGTACCTGAGCCGCCCGCACCGCCACCCCCGGGCCGGCTCCTAAAAAATAAAATCGCCACCCCCTTTGAGCCCCGCGTTCACATAAAGCAGGAACCAGATCCGCTCCCGTCACACGTCCATAAAGCGGGACGCCCAACAACCGCGCCCCCCACACCAACGGCATTCCATCCGGCGTCAATATATCCGCCACCTGCAGAATGTAGCGCAACTCCGGATCATCCCAGGCCTGTACCACAAAATCCGCATTGACCGTAGCTATCTGATGAAAAGAACCCGAATCCACAAAAGATTCAATGCGATCCAATACCTCTTCCATCGTCAAATCATCCACCGGCACCCCGGCAATTACCAACAATTTTCGCATGCTGAACCTCCGCCTTTTCCCCTTAATAAGCGCCCTTGCCCCCCAATACCGTCGGAATTGTTTTCAAAAGGATCTCCAGATCATACCAAAACGACTGATTTTCGATGTATTCCACATCCAAAGCCACCCAACGTTCAAAAGGCAAATCGCTCCGTCCGGAAATCTGCTGCAATCCGGTAATACCGGGAATCGCATCCAGGCGCCGTCGATGTTCCAGGGTATAACGAACCACCTCCCGGGGCAACGGAGGTCGGGGGCCGACCAGAGACATATCCCCTTTGAGAACATTGAAAATCTGCGGCAATTCGTCAATGCTCAGTTTTCGGATCACCCGCCCCACCCGGGTAACCCGGGGGTCCCGACGTATTTTAAAAATCGGACCATCCGCTTCATTGAGTTGATGTAAATCGAGAAGTCTTTTCTCAGCATCGATATACATGGAACGGAATTTATAACAGGTAAACTTCCGTCCCCACCGTCCCACCCGGGTTTGAAAAAAGAGAATCGGCCCTGGAGAATCCAATTTGATCAGCAACACGGTCACCACCATCAAGGGCGCCGCCAGAATCAAAGCGATCAAAGCTCCGACGATATCCAGCGCCCTTTTGGAAAAGCGGTGCAATTCGGTTCCTCCGATCCAGATCAACCATCGCCCCCCAAACTCCAGGGATCGAAGAAAACCTTTATTGGGAAAATCGCCCCGGGCAAACAATTCCACCACCTGTTCCACACGGACCAAATCTTCAATATTTTTAAATTCAGCCATTGTTAACGCTCCGTACGAACCCATCCCTGTTTTTCTCGGCGAAAAAGGATTCGAAAATATAGCCCCACCTTCCATACCAGAAAGAACGGCACATAAGCCAAAGCCTTCCACACTTGAAAAGGCGCCCGAACCAATACCAAACCGGCTAACAGATAGATCACAATCCCCAAAAACAATCCGCCCCCCAGCCAGGCGGCCAGCCACATTCGATTAACCAAACCCGCAACGATCCCCCCTCCCCAAACCAACAAAATCAGAGAAACCAATACGGATGTAGGTGGAATTAAATGCTCAATCATCGCATCCCACAAAACAAACCGGGGCCGGCGAAGTGCTTCGATCAGCAAAGGTTTTAAATATTGCGCAGCCATTTGAAGCCGCCCGGCTTCCCAACGCACATTTTGGGTCCGGGCCCCTTTCAAGGTCGAGGGCATCACCGCCTCCAATCGGGCCTCAGGAGCAAACCAGACCTTTTCGCCGGCCAGCAACAAAGCCATGTGATATTCAATGTCTTCGGTAACCGAACCGCTCCAGGAAAATTTCCGGATCAAATCCGCCGTAAAGGCCATCCCATTCCCTTTCAATCCAGCAGACCCCCCCAGTCGCTTACGCCCCAAAGGCCGTAGATAATGCAAAACTACCAAAGCCATATAACGCAAAGCCGCCACCCAGGAACTATCCACATCCCGCACTGTGTAATAGCCTTGAACAACGCGCGCGCCCTGCTGAAAATAACCATCCATAACCTGCAAAAAGTCTGGGGCCAGGACCGTGTCAGCATCGACCACCACAAAAACATCGAAGGTCCCCTGACGTTTTTTCTCAGCCTCAAGATGGCCGATCAATGCATTTAAAGCATAGCCTTTGCCAATTTGGACCGTGTTGTGGCGTTCATAGACAGTCACTCCCGCACTGCGGGCCAGAACCAAGGTATGATCGGAACAGTTATCGGCAATCACATACACCCGATAAAGAGTCGAAGGGTAATTTTGGGCCTTCAAAGCCGCTAAATTATCCGGAAGCCATTGTTCTTCATTGTGGGCTGGAATCAAAACGGCAAAACGGGTGTGAGGTTTATCAGGATAAAGCAGCGCTTTTCGGGGCCACAAAGCAGCCAGCATCAAAATCAGCAAATACCCTACAGGCAGCAACAACACCAGTTCAAACCCCAAAATTAACCCATATAAAATCTCCACGGGCATGCACCTCTTAACTCAATCTTCCGCTGTAAAAACAGCTCTAACAACTTTTTCAAAGTCCGGCTCCGCCATCGTCCAGACACCGTTCCACAAGCCCTTTAAAACGAGCCGTATAATGATCCAGATCCATCTGAGTTTCGATCAACTTTCGGCCCCGCGCCCCCATCCGAATTGCCTCTTGGGGATGTTCCCATAAATAAGCAATGGCTTTTCGCAAAGCCATAACATCCCCTGGAGGCACATACAATCCAGTCTCCCCATCCACCACCACATCGGTTTGCCCCTGAGTGCGGGAAACGATCACGGCTTTCCCCATCGCCATCGCCTCCAACAAAGTCGTTACGCCGGCCTGAAAGGAAACCTCGTAGAGCGGCAACACCACAAACCGCACTCGCGCATACAGTTCACGTAATTCATGGAGGTCAAGCCGGCACACCGTGACCCAATCCGGAACCGACCGCGAATCCAGAGAGCTGAGCCGTTTAGACCAGGGACTGGCCGCGGCAATGGTGGTCGGCACCTGTAAAGGTTCAAGCGCGGCCAGCAAGGTAGGATAATCCCGATATTCCAGCCCCGCAGCTCCAATCATCGGCCCCGGCTGCCGGGAAATATTCCCTGGAGAAAAGAAACTTCCATCCACCTGAAAAGGAGTCCAAAAAACCCGCTCCGCCGGCAGCCCCCACCGTGCTTCAATAAACCTCTTTTGCCAGGTGGAATAGACTATAAAACGATCGATAACCCGTTGAATTTGAAATCTGTCGAAAAAAAACATCTTCTTCGGGATCGACAGGCGATGTGAAATCATGATATGGTGCAGAGCGCGTCTTCTCAGTCCATTCAAAAAAAAGGCCAGCGGGATTCCAATCTGTTCCCCATCCGTTAAAATCAACCGATAATGATGCCGACGCTGAAAACAAACCCAGGCCAGCGCCAGGTCAGCCCCCCCCCAATGTTCCAGCCAGCGTACCAGCTTTCCTGCGGCTCGCATCTGCCCATAATCTAACAGATCCGCCTTGAGAGCCCGGGCCAGTTCCAGATAATCCGCACGAGGTCGTCTCCCGGCGGCCACCTGAGCTTCCAAATCCGGCGGAATCACCCCCGATACCGTCAGCAATATGTCAGCCATGAACCCCACCTCGATTCTGATCCGCCACAGCTCGCAACAAAGTCAAAAGCTGAACCGTCGTTTGCTGCCCATCAAACTCCTGCCGCGCCAGTTCCAAAGCCTGAATTCCCATCCGTAACCGCAACGCAGGCTCTTCTACCAGATGAACTAAAGCCGCCGTTAAAGCAGCCAGATCACCCGGAGGAATAAGGATGCCAGTCTCGCCGGAAATAACAATCTCCGGAATGGCCCCTACCCGCGTCGTGATCACCGGCAATCCGGCCGCAGCAGCTTCCAATAACGCCACCCCCAGACAATCTCCAAAGGTCGGTAAAACAAACAGATCACAGGTATGATACAAATTAATCAAACGAGGATCATTCGGTCCTAAATCCGAATAGATGAAAACCCCAGGTTCAGCTTTGATCTGAGTTTTAGTCACCATATGCAATTCCAAATTATCTTCCTGCCCCAGGCGCGCCAGCCGTTGGCGCAAGGCACGAAAAGCCTCCAACAAAACGGCACCGCCTTTACGTAAAAGGTCCCCCCCCACAAACAAAATCCGCACCCGGTTTTGTTGTGATAAAATC
The DNA here is from genome assembly GCA_964501335.1 of uncultured Anaerolineales bacterium. Classification (GTDB taxonomy): domain Bacteria; phylum Chloroflexota; class Anaerolineae; order B4-G1; family SLSP01; genus CAZCTC01. The sequence goes on along the minus strand of CAZCTC010000010.1, from coordinate 40,372 downwards.
CGGCGGTCCGGCTGCCATAAAGTCAAATCGATCCCGGGCCGAATCACGGTCACCTTCTCTTCCGACACCTGATAGTCCGCAATCAAACTGTTCCGCGCCCAATCCGACCAGGTCACTAAAGCCTGCGCCTTATGGAAAAGCCGGGCATTCATCCATTGCTTCCATTGCTCGATAACGCGAGGTCCCCGATAATGATGATATAAATCCCCCAACGTATCGTAAAGAATGGGTGTGGCATCCAGCGAAACCACACTGGGATATCGCTCCACCCAATCTTGAGCCAAAACCCCCGTTACTTGAGTATGGAAAAAGAGAACATCAGGGTTTGTCTGGGTTCGCACTTTCGCCAGAGACTGCCGCGTGCGAAAACCCGCACGCACCGTCCAGTTACTGCCATATCCCGGTAGATGAGCCGCAACCCCGGAGACCGGAAAAGCAACCGGTAACCAATGAGGATCGATATCCTGTGACGATGCTATTTGCCGCTTTAAATTATTCCCATAAGCAATGTGACCTAAAACCTGTTCCATAATAAAAACACACTGGTACATATTCCCCCCATTTACTTTTACCGTTAGAAAAACTTCCGTTTATTGAGCCTCCAACGGTAGCACCAGTAAAGTAATCGAGTAAGGCGACAGTTCCAGATCAAACTGCGATCCTGTCGCCAGCTCCCCGGAAGTAATTTGCTGAGATTGCATCTGATCCAACCGATACCAACGGCCTTTACTTCCAGGCAAAACGCCCTTCACCTGAACCAAAATAGTCATGGGCCGCTCCAATCCCTTATGCACCAACATCACATAAAGGTTTTCCTGTTTCTCATCCAAAGTCGAATAAACGCTGATCAAATTCGAATTGCTGGAAAACGCCGGTACGGAAATATTGCCAAAGCGCCCTCCCTGCCCATCGTAATTGGTATACAACTTAAAAGCGTTGTAACCGGCACTTCCCGGCTCGGGATAACGCCAGTAAGCCGCGTAATCTACATTTTCACGTCCCAAAATCCCCAACACATCGCCGATGGCCAAGGCCCCATTCATCGTTTTATCCGCGCCCCAATTCCATTCGCTGATTCCAAAACCGGTTCCCGGATAATATTTGGCAATCATCTCCTTCATCCTGGGAATCAAATAAATGGGTTGATTGATCCAGGATTCATCGTTAAAACTCTTATCCCATAAAGAACGTGTGGAACGCAAGCGACCTTCCGCCACAACCGGCTGAACATCATCCGAATAAAACCCTTCCGGGTAATAATGGATATCCAGATAATCCAAAAGCCGGGTTCCGGTTCGAGTTTCATATTCAGCCATCTCTTTTAAAAACCAGGGCAGAAAATCTTCCCCTCCATGAGCTATCTTATCAACCGTACCCCCAAGGGTGCTCCAGTAAAACGCCCAACAGCAGGTCACAGGACCGACGATTTTGCTTTGGGGAGAAACGGCTTTGACCGCCTCGCCATAGGAAACAAAACGCTCAAGGATTTCATCATAGGTCGTACAGGTAGGATGCACATCATAATGCGTCACCCCCCAAAGTTCCGGCTCATTATCCATCGCCACAAAAGTTAAATCTCCCTGCACATCTGTGACCAGATGCGTAATCCATTCCGCCACAAATTCAGGAGGGGCCGCCACACTGCTCTGAGAAGGATCAGCTATCGGGCCCGGATGATCACAGGTAGCATTGCCGGCATTGCCGCAACTACCGTCGGCCTGCGGGAAAGAACAAGAGCTGGTATCCCGGGCTACCCATCCTAAAGTCGGTACAGCCAACCGGGTCCCAATTCCCCATTCACGATTACGCCGAACAAAATCATCGGATGCGGAAGCACCTTGATAGTCATACGTTCCATTTTTATATTGCCAATCGCGGGCGGCACTCCAGGCATTGCCCAGTTTCCAGTTATAACGGCTGCTGGGATTCCCCCCCCAACTGATCAAACCAGGGCGCAAATCTCCAATGTATTCCGGATCCAATCCCGACACTCCATAAACGTAAGGGCTGATCGAATGGGTAGGCTGCCCGGCCTCGATCAAAACCATCAAGGTCCCGGCCGTAAAAGTCATCGGCTCGGAAACCAACAGATTCGGCGGGGAGGCAAGATCCGCAAGGCCCTCCATATCGACCTGATACGTCTCACCGGCATGCAATGGCTCTGCCAGATGCAATAGAGCCTCCCGCCGCAAAGGAGAATAATCAATGGTCGCAACGCCCATGGATTCATCCTTGCCGTTACCCCGTACAGAAATATGATAAACAGCCGGATTGGCTACCAGATAAGGATTCACATCCTTGCTGAAATAAAGCACCACCTGATCCAACTCGGGATTTTTCACTTCCAGCAAAATGGGAGCCACCGTATCGCGCAAAACCATCAGCTCTATATCATCAACTCGAAAAGAAACCCATTGCTCCCCGCTGCTTTGAAGGTAGAACCCTCGGAAATAACGCGGCAAAGCGGCATCGGAAAATTTTGAAAGCCAAAATTCAACCAAAGTCCACTGGAAGGGCTGCAAATCGCCAATCCCTAACGATGTCAAAGGAACCGCTACGGTTCGGGTAGAAACCGCACTCGCCGCCGTCCCCTGCAAAGGAATATCTTCCACCAGGACCAATGACAGGGAATTCATATCCAGCGGCGCATCCACACTTAACCAAAACCGAATCCCTAATAAATGAAATTGATCATAAATATCGCTATCGACACGGGTTGAAAACAAAAGCTCGGCATCATCCATATGCGGACTCACGGCAATGGCGTATTGCCCCCCATGGACATTCCCTTTCGCCTCGAGATCGTAATCCAGCCCCCAGCTGCGATCCACACTCCATCCAACGGCCAGTTGATCTCCATAAATGGGACTTGTGGTTATGGTAGAAAGCAAAGGAGTTCCTGTCGCCAAAACCGAACGGTTAACCCCGGGCTCCAGGATCGCATTTCCCGAATTTACACCACTCTGACACCCCGCCCATAAAATCAGCGTGATAAAAATCCAAAATCTTCGAAATCTCATAAAACCGTTCCTTCCATTAAGGATAAGAAATAAAGGTCAATTCATCGATGAAAAATGTACTCCTCACACCCGCATCATTTTTTAAATAGATCCCGGTAATGTAGGTATAATCCGGGTCAAATTGCAAATCATCCAACCAGATCGTAATTTCTGCCCATTGGCCGGCGGGAATAGCACGATTAAGCCCCAGGTAAGAAAGGCGGGTCTCCGAAAAAGTGGGTTGGCCTACCGTTAAAGGTTCAACCGAATGATCGCCTTTAATGTAATAAGGATAATCATTGCTTCCTACCACCGCGACAGCCAGATCCTCAGGATCAAGCACATCGGCTCCCGCAGAAATCCAGAAACGCACCCCCTGAATCTGATCCCGACGATATTTCACCGGAGCACCGGAAAGTACCGTCAAAAACAAAAAACCGTAATCCCGCCAGGGGCCAAAAGACAAAGAACGGGTCCCACTGTGAAAATAAGTCCGCGTATTGGTCGTGACGGTCACCACTGAACTATCCATAAAACTCCACCCGGACGCCAATGTTTCGGAATAAACTTCGATTGTCCCTGAAACAATCCCCGGCGCCACGGACGTAGGCGAAGGCATCGGTTGAACCGAAATCGTGGGCGTCGCTGCAACCGGAACCAACGTAGCAGTCGGCTTAAATGGAGTTGGTGAAAGGGGTACAGGAACAGATGTAGGGGTAGCTGTAGAATAAAGAACTGTCGGTGCGGCAGTGGGAGCCGGTAACCCGGTCGGCGAAGGTGACGGAATGACGGTCGATGATGGAAATGGAGAAACGGAAGGCTCGGGTACAACACTTTGAGTTGCGGTCGGAATCATCGGGGCAACCGCAGTCGCCGGAGGCGGAGCTGTCGCCGAGGGCGTCAAAACAGAGGGTAACGCAGTCGCCATAGAAACTTGAGAATCCGGAGCGAAAAAAGGGGCCACCGTAGGCGGGATAGGGGGCAGAGCCGTCACAGTTTTCGCCAGACAACCGCTTCCTAATAAAAGGAACATCATGCCCATCCCCCATTGACTAACCCGACTGCTCTTTACCATTAACCTTCTCCTACCGACTTTTCAGAAACAGGAATCAACGGTTGCCCATAAATCTTAATGGGACGAGCCGGCATCCCCACAACGGTAGCACCATCCGGAACATCATGGATGACCACCGCATTGGCTCCAATCGTCACATCATTTCCAATCCGGAGATCCCCAAGAACGCGAGCGCCGGCCCCGATGGTGACATTGTCGCCGATCACGGGAAAAGCCCAGGTATTACGCATGCCAATGGTCACCGCTGCAATCACACTGCAATTGCGCCCGATTTTCCGGGCACCGATCACACATCCCACCGGATGGGCAATATAAAGTCCCCCTCCAATTTCAGCTCCCGAAGAAATCTCCAGGCCATAATGTTGATAAATATAGCGTTGTAAAAAACCCGGAAAAAAGGGAACTCGATGCCGCTTACACCAGTTAGCCAGTCTGAAAACAACCACCGCGCGCACTGGAAGATGATAAAAAAACAACCGGACAATCACAGGCCAGGTCAACGCCGCATCAGGAACAATCTGCCCCGGAACCACCCACCGCCGCAAATCCTCACACACGGTTTTAAACATCAGATTCTCTCCGCATGACGCAGGCACAATGTATTTTCCGTTGATTTCGCTCGACGGTCACGGCCCGCCAAAAATTTGCCGCTCCGCCCAGGGTATCCGCCACCCCCTGGTAATAACGCAAATTGAAGATCCCGCTGTAAGCAAACTGAGAAATCTGCTCCCATCGCACTCGATTTCCCAAAATCGCCATACGCTTCAAATCGTTGATACAATGCATGCTTAAACAGGGCCGCCCCAAACAAAAACGGACCAGCGATTGAATCAAAACACTTCGTTCCCAAAACTCCCACAACACAGCTGACAGTAGCCAGGATCGACCTTTTTGCTGAGAAATAATCACATCATATCGCCCATAAGCATAGGCGATGTTAAACCAGGACTGAAAGCTCCGCCGGGCATAATGATATCCCACGGCCTCCGGCACAAAAACAAACCTTAACCCTAATTCTGCCAATCGATAGGCCAGTTCCACATCTTCAGCCCGATAAAATCTGGCGTCAAATCCTCCGGCTTCCACAAGATGACGACGAGCCAATGAGGTATTTCCTGTATAGAACTGACGAGCGGTAGAAACCCACAAACCGGCCTGCATGGCCCGGTACTGCTTCTCCAACATTCGCGCTTCCCACACAATCCAGGGCTCCAACTGGACTTTAGGAGGAATCAACATCGGTCCTAACACGACAATGTTTTCATCCTGATCCAGCATCCGTCTGTGTTCAGCCACCAATTCCGGCATTGGAACCACATCGTCATCTAAAAAGAGAATCCATTTGCCCTGAGCCAGTTCAATACCGTGGTTCCGCGCGGCCGCCGGACCCTGATTGGATTGAATCAAAGGGGAAAAAGTAAAAGGTGGATGGAAATTCTTCAGATACTCATTCGTCCCGTCATTCGATCCATCAGAAACTACGACCACTTCAAAACGTTCTACAGGAAAAGTTTGATTTTCCAACGCATCTAAAACCCGTTGCAACTGCTGTAAACGATTAAAGGTTGGAATAATGATGCTTAATTCCACCATTTCAAACTCCAGTTTTTCGCGGCCATTGATAAATGCAATATTCCTTAGAAATTGGATAGCGTAACCCATGCCAGATTCCCCAAAAAGGGTAAACCAGTTGCAAAGCGCCCACCACCACCTTCTGCCAGCTATGCCACTTAAACAGACCGGAAGCCATCTGACGAACCCCCTGACTCCATAACCATTCCCCCAACAAAAGTAGGGATTTACGATCTCCATGGCGCCAATATTTAATCACCGCCGCCCCGGTACCGATTGCATAATTCCGATAGGTTTTTCTGACTTCGTCCCAGCTTCGCCAATGACAATGGGTCACCCGGGCTTCAGGTGTGTAAATAATCCGTCCGCCGGCCACTAAAATCCGATACCCCAGATCACGTTCCGGCCAGGCTCGCAAAGGAGCGCCGGTTCCCAACAATTCATCGAACGGCCCCACGCAGGTAAAAACAACTCTCCGAAAAGACATATTTGCCCCATGGCCAAAGCCCAGATTGAAACGATTCCCTTCAAAAACCTTTCGTTCCATACTGCCTTTCAAGGCAATGGGAATCGCCTGCCGTAAACGTTCTTCCTTCTGACACATTGAAGAATTGGTATCGGGCAATATCTGTCCAAAAACGGCCCAGGCACGAGAATCCTGATCATACTCAGAGACTAGCTTGCCCAACCAATCAGGATCGACTCGACAATCATCGTCTGTAAAAGCCACTAAAGGGGCATTGCTGAACTGCAATCCCAAATTCCGCCCTCGATTACTTCCCTGCGTATTCGCATATAAATAAGTAAAACGAGCATCCGTTCCCACCAATTCCGCCACTGCATTTGCGGTTTCTGAATTGGTACTTTGATCCGCGATCCAGACATGGAAATCGCTGAAATTAGAAGCCTGAAGGCTTTGCAACGTCCCCGCAATCAGAAAGCCCCGATTTCGAGTTGGAATAATTACATCAATCTGTGCCATATTTGCCCTACCTTATTAATCACACCGGTTTTACCGTTCCCATACGGTTCACTTTACAGCTCTAATTACCCGTGCTGGAACCCCCGCAGCAACACTATACGGAGGAATATCTCGGGTCACCACACTGCCAGCGCCAATGACGCTATCCCGTCCAATCCTTACCCCTTTGAGAACAATCACCCGCGCTCCCAACCACACATTGTCCTCCAGAATGATCGGCTGCGCTGCCGGAAGAACATTGCGCAATTCAGGATCTACCTGGTGAAAATCGTTATCCATAATCAAAACATAGGTTCCTAAAGAACAGTGATTTCCAATCTCCACCCTTTGTTGAGCGGCAATAGAACTGCCATAATTGATAAATACTTCATCCCCGATGACCAGATGACCTTCCGGACCAATCGCTAACTCAGTCCGGGCCACCGTCGCTACCAACCGTAAACGAGTTCCCACCTCTAGAATTCCATTTTTAGTAATAATAGGGTGGCCCCATACCCGGGCCCGCTCCCCTAAAACATCGGCCTGCCGCAAATACCACCAGGCCCGTAATACGGCATTGCCATCCTGCCAGACCCGCTTGAAGTTCATCCGTCCCTCATTGCCCGATCGGGCAATTCCCGAATCACTTTCGCCGGCACCCCGGCAACCAGTGTATTGACTGGTACATCATGAGCCACCAGGGCCCCTGCCCCCACAACAGCCCCCGCCCCGATAGTCACCCCCGGCAGAACCATCACCCGTGATCCCAACCAGGCCCCTTTTCCGACATACACCGGCAAAGCATGGCGAGTCCCACATCGACGGTCCGGTTCGCCTAAGTCATGCGTTTCCGTTAAAATCATCGTCTCATGGCCCACAGAAACCTGATCTTCTATCACGACCTCAGCTCCCAAATTGATCAAGATCTTGATGTTAAACCAGCAGGCAGAACCCACATGCAAACGCTCGTGAATCGGACCAACGCCGGTTAACAAAGGCATCCCCAAAAAGAAAGTTCCCGAGCCTACCTGAAACCCCAGCATCCTCAATAAAGTGGCCCGCCCACGATTCCCCGTATAAAACGGCCACAAATTTCCCAAAAATTGGGCCAGGTGAAGCCGGGGATTAAAACCGATCAACTCATCTTTCATAAACTGTTGAAACTTATTCATAGCTCTTTCTCAGTTCCCAATAAGGTGTTTTCTTTAGCAGCTTCTTTTGATCTATCTTCTGATTACTCCGGGCAAACGGCGCCTCCATCAAGACACTCAATCCGCCGGCAGCACTTCCCAGATACAACATACTCTGGCTGTCCCAGGACATATCTACATAGGCATAGACAAAATGCATGATGACATAAAGCAACCAGGTTAAAGCAATCGCTTTCAATTCTCCATCGCTTACAGTGCCTGACACTCTGATCCCCAACAAGATGATGCTTTCTATCAAAAACATCAACGAAAAGAAACCGATCACCCCGGTTTGCATCCAGATCCATAAAACTGAATTATGCGTTATGTACTGCCACCAGATAAAAAAACTGATATCCGGCATCGTCGCTACAATAAGAAATGGATTGCCAAACCCCACCCCCAACGGAGCCCGATGGATCGTGAAATTTGTATTGATATTCTCCACAACCCGCGCCATATTCGAGGTATAATCCTTGCTGTTTTGCTCAGCAAAGAAAACCGAACGAATTCCCCGGGCCGGCATCCCCAACAAACCCGAATTATTCCAAAAAGCTCCCAGATATAACAAAGCTAAAATGGTCAGGGGAGGAACCAGAGTCCAAAAAAGCCGGCGGTTTTCCCGATAAAGCACAATGGCTATCAACCCAAACGCCAACGCCAATCCCACAAACGCTGCCCGGCGCTGGGTTGCCAGATACGTGAGCGCCACTCCCGGCAACAACACCAATAAGCCCAGCTTCTTAATCGATGAAGTACCCCGAAATATCCAGAAATTCAAAGCCATCACAAATAAGCTATTCATATGAACCGCCGCAGCATGATCCGTAATAGCTTCCAATCCTCCCAAATCCCCGCCCCGCACAATCAGGAAATAATGGACTCCGATCAAGCCTTTCAATCCAAGAGCCAGTATCACACTCCAAACCAGCGTCGAAATATGAACCCGTTCCGTAATTAAATTGACCGTCAACAAATAAACCAAAGGAAAATAAAAAATAGGACGCACTTCCCACAAAGCGATATTTAAATTCCCCCCTCGGAAAATCCCGTACCCGATCCCCACCGCCAGACTCAATGAAAACATCCCAAAAGGCAAACCCAAGGCTCCCCCATGACAGGGCAATCGCCGCACCGGCCAAAGCCGCAATCCCCACGACAACAAAACCAACACCAGATAAGCTTCTGCCGGTGAAAAAATCAACGTATCCTGCACATAGAAAATCGATTCCGAACTGGAAAAGTTTTTCACAAAAGGATACCAGGGCATTAAAAAACTGTCCCCCAACAAAGAGAAAAAAAGTATCAAATAAAGTCCATACCGGGGTTGAAGGATAATAAGGATCACACCGACAAAAAAGATCAGCCAAGCCATCGCAACCGGAGAAACTCCCAGGAACAACATACCACTGCCCCAAAACAAACTCACAAGAACCATCCCGCCAACCCAGGTTCTTAAAATCCCTTGTTGACGGTTCAGACAATATTCAATGTTGTACTTCCCAACCCTGCTAACCACCACTTGATTTTCTCCTGCCAGAAATTCTCAATCACCGCTAGATAAGATTCAGGAAAAAATATCCCATACAGACGAGCAAAGCAATTCCCATCAGTTTTCCCCGAGAAAGCGGGAGTTTATTTTGCTGATAGATTCCTAAAACAAAAATCGCAATCAGATAAAAAAGGAAAAATTTCACAGGGGCTCTCCTAACCAGTTCAATAAGCGGGAAGGCAAATTAGAACGCGCTCCATTGAGGATCAATCCCTGCACGGGCAGATGTGCCACTTCTTCCAGAGCCTGACGAATCAAAGGCAACGGCGTTACACCTTGCCGCACCACCCAATAGAGCACATCCGATTGTTCCGCCAAAGGTACCGCATCCCCACAGGCCAGCACCGCCGGCAAATCGATCACCAGATAATCAAAACGTTCTCCCAACACATCAAAAGCCCGCCCTAAAGCCTGACTTCGGACTAAGGCCGAACGAAGCCCGGGCTCCACCTCACCCGCCGGAAGTACCCCCAAATTCCGCCGGGCCGTAAAAACGACCGCCGCCTCAACCTGCAACTTTTCAGTGACCACATCGGCCAGACCGGAATGGAACCGGCCTGAAATCGGGCCCGGCCACCAAAAATTCGTCTCCACCATACAAACATCAGCTTCTAAGTCACTGGCCAACACCGCCGCCAATCCCAGAGCTACCGTTGTTACCCCTTCCCCTCGCAACGTAGCCTGCAATCCAATCCGTTTCGGCAGCCCCACCCCTCGGGACATTCGTGTATAAAGCAATCGATAACGCGATACCATATCGGCAGATAACTCAACCACAATCCGGCCGTCATTCAAACGCACCATTAAAGGCACCGCGCTGGTCGCCCGCTCTTCCTGAAATCCTTTATGGACACCCTCAGCGGTTTCCTTAACTCTGGCCTTAATCCTGGAAAAAAACGATTCAATTTCCATGCGTATCCTCTTGCAATACCACGGTCTGAGGCCGGAAACGCTGCATCCCACTTTGCAACATTGACTTTGCCAACCCCCAATCCTCAGGCTGGATCAATTGAAAAACACGGCCGGCCACGAGATAGATCACGGCCCCGACCAAAATTGGAATGGCCAAAAAATAATCCCGCAACCACCAGGTTCCCGCCACCATAATCAATCCGGCCAACAAAGCTCGGATAGCCAGCCAGAAATTTCGCCCCGTTAACGTACCTCGAGGCATCAAATAAATTCCAACAATCAACATCCCGCCTTCCGTGATCAAAAAACTTAACGCGCCGGCTAACCCACCATTGCTAAACCACTGCTCACACCAGGGAATCAAAATCCAATCTAACGGCAGGGTCAAGACGGTCGTCACGGCCATCACAAAAGTCCACTCATTCTGACGATCCATCGACATCAGAGAATAACCCAGCAATACATTCAAAGAGGTTAAAATCAAAACCAACCCCATCAAGGCCAGAATGGGCCCACTGGGACCAAAGGCCGGCCCAAAAAGTATTTTGACCAGAGGATCAGCAATCACCAACACCCCCAATCCAACCGGCATGCTCAACACCGTCAACAGATCAAAACTGCGTTGAGTAACCTTCTGTGATGACTCCGGAGCGGCCGCATAACGCCGGGAAAGCACGGGAAAAACGGCTGTAATCATCACATTCGGCACAAACAACAAAGTCCCAAACAACTGATCCGCTACCCCATACCACCCCACCGCCCGATCATCCAAAAGCAAAGAAAGGATGACGATATCAAATTGCATATAAATCACTAAAAAAGCGGTAGCTAATAAATAAGGAATGCCCGCCTTCAATAGATACCCCATCGTTTTTAACTGGGGACGAAACTTCCAGGGAGCAAACCGGCCTAAAGAACGGATCTGAATGATCAAAGTGAGCACAGCTGCTGGAATGCCGATCGCCGTGACCATTAAAACATTCGTGCCCCAGAAAAGCAGAGCCAGACAGACAAACGTATTAAAAGCTTTACCGGCCACGGTGCTCAACGAGATATACTCCATACGCTCCAATCCCTGGAGCGCCGCCTGCATGGGATGGATCATTTCCCACAGTAGAAAACTGACCGCCATCACATGGACTACCTGACGGGTTGATGAAGGATAGTGGAACCATTCCAAAAAACCGCCCACCAGTGCCCATCCCACAAAGAACAAACCCGTCCTTACCGCAATCGAATTAACCACTAACTCATTGGCCCGCTCAGGATTCCGCGCGATCTCTTTTGTCAACAACAAATCCATCCCAAAAGAAACGACAATAACCACCATGGCCCATAAAGAACTGGAAAAATGATACTTGCCCATTGCTTCAACCCCTAAAGCGCGGGGCAAAAATACCACCAGCAATAAGGCCAGACTCCAGGTGACCCCTTGCGTCATCATCATCACCAATGCATTCTTGGCAACGGTCCGATGTTCCGACATTATTGATCCTCCTGACCCTCTAAGGGTCCTTTTCGTACAAGAACTGGTAAATTCCCATCGCCTGAAACTTGAAATACAGGCAATACAGTAAGAACTGCTAAATTCAACAGCCCCGCCCCCTCTCCCGCAAAATGCAAAGTGCGATCCAGTAAGGCCGCCCCCGCCACCATCAAAATGCTCAACATAAAACCCACGGCACCAAACACCCCAAAAGAAAACAACAGCTTCTTTTTGGATAATCCCGGGGGTTCTGATTCCAAAGGAGCATCGACCAGCAAATAGGTCCGCCGAACCTGACGTTCGACCACGGCGGCATTAAATTGGGATGACTGTAAATCTTCCTGGGCTTTATCATAAGCATCGGTAGCCGCATCGACGGCCCGCTGCAACCGAGAAATTTCTACGGCTTCATTCGCCGGACGATCTCCATGTAAAGGCTCCGGATGCGTCTCTAGATAGGCCAACAAATCGGCTTCGGCCGATTGCAACTGAGCCCGATAAACCGCTACCTGCTCATTGAGAAAACTCAGGGCCGCCGCCCCTTCATCTCGATCGGCATTGATCTTCCACCGTAAATAAACTTCCACCACCGCCGAAACTAACTGCCGGGCTATTTCGGGATTCTCGTGCGCCGCCGAAACCTGGACCAGATTGGTGCCTAAAGCCTCAACCCACACCGCCTTGCGCGCCTCCTGCAGGGTCTGATCCACGGCCTCACTCCCTCCGGTCATCGCAGCTTCCAGATCCGTCAATTGGACCATGGAACGGACAAAAGCATCCGTGGCCAGCATCTCTTTCAACTCCCCAATGGTCGCTTCCGCCGGCGTGACCCATGACAGGCCGTCTTCCCGCAAAGATGAAAGCGAAGATAACAAGGTGGTCTTTTCTACATACAGCGTACTCCGGGAGATATAAGTAGCCGTTGAAATTCCCAAATTGATTCCCGCCAGAACCAACATAATCCCGACAGGAATCCAATATCTCCGGGGATAACGAAAATAAGCTTCAAAAAACCGTAAAATCGCCCAGCGGATCATAGAAAACCTTCCTTAAAGTAATTCAAACAAAATTTGGAGTTTAAACTGCTGGATAAATTTGGGAATAAGGAGGAAGCGCAACCGTCTCATGCTCTATCGGCCGGCCTCCTTTCACCTGCCACAACCAGACAAGATTCCCGATCTTGAAACGGTTTTTCCCGCGCCCCCGCGGAGAAATGAGCTGCAACCCACAATCCAATCAGGAGATGATGGATCGGCTACCTGGCCGAAGGTTGCGATAAAATCAAACGCAAGCATAAACTAACTGCAAATTATCTGTCAATGGATACAGATACAGAGAGGGTTATAACAGAAGATATATTTGATGATAAAGCAAAACCCGACCTTTTATATAATCAATTCGTGGCTGCCCAAGGCAGCCACGAATTGATTAAACTCCCGATCGATCCGGCTTAAGGAAAGATGAATTTCTTCCTATCTTCCAGTCTTCCGGTCTTCCAGTCTTCCGGTCTTCCAGTCTTCCAGTCCCCTCCGCCTGAATTACTTATCCGACCGCTTCCGCTCCTTCGAAGCCGGCACTTCTTCTTCCGGTCTTGCCGTCAAGGAACCCAACAGCCCGTTCGCCGTCCCAAACAAATTCACCGGCGTCCGACCATCGGTAATCAACACGCTGTTCAACCCCAACCCATTCAGCAACTGCGCCTGCAATTCGGGCCCCGCCAGAGCGATCGCCCGCAAAGTATCCGGTCCTATCGCTTCCACCCGTTCGCGGAATTCCCGCGCGGTGATCTCCGCCATCCGCTCCGCCTGTTCGATCTCCAACGCCACCAGCGCCTGCCGGTGAGCCAGTTCAGCTTCCTGCTGTCCACGTAAATGGGCCAGTTCAGCCTCGGCCCGCACCCGCGCGGCCTCGGTCTCCTGGCGCGCCAGACTGACCGACATCTCGCCGGCAATGCGGCTCGCCTCAGCCCGGGCTTGAGCATCCGCTGCCGCCTTCCCGGTCGCTTCAATCGCCATATTGGCCGCCGTTAATTCCAGCAAATTCCGCCGTTCGACCTCCGCCTCCCGCCGATCGACGATGCCCTGGCGTTCCAGCTTCGCCCGCGCTTCCTGTTCGATCCGCTCGGCGTCGTGCCGGGCCGCCGCTTCCTGCGCCGCCGTGGTGATCTGGATGGCCAGTTGCACCGACTTCTGCAAACTCTTCAGGGTCTCCTCATCGACCGGCTCGACGGATTGAATATCGATGTTGGTAATGACCAATCCATTGGTCTTGAACCGGAACTCTTCCCGGATATGCCCCCCGTCATCGGTCCCAAAAACGGCCAGCCGGATAATCCGGGCCGAATTGCGATGAAATTCGTCGAACCGCACACTCGCCACCGCCCCGCGCACCCGCGACGCCACCGCCTTGCAGGCATCCCCTACAAAATCCGGAACCTGGAAGAGCTTGGCGGCCGCTCCTTCATTGTGTCGATCGAAATCGAAATACCAGTTGTACGAAAGCTGCAACTGTAGCCGGGCATGATCGGCCGTCTCCACTACAAAGATATCCGTCATAAAGTCCGGCCCCAATAACAAGGCCAGCCCTTTGATCACATTGGGCCGCTTGGGTTTTCCCCCCGAAAGGCTCAGCACGGTGAATACTTCATCCGGCCCCAGCATCACCAGATCCGGCCCAAAAACCACCCGCGCGGCTCGCGACTTATAATCATGGATCTGCACAGTGGCATTTTGCGGCACATGGAAAACCACCGCCCGCGTTTTATCCCGGGCCACCAGGCGCGGGGCCGGCGGGCGATTCTTATCGTCCGCCATCGCCCGCCCCCGTTCCGCCACCGGATCGGATTTCTGGCTCAACAGCTCTTCCACCACCGGCGAGAGTTCCTTCTCCCACAAAATCTCATTGGGAGTCAACATATAGGCCTGAGGTCCCCGCACCAACCGCAATTCGCCGCTCTTGATATCCTGGACGTACAACCCTTCATTCTTGTCCAGAGGGATGGCCTTGCGCCGCTCAATCACCTCGACCTGTACCGGTGGAATGTAATCTCGCGGACCTTCGATCATCCAGAGATCGCCGGGTTTGTGATCGACAGGGCCGTCCATAAAGCTCTCCCGGGCCTGCAACAACAGGGATTCCTGCTCCCCTAATACATAGATCTGCCGGATTCCCGCCTCCAACACTTCTCCAGGATGCAGGAAAAAGGAAGTCCGCCCCTTACGCACCTCCCGCTTGCCCCATTGGGGTTTCCCATCAGTGCCCAAAGGATTGATGACAATACACCAGTCTCGATCGCCCAAGGTAGTGATCTCGACTTCTCCCACCACTTCCTCATACACATCGGGGATGTGAGTCTCTTCATCCAGGAAAGTCACCAGCCACTCATCCCCGGCTTTCCGCTCTCGCCCCAACCGATCTGTAAAGGTACGCCGGGCCCGCAAATGCAATGACTTACGCTCCGTCAGCACATAGGCCTGGATGATCCCCACAATCTCTTCATCCACGCCGGGGAGATAAGCCCCTTCGTCACGCACCAGCCATTCCTCGCCGGCGCGACGGGCGATATTTTGCCGATCGATACAGGCCTTGCGCGCCAGCAATCGCAGCGCCTGATTGGGTTTGATAATGGTAGTCCGAATCAACTGCAACACTTCGACTTCGACCCGCGGAGTGTAGGTGCCCGGCCCTTCAAAAAGCCACTCATCGCCGGCCCGCCGGACGCTCTCCCCGTCGGTGAAATCCCGCAGCGCCCGTAACCGCAAGGCCGCATTCGGCTCCACCACCTGCAGCTGCACCACTTTGCTCACCAGCTGCTCTCCCGGATAGAGCGCAAAAGGTTCCTGCGCAAAACGAATTTCGGTATCGCCATAACGCAACCGGGCCTGACCGTGAACGTCGAACTGAGGCGTACCTTCCTCATTTTTTACGACCGGATTGGCGACTGCACAATAATGCCTGGGAGGTACCACCAACATGGCTTCGGGGCCTAACACCAGCCGTTCGTGATCGCGCAGAGTGATAGTCTGGGGCCCCACTTCCAGGCGAGTCACTCCGGTGTTGTTGTCGAGCACATGGATAAACTGTTGCGGCTTCAACCGAATTACATTGTTGATTACCTGACCTGCTGCAGCTTCCGGCATCGCATTCCTCCTGGTTATGAACTGACTATCGCTTCAGAACCTTTCCTCAATTAAGTGTAGCACGGGATCACCCAGGAGCAACTGATCCCCAAATCGATCACGGCACTTACCCTCAAAAAAGCAAATAAAAAATTCCCCTCCCCCCATCCAGCGCGTCGTCTCTCACCAAAAAAGAGCCCTTTGCGGGACGCATAAAAATCCGTAATCCACCAAAGCCCTCATTTTTTCAGACGGCAACTTAGGTTACAATATACATGCGCTGGCCCCAAGGGCCGCACCATCTTAATGCACTGGGAGGCTCATCAACATGCCGGACCCCCTCGTTGCCGCCGTCGTACTGGCTGCCGGCGGTTCATCTCGTTTTGGACAACCCAAACAACTGCTGGAATGGGAAGGCCGCCCGCTGGTCGCCCATATCGCCGATATCGCCTGGGCTGCCGGTCTCAGCCCGGTCATCGTCATCCTCGGAGCCGCTGCCGAACGGATCACCCCCGTACTCTCCGGCCGCCCGCTCCAGCTTCTCACCAACTATCGCTGGGAAGAAGGCCTCAGCAGCAGCCTTGCCCTGGGGATCTCCGCCCTCCCGCCCGAAGTAGAAGCCGCCGTCTTCTTACAGATCGACCAACCGTTGCTCACCCCCCGCTTCTTACAGGCCCTGGTGGAACGCTGGAAAGAAAGCGGCCGCTCGATCGTCGTCCCCACCTGGCAGGATCGCCCCGGCAGTCCGGTCCTCTTCGCCCGTTCCCACTTTGCCGAACTGGCCCGCCTTCAGGGCGATGTCGGCGGGCGCACTTTGATCGCCGACCATCCCGACGCAGTCGCCACCCTCCCCCTCGACGATCCCTCCCCCCTCGACGACGCCGACACCCCGGAAGCCTACACCCGGCTGGAAGCTCAAAGCCGTCGCGCTCCGGCCAAAATTCTCAAACCGATCCGCGGCATCATCTGTGACATGGACGGCGTCCTCTGGAAAGGCAACGCTCCGCTGCCCGGCCTCCAGGAATTCTTCAAGTTCATGGATGAACGCCCCTTGCGCTATCTCCTGGTCACCAACAACTCCAGCCGCACGCCGCAACAATACGTGGAAAAACTCGCCGGCCTCGGCGTCAAAACCGATATCCCCCACATCCGCACCTCTTCAATGGCCACCGCCGAATTCCTCACCCGTACCGCCCCGGGAGGAGCGCCGGTCTACATCATCGGCGGTGACGGCGTTCAGGAAGCCCTGCAACAACGCGGCTTTACACCTTCGAACGGTGAGGAAGCCCACGCCGTCGTGGTCGGTTGGGACTGCCACCTCTCCTGGGAAAAACTGGCCACCGCCACCCGGCTGATCTATAAAGGAGCCCGGCTCATCGGCACCAACCCCGACCGGACCTTCCCCACGGAAAACGGCACGGTCCACGGCAACGGCGCCCAACTCGCCGCCCTGGAAGCCGCCACCGGCACAAAGGCCCTGGTGATGGGAAAACCCGAACCCGAACTCTACCGTCAATCTCTGGAACTGCTGGAACTGGCTCCCGAGGAAGTTCTGGTCGTCGGCGACCGGGCCGATACCGATATCCTGGGTGGAATTCGGTTGGGGATTCCCACCGTACTGCTACTCTCGGGAGTGACCGACCGGGCAGCGCTGTCCGCGTCTCCGGTCCACGCCGACCTGATCTGCGAAAACCTTGCCGATCTGGTCCGCATCTGGAGGGAAATTGAGTGAGTAGTTTTATTCTCTTTTTTGGAACCCGCGATGTTATCCGCGACGACCCGGGCGCACCGACGCAAACCATGCCCTGCCCGGTTTGCCGTAACATCGTCACCTTCAAAGCTCGACAGGCGCGCCACTACTTTCATCTTTTCTGGCTGCCTTTAATCCCGCTGGGAGATTCCCACCATATCCTGGAATGCCCGGCCTGCCGGTCACGCTTTCCCAATAATTACCAACCTTGAAAGGAGCCTGATGCCCGACGCACGACCCAATCTTTACGATCTGGACCTGCCGGCCCTGGAAACGCTGTTGGCCAGCTGGAAGGAACCTCGCTTCCGCGCCAGACAGATCTGGCAATGGCTCTATCAACATCTGGCCACCGACTGGTCCCAGATGACATCGCTGCCGGTCAAGCTTCGCACCCACCTGGCCCTGGATACCCGCCTGGACGTGCCGGCGGTCCTGGCCAGCCAGGAATCGATCGATGGCGAGACGCGCAAAGACCTCCTGGAAATGACCGACGGAGAACAAATCGAAGTCGTGCTGATGCGCTATCTGGAACGGCGCAGCGCCTGTATTTCCACCCAGGCCGGCTGCGCCGCCGGCTGCGGCTTCTGTGCCACCGGCCAGATGGGCTTCCGCCGCAATCTGACCAGCGGCGAGATCGTCACACAGGCGCTGCACATGGCCCGCGAACTGCGCCGCCAGGAAGAACGGCTGACCCACGTAGTTCTGATGGGAATGGGCGAACCGCTGCTCAACTATGACGCCACCGTCGCAGCCCTGCGCCGGCTGACCGATCCGGAAGGGTTTGCCCTGGGCCAGCGCCATATCACCGTCAGTACCTGCGGCATCGCTCCGGCAATCCGCCAGCTGGCCGGCGAAGGCCTCCAGGTAACCCTGGCCGTCTCCCTTCATGCCGCCACCGATGCCGTACGCAGCCAGATCATGCCGATCAATCAACGCTATGGGCTCGAAGAGCTGATGGCCGCCGTGGCCGATTATCTGGCCCAGACCAACCGCCGCGTCACCTTCGAATGGACCCTGATCGAAAATGTCAACGACACCCACGAACAGGCCGAAGCGCTGGCGGCCCGGCTCAAAGGCATGCTCGCTCACGTCAACCTGATCCCGCTCAATCCAACGGAAGAATTCTCGGGACGCCCCCCCTCAACCGAGCGGATCAAGGCCTTCACGGATGTTCTCGACCGCAAACACATCGCCTATACCCTGCGGTTAGGCCGCGGAGCCGACATTCGCGCAGGTTGCGGACAGTTGCGCCGACGCAACATAACTCCAACTCAACCTACGGAATCGTAAGGAAATCGTAAGGATTCCGTCAAGTAGCCCTCCCCCCTCCAGAGTATAGTAAAGGCGTCAGTGGGGTTCGGGGCCGTAAGCGATTCTCCTCCTTCTGGTAGAGCCGGGGGCTTGGGGCAGCCCCCGGTTTTGCTGTCTCCGGGTAATTGTCCTTTTCCAGAACACGGTTAAAATCGGTTCCACTTACCCTGGAGGAATTCAAAGCAATGGAACCTACACCTCAAACCTCAGCTGAAGAACTGCGGCGCGAAATCCTGGAAAAAGTCGCCGCTTATTATCGCCTAGTTCACGCCGCCCCGCCCTTTATCCCCGGTGAAACGCTGGTACACTATTCCGGCCGGGTCTTCGATGAACGCGAAATGCAGGCCGCCGTCGATGCCGTTCTCGACTTCTGGCTCACCGACGGCCCCCGCAACGTTGAATTCTCTGCTGCGCTGAGCCGCTATCTTAATCTTCCCTACGTTTTGACCACCAATTCCGGCTCTTCCGCCAACCTGATCGCCCTGACCGCCCTCCGCTCAACCCGGTTGGAACACCCCATGCAGCCCGGCGACGAAGTCATCACTCCGGCAGCCACCTTTGCCACCACGGTCGCCCCCATCGTCCAGAATGGACTGATCCCGGTCTTCATCGACTGTAAAATCGGCAGCTATAACCTGGATGTCGATCAACTGGAAGCCGCCCGCTCCGAACGCACCCGCGCCGTCATGTTCCCTCATATCCTGGGCAACCCGGCTGAAATGGACCATATCATGGAATTTGCCGACCGCTACGGACTCTGGGTCATCGAAGATACCTGTGATGCCCTCGGCTCCCGCTATGACGGACGCTATTGCGGCGCCATCGGTCACATCGGAACCTTCGGCTTCTATGCCCCCCACCACATCACCACTGGCGAAGGTGGTGCCATCGCCACTCATGATGAAGAGATCTACAACGCCGCCCACACCCTGCGCGACTGGGGCAAAGAATTCAGCCCGACAGCGCGCCGGCTCCCCGGCCTGGATGAAGAATACGATGCCAGCTACTACTTCACTGAAGTGGGATTCAATATGAAGCTCACCGATCTCCAGGCCGCCATCGGCCTGCCGCAGATGGAAAAACTCCCCGCCTTCAACGAAACTCGCCGGCGCAATTTCGCCTATCTCTACAAACAACTGGCCCACTATCAAGAGTACCTGATCCTGCCGGTCCGGGCCCCCAAAGCCGACCCGGCCTGGTTTGCCTTTACCCTCGCCGTGAAGGAAAGCGCCCCCTTCACCCGCCGTGATTTCAACACCTTCCTGCGGGAACGGCAGGTAGAGACCCGCTATCTCTTCGCCGGAAATATCCTCAGCCAGCCGGCTTACCGTAACATTGCCCACCGCGTCGCCGTCCCTCTGACTGAGACGGAACGGGTACTGCATACCGCCATGTTCATCGGGCTCTATCCCGGCATGAACCAGGCCCATCTGGATTACATGCTACAGGTCATCGAAGATTTCTTCCACAGCCGTGGGCTGCACAACGGCTAAAAAACACTTTCGGAATTCGCACTCTGACATCCCGCACCCGGCACTTTCCTGTTAAGATACAACGCGCGGTGCGAAGCAGGCAAAGAGAAATTATTTTATTCATTTTTTTCGGCGGCTTCAGAAAGCCGCCGAAAAAAATGGGCTTTTTTCTCAGCCTGACCGCACAGGTCGGTTTTTTTATCCCTGTTTTCGTGCGCCGCAGACGCTGCCAAAACTTAGGTTTATCTTCTTTCACGTTTCCTTCTCCTGCCGCCTTGCCATTCTCCCCTTTTGTGGTAAAGTTGGGCCCGTTTGGGTCCATTCAATCAACACTCCTGGATGGACCTTGCCACGGAGGCAAAATGAATATAGTCGTAACAGGCTCAATAGCCTTTGATTACATCATGTCCTTTCCTGGTCGATTCCGGGAACACATCCTGGCCGACCGCTTAGAAAAGCTCAGCCTGAGCTTCCTGGTAGATTCTATGAAACGCCAACGGGGCGGTTGTGCAGCCAATATCGCTTACACCATCGCTCTCCTGGGGGAACGCCCCTGGATTATGGCAACTGTAGGACAGGATTTTGCCGAATACCGGCGCTGGCTCGATGAACATAACATCGATACTTCAGCCATCGTTGAAATCCCCGAAGAATTTACAGCCTCATTCTTCGTCAGTACAGATCAGGAACAAAACCAGATTGCCACCTTCTACACGGGCGCCATGGCCTACGCCCGCCAGCTCTCCTTCCATAACTTCAACGCGCCGGTCGATATGGCCGTGATCTCGCCCAACGATCCGGAAGCCATGGCCCGCTATACAGCCGAATGTAAAAACCTGAACATTCCTTACCTCTACGATCCCAGCCAGCAGGTCGTGCGGGTCAGCCCCGATCAGTTGAAAGACGGCGTGGAAGGCGCCACGCTCCTGATCGTCAACGACTATGAGTTCGAATTGCTGAAAGAACGCACCGGAATGACGCAGGCTCAGATCTGCGAAAATGTGAAACAGGCGGTCATTGTCACCCGCGGAGCCGAAGGCTCCTGCATCTGGGCCCGGGATCAACACTGGGAACCCATTCTTATCCCCATCGTGCCGCCCATTCAAATCCTCGACCCCACCGGCGTCGGGGATGCTTATCGCGCCGGCCTGCTCAAAGGACTGGCCCTTCATCTGCCCTGGGCCGCCGCCGGACGGATCGGCAGCCTGGCCGCCGCCTACGTCCTGGAACAATACGGGCCGCAAACCCACAGCTATACGCGCGCCGATTTTATTGCGCGCTATCGCAGCGTCTTCGGCGAAGACGAAGTTACCACGGCCCTCGCCTGAAACGCCTTTCCGGAATCCAGGCGTTTTTAGTCCTGGTAAGAGAACTTCTTGAGGAGTCGATAAATTATGAAATACCATGTGAAAGACCTGGATCTGGCCCCCGGCGGCCGTCTAAAGATCGAATGGGCCGAACGTGAAATGCCCGTTCTGCGCGCTATCCGCGAACGCTTTGCCGCCGAGAAACCGCTGAAAGGCCTGCGGATGTCCGCCTGCCTCCACGTCACCAGCGAAACCGCCAACCTGGCCCGCACCCTCCAGGCCGGCGGCGCGGATCTGGTACTCGTGGCCAGCAATCCGCTCAGCACCCAGGACGATGTCGCTGCGGCCCTTGCCGTTTACGATGAAATTCCCGTCTACGCCATCAAGGGCGAAGACAACGACACCTACTACGAACACCTCCACGCCGCTCTGGATCATGCCCCGCACATGACCATGGATGACGGCGCCGATCTGGTGAGCGTGCTCCACAAACAGCGCGCCGACCTGATCGACAATATCGTCGGCGGGACCGAAGAAACCACCACCGGGGTCATCCGCCTGCGCGCCATGGCCAAGGAAGGCGTCCTGCGCTACCCGATCATCGCGGTCAACGACGCCCTCACCAAACACCTCTTCGACAACCGCTACGGCACCGGCCAGTCCACCCTCGACGGTGTGATCCGCGCCACCAACGTGCTGCTCGCCGGCAAGACTGTAGTCGTCGCCGGTTACGGCTGGTGCAGCCGGGGGATTGCCATGCGGGCCCAGGGTCTCGGCGCCAATGTGATCGTCACCGAAATCGACCCCCTGAAAGCCCTGGAAGCTGTGATGGACGGCTACCGGGTCATGCCCATGATCCAGGCCGCTCCCGTCGGCGATGTCTTCATCACCGCCACCGGCGACATCAATGTGCTCGACCGCCATCACTTCGAAGTGATGAAAGACGGCGCCATTGTCTCCAACTCCGGCCATTTCAATGTGGAAATCAATATCCCGGCCCTGGCCGAACTCTCCGGCCAGCCCGCGCGCCGCGTGCGCCCCTTCGTGGAAGAATATCGCCTGCCCGATGGCCGCCTGATCCACCTGCTGGCTGAAGGCCGGCTGGTCAATCTGGCCGCCGCCGAAGGCCACCCCAGCGCCGTGATGGATATGTCCTTCGCCAATCAGGCTCTGAGCGCCGAATATATGCGCCACAACGCCGACAAGCTGGCCCGGCAGGTCTACTCGGTCCCCGAAGAGATCGATCAGGCCATCGCCGCTCTGAAGCTGAGCGCCATGGGTGTCAATATCGATAAGCTCACCTCCGAACAGGAACACTACCTGGGCTCCTGGCAGGAAGGGACGTAATCCAACCAGGGGACAGACTTTCCCCACGCGATTAACCAAAGGCTATATTTTTCGCCCGCCTGCCAAGGCGGGCGAAAAATATAAATAAGGAACTCTCTGAATCTTCTGTGCGTCGCTAACAGGTATCCCCAAAACCTTTACAAAACACCTGAACGGAGTCAACCATGCACAAACAAAACCTTATAGGGCTCGTCATTCTCATCCTGACCCTGGCCTGCACCATCGCCCCCGCTCCCACCCCCACAGCAACGCCCCTCCCCACCTCCACTCCTATCCCTCCCACCACCATGCCAGTCCAGCCGTCGCAGCCGCCGGCAACCACACCCGAACCGCCCGACACCGGCTGGCAACCTTACGGCCCCGGCATCGAATGGCGCAGTCTGCCGCTCTCGCTAACACTGGGAACCGAGCGCATTATTATGGTCCGCATCGAGCCCCAAAGTCTACGGCCGCGCGTCCTCTATACGCCCGATCATCCCCGCAAAATCAGCGAATGGGCCGGACAAAGCGGCGCCCGGATGGTAATCAATGCCGGTTACTTCACTGAAGAAAATCTGGCCACCGGTCTGCTGGTCAATGACGGAAATTATCATGGGGTTTCCTACGAGGATTATGCGGGCATGCTGACCGTTCCTACGGCCGGGAAACCGGAAGTGCGCTGGCTACGCGCCAGGCCCTTCAATCCCAATGAAAAGCTGGATCAGGGGGTACAGTGTTTCCCGGTGCTGGTCAAACCCGGCGGGGTGATGGGATTTCCCGAAGATGCGGATGAGGGTCAAAATGCCCGCCGCACGGTAGTCGCACAGGATCGCCAGGGACGGCTGATCTTTATGGTAGCCCGGCGTGGATTGTTCAGCCTGCACGAACTGGCGGTCTGGCTAACGGAGAACGATCTTGAGGTGGATATAGCGCTCAATCTGGATGGGGGCCCCTCGACCGGACTCTGGCTGTTGAATGAGCCGGCGGCCCAGATCGATTCCGGCGGCGAAATCCCCGCCGTCATCATCATTGAATAAATTCTATTTAAATTTTCGCGCGCCTGAGAAGGCGCGCGAAAATTTAAACCTTACCTTGCTTGACAGCACTGCCCTGTAGAAAAAGCCTTGCTGTCTACTGTCTACTTGCCGCTGTCTACTTCTTCTTATTCTTCCCCAGATTTTCCATGAAATAGATCGACATCGCAATCCCTTTGTAGAGATTGGGCAGATGGATCTTTTCATCGGGGGCATGCAGCCGATCGTCCGGCAACCCCATCCCCATCAACATCGTCTCGATGCCCAGCTCTCGCTGGAAGGTTGCCACCACCGGAATCGAACCGCCTTCGCGCATAAAGACCGGTTCCACCCCAAAAGCCGAAGCATAGGCCTGGAAGGCCGCCTGCATCTCCGGGCTGTCGCGGCGCACAATGGCGCCATCCCCGCCATGCAAATCGCGCACTTCCACCGACACGGTCGCCGGCGCAATTGCCTTCAAATAATCCGCAATCAATCTGCTGATCTCCGCCGGCTTCTGGTCGGGAACCAGACGCATAGAAATTTTGGCGGTCGCCTTGTTCGGCAAAACAGTCTTGGCGCCCGGAGCGATATAGCCGCCCCAGATACCGTTCACATCCAGCGTGGGGCGGGCCGACACCCGTTCTTGAATGGTGTACTCAGGATCGCCCCAATCGAGCTTGACGCCCGCCTCTTCCAGCCAGTTTTCCCGCTTGAAAGGCACCCGCGCGATCTCGGCACGATCTTCCGCCGTAAGCGGCCGCACTTTATCGTAAAAGCCGGGAATAAGAATCCGACCCTCGGCATCCTGCAACTGGCAGATCATCCGGCTCAGGGCGTGAATGGGATTCTGAACGGCCCCGCCGAAAATTCCGGAATGAAGATCGCCGGCGGCACTGGTGACCTCGACCTCAATATAGGCCAGCCCGCGCAGCGCATAGATCATGGCGGGAATATCTTTCCCTAAAATATGGGTGTCGGAGATCAACGCCACATCGGCCGCCAACAGCTCTCGATGCGAACGGACAAACGGATCGAGGCTGGGACTGCCGATCTCCTCTTCACCTTCGAAAATACACTTGACGTTCACCGGCGGCCTTCCCTCGGTTTCCTTAAACGCCTCCACCGCCTTCACATGGACATACAGCTGGCCCTTGTCGTCCGCAGCGCCGCGGGCAAAAAGATCGTCGCCGACCACAGTCGGCTCAAACGGCGGCGTATGCCACAGCTCCACGGGATCGGGCGGCTGCACATCATAATGGCCGTAAATCAAAACGGTGGGAGCCTCCGGCCCGGCCGCCAGCCATTCCGCATAGACAATCGGATGGCGGGGGGTCGGCATGACTTCAGCGCGAGTGAAACCAGCCTCCAGCAACCGCTTCCGCAGCCATTCTGCGGCCGCAGCGATGTCGGGCTTATGCGCATCCTGAGTGCTTACACTGGGGATAGAAAGGAAATCCTTCAGCTCCGCCAAAAAATCGGGTTGATGGTCGCGGGCATAGTCGATCGGATTCATGGAGCTCCTTATTCAGTAATTTTTAATTTTTTCGCGCGCCCTGTAGGCGCGCGAAAAAATGCTTAAGAACTCGTACTATTTCTGGATTTCCAGCAATTCAACCTGGAAGGTCAGCCGGGCATTCGGAGGGATAACGCCGCCGGCCCCCTGCGCCCCATAGCCCAGTTCAGCCGGAATGATCAGCTTGCGGATACCGCCTACTTTCATCGTCGCTACCCCCTCATCCCATCCCGTAATCACATACCCCATTCCGATCGGGAAAGAGAAAGGTTCGCCGCGGTCCACCGAGCTGTCGAACTTGGTGCCATCATCCAGCCAACCGGTATAATGCACCACAACGACCTGGCCCGCCTGGGGCGTCTCGCCCTCGCCGACCTTCAAATCGATATATTGCAATCCGGAGGCCGTAGTGATGATTTCTTCCTTGGGAGTAGCCGTGGCTTCAGGCGTCGGCGTAGGGGCCGGGGTCGTCGGGGTAACGGCACAGCCCATCAAAACTGCCGCCGCCATCACAGAAATCGTCAAAGTCCGCAAAATCCGCATGATTCTCCTGCCTTTTGATAGAATTTAGAGTCAATGAAGTGTAGTGAGCTGCCCCTGAGTCTACCACGAGCAGGCAATCCTGCAAGCCCTCTTAGAAAAACTCTCAACCTGTGTAATCACCCCTGGAAAACAGAAAAAACCGTGTTTTTGCGCGCATAAGAATGCGCGCAAAAACACTAACAAAAAACTCTCTCCCCCTGCTTCGCACAGCGCGTCGCTTCAAACCGAATAAAACCCCTTGCGGGACGTAAAAACCTCCCCCGTCAGGAACGCGGCTTACCAAAATCGGCCAGAAAATAATAGCCCCAGGTCGTCGGCGCCACCCCGATCCCGATCTCAGTCAACCACGTACTGAGCAGAGTCCGGCGGTGTGGATCATCAGGAGGTGTCTCATTCATCCAGACATTGACGGCATCCTGCGGACTCTGCCGCTGCGCCCAACACTCCGCCCAGTTGGAAGGATCGTATCCCACCCGCAAAATCCGCGCTTTGATATCCGAGCCATCCGATCCGGTATGGCTGCACCAGCCCCGCTGGCTGCAATCATTGGCCTGCCCCTGCGCCGCCAACGCCAGCTTCTCGTTATAAACCAGCGGAGGCAAATTGTAACTGGCCCGCACTTCATTGATCAATCGCACCGTCTCCCGCGGCCAATCGATCACATCCGAGGGCGGAGCGACCGCCGTCGCAGGTACCGGTACAGGAACCGAAGTCGGAGAAGGCAGTTCAGTGAGAAGGGGAACCGGCGTCATCGTTGCTTCAACCACAACCGGAACCTCAGTCAATTCAGGAGTCGAACCCGGAGCCGCCATCGGCAGGATCAAATCCTGTCCCACGGTCACCAGATCGGCATCCCCCAGCCCATTGACCGACTGCAAACGGGCCGGATCAATCCCATAGGCTTCGGCAATCCCGTACAGCGTCTCACCCGCCTCCACTCGATGGAGGGCCCAAAAAGCCGTAGCCCCTTCCCAGCCGGTAGTGGGAGGGATCACCAGTTCCTGTCCCACCTGGACCACGGTTGAAGACCCCATCTCATTGGCCAGCTGGATAGCCGCCATCGGTACGCCCTGATCCAACGCCACGCCTAAGAGCGTATCCCCGGCCTGGACGACATACACGACCGGCATCGGAGTATCGACCGGGACAGGAGAAGAGATAGCCGTGGGAGAAATTTGAGGTATGGCCGTCGGCAGCAAAGTAGGAGTAAACGTCGCGCCCATTTCCGGTGTCGAAGTCCATGCAGTGGTTTCAGGAGGAGGTGTTCCCGTCGCAGTAGTCTGAGTGCAGGCCGCTAACCCTAACAATCCCAATACCAACCAGCGATAATGTCTTCGACTTAGCATACGAAAAATATACCAGCAGTCCACAAAATGACAAATTGAGTTTCTTGATTTATTTTTATTTTTTCGCGCGCCGCAGACGGCGCGCGAAAAAATGAATAAAAACTCTCTCCCCCATCCAGCGCGGTGTATTTTACGGGAGAAGCACCTTGTGCGGGGTGCTAAAGCTGCCAGCGCCGCGCCTTAAATTGTCTGATATGCCCAAAGCCCCTTACGCCGCCGTCGGAACAATGCAGACCGGCGAATCGTTTTGCGGGCTGTTGACTGCCGCGGAAACAGTATAAGTCGTCATCGCCTCGGCTGGATAGGGCTTCAACCATGAGTTCAACACCGCCGGATCGATCTCCGCCGGATCGAGCCAGGCCGCATGGGCTTCCGGCGGCAAAATGACCGGCATCCGATCGTGAACCGAAGCCACCAGTGCATTGGCGTCGGTCGTGATAATGGTGCAGGAACAGATCTCATCCCCGGCAGCCGACTGCCAGAACTCCCACAGCCCGGCAAAGCCAAAAGCCTTTCCCGAGGCCAGCTTGAAATAGAACGGCGTCTTGGTCCGGCTGCCCGCCTGCGCCTGCCATTCATAAAAGCCGTCCGCCAGAATCAGACAGCGCCGCCGCCGATAAGCCGCCCGGAAAGCCGGTTTTTCGGTCAGAGTTTCCGCCCGGGCATTGATCATTTTGTTGCCGATGGCCGGATCTTTGGCCCAGGATGGAATCAAGCCCCAACGAAAAAGTTCCACCCGCTGAGCCCCCTGGTTGGCAATGACGGGAACCGCCTGGGATGGTGCAATGTTATAGCGCGTCGGCAAATCCTCCGGGACATCGAAACCCGGAAAGGCTTCCATCAAACCGGCCCGCCCCAACGCCAGCGTAAATCGTCCGCACATACACCCTCCTTCAACAAAAAGAAAACCGATTTTTTTCTATTGTATTCCGATTGCCGGCAGGAACAATCCAGCACAGTTTTTTCGTCCCGCAACAGATACTTTCCCGGTAAAAAACGCCGCGCGGTGCGAAGCAGACAGAAAGTGTTTTTTTTGTGTTTTTGCGCGCATTCTTATGCGCGCAAAAACACGGGCTCAGTTTCTCCCACCATTCCGGGCCAACCGCACAGGTCAAAGAACTCCTTTTGCAGGACGCCGGCCCCCAAGTTGACAACTCAGAGAGGCGTGTTATACTTTGAGCCGCGTGGGTCGTTAGCTCAGTCCGGCAGAGCAGGGGCCTTTTAAGCCCAGGGCCACAGGTTCGAATCCTGTACGACCCACCACATAAATGGCCTCCCCGGGCCGTTTTTTTTTATCCAGCCCCAGATAAACCGAAAGAAAAACGATGGCACAAGAAAGCTATGACCTTCATTCTGTTAAATTTCCCCGTCTGGCCGGTCCCAGTTTACGACTGATTGTCGGACTCCTCGAAAGTCCCCTGGGCGGACTGCTGACCCAAAATATGCTGAAAAACGCCGGCGTTCTCTGGCTGCGCGACCAAATTATTAATGAAGGCCCTACCCCTCAGCCAATCCATTTTCTCAACTCCGCCCCGGCAGACCCGGAAACCACCGTTCCCCAAACTCAATGGCCGGCTCCCGGTCCCGCAGCCCCCGGCTTTCACTTCCCCACGGTCCACGAATATGCCCAGGGCTATCGAGAGGGCCGCTTTACGCCCGAAGATGTCGCCGCCCGGGTCCAGGAGGCCATTGAAGCCAGCAATGCCACCCACCGTGATCAGCCGCCGCTGCGGGCCGTCATCGCCAGTGACTCAACCGACCTCCTGCGCCAGGCTCACGAATCCGCCGCCCGCTGGAAAAACGGCCGCCCACTCAGTATCCTCGACGGAGTCCCGGTAGCCGTCAAAGACGAAATCAACCAACGTCCCTACCCCACCACGGTTGGAACGGCCTTCCTCGGCAATGCCCCCGCCACCGATGACGCCACCGTCGTCGCCCGGCTGCGGGCGGCCGGCGCCCTGCTGATCGGCAAAACCAACATGCACGAAATCGGCATCGGCGTGACCGGCTCCAACCCGATCCATGGCACGCCCCGCAATCCCTACGCCCCGGGACATTACACCGGCGGCAGTTCCAGCGGCTCTGCGGTGGCCGTTGCGGCCGGTTTCTGCCCCCTGGCCATCGGAGCCGACGGCGGCGGTTCCATTCGCATCCCGGCTTCCTTCTGCGGCGTCGTCGGCCTGAAACCGACTTACGGCCGGGTGAGCGAATACGGAGCCGCACCGCTCTGCTGGAGTGTCGCCCACATCGGCCCCCTCGCCGCCTCCGTGACGGATGCCGCGCTGGGATATGCCCTGATGGCCGGCCCCGACCTCCTGGACGCCAACACCCTGCGCCAACCCACCCCGCTCCTCGAAGGTTGGAACCGGTCCGATCTCCACGGCCTTACCCTGGGCATTTACTGGCCCTGGTTCCGCCATGCCGCCCCGGAAGTTGTCGCCGTCTGTGAAACCTTGCTCCAGCAATTCGAGCTGCTGGGAGGGCAGCTGCAGGAAATCACGCTGCCCGATCTGGAAGCTGCCCGCATCGCCCACACGGTCACCATCGCCGGCGAAATGGCCCAGGCCCTCAGCGCCACCTATCCCGCCCATCATCACGAACACAGCCTGGAAGTACGCCTCAGCCTGGCCCTGGCCCGGGCCTTCACGACCATGGATTACGTCAAGGCCCAACGGGTCCGCACCCAGTTAATGGCCAGCTTCGACCGGGCCCTGCAAAAAGTCGATCTGATCCTCACCCCGGCCACCGGCATTGCCGCCCCCGCCATCCCGACCGATGCCCTTAAAAACGGGGAATCGGATATCTCCACGCTGGTGGAAATTATGCGCTTTGCCACTCCCGGGAACCTGACCGGCTTGCCGGCCATTTCGTTCCCCGCCGGATATACGCCGGCAGGATTGCCCGTCGGAATGCAGGCCATCGGCCGGGCCTGGGAAGAACCGTTGCTCTTACGGCTGGCCCTGGCCGCCGAACAACGGGTCGAACGCAAAGCCCCGCAGATCTATCACAAAGTCTTCCCGGGATAACACATCAAACAAAAAAGGATCGCGCGCGGCCTCTCCGAGGGGCCGCGCGCGATCCTTTTTAACTTCCAGTTGTCAATGAATCATAACCGATGAAAAAATCGGCACTTCAATTCCCACATCCGCATATTCCAACATTCCGGCCAGCAAAGCCGATAATTCCATCGTCCGCACCACCCGATAAGGACAATAAAGCTCCTTACCCACCCACAAATTAACCGGCGCAAATTGCCGAAACTTGAATTTTCTCACCAACCAATGCCCGCTTCGCATCAAAGCATTGATCACGTCAAAATAGAAGGGACCGGAAATATTCCGTAAGGTTCGCATCACCGTGAAGGCATAGGCCGTCTCTTCGATCGTCCCCCAGCTGCCGTCGGCTTTCTGAGCCGCCAGGACAGCCTGCAAAACGCGCTCCGCATCCGCTTCCGGTAAGTTCTCCGCCAGCGCCAGAACCACCTGCTCCGTCACATACAGCCAGGAGATATTCCACTTATCGCCCTTCCAATAACCTTCAGGCAGCTGTCTCTGCAAGAGATAATCCAGATAAAAATTGTATTCCGGTTCCCCCAAAATTCCCAGGGCATGCACCCCATGAGCCGAAGCCGAAAGGGAAGGGTTCAATTCATTCGCATAGGTGGAAAAAAAGCCTTCCTGCATAAACTGGCGAATAGCCTCAATCGAGACCGCTCGACCGGTCGCCTTTAAAACCGCCACCGCTACCGTAGAATCATCGCCATCAGGAATAAAATAATCACTAAACCCCAAACCATCTTCCCGCAACGCTGCGGCCAATAGATCCAGCTGGGGTTCCACCGCCGCTTTTAAACGGGGATGGTCCCACAACCCGGTCACGACCAGAAAATAAAGCATGAAAGCCCGCTCGTAATGGACGATCGGCCAGACCGTCGGCACGACCCCGGAGATTCCCAATCCGGTCGATTCGGCCGCCTGGGCCAGATAGCTCCGGGCGGCCTGCCGCGAAGCCTCCAGCTCGGGAGTCTCGCCGGCAGCCCCCAACCACCCCGCCGTAGCGGCCGGACTATGCCCCACCCCCCCGGTGCCGTCCAGCAAAGCCGGATCGGCAATTTCGCCCCAGGCTTCCCAGGAATGGACAAACGGCGTGCCGGCCCGGGGTTTCATCTTCGCCAGACGTTGCCGGCGCCGCTCTCCCACCTGCATCAACGGCTCATAAAGATGGTAAGGAAGCTCCCACCCCCAGTTTCGAGCCTCCTGCAGCAAATGCGGCAGGATCAACTCGACCCCCACCATCCAGTGATCGACCGGCTCAAAAGCCCACACCGTCGCGTGAGCATTTAAATAATGTAAACCGCCCGCCACCGCTTCCTCAACGCCTTTCAATTGAGGATACTTCTTCAAGGCCAGGATCGCGGCCAGGGTCGACAAGTCCCGCGCACTCGACATCAATGAACTGCCCCACCCCCCATCGGGTTGCTGTTGATCGAGTAACCAGCGCAGAGCCGGTTCCGGATCAGGCGGGGGAGCCAGGCGCAACACTTGAGCCGTGTCATATACGGAAGGACTTACCAATCCCCCCGTTGCCCCACAAGCCTTGAGCAGCTGTGAAAGTTCATCGAATAAGAATTCTGCGGCTTCCGTGGTTTCCATCTTTACCTTCCTGAAAAGTTAGAAAACTTCTTTCTAATTACCTGAAAAAGGTTAGAATTACGTTTGTTTATTATACTTCAGCTCCTCAAAAAATGCAATGCACCGCGAATTAGTCAGAAAGCCTCTTGTTTTTACCGACCGATGCGATTAGTCTGAGAAAAAAGCCTGTTTTCAGACGAGAGGGCGCCCACCTGTCCCTACATTGGCGGGGTTCGGGTAGGGGCGACCTTTATGGTCGCCCGTGGGGGGCACGGCGTGGGCTATTTTCAGGACAGAAGGTCATGCCGGGGGCGGCACCCCGAAGGATGAAAATGGTTTTCGCGCGCTGGCCCTCTCCCTAATCCCTCCCCCATGCGGTTGTGAAGGCGCAACGCGCTTCCAGGAGATTCGTGGCGAAGATGCGCCGCCGGCATCGGAGTGAGGGGGAGGGACTTCAGAGTGCGTTGCCGGGGCGGCTCTGAAAAAGGACTATGTTTTCGCGGGCTTTCTGAAGCCCGCGAAAACATAAACAAAAAACTCTCTCTGCCCATCCTGCGCGTCGTATCTGACCGGGAAAAGATCATTTGCGGGACGTTACAAGGCTGGGGCCATGCTATAAAAACCTATTTTCAGGACAGAACGCCAGGCCGGGGACGGCACCCCGAAAAATGAAAAAGCAGATAGGGCGAGCCCTATCTGCTTTTGATCCCCGAAAACTGACCGCTCCGCGATTACTGACTGTTGCGGATCACAATCGGGAGGAAGACATACTTATCCAGCACCGGAGTTGCCCCCGCCACGGTGACCGCTTTCACCACGGCCGGAGCCGCCGAACAACCGTTGGCAACCGTCAACGAAACCGTATAAGTCTGGTTGGCCGCCGTCACCGGGAAGGTGTGCGAAATCGTCGCTCCATCCACCACATCGGCGCCATGGCCGAAATTCCAGGTGTAGGTCAAAGGCGCCGTCCCCGCAGCCAACGTCGCCGTAAAGAAGGAAGCCACCCCGGCTGTCGGCGTGACCGGCGTCCAGTTGAAGTCCACACCGCTCACATTGACACAGGAAGAGGCCACATTCACCGTCTTCGTATAGACCGCAAAACCACAGGAATTGGTCGCGGTCATCACGACGGTGTAAGCCCGGGCCGCCGTATAGGTATGCGTTGCCGTGATCCCGGTACCCGTGCCGTTGTCGCCAAAATTCCAGCTGTAGCTCATAGGAGCGGAACCCGTGACGACCCCGGTAAAGGTAACCGCCTGACCGATGACCGGTTGATCCGGCGAAGCCAGGATATTGCCGCCGGAAGGCACCGCACAACTCTGGCAACCGCCGACGAACAGATCGTCCAGGAACATGTTGTTGCCGTAGGCGCTGACGCCCAACAGGGCCAGCCGCACACTCTGCCCCGCATAAGCGGTCAGATCGACCGAATGCAACTTCCATCCCGTGCTGCCGTCATAACGTCTGAAATTCGCCAGGGTGCTGTAAGTCGCGCCGTTATCCGTCGAAATCTGCACCAGAACCAGATCGTAGGTGGTGGTGTAGCCCGTATCGTGATACATCGCAAACTGGAAGACCGCGACCCCCGGCAACTGAGCCGGCAAAACCAGGCGGGCAGCATCCCCCGCATCGGCACTGTAAGAATTAAACTTGAGCATCCCGGCGCCGGTGCGCGGGGAAACCGTCGGATTGGACCCGGAAGTCGCCTGCGACCAGGCCGGCGCGGTATCGCCCGTGAAGGTCAGTACCGCGGTACTCCACCCGGTCGGCGGGAATGTCGTGGCATCAAACCCTTGACTGAGATAGCTGTAACTGTAGATTCCGCTCCCCGGCGTCGTCAACGTCAAGGGGGTCACCGTCAAAGGATCTGAAACCACCGCCGTATTCGACAGAACACTGGAGCCGCAGCTCCCCGTAGCCGTCAAGACAAAGGTCAGGGTGACGCTCTCGCTCACGCCCAACGTGCCGTTCCAGGTCAACCCGGAAGCAGTGTTGGCCACGATGCTGCCGCTGCTGGCCGCGACATTGATCGCCGGCCCCGTCGCCCCACCGGGGAAGGTATCGACCAGGCTGGCCTGCGCAGCCGTCACCTTACCGCTGTTGGTCACCCGCATCGTGTAAGTCAAGAGAGAGCCCTGCTGAATCAGGCCGAAAAGCCCCGAACTGACGCCCGTGAAAGAAGGATAGTAGTTGGTGATCGTTACCCGTCCGGTCGCCTGCGCCGTCCCGTACGTATTGGTCACCGTCAGGGTAACCGTGTAGGAATTCGCGGCCTGAGCAGCCGGCGTCGGATAAGCATGGGTCGGGTTCTGCAACGTGCTGGTCATGCCGTCGCCGAAGTTCCACAGCCAGCCCAGTTCATTCGAGCTCGTCGAAGTAAAGGCCGCCGTCGTATTCGGTGCATTGAGCGTCACCGAAGTCGGCGTGAAGCCTGCCGTCGGACCGGTTCCGACCAACACGGTAACGGTCTGAGAAACCGTCCCCGCCACATTGGACGCGGTCAGGATGGCAGTGTAAGAACCCGCCGCATAGGTATGCGACATCGTCAGACCCGCTTCCAACACCGTCCCGTCCCCGAAGTCCCAGGTATAGGTGATCGGCGTCGAGCCGGTTTGCAGTGTGCCGGTGAAGTAAGTCGGATTGCCGAGCACCGTCGGGCTGGAAGAAACCAGCGAGATCACCGGTGCCACCGGGGCATCCATCACCGTCACGGATTTGGCAGTCTGGGTCGAACCGCAGCGGTTGATCACCGTCATGGTCACCGGATAAGTGGCCGCCGCCGCATAGCTATGAGTTGCCGGATTGCCGGTAGCCACCGCGCTGCCGTCGCCGAAGTCCCAGCTGTAGGTAAAGGGCGCCGTGCCCGTCAGAACCGCACCGGTGAAATCGATCGATTGCCCGGTCAACGGCGAGGGCGGCGCAAAGGTAAAGTCTCCGCCGTCGGGAAGATCGCAGCAGCTCCGGACACTCAACAAATCCACAAACATGTTATTGCCGTAATCGCTGATCCCCAACAAGGCCAGCCGGACCGACTGCCCCTTATAGGCCGAAAGATCCACCATATGAATCAACCAGCCCGTCGTCAGCGAATAGCGCTGGATAGGCGCGCCGACATTCGTGTAAACCGTCCCGCCATCCAGAGAAATCTGTACCTGAATCCGATCCGGAGAAGAAGAATAACCCGAATCGTGGTACATCGCAAACACCAAGGCCGCATCCCCCGCCCCGCTAAGGCTAAAGCTGGGGCTGGACAACCGATTCGCGGCATAATCACTGGCGTTATACGAATTGAAACTAAGCATCCCCGCGCCGTTATAAAGAGAAGCGACGGGATTGGTTCCAGCGGTCACACGGGACCAGGCGGGCGCAGGATCAGTGCCCGTTGAAGGAGTAACGACCAGCGTTGTCCACCCCGTCGGTGGGAAAGTCACCTCGTCAAAACCTTCACTGAATTTAACATTGGCGCCGTAGATCTGAACCATCGCGGCCGTTACCGGAACCGAAGCCAGCAACGCCGGGTCGGAAATGACGGCCGTATTGCTCATAATCGTCTGACCGCACAAATCGCTGCCGACCGTGGTCGGAATCGTCAGATAGACCGTCGCCGCCGGCGGCACCAACCCGTTCCATCTTACCGCCCCCGCCGCCGCGATGATTGAACCGGAAGAAGCGGCCAGGGCACCAGTATTGGGCATCAAACCCGCCGGCAAAACATCCACCAGCGAAGCCGTCTGAGCCGTCATCGAACCGGTATTCTTGATCGCCACCCAGTAGGTGAGAGTCCCACCGACCGGAGCCGCATTCACCGAAACGGTCTTGGCCGAGGTGCTCAACACCGGAACAGCAATGGCGTTCGCCACCGATTTCGCGACGGGTGCCAGCAGCAGCGGATCGCTGATCGTCGCCGTATTGGTAATGGTGCCGCGGATGCCGGTCACCAGCACCTTGTACGTGATCGTGATCCGCCCGCCGGGCGTGATCGACCCACTCCAGGCAATCCCGGCAGTATCGGTCAATGTCCCACCGCCCACCACCGCCGCCGAGGCGGCCACATAGCTGACCTCAGCCGGCAAAGGATCATCCAGGGTCGCCGTACCGGTCAATAGACCGCTGTTGCTCAACACAATTGTATAGGTCAACTGCTGGCCCGGATTAACTGCGCCGGCCGTCGAAGCGGATTTCGAGGAACCACTGTAGATCGGAGCCGCAATTGAGTTGTTCACCGACTTCGACACCGAAGCCGAAATCAACGGATCGCTGATCACCGCCGTGTTGGTAATCGAGCCCTGAATCGCCGTCACCAATGCATTGTAGGTCACTGTAACCCGGCCGGAAACAGAGACCGGCCCGGACCAGGCAATGCCGTTGCTGTCGTCCAGCGTGCCGCCGCCCACCACCGCCGCCGTACCCGGCACGTAATTCACCCCGCTAGGAATAACGTCGCTGAGCGTCGCCGTCCCCGTAAAGGTGCCGCTGTTCAGAAGCACCACGGTATAGGTCAACAGCTGCCCCGGGAAGACCGTCCCGGTCGGGGCCACGGTCTTGGTCGAGGTGCTGTAAGCCGGAATCTTCACCCCATTTGTCGTCACCCGCGTGATCGGCGCCGGAATCTGCGCATCGCTGATCGTCGCCGTATTGGTGATCATGCCTGAACCATGCCCGATCACATTCACCACATAGGTAAACGTAATCGATTCCCCTTTGGTCACAGTCCCGGTCCAGTTAAGGGCCGTGCCGTCAAAAGTCGGCAACGTATCGCCCAGGGCTTCCACAAAAGTCGCGCCGGCCGGGATCGGATCGCTGAAAATCATAGTTCCGTCCACCGGCCCGACATTCCGGACCACGACCGTATAGGTCAACTGATCGCCCGGAGTCACGACCCCGGTCGGGAAAACGCTCTTAGTCGAAAGATCGTACATCGGCCGCTGCGGCGGCAGGAACCGGATCGCCAGCTTGTTCTCGATCGGGCCATAAGCCGGATTGTAAGAATACTGCACGCCGGTCGTCCCCGCCGCATTTTCGATGCCGACGGTGGCAAAAGAACCGTCGCTGTAGGCGTTGGGCCCCATCGATTTGTACTGGCACACAATCTGATTGGAGCCTTCAAACAGCAAAGTCTGGAAGACATACGGCACGCCGCTGGCAGCGTAATTTTCGATCGCATAAGAGTAAATCACCACCTGGTTGGGAGCCGTTCCCTGGACTTCGTAAGAAATCCCTTCGGTCGCAACGATATTGATCGTC
The DNA here is from genome assembly GCA_964501335.1 of uncultured Anaerolineales bacterium. Classification (GTDB taxonomy): domain Bacteria; phylum Chloroflexota; class Anaerolineae; order B4-G1; family SLSP01; genus CAZCTC01. The sequence continues at coordinate 3,048 of CAZCTC010000010.1, read as the reverse complement.
AGATCGTCCCAGAAGCAGCCAATGTAATTGTTGGGAGTTGTGGTAGTAGGAATCCCGGTATTTGTAGAAGCCGAAGATCCGGCCCCAAAGGTCAACAACCCGTTGGTCGTGGGATAAACCGTGGTATAGACATTGCCGTAAAAGACAAAATTGAAGGGCAGCGTCGTCGTATACCAGCCTTGATCCAGAGTCCCGGCCCGGGTAACCAGCTGGGTCGCAGTGGTCGTGGGCACCCAGGAATAGGTCGGGCCGCCGGACGCATAGCTGTCCTGATAGGTATAACCGAAGGCATCCGGCCCGCCGGAAGGGGGCTGAAGCGTGAAGGACTGAGTTTTCAGGACCGGCGCGCTCAATGCGACATCGCTGATCCCCGCCGTCACCGTCAACCGCCCGCTGGCCGGGGGAATGACCGGATAAGTAATCGTCACCCGGCTCGTCGCCGTCACACGCCCGGTCCAGGTGATGCCGCCGGAATCCGCCAGCAGCGTCCCGCCGCCCTGCACCGCTGCTCCGCCGGCATAAGTCGTCCCGGCCGGAATCGAGCTGGTCACAAACGTGGAGGTCCCGGCCCCGGCGCTGGAATTGTAAATAACCAGGGTGTAGGTCATCAAAGAAGCGGGATGGATGGTGTGGGGCAAAATCGTCGACGAATTGTAGTTCGGCGCCGCCACCGTGTGCAGGGTGCTCATGGTAACCGTAGCCGCCGTGGTCGGATCGCTGATCGTCGCCGTATTGGTCACGGACCCCGTGAGGATCGTCGGCGTCACGGCGTAAGTCACTGTGATCGGCTGATTCTTCAACGACTGACCGCTCCACACCAGGGTGGTGGAAGGCGTATAGGCCGTCGAATTCGCCAGCGTCGCCGTGGTCGACCAATCCGTAGCATTCCAATCGGCGGTCGGCTCGTTGATCGTATCCTGAGCATTATCGGTCGTGCCGCCGCCCGTAGACCAGACCTCCACCCAAATCTGGGAAGGGTTCCCCAGTTTGGCTTTGGCCACATCCCACTCAATAGTGGAAACCGGCCCGGTGGTCAGTTTGACTGCATCGACGGAGCCGATATTGCTCCAGCTGGAGCCGCCCCATTGCCAGAGCTGCGTGGCGCTGGGGCTGTAAGGAGAATTGTCCACCCATGTGTAGATCCCGAACTCGGGCTTGTGAGGATCGGCCACCGTTACTTTGCGCGTCCAGGCATCCGAAGTCGCGCCGTTGCTGTCGTTGGTGGTATCGATATACAGCGCATATTTGCCCCAGTTGTTGCTGCCGCTGATATCGGCATTGACGGTAAAGGCAATATGCAAATAGGGGCCGATATCGGTCACATAGAGATTCCCCAAATCGACCGGCGCCCCGCCCGGGATGCTTTCCCCGGCCGCATCGCTGGCCAGCGGAGTCCCGAAGTTGCTGATCGCCAGCGACCCGGGAACATAGTTCACATTGTAGGGGAAGGTATCCCGCAACGTCGCCGTGCCCGTGACGGTAGAATTGCTCACGACGACCGTATAGGTGATCAGCTGCCCGGAAGAAACGGAAGAAAGGTGGGCCGGTACCGCCGTCTTGGTCGAAACGGCATAATCCGGATCAGCATTGCTCACAACCACGTCATCCAGGAAGGTGTTATATCCGGCATTGCTGTAGACCCGGAAACCGATTTTCACATTGGTCTGAGTTGCATAAGCCGAGAGATCGATCGTATGCAACACCCAGGCCGAAGTCGTGCTGGTATAGCGCAGGAAATTTCCCAATGTGGTCGTATAAGAAGTCCCGCCATCCAGCGAAAGATCCACATACACGGAATCCGCATAGGTTGATCCGATGGTGCTGTGGTACATCCAGAATTGCAGGACTGGATTGGTAAGCGTAGTCAGGTTCAAAACCGGCGTAGACAGCCGCGCCTGATTGCCGCTTGGAGAACTGTAACTGTTGTAATAAACCATCCCGGCCGACCCGTTATGCGGAGTGGCCGAAGGATTGGTGCCGGAAGTTGAACGAACCCAGTTATAAGTAGTTCCCACCAAAGCCACAGCCGTCCAGTTCGTCGGGGGGAAAGTTGTAGCATCAAATCCTTCGTTCAAAATCGGGGTCCCGCCCTTGTCTCCAGCCATCACCTGAGCCAGGGTCGGGGACGCAGTCGGCAGCAATCCCGCCGCCAGCAAAATAGCCAGCGTCAACGCGATTGCCGTAAAAAATCTGGGGTAGTTTCTCATTGTCTCCTCCGAATTAACTTCAAAAAATCGTCTCCATCGCACCGGTCACCCGGTCACCCCTCAGAGATTTCCGTATAGCCCCACCTCCTTTTAATTTAGAAGATTTAACCTCACTATATATTGCAATCATTCATAATTTTCTACGGCAAACGCTATTATTCCGGGAAAATCCCTCCCCGCTCCGAAGATGAGCAGGCTGGTATCAATTGTATTGGATACTTAAAATAACACCAATGTCATCAGCAAGATTTGCCATGAAATCAAGCTGTGCTAAACTCAAACTAAGTCCGGTCATGACCGCACATATTGCCCGTGTGCTCTTTATAAGGAGAACCATGAAGCCCTTCGACGAACTGCTGGCTGAAGACATTTCCTCTTACGCCGGACGCCACGCCGATCTGATTGCCCTTGCCCCCACCTTCTTCCAGCACCTCACCGGCCTCCTCAGCGATCCCGAACTGCCCAAACGGCTGCGCCCCTTCATCATGGGAGCCATTGCCTGTTTCATTTTGCCGACCGATATCTTCGCTGAAAGCCCCCCAAGCCCTCACGGCTACATCGACGACATCTTTCTGGCCGCCTTTATGGCCGATCAGGTACTGTGGGAAACCGGCAATGAAGATCTCTTGATTCGTCATTGGAAGGGAACGGAGCCCATTTTGCCGCTGCTGCGCAAAATCCTGGCCCGGGAGGCCGAAATGATCGGGGATCAGAAGTGGAAAATTCTGGAATACATCGGGTATCAACCGCTGAAACACTAAACGATTAGCCCAGACACAAGAAACCTATTTTCGGCGGCTTCAGAACTCGGATCTAGACAAACTAACCAATCCCGACCATG
>CAZCTC010000009.1:41882-166710 GCA_964501335.1 uncultured Anaerolineales bacterium | reverse complement strand
GTTTTTGCTTCGATTTGAGCACTCGGGGCTCTATTTGCACAAAACTTACGTTAGCTCGGGGTGTAAGTGAAAGAAAAACTCATTTTTCGGCGGCTTCCGGAAGCCGCCGAAAAATGAACAAAAATTAATCTCTCCCTCTATCCTGTGCGTCGCATCTTACGGAAAAAGCACCCTTTGCGGGACGCAAGAAAACTCCGGACCTTTAGCCCAAAAAAGTGGAAAAAGCCTGTGTTTTTGCGCGCATTCTTATGCGCGCAAAAACACAAACAAAAAACTTTTTTCCCCATCCAGCGCGGCGCTTCGAGCTAAACAAAAGCCTTTTGCGGGACGCAAGAAAACTCCGACACCTTCATACCTGGTTTGAGGTATTTCCCCTCCCGGAAAAAAGTAGATAAAATACCCCCTTCCTTTGATGTTCTGCAACGGCTTTGCCTGTAAGATTGAACCGTTGACATTGGGAAGGGGAGGCCTGGGGTGGGTTTAACAAAGAAGCGCAGAGTTTCATGGAAGCTTGTGATCGGAGTATTGCTGAGCGTCATCATCCTCGCTGGATTGGTGCTCTACGGCTGGATCTTTGCCGATCTTCCATCTCCGGATAACCTGGAACGCTACACCAGCGCTCCCAGCAGCAAAGTCTACGACCGTCATGGTCGATTGTTGTTTGAAATTCCTCCTGCTTATGCCGGCAATTACACTCCGGTCCCTCTCTCTGAAATCCCATTGGCTTTGCGTCAGGCCACTATTGCCGCTGAAGACCGCAACTATTACGAACATCCCGGCGTCGATGTGAAGGGGGTGCTGCGGGCTGTCTGGTGGACTGTTTTTAAAGGCCAGGAGACTTCGCCCGGTGGAAGTACCATTACTCAACAGCTGGCCCGCAATCTTTTGATGACTCCCGAGGAACGTCAGGAGCGTTCGCTGCGGCGTAAATTGCGGGAGATGGTGTTGGCGATTGAGATCACTCAGAAATATAGCAAGGACAAGATTCTGGAGCTCTATCTCAATCAAATCTATTACGGGAATCTGGCTTACGGAGTGGAGGCGGCGGCTCAGACTTATTTCGGCAAGCATGTCCGGGATCTGGATCTGGCTGAATGTGCAATGTTGACCGCGATCCCGCAATCGCCGGCGCTCTACAATCCTTTGACGAACCCGGAAGGGGCGGCAAAGCGCCAGGCGGTGGTGCTGGGTTTTATGGTGGAGACGGGAGACCTCACGGAAGAGCAGGCCCGTCTGGCGCGTGAAGAGAAGCTCTACTTTGCTTCGTCGCCTTTTTCCATCCGCGCGCCGCATTTTGTGATGGAAGTGCGTCGGCAGCTGGAATTGACATTGGGACAGGCGCGTCTCGATGCGGGGGGACTGGAGATCACGACGACGCTGGACCTCGATTTGAACGAAACGGCCCGCGATATTGTGCGGAATCATCTGGAGCAACTGGCGATCTGCCGGGGCGATCCCGATTGTCAGCCCGGCGGGCATAATGTGCGGAACGGCGCGCTGGTGGCGATGGACCCTCGAACGGGAGAAGTTCTGGCGATGTTGGGCAGCCCCGATTATTTTTCGACGCGGATCTCCGGCGCGGTGAATGGGGCGATGGCGTTGCGGCAGCCCGGCTCGGCCGTGAAGCCGCTGACCTATGCGACGGCCTTGACGAAGAAAGCGATCACGCCGGCGACGATGATGCTGGATGTACGCACATCGTTTGTGACGAAGGAGGGCGATTCCTATGTGCCGTTGAACTACGATCTGCAATTCCGCGGGCCGGTGCGGATGCGGGAGGCGCTGGCCTCTTCCTATAATTTGATTGCGGTGAAGGTGCTGGACAAAGTCGGCCTCCCGGCGCTGTTGGAGCAGTCGCGGGCGATGGGGATTACGACGTGGGACGACTCGGATCGGCTGGGGCTGGCGGTAACCCTGGGCGGCGGCGAGGTGCGGCTGTTGGAATTGACCGGAGCTTATGCGGTCTTTGCCAATGGGGGACGGGCGGTCCAGCCCATTATGATTCGGAGCGTAACGGATACGTCGGGGCGTGAGCTCTGGCCGGCGCAGCAGGGGCTGGGTGAAACGGTGCTGGATGAGCGGGTGGTTTATCTCATCACGGATATGTTGAGCGACGACACGGCTCGTTTACCGACCTTCGGTGAAGGCAGCGTGTTGAAGTTGACCCGTCCCGCAGCGGTGAAGACCGGCACGACGACCGATTTTCGCGACAACTGGACGGTGGGCTATACGCCCGATCTGGTGGTGGGCGTCTGGACCGGGAATGCCGATGCGGAGCCGATGCGCGATGTTTCGGGCGTGAGCGGGGCGGCGCCGATCTGGCATGACTTTATGGAAATGGCACAGCGCGGCAAACCGGAGCTGCAATTCATCCGTCCGGATGGATTGGAGGAAGCGGAAGTCTGTGCGCTCTCGGGTGAACTGCCGGGACCGGATTGTCCGCATCGGGTGAAGGAGCTTTTTCTGCCGGGAACGGTGCCGACGCAGACCTGCACGATGCATGAGAAGATCGCCGTGGATGTGCGGACGGGATTGCGGGCCGGGCCGGAGACTTCGTCGGAGTGGGTGACGGAGCGGACCTTTGTGATTCTGCCGCCTGAGGCTGAGGATTGGGCGCGGGAGCAGGGTTGGCCGGAAGTGCCGCCGGTTTTGGATGCGGCGGCCGGGGCGGAAACGGGGGCGCGGGTCGTGCTGGAGAGTCCGGATCGCGGCTCGGCTTATCGGATTGATCCGTCGCTGCCGCTGGATATGCAGCGGCTGCCGGTAACGGCTCGCGTGGATGGGGTGACGGGCCCTGTGACCGTGACGTTGTGGCTCGATGGCGGGGAGCTGGCAACGTTGACTGCATCGCCCTATCGGATCTGGTGGCCGCTGGCAGTCGGCGTGCATCATTTCTATGCCGAAGCGCAACTGCCCGACGGCACCGTGCTTCGCAGCGAAGAGACCGCCATCCGAGTGGAACCCTGAGCGGGGAGAAGGGAAATTCACCACAGAGGCGCAGAGGACACAGAGAAGAAGAGAGAAGAAGATAAAGAAAAGGCCATTTTTTCGCGCGCCTTCTGAGGCGCGCGAAAAAATAAATAAAAACTTTCTTTCTCTATTCCGCGCGTCGTTTTTTACCGGGCAGACACTATTTGCGGGACGTTTCCGACGAAAGGACAAAAGATGAAACGCTGCTGGATTCCTTTGCTGTTGATGGCCTTATTGCTGCTGGTCGGTTGCCGGGCCGAGCCCGAGTTGCCGGCACCCCGGCTCATCGAGCGCACTCCCGCCGCCGGCGCAGAACTGCCCGTGGATGCTCCGTTAATCCTGACCTTCGATCAACCCATGGACCAGGAGAGCGTGGAGGCTGCCCTGATAATCACCCCGACGCTGGCGGGCCAACTGAGCTGGGTGGACGAGCGCACGGCGACGTTCACGCCGGCGCAGCCGTTGGCGCATGGGGCTAGCTATGCAGTGATGGTGGAGGCGACAGCGCGCAGCACAGCCGGCAAGGCGTTGGCCGAGCGGGCCGCCTTTGACTTTACCGTGGAGGGTGAACTGGCCGTGGCGGCCGTCCAGCCGGCGCCGGATACCCAAGATCTGGACACGGATCTGGTGGTGACCGTGATCTTCAACCGGCCGGTGGTCCCGCTCAATACGATAGCCGGGCAGGCCGACCTGCCTGTGCCGTTGATCATTTCTCCGGCGGTGAAGGGGCAGGGCGAGTGGGTCAATACCTCGATCTATGTTTTCCATCCGACGGAGCGTTTTATGCCGGCGACGGAATATACGGCATGGGTGCCGGCAGGATTGACGGATACGGCGGGCGGAGCGCTGCGGGAAGATTATGTGTGGCACTTCAGCACACTGCAACCGCAGGCGTTGGATTTTCGGCCTGCGGATGGCGACGCTTATTCCGAGCCCGACGGTGTGATTCGGGTGACTTTCAATCAGGGAATGGACCATGCCAGTGTGGAAGAGGCCTTTGCGCTGACTGTGAATGACCATCCGGTGGAGGGACGCTTCGGGTGGACGGTCGATCCGCAGCATCCGGAACAGGAGACGATGCTCTTCACGCCGACGTTGATGCTGGCGCGGAGCACTCGTGTCACGGCGACGCTGGCAGCGACGGCGCACAGCCGTTTCGGCCCGGCGGGTCTGGATAAGGAATTGCAGTGGTCCTTTATAACGATCGGTCCGGCGGGCGTGGTGGGGACGTCGCCCAAGAGCGGCGCGAGTGGATTGTATCCTTATCCGGTTTCGCTGGAGATCAAGTTTGCCAGTCCGATGAATACGGATGTTTTCACGCAGCACGTGACTTTCTCTCCGCCCGTGACGAATGCTTCGGTGTGGTGGGATGATCGGAAGAGAATCGTCGATTTACGTTTCCCTGTGATTCCAAGTACTACCTATCAGGTCGAGCTCGATGCAGCGACTCCCGATCTTTATGGCGACGTCATCGGCGAAGTGAAAACGGTGACCTTTACCACAACTGGACTGGACCCCGAAATTCGCATTAACCGGGGGCGAGGCGACGGGGTCTTCGATGCCGCCTATGAGACAGAGATCTTTGCCACCGCAGTCAACGTTTCCCGTCTGGATTTCAGGCTCTATCGTGCGCCGCTTTTCGCCTATATGTGGGGCGGAGCCTCTGCTGCGAGTTACCGGTACGCCGATGAAGATCTGATCCGGTCCTGGTCTCAGGATCTCAACCTCCCTCCCAACAGTTATCAGATCATTCGGAACCGGATCGTCGATGACAGAGGAAATCAACTGCCGCCGGGGATCTATTATTTGCAGATGGAGTCGCCGGAGACTCTGCGGTCGGAGCGTTGGGGGGGGCGGTGGGAATATTTCTTTGTCAAATCGTATCTCAACCTGATCCTGAAGCATTCGGGATCTGAAGTATTGATCTGGGCGACGGATCTGTCGACCGGAAAGCCACATGCGGGTTTGCCGGTGACTCTCTATTGTAAGGCCATCGCCCGCGCTTCCGGTGTGACGGATGACCGGGGGCTTTATCGGATTGAGAAAGACGGCATCGGGGAATGTAACGAGCCGATGTCGGTAGTTTCGGGGACGCCTGGACAAAAGGATTTCTCTATGACGGCGGCGTCCTGGAATTCGGGAATCAGGCCCTGGGACTTCAAAGTGAAAACAGAGTGGCAGAAACAGGATTACCGCACGGCTTTGTATACCGATCGGCCGATCTATCGTCCGGGACAGACGGTTTTCTTTAAAGCGATCGTGCGGGGATATGAAGACGGCTATTATTTTGTTCCGACGATCTCTCCCAGTTTTACGGTGACGCTGCGCGATCCGCAATACAAGAAGATCTATCAGGGGATTCTCTCGTTGAACGATATGGGCTCGGCGCACGGCGAATTTACACTGGATGATGAGGCGCCGGTGGGGGAATATCTGCTGTTTGTAGAGGATACAGCCGAGGATCGCCAGCAATCGGTTTCTTTTAAGGTGGCGGAATATCGCAAGCCGGAGTATCAGATCGAAGTGACGGCGGATCGCCCATCTTATATTGCCGGTGAGACGATTGCTGTCGAGGCGAAGGCGAGTTATTACTTCGGTGGCCCGGTGGGAGATGCCTATGCGGAGTGGCGGGTCTACCAGGAAGATTATCCATTTATTTACAATTGCCCGATTAAAGCAATCTGCCCTCGTTATGAGTGGAGCGACAACAATCGGGACTGGACGATGTGGTATGAAAGCGAAGAAAGAGAACAACAGGTATTGGCTGAAGGCAAAGGTCGCACGGATGCCCAGGGGCGCCTGGTCTTTGAAATGCCGGCGGAATTGGGTGCGGTGACGACGAGCCGGAACTTCGTCGTGGAAGTCTCAGTGACTGATCCGGCGGGCCAGGAAGTGAGCAAGCGAACGGTGGTGCCGGTGCATCGGGGCGAGTTCTACATCGGGGCGGCGGCGCGGGGCTATCTGGCGGAGGTGGGGCAGGCGCAGACGATCAATCTGCTGACGGTGGCGGCGCCGGAGATTCCGGGAGCGGCGAGCCAGCCGCGGGCCGGTCAGACGCTGGATGTGGTCTTTATGGAGCGCAATTGGTACAGTGTGAAGCAGAAATCGGAAGACGGGGAGTTTTATTGGAATTATGAGCTGGAGGATCGCCCGGTCTTCACGACGATGGCGACGACGGATGCCGACGGCAAAGCAGTGGCGGCCTTTATTCCGGAGCGTGCCGGTTCCTATCGGGTGCGGATTTCGGGGCGCGACGGGCGGGGACAGACCGTTTATGCGAGCACTTACTTCTGGGTGTGGGGCGGCTCGCATCATGTGGCGTGGCGGCAGCAGAGCAACAATCGGTTCAACCTGATTCCCGATAAACAATCGTATGAAGTGGGCGATGTGGCCGAGATTCTGGTGCCTTCGCCCTATAGTGGGACGGTAACGGCGTTGGTGACGGTGGAACGGGATGGGATCTATTCAGCCTCGGTGCAGACGCTGGAGCAAAACAGCACGGTGGTGCGGATTCCCATCACTGAAGATTATGTGCCGGACGTCTTTGTGTCGGTGGTGTTGATGCAGGGAGCGACTCCATCCCCGGATGGATTGGCGAGCTTCAAGATGGGATTGATCGAACTGCCGATCTCCAATCGGGCGAAGCAGTTGCAGGTCACTCTGACGCCCGATAAAGACGTCGCCGCGGGGGAGATCTATGGTCCCCGGCAGAAGGCGACTTTTGATGTGCTGGTGACGGATGCGGAGGGCCAACCAGTGGAAGCGGAGGTCTCGCTGCGGCTGGCGGATCTGGCCGTGCTGGCGCTGGCCGATGAGACCGATCCGCCGTTGGTGGATGTCTTTTGGAGCGAGCGGGGACTCCAGGTGCAGACCGCGCTGGCGTTGACGCTGGCGATGGAGCGTTTCAATCGGGAGCTGGCGCCGGCAGCGAAGGGCGGCGGAGGTGGGGAAGGGGGATTGTTGCGCAGTGAATTTGCCGACACCGCCTACTGGAATGCGACGGTGCGCACGGATCAAACGGGCCATGCGCAGGTGACGGTGACGCTGCCCGACAATCTGACGACGTGGCGGATGCAGGCGAAGGCGATCACGGCGGATGCGCGGGCCGGGCGAGCGGATCTGGACATTGTGAGTGCGTTGGAGCTGATGGTGCGTCCGGTGTTGCCACGCTTCTTTATCGTGGGAGATCGGGCCACGCTGGCGACGCTGGTGCACAACAATTCGCCGCGAGAGCTCACCGCGACGGTACGGATCGAGGCGAATGGATTAGGGCTGCCGGCGGTGACGGCCCAGACGGTGCGGGTGCCGGCTCAGGGGGTGACGCGGGTGACCTGGCCGGTGACGGCGCAGTCGGTCGAGGAAGTTCGGGTGCGGATGTCGGTGCAGGCTGAAGGGACCTCCGTGCCGGGCGATGCGCGGGAGGATCGGCTGCCGGTCTATCGCTATAGCTCGCCGGAGACGGTGGCCACCTCGGGGCGGCTTTCTGCATCGGGGGCCCGGCTGGAGTTGATCCAGCTGCCGAAGGACTTCGATCGTTCGCAGGGTGAGCTGACGGTGCGGATCGACGGCTCGTTGACGGCGGCATCGCAGGATGCGTTGAGCTATCTGAAGCATTATCCCTATGAATGCACGGAGCAGACGGTGAGTCGTTTCCTGCCCAATGTGGTGACCTACCAGTTGTTGGAGAAGCTGGGGCGGGATGATCCGACGTTGAAGGCAGAATTGACGGAACAGGTGGAGGTGGCATTGCAACGGCTCTACAGTTATCAACATTACGACGGCGGGTGGGGCTGGTGGACCGATGATGCGAGTACTACCTACCTTACGGCTTATGTATTGCAGGGATTGGCGGAGGCTGGCCGGGCCGGTTTTACGATTGATCGAGAGGTGCAATATCGGGGATTGGATTATTTGCGGGATAATTTGTCGTCGCCGGTGAATATGCAGAATCATTGGGAAGCGAATCGCCTGGCTTATGATCTGTATGTGGTGGGGGAGTATACCAAACTCGCCCCGCGTTCAGCAAAAGGCGAGTTGGGGCTGGCGATCAACCTTTTTGATCATCGAGAGCAGTTAGATTTATATGGCAAGGCCTATCTGGCGCGGGCGCTCTCGTTTCTGGAACCGCAGGAACCGTCGCGAGTGCAGACTCTGCTGGCCGAATTGAAAGGCTCGGCGGTGATCGGGGCTACGGGGATGCATTGGGAAGAAACGGCGCCGGATAGCTGGAATATGAACACGGATATCCAAACGACGGCTGTGATCATCTGGGCGCTGTCGCAGCTCGATCCGCAGAGTGAGATCACGCCGCAGGCGGTGCGCTGGTTGATGGCGGCGCGGAGAGAGGGCTATTGGGAATCGACCTACGCGACTTCCTGGTCGCTGCTGGCGCTGGCGACCTATATGGATTCCAGCGGGGAGCTGGTCGGCGATTTCCGGTATGGTCTGGAGCTGAATGGGAAGACGCTGGGCGAAGGGGCCGTGAAGGCGGAGAATCTCGATCAGCCGCAGATCTTTACCACGACAATGCAGGAGTTGCTGCTGGATGAAGCCAACCGGCTGGTGATTCAACGAGAGGGCAATCAGGGCCAGCTTTACTACGAAATCGGGATGCGGACCTATCGTTGGGCTGAAGATGTGGAGCCGTTGGATCGGGGCGTGATCGTCGATCGCCAGTACAGCCTGCTTTCCGATCCAGGGAAGCCGATTACACAGGCGGCAGTGGGTGATTTGATCCGGGTGAAGCTGACGGTCATTACGGCGCAGGGGCTCAATTATGTAATGTTGGAAGATCCGCTGCCGGCCGGTTGCGAAGCGATGGACACGAGTCTGAATACCACCTCCTATCGAGGCAAAGCTGCTGTGTTTGCTCAGACGGGGAAGGATCGCTGGCACCGTGGGTGGGGCTGGTGGTATTTCTCGCATACCGAGATCCGCGATGAGAAGGTCACGCTCTTTGCGGGTTATCTCCCACAGGGAACGTATGAATACACCTATGTGATCCGGGCCGGTCTGCCGGGGCAGTTTCAGGTACTGCCGGCTACCGCGATGGAACTCTATTTCCCGGAAGTCTTCGGCCGTACCGGCGGCATGATCTTTACCGTGGTGGATCAACGGCCCTGAACGCGCGTCGGCTGAAGAAACAGTCCATTTTTTCGCGCGCCGTCTGCGGCGCGCGAAAAAATGAACAAAAAACAAATTCCCCTCTTCTCTCCTGCTTGTGGGAGAAAAGAGGGGAACGAAGGGCATATCCGGCAATTTAAGTCATGGGTAGAGGGAAAGAAAAGGCCGATGTTTTCGCGGGCATTCTGATGCCCGCGAAAACATCGACAAAAAACTTTTTTCTTCTGGTTAAGGAACGGCCCATTTGGCGCGTTGCCAGGCGGGGGAGAAGGGAAATTCACCGCTGAGGCGCAGAGGACACAGAGACGAAGAGAGAAGAAGATTGATGTAAAAGCCATTTGTAATGGTAGTTACATGACGAGAGGAAAGAAAAGGCTATGTTTTCGCGCGCCCTCTGAGGCGCGCGAAAACATGAACAAAAAACTTTTTTTCCCTATCCCGCGCGTCGTTTTTTACCGGACGGAAACTATTTGCGGGACGTTTCTTACAAAAGGACAAAAAATGAAACGCTGTTTAGCTTTTTTGTTGTGCTTGCCTGTAGCGCTGCTGATTGCATCCTGTCAGGCCCAACCGACCGCGCCGGCGACGCGCCTCGCCGAAGGGAAGCTGGTGACCCGGGCTCGATCCGTGACTGCTGATCCTGTCCCCCCGGCAGTTGACGATACAATGCTGGCGGTCGTGCTGGCCCAGCCGGAATCAGGCCGGGTGGAGGTGGATCCCCAGACGCCGGTCTCCGTGATTTTCAACCGGCCCGTGGTCCCGCTGCGGGCTCCGGGGGATCAAGCCGGGCTGCCCGCGCCGCTGATCTTTTCTCCGCCGGTTGCCGGAAAAGGGGAGTGGATCAATACGTCGGTCTACGTCTTCCATCCGACGGAGGGATTCCTGCCGGCGACGGACTATACGGTGCAAATTCCAGCGGGATTGACCGACACGACGGGGACGGCGCTGGCGGAAGAGTATCGCTGGCATTTCACGACAATCCGCCCGACGGTCTATTCTATCTGGCCCGAGGCCGATTTTGATTATTTTCGCCCCGGGGATGTGATCACGGTGACGTTCAATCAACCGATGGATCACGCCGCTACAGAGGCCGCCTTTTCGTTGTGGGTCAACGGTGCGCGCTGGCCGGGCAGCTTTGGCTGGATTGGGGGAGAGAAAGCCACATCGTGGGAGAAGCTGGTTTTTACGCCGACGGAGGCGCTGGCCCGGAACAGCGTGGGGGTGATCCGGCTGGCTTCCTCAGCGCGGGGGCGATTCGGCACGCTGGGATTGGGAGCGGAGCTGATGCAGAACTTTTCGTCCATCGGTTCGGCGGGAGTGGTCCGTACGACGCCTGGGGATGGAGCTGTAAATCAATCTCCTGATAGCGGTTTTGTGGAACTGGTCTTTGCCAGCCCGATGAATACGGAGGTTTTTACCCGGCATCTGCATTTCACGCCGCCGTTGGCCGATGTGGAGTTCTATTGGAACGATTTGAATACGGCGGTGCGCCTCTATTTTGGTACAAAACCGCAGCGCGATTATCGGATCGAGCTGGATGCGAGGACTCCCGATGTCTATGGAGAGACCCTGGGGAAACCTTTTGCACTGCGCTTTCAAACCGGTGTAGTAAGCCCCTGGACTTATTGGAACCGGCGCTCGCGGGAAGGCTTTTTCGATGCGGATCATGAGACGGAGTTGTTTGCAACGGCAATCAATGTCTCGCGGCTGGATCTCACGCTTTATCGCTGGCCGTTGTCTTCCTATCTTGTTAGCACAGGCGAGTGGAATGGAATACGATCGCAGGCTGAGAATATTGTGCGGATCTGGTCGCAGCCGTTAAACTTGCCTCCCAACAGCTATCAGATTATTCGCAATCGGATGACGGATGAAGCCGGGGAGCCGGTGCCGCCGGGAATTTATCATCTGAAGATGACGACGCCGGAGCTTTTTATGGGGAAGGGTAATTATATCTTTAGCGATATCTTTGTGAAGTCCCATCTCAATCTGACGTTGAAGCACGCTCAAGACGGCGCGCTGGTTTGGGCGACGGATCTGAAGAACGGCCGTCCGGTGGAGGGCCTTTCGGTGACTTTCTATTGTGGCAATTCAGCCGTGGTTACCGGCACGACCGACGTCCGCGGTCTTTATGCGGCGGCCGATCCTCGCCTGGGGAGGTGCGGTGGTATAGTCCGGGCCATTGCCGGAGAACCGGGGGACGATAACTTTGGGGTGGGGACGGTGGATTGGAATGAGGGAATCTATCCCGGTGATTTTGGCATTGCTGCCGAATACCATTCATCTCCTTATCGGGTGGCGCTTTACACCGACCGTCCGGTTTACCGGCCGGGCCAGACCGTCTATTTCAAAGAGATTGTGCGGAACGATCAGGACGCTCTTTATACGGTTCCGTTGGACGATCCGGGGTTGACGGTGATCGTTGAAGATCCGCAATCGAAGGTGATTTACAGTCAGACCCTTTCGCTGAATGATATGGGCTCGGCCGATGGCCGGTTTGTGCTGGACGGGGAGGCGGCATTGGGAGAATACCGGATTCAGATCCCGAGCGGATATTGGTGGACTCTGCAATCCGTTCCTTTCCGGGTGGCGGAATATCGTAAGCCGGACTATCAGCTTGAAGTGGCGACGGAGCGACCGGCTTACACGGCCGGCGATACGATTTCGGCCACGGCGCGGGCGCGCTATTACTTCGGCGGAGCGCTGGCGAAGATGAAGGCGACCTGGGCGCTCTATCAGGAACCGTATGGCTTCAGTTATGCCTGTCCACGGGAGATGGGCTGTGGGTGGTACAACTTCAGCGATCGTCTGGCGGAGATGACCGGACGGGGATTGCCTCAGTCGAACGGGCGGCGGGCGGCGGCCGAAGGCGAGGGGACGACGAATGCGGAGGGAAATTTCTCTTTTCAAGTGCCGGCGGACCTGAGCACGGCGACGGGGAGCCGTAATTTTGTGCTGGAGGTCTCGGTGACGGATGCCGGCGGCAAGGAAGTGAGTCAACGGACGACGGTGCCGGTGCATCGCGGGGAGTTTTATATTGGAACGGCGATGGCGAATTATATCGGCCGGGTGGGCGAGGCGCAGACGGTGAATCTTTTGGCGGTCGCGCCGTCGCTGGCGTCGGGGAAGCCGAATGCTTTGCGGCCGGGCCAGTTGCTCCAGGTGACTTTTGTGGAGTGCCGGTGGTACAGCGTGAAACAGAAAGCCGAAGACGGGGAGTTCTACTGGACGTGGGCCCTGGATGAAACGCCGGTTTTCCGGGCGACGGTGCGGACGGGGGAAGACGGCCGGGCGACGGCGAGCTTTACACCGCCGCGGGCGGGCCTTTACGGCGTGCGGGTGGAAGGCCGCGATGGTCGGGGGCAACAACTTTCTTCCAGCGACCTCTTCTGGGTAGGGGGCGGGTCGAATTACGTGCAGTGGAAGCAGGAGAGCAATAATCGGATTGCGCTGGTGGCGGATAAAGGGAGTTATCAGATTGGAGATGTCGCGGAAATTCTGGTGCCGTCGCCTTATAAGGGTCCGGTAGCGGCGTTGGTGACGGTGGAGCGGGGACGGATCTTTACGGCAACGGTGATGACGTTGACGGGGAACAGCACGTTGTTGCAGATCCCGATCACGTCGGAGATGTACCCCAATGCCTATGTTTCGGTGATCCTGATGCAGGGTTCGGCGCAGTCGGCCGACGATCTGGCGACCTTTAAGATGGGGCTGATCCACCTGCCGGTGGTGAGTCAGGAGAAGGTGTTGCAGGTGACGTTGACGCCGGATAAGGATCGGACGGTCGGCGAGGTCTATCATCCCCGTGAGACGGCGACTTTCGACCTGCGGGTAACCGATTTTCAGGGCCGGCCGGTAGAAGCGGAGGTCTCGCTGCGATTGGCGGACCTGGCGGCGCTGGATCTGGGCAGTGAACGCGATCCGGGATTGCAGGCGATCTTTTGGAGCCCGCGGGGTCTGGGCGTGGAGACGGGCGTGGCGTTGACGGCGGCGATGGAGCCGTTGAACCGCGAGCTGGCGCCGGGGGCGAAGGGGGGCGGCGGCGGTGATGCGTTGACGCGGAGTGAATTTGCCGACACCGCTTACTGGAATGCGACGGTGCGCACGGATAAAGAGGGGCATGCGCAGGTGACGGTGACGCTGCCCGACAATCTGACGACGTGGCGGATGCAGGCGAAGGCGATCACCGTGGATGCGCGGGTCGGGCGGGCCGATGTGGACATTGTGAGCACGCTGGATCTGTTGGTGCGTCCGGTGTTGCCGCGCTTCTTTGTGACGGGGGATCAGGCGACGCTGGGGACGGTGGTACACAATACTTCAGCGCGGGAGCTGACGGCCACGGTCTCTTTCGCTGCGACGGGACTGGCGCTCTCGGTTCCCGAATCGCAGACGGTGATCGTACCGGCGCACGGCGAGGCGGCGGTGAGCTGGTCGGTGACGGCGCAGGAAGTCGATGAGGCGGCGGTGCGGATGGCGGTGCAGGCCGAAGGGCAGGTGGCGGTCGCGGATGCGCGGGAGGATCGGCTGCCGGTCTATCGCTACAGTACGCCGGAAGTGGTGGCGACGGCGGGCTGGCTTTCGGGGACGGGAAGAGCGCTGGAGCAGATCGAAGTGCCGTCGACGGCCGATCTTTCGGCGGGCGGGATGACGGTGCGGATCGACGGTTCGCTCACGGCGGCAGCGCAGCCGGCGCTGACCTATCTGAAGGATTATCCTTATGGATGCAACGAGCAGACGGTGAGTCGCTTCCTGCCGGATTTGATCGCTTACCGGGCGCTGGAGCGGGCCGGCCAGGGCCGGGAGGATTTGAAGGCTGTTTTGACGACCCGGGTGGAGACGGCGCTGCAGCGGCTCTACGATGCTCGTAATTACGACAATGGTTGGGGCTGGTGGCCGGAGGGAGCGAGCGATCCTTATATCACGGCGTATGTATTGCAGGCATTGCTGGAAGCGGACCGGAATGGTTATGCTGCGGATGAGTGGGTGATGATGCGGGCGGCCTCATATTTGCGTAAGAATTTGCAATCGCCGGAGGAACTGGCGACGCATGGGGCAGCGAATCGGCAGGCTTATGAATTGTATGTGTTGGCTGAATATGGAGCGCGCTTTCCCGACGATATTCAGGGCGAATTGGGGCGGACGGTGACGTTGTTTGAAGAGCGGCGCCGGCTGGATCTTTACGGCAAGGCCTATCTGGCGCAGGCTTTGGCGCATTTGCTGCCGAAAGATTCTCCCTATGTGAAGACGTTGCTGGCTGAACTGGGTGAAGCGGCGGTGATCGGGGCGCGCGGGGTTTATTGGGAAGAGGCGGCGCCGGATTCCTGGAATATGAACACCGATCGCCGGACGACGGCCGTCGTGCTCTGGACGCTGGCGGAGTTGCAGCCGGAGAATGAATTGTTGCCGGGCGCGGTGCGCTGGCTGATGGCGGCGCGGGAGGAAGGGCGATGGGGTTCGACGCAGGAGACCGCCTGGGCGCTGCTGGCGTTGACGGCCTATCAGGAGGCGAGCGGAGAGCTGGCCGGGGATTTCGATTACACCGTCACGTTGAACGGGCGGACGCTGGCGGAGACTCAGGTGACGACGGCCACGCTGGATCAGCCGCAGGTGCTGACTTTGACATTATCGGAGCTCTCTGCCGGAGCGACGAACGATCTGGAGATCGCGCGGCAGGGCGAGGCCGGAGAGCTTTACTACGATGTGGCGCTGCGGACCTATCGCCCGGCGGAAGCGGTGCCGGCGTTGGACCGGGGGATCATGGTGGCACGGCAATACAGCCTGCTTTCCGATCCGGGGAAGTCGATCACACAGGCGGCGGTGGGCGATTTGATTCAGGTGAAGGTGACCCTTGTGACGCTGCACGATCTCCATTATGTAGCAATCGAAGATCCGCTGCCGGCCGGGTGTGAAGCGGTGGATTCTGCGTTGAGCACGACGTCGATCCAGGGGATGCAGTACAACGTTTCGTGGCGTTGGTGGATATCGCATCGGGATTTGCGGGATGAAAAGGCTGTATTCTTTGCAAATTACTTGACGCCTGGCACCTATGAGTACACTTATGTGATTCGGGCGGGCCTGCCGGGTCGATTTCGGGTGCTTCCGGCGACGGCGATGGAGCTTTATTTTCCGGAAGTCTTCGGCCGGAGCGAAGGGACGTTGTTTACGATAGAGAAGTAGACAGTAGAAAGTAGACAGTAGACAGCGGATCTGCCGCGAAGGTTAACCGGCAATGGATGGCGCGCTGTCTGAAGAAAAAGGCCTATGTTTTCGCGGGCATTCCGATGCCCGCGAAAACATCGACAAAAAACCTTCTTTCTTTGGGATAAGGACTGGCATGGATTGCGCGCCGTCTGCGGCGCGCAATCCATGCCCAAAACAAGTTCCCCCTCTTTCCCCCGCTCGCGGGGGAAAGGGGGGGACAGGGGGGAAAAGAGGGGGTAAATGATAATGAAACGTTACTGGGTTCCTTTTACAATCGTAATGTTATTACTGCTGGGCGGCTGCCAGGCGCAGCCAGATCTGCCGGCGCCCCGGCTCATCGAGCGCACTCCCGCCGCCGGCGCGGAGCTTCCCGTCGATACACCGTTGACATTGACCTTCGATCAACCGATGGACCCGTCAAGTGTTGAATCTGCATTGCTCATTACGCCGACGCTGGCGGGCGAATGGAGCTGGGTGGACGAGCGCACGGCGACTTTTACGCCGGCGCAGCCGCCGGCGCGGGGCGCCCGTTATGAAGTGACGGTGGGGGAGGCGGCGCGCAGCGCGGTCGGCAAGGCGCTGACCGAGCGAGCTGTCTTTGACTTTGTGGTAGAAGGCGATCTGGCCGTGGCGGCGGTCCAGCCGGCGCCGGATACGCAGCAACTGGGTTCCGATTTCGATGTGACGGTGGTCTTCAACCGGCCGGTGGTGGCGCTCAATACGGTAAAAGCGCAATCCGATCTGCCCGTGCCGCTGATCTTTTCTCCGGCGGTGAAAGGGCAGGGGGAATGGGTCAATACCTCGATCTATGTTTTCCATCCCGAGGGGGGATTTATGCCGGCGACGGATTATACGGCGCAGGTGCCGGCGGGTTTGGTGGCCAGTTCGGGTGGAACGTTGACGGAAGATTACATCTGGCACTTTTCCACGGTGCCGCCGCAGGTTGCTGAAATCTGGCCGCCGGACGGCTATATCTATTTTGCGCCCGGCGATGTGATCAGCGTGACCTTCAATCAATGGATGGACCATGCCAGTGTGGAAGAGGCCTTTGCGCTGGTGGTCGATGACCGGCCGGCGAGAGGTCGGTTCGGGTGGATGGTCGATCCGAAGCATTCGGAGCAGGAGACGATGATCTTCACGCCGACGCTGATGATAGCGCGGAACAGTCACGCCGATGTAAAACTGGCGGTGACGGCGCACAGCCGTTTTGGCCCGGCAGGATTGAATGAAGCGCTCTCCTGGAAATTTACATCGATCCGGCATGCGGGTGTGGTGGGGATGACGCCGCGCAGTGGGGCTAAGAAAGTAAATTCTCAATGGATACAATTTAAGATTGAGTTCACCAGTCCGATGGACACGGAAGTCTTTACGCAGCATGTGACCTTTTCGCCGCCGATCACGAATATCGATCTCCGTTGGGAATCGATGGACCGTTGGGCCATGCTTTCTTTTTCGGCGATCCCCAGTGTGACTTATGAATTCAACCTCGATGCTGCGGCTCCCGATCGTTATGGAGAAGTGATCGGTGAAGCTAAAACGGTAACCTTTACTACGGGGCCGTTGGAGTCTTCCGCTTATCTTAAGACGGGATATCCGACCGGGATCTTCGATGCTGCTTACGACACCGAGGTTTTTGCTGTTGCCGCCAACGTTTCCCAATTGGATTTCAAGCTTTATCGAACGCCGTTTCCGATCTATTTGCGAAGATTGAACCAGGGGGACTCGCTTTACGAGTATCAAGATTCGGATTTGCTCAGGGATTGGTCCCAGGAACTCAACCTTCCGCCCAACAGTTACCAGATCATTCGCAATCGAGTGACGGATGATGATGGAAAACAGTTACCGCCGGGGATTTATTATCTGGAGATGTCGACGCCGGATGCTAAATCTTATCCCTGGAATCAGTCGAGTCATTATTTCTTTATCAAGTCTTACATCAATCTGACCTTAAAGCATTCCGACGATGAATTGCTGGTCTGGGCGACGGATCTGGAGAGTGGAAAGCCTCACGCGGGGTTGCCGGTGCGCCTCTATTGTAACGATGCCGCGCTGGATTCCGGGATCACGGACGATCGGGGGCTCTATGGGATTGAAAAAAAGGAGATTGGGATATGCGACGGCACGCTGCGCGCAGTCTCGGGGCAGCCGGGAGAGCGAGATTTCTCCATCACCTCGGAGTTCTGGAATTTGGGGGTCAGTTCCTGGAATTTTAAGGTGAAGGTGGAACAGGCGAAGAAGGCTTATCGCACGGCATTGTATACCGACCGGCCGATCTATCGACCCGGGCAGACGGTTTATTTTAAGGAGATCGTGCGGGGGGATGACGACGGCCGTTATTTTGTTCCGACGACCAGCCCCAGTTTTACTGTAATGCTGCGCGATCCGCAGTACAAGACGATCTATCAGGAGACTCTGACGTTGAACGATATGGGATCGGCCCATGGGGAGTTTACGCTCGATGAAGAGGCTCCGGTGGGAAACTACTTTCTGTTTGTGGAGAATGTGGCGGGCACTCGCCAGCAATCGGTTC
Source organism: uncultured Anaerolineales bacterium (assembly GCA_964501335.1). Classification (GTDB taxonomy): domain Bacteria; phylum Chloroflexota; class Anaerolineae; order B4-G1; family SLSP01; genus CAZCTC01. The sequence goes on along the minus strand of CAZCTC010000009.1, from coordinate 148,889 downwards.
CTTTTCAGGTGGCGGAATATCGCAAGCCGGAGTATCAGATCGAGATAACGACGGATCGTCCGGCTTATATCGCCGGCGATACGATTGCAGTCGAGGCGGAGGCCGGTTATTACTTCGGCGGGGCGGTGGGAGATGCGCAGGCCGAATGGCGGGTCTATCGGGAGGTGTATCCATTCAACTATCGCTGCCCTGCCAGGATGACCTGCCTGCGATATGAGTGGACCGACAACGATCGGGACTGGACGATGTGGTATGAGAGTGAAGAGGATGATCTGCAACTGGTGGCCGAAGGCAAGGGACGCACGGATGCTCAGGGTCGGCTGGCCTTTGAAGTGCCGGCGGAGCTGGGGACGCTGACGACAAGCCAGAATTTCATTATCGAAGTCTCGGTGATCGATCCTTCAGGGCAGGAAGTGAGCAGGCGGACGGTGGTGCCGGTGCATCGGGGCGAGTTCTACATCGGGGCGGCGTCGCGCGGTTATCTGGCGCAGGTGGGGCAGGCGCAGACGATCGACTTGCTGGCGGTGACGCCGCCTGATGGGGTCGATGGGGAGAGCCGGCCGCGGGTTGGTCAGACGCTGGATGTGGTCTTTATGGAGCGTCGTTGGTACAGTGTGAAGCAGAAAGCGGAAGATGATCAGTTTTACTGGAGCTGGGAGGTCGAGGACAGCCCGGTTTTTACGGCGACGGCGACGACGGATGCCGACGGCAAAGCGACTGCGGCCTTTATTCCGGAGCGAGCCGGCACCTATCGGGTGCGGATCTCGGGCCGCGACGGGCGGGGCCAGACGATCTATACAAGCGCTTACTTCTGGGTGTGGGGGGGATCGCGTTACGTGGCGTGGCGGCAGCAGAGCAACAACCGGATCGAATTGATCCCGGATAAGCGGGAGTATGAAGTGGGCGATGTGGCCGAGATTTTGATCCCTTCGCCTTACAGCCGTACGGTGCAGGCGTTGGTGACGATTGAACGCGGGGGGATCTATTCGACGGTGGTGCAGACGTTGGAGCGGAACAGCACGGTGCTGCGGATTCCGATCGTAGAAGATTATCTGCCGAACGTCTTTGTGTCGGTGGTGTTGATGCAGGGTGCAAGTCAGTCGCCGGATGGACTGGCGAGCTTTAAGATGGGATTGATTGAACTGCCGATCTCCAACCGGGCGAAGCAGTTACAGATCACCCTGACGCCGGATAAGGATATGGCTGCGGGTGAAGTTTATGGGCCGCGGCAGAAGGCGACTTTCGACGTGCTGGTGACGGATTCAGAGGGCCGGCCGGTAGAAGCGGAAGTGTCGCTGAGGCTGGCGGATCTGGCGGCGCTGGCGCTGGCCGATGAGAAAGATCCGGCGCTGGTGGATGTTTTCTGGAACCAGCGGGGGTTGAGTGTGTGGACCGGGCTGGCGCTGACGCTGGCGATGGAGCGTTTTAATCGGGAGCTGGCGCCGGGCGCGAAGGGCGGCGGCGGCGGTGAAGGCGGATTGGTGCGCAGCGATTTTGCCGACACGGCTTACTGGAATGCGACGGTGCGCACGGATCGAGAGGGCAAGGCGCAGGTGACGGTGACGTTACCCGACAATCTGACGACGTGGCGGATGCAGGCAAAGGCGATTACGGCGGATGCCCATGTGGGGCGCACGGATGTGGATATTGTGAGTACGCTGGAGCTGTTGGTGCGCCCGGTGGTGCCGCGCTTCTTTATCGTGGGAGATAAGGTTACGCTGGCGACGCTGGTTCATAACAATTCGACGCGGGATCTGCCAGTGACGGTGCGGTTGGAGGCCGATGGATTGGCGCTGCCTGAGACGACGGTGCAGACGGTCGTCGTGCCGGCGCATGAGGCGATGCGGGTGACCTGGCCGGTGACGGTGCCGGTGGGCAAGGAAGTGCGGGTGCGGATGTCGGCGCAGGCAGCCGGTGAGCAGGCGCCGGCGGATGCCTGGGAGGATCGTTTGCCGGTCTATCGCTACAGCACGCCGGAGGTGGTGGCGACCTCGGGACGGCTCTCGGAGGCCGGAACGCGGCTGGAATTGATCAATGTTCCACAGGGGCTGGATAGTTCGCAGGGCGAGATGACGGTGAAAGTAGAGGGCTCGCTTACGGCAGCTTCGCAGGATGCGCTGGACTATCTGAAGCATTATCCTTATGAATGTACGGAGCAGACGGTGAGCCGTTTCCTGCCCAATTTAGTAACCTATCGGTTGCTGGAGAAGCTGGGCCGGGACGATCCGACATTGAAGGCAGATTTGACGGAGCAGGTGGAAGTGGCGCTGCAGCGCCTCTACAGCTATCAGCATTACGACGGCGGTTGGGGTTGGTGGGTCGATGATAAGAGCAATACTTATCTCACGGCTTATGCATTGCAGGGATTGCTGGAAGCAAAGCGGAGTGGGTTTGCCGTGGATTCAAAGGCGCAGTATCGAGGGTTGCAATATCTGCGAGAAAATCTGGCCTCGCCGGCGGGAACCAAAGAGAACTGGGAGGCGAACCGGCTGGCTTATCAGTTGTATGTGTTGGGTGAATATCTGGCGGAATCTCCCAATCAGGCGAAGGGCGAGCTGGGAGTGGCGGTGAAGCTTTTCGATGAACGTTGGAAGCTGGGTCAATACGGTAAGGCCTATCTGGCGCGGGCGCTTTCGTTGTTGGAACCTGAGGAGCCGTCGCACGTCAAGACCTTGCTGGCTGAATTGAACGGCGCTGCGGTGTTGGGAGCGAGGGGAACGCATTGGGAAGAGTCGATGCCGGATGTCCGGAATATGAACACGGATATCCACACGACGGCCGTGGTGATCTGGGCACTGTCGAAGCTCGATCCGCAGAGTGAGACCCTCCCCCAGGCGGTGCGCTGGTTGATGTCGATGCGGGAGGACGGTCGCTGGGAATCGACGCAGGCTACATCGTGGGCATTGATGGCGTTGTCGGCTTATATGGATGCCAGCGGGGAGCTGGAGGGCGATTTCCGGTATGGATTGGAGTTGAACGGAAAGACGCTGGGCGAAGGGGCCGTGAATGCGGAGAACCTCGCTCAACCGCAGACCTTTACCGTGACGATAGCGGAGCTGCTGATGGATGAAGCCAACCGGCTGGCGATTCAGCGGGAGGGCGATCAGGGACAGCTTTACTATGAAGTTGGATTGCGGACCTATCATTGGGCGGAAGAAGTGGAGCCGCTGGATCGGGGCGTGATGGTAGATCGGCAGTACAGCCTGCTTTCCGATCCGGGGAAGCCGATCACCCAGGCGGCGGTGGGCGATCTGATCCAGGTGAAGCTGACGATGATTGCAGCGAACGATCTTCATTATGTAGCGATGGAAGATCCGCTGCCGGCCGGCTGTGAGGCGATGGACACGAGTCTGAATACGACTTCTTCTCGGGTCAAGGCAGAAGAACTGGCCCGGGTGGGACAGGAAGGATGGCATCGCGGATGGGGCTGGTGGTATTTCTCGCATACCGAGATCCGTGATGAGAAGGTGGCGCTCTTTGCGCCTTATCTCTCTCGTGGTACGTATGAGTACACCTATGTGATCCGGGCGAGCATGCCGGGCCGGTTTCAGGTCCTGCCGGCCACCGCGATGGAAATGTATTTCCCGGAGATCTTCGGGCGCACCGGCGGCATGGTCTTTACCGTGGTGGAGAGCAGTGGGGGAGAAGTAGACAGTAGAAAGTAGACAGTAGACAGCGGATTGTCTGTGAAGGTCAAACGGCAATGGATGCGTGCCTTCTGATGGGGAGCAGAAAGATTCACCGCCGAGGCGCAGAGGGCGCAGAGAAGAAGAGAGAAGAAGATGGATATAAACATACCTGCCGGCGGAGGAACAAAAAAACTCACCGCCGAGGTGTGGAGGATGCCGGGAAGAAAGGAAACAAACAGGCATTTTTTGCGTGCTTTCTGATGGGGAGCAGAAAGATTCACCGCCGAGGCGCAGAGGGCGCAGAGAAGAAGAGAGAAGAAGATGGATATAAACATACCTGCCGGCGGAGGAACAAAAAAACTCACCGCCGAGGTGTGGAGGATGCCGGGAAGAAAGGAAACAAACAGGCATTTTTTGCGTGCCTTCTGAGGCACGCAAAAAATGCAAAAAAACAAACACCCCCCTTCTCCCCCCGCTTGCGGGGGGAGAAGGGGGGCAGGGGGGATGAGAGGGGGGCTTTCCCAGGGCCGGGCGCCCACGCAGGGGCGAAGGGCGCCCACGCAGGGGCGCCCCTACAGGGAAAAACATTTCCTGGCGTGTTGCTTTTTGATCAATCGAAGTGAGAAGAAAGGAGCCCTATGAATCGTCGTCTGGTATCGATCTTAATGTTGTTGGTCCTGTTGGTGGGCGGGGCCTGCCAGCTCTTTGCGCCGCCGCGGGGCGGGAGCGCCACCTCAACGCCGCGGGCTGAGGCGGGATGGGCCACGAGCGCTCAGCCTGGGGCGCCGCGCCTTGTCGAGCGGACGCCCGCTCCCGGCGAAGAACAGCCGCTCGATGCTCCTTTGCGGCTGGTCTTCGATCAACCGATGGACCATTCCAGCGTGGAGGCGGCCCTGACCATCTCGCCGGCGGTGAAGAGCGAGCTGAGTTGGGCCGACGATCGAACGTTGCTCGTGGCTCCCGCCTCCCGGCTGGAGCGCGGCGTGAAGTATCGTCTGATGGTGGCGGAAGGGGCGCAGAGTTCCGGCGGGAAGGCGCTGGCGGAACCGCTGGCTTTTGATTTTGCTACGGTGGGTTATCTGGCGGTGAGCGAAGTTCAGCCGGGCCCCGATACGGCGCAGTTGAATACCGATGCTACGGTGACGGTGGTCTTCAACCGTCCGGTGGTGCCGTTGAATCCTACCGCGCAGCAGGGCGCTTTGCCCGATCCGCTGGTTTTCTCGCCGACGGTAGAGGGAATGGGGCGGTGGATCAATACATCGATTTACGTCTTCAAGCCGAATGCGGGCTTCCTGCCGGCGACGGAATATACGGCAAAGGTGACGGCGGGGTTGACCGATACGACGGGTGGGGTGTTGGAAGAAGATTATCTCTGGAAATTCACCACGTTACGCCCGGAAGTGGTGGAGTCCTGGCCGCCGGATAAGTATGCTTATTTCGGGCCGTCGGATTCGATCACGGTGACTTTTAACCAGCCGATGGATCACGCCAGCACGGAGGCGGCTTTTGCTTTGCTGGTCGACAATCAACCGGTGAAGGGCAGCTTCTCCTGGAGTGGTGGGCTGGAATCCAATGTGACGGAGACGCTGGTTTTCAAGCCGGCGACGGAGCTGCTTCGGGGAAGCGAGGCCCTTTTGAGCTTGGAGACGACGGCCCTGGGTCGGCGGGGCGGCCAGGGATTGACCCATCGCCTGCAACGACGGTTCTCCATGGTCAAACGGGCGGGATTGATGAGCAGCATGCCCTCGGACGGCGAGAAGAATGTGACGCCGGATTGGATGGAGATCCATCTCAACTTCTTCAGCCCGATGAATACGGCAGTTTTTACGAACTATCTCAAGTTGACGCCGCCGATCACGGATGTCCGGATCTATTGGGACAACGACGATACCCGGGCGGTGCTTTCATTTAATGGAGAGCCGGCCAGCGCTTACCGGATCGATGTGGATGGGGCGGCGACGGACCGTTACGGCGAGGCGTTGGGGCAGCCGGCGGTGGTGCGCTTTGAGACGGGAGATGCTTTGCCCGTGGCCAATTTGAATACCCCGACCTCGATCGGGACATTTGATGCCTATACAAAGACGCTTCTCTATGCCACGGTGATCAATGTCTCGCGGTTGGATTTTCAGCTCTACCGGTTTCCTTTGGAGGACTTCAATCGGTTGAATCTGGAAAATAATTGGGATTGGTGGAGCAATTACAGTCCTGAAGCCGGGAATCTGGTGCGTTCGTGGTCGCAGGAATTGCAGCTGACGCGCAATCGTTATGCTCTGGTGAAGGCTCCGATGGTCGATGCGGCGGGTGCCGAACTTCCGCCGGGCCTGTATTATGTGCGGATGACGGCGCCGGAAGTGCTCGAACGGGATGCCAAATCTCGATCGACCTATCTTTTTGTTAAATCGAAGCTCAATCTGACATTGAAGCAGACATTGAACGGCGCTCTGGTCTGGGCGACGGATCTGGCGACGGGCCGGGGAGCGGCGGATTTGCCGCTGGTGTGGAAGCGGTTGAATCAGCCTGAGGTGAGCGGGACGACCGATGCGCAGGGGCTCTGTCAGTCAACTGTGGTTTTCACCGATGAACTGTGGACGCCGCTGGTGGTTTATGCCGGGACGCCGGGCGCGGATAATTTCGCGACGGCTTTCAATGGATGGGACGTGGGGTTGGAAACCTGGAATTTCAATCTCTTTGCGGAATACTACCGACAGCCTTATCGGGCGGCGATTTATACCGATCGGCCGATCTATCGGCCGGGACAGTCGGTCTATTTCAAGGCGATTGTGCGGGCGGATAACGACGGGCAGTATGCTCTACCTGGAAGTGTTCCCAATCTGACGGCGGTGGTGAACGATGCGCAGGGAAGGACGATCTACCGCGAGACGTTGACGTTGAACGATATGGGGACGGCGAACGGCGAGATCAAACTGGATGCGGAAGCGCCGTTGGGATATTATACCGTTCTGTTGCAGAACGGTGATATGCCGGCGTTGCAGGTGATCAACTTTACGGTGGCGGAATATCGCAAGCCGGAATATCAAATCGAAGTGACGACGGACCATCCTTCGTATATTTCCGGGGATAAGATCAATGTAACGGCTCAGGCCGACTATTATTTCGGCGGGCCGGTGGCGGATTCGCTGGTCGAATGGAATCTGTTGGCGGATGATTACGGATTCTCGTACAGCTGTCCGGCACAACAGAACTGTCCCTGGTATGACTGGTCGGACAATTCGGATGTATGGAACCCTGAGGCCGAGAATTACGGCGGGTTCGGCGGCTTGATCGCCCATGGCGAGGGTCGGACGGACAGTGAAGGACGCTTTACCTTGCAGCTGCCGGCGGATCTGAAGGATGCCGTGCGCAGTCAGCGCTTTACCATTGAGATCAATGTGACGGATATCAATGGACAGGTGGTGAGCCAGCGGACGACGGTGCCGGTCCATAAGGGAGATTTCTACATTGGACTGGCGGCGCAGGGTTCACTGGCTGAAGTGGGGGAAGAGAAAACAGTGGATCTGCTGGCTGTGGCCGCGCCCGAGATTCCCGGCGGCGAGAGCGCGCCGCAGGCGGGGCAAAAGCTGGATGTGGTCTTTATGGAACACCAGTGGTACAACGTCCAGAAGCAGTCGGAAGACGGTCGGTTCTATTGGACGTGGGAAGTCGAAGATGTTCCGGTCTATACGACGACGGTGACGACGGGAGCGGACGGTAAGGCGACGGCGGCTTTCACGCCGCAGAAGGCCGGCACCTATCGCGTGCGGGCTCAGGGGCGTGATGCCCGTGGCCATACGATCAGTTCCAGCACTTACTTCTGGGTGTGGGGCGGCGATACCTATGTTTCCTGGCGGCAGGAGAGCAACAATCGGATCAATCTGGTCGCCGACAAGCGGCTCTATCAGGTGGGGGATGTGGCGGAGATTTTGATCCCTTCGCCGTACAGTGGGACGGTGCAGGCGCTGGTGACGGTGGAGCGGGGCCGGATTATGCAGCATGAAGTGCGGACACTGACCGGTAACAACGAGGTGCTGCGGATTCCGATCACCGAAGATTTTCTGCCGAATGTCTTTGTTTCAGTCATATTGGTGCAAGGCTCGTTGCAATCGGCGGAAGCCCTGGCGAGCTTTAAGATGGGGCTGGTGCAGCTGCCGGTGGCGATGGATGCGAAGCAGTTGCAGATTACCCTGACGCCGGATAAGGATACATCAGCCGGCGAGCATTATTCACCGCGGGAGAAGGCGACCTACGATGTGGAGGTCAAAGATGCGGCGGGCGAGCCGGTGGAGGCTGAACTCTCGCTGCGGCTGGCGGATCTGGCGGTGCTGGCGCTGGCGGACGAGCAAGATCTTTCGTTGATGGGGGTTTTCTGGAATCAACGGGGGCTGGGCGTGCGCACGTCGTCGGGGCTGGCGCTGGCGATGGAGCCGTTCAATCGGGAGCTGGCGCCGGGCGCGAAAGGCGGCGGGGGCGGCGGAGATGTCGGGTTGGTGCGGACCAATTTTGCCGACACTGCTTTCTGGGATGCGACGGTGCGCACCGATAAAAACGGCCATGCCCGGGTGACGGTGACGCTGCCCGACAATCTGACGACGTGGCGGATGCAGGCGAAGGCCGTGACGGCGGATACGCGGGTGGGGCGCACGGATGTGGACATTGTCAGTTCTCTGGATCTGATGGTGCGGCCGACGCTGCCGCGCTTCTTTGTGGTGGGTGATCAGGCTATGCTGGGGACGGTGATCCATAACAACAGCGATGCGATGCAGGCCGTGACGGTGAAGTTTTTCGGCGAGGGATTGGCGCTGCTGGGCTCCGATCAACAGAAGGTCAATGTGCCGGCGCACGACAAAGCTGAAGTCTTCTGGGCGGTGACCGTGCAGGCCGTCGATGAGGTCAAAGTGCAGCTTTCGGCGCAGGCGGAAGGGGATGCGGCGTTGAAGGATGCCCGCGAGGATCGGTTGCCGGTTTATCAGTACAGTACGCCGGAAGTGGTGGCTACTGCGGGTCGGCTTTCCGAATCGGAGACGCGGCTGGAGCTGGTCAATTTGCCGGAGAAGTTCGATCCGACGCAGGGGGAGTTGACGGTGCGGTTGGACGGCTCATTGACGGCGGCGGCTCAGGAAGGGCTTTCGTATCTGGAGCACTATCCTTATGAATGCACCGAGCAGACCGTGAGCCGGTTCCTGCCGAATGTGGTGACTTATCAGGCATTAGAGAAGTTGGGCGGGGAGCGGGAGGAATTGAAGGACAATCTGACGGCGCAGGTGCAGACCGGGCTGCAACGGCTCTATGCCAATCAGCATTACGACGGTGGTTGGGGATGGTGGACGACCGATCAGAGCGATCCGTACATCACGGCCTATGTGTTGCAGGGGCTCCTGGAGGCAGGGCGGGCCGGTTTTGTGGTGGATGCCGGTGTGATCGAACAGGCGGTGGCTTATTTGCGGGAGAACCTCAAGTCGCCGGCCCTGTTTAAGAACAACGGGGAAGCAAACCGGCTGGCCTATCAGCTGTATGTGCTGGGAGAGTACAAGGTGCAGTTCCCCAATGGATCGAACGGAGAGCTGGGCAAAGCGGTCCGGCTTTTCGAGGAACGGCGCCGGCTGGATCTGTACGGTAAAGCCTATCTGGCGCGGGCGTTGTCGCTGTTGGAACCGGATGAGCCCTTGCATGTGCAGACGCTGACGGCTGAATTGATGAGTGCGGCGGTGATCGGGGCGACGGGGACGCATTGGGAAGAGGCGGAACCGGATGTCTGGAATATGAATACCGATATCCGCTCGACGGCGATTGTGCTTTGGGCCCTGGCGAAGCTGGAGCCGAAGAGCGAGTTGTTGCCCCATGCGGTGCGCTGGTTGATGGCGATGCGGACGGAGGGCCGCTGGGAATCGACGCAGGATACGGCATGGTCATTGCTGGGCCTGACGGCTTATATGGAGGCCAGCGGCGAACTGGAAGGCAATTACAGTTATGCAGTGGCGTTGAATGGGGAGGTTTTGGGCGACGGCCGATTTGATAAGGACAATCTGGACGAACCGCAGATGCTGCGGACGGAGATCGGGGAATTGCTGACGGATGAAGCGAACAAAGTAGCGATTCAACGGCAGGGCGATACGGGGCAGCTCTACTATGAAGTGGCGCTGCGGACCTATCTGCCGGTAGAAGAAGTGAAGCCGTTGAATCGAGGGGTGGTGGTGGGGCGGCAATACAGCCTGATCGATGCTCCGATGACGCCCATCACGCAGGCGATGGTGGGCGATGTGATTCAGGTGAAGTTGACCGTGGTGGCGCCGCACGATCTTTATTACGTCGTGGTGGAAGATCCATTGCCGGCGGGGTGCGAAGCGGTGGATACGAGCCTGAAGACGACGAGTGTGGTGGGGCAGGCGCCGGAGATGTCGCGGGTGACGGATGAAGCTGATCCCTGGAATCGTTGGGGATGGAGCTGGGGCTGGTGGTGGTTCTCATACAGTGAGTTGCGCGATGAGAAGACGGCATTGTTTGCCACGTATCTGCCGCGGGGCACCTATGAATATACTTATCTGATCCGTGCGAGCGTGCCGGGTATCTTCCGGGTGTTGCCGACGACGGCGGCGGAAATGTATTTCCCGGAGGTTTTCGGGCGGAGCGAGGGGACTATTTTTACAGTGGGCGACGGCGGGCAGTGAGAGAAGAGATTTCACCACAGGGCACAGAGGACACAGAGAAGAAGAGAGAGAAGATTAATAAATAAATTGGGCGCGCGGTCGTCGACCGCGCGCCCAATTTATTTATCAAAGGCGTTTTGGGTGGAACTAATTGAGAATCAACAACGTTGGATTGAAGTAGCAAAAGCGTTGTTCCTCGATGGTGTGGGTTGACAGTATAATAAACAAGGGAAAAAGGATCGAGGGATCTTTGCGCGCCTTCTGAGGCGCGCAAAGATCCCTAAAAATCAGATTCCCCCCTTCTCCCCCGCTTGCGGGGGAGAAGGGGGGACAGGGGGGAAGAGAGGGTCCGTGGCGGCAAGCCCTGAATTTCAAACGGCAGACACCTCGAATAAAGGTAGCAATCTGAATTATCTATCCCTGAAGGAGGAGATGGAGATGACAGCTTTTAATTGGAAACGGCGGGCGATGGCGGCCGTATTGCTGCTGGTTTTGTTGATCAGCAGTGCCTGTCAGGCGGGGAATACGCCGACGGCGACTCCGCTGCCGGCGGGCGCCGTGGATTGGGCGGCGCCGCGGTTGCTGGCGCGCTTCCCGGCCCTGGGTGTGGATCAGCCCCTTTCCGACCCGGTGGTCCTGACTTTCGATCAGCCGATGGATCAGGCGAGTGTGGAAGCGGCCTTGAAGATCGAACCGGCGGTGCCGGGGAAGCTGAGCTGGATCAATGAGCGGACGCTTTCCTTTGCGCCGGATCAACCGTTGAAGCGCGGTCAACAATATGCGGTGACGGTGGGGACGGGGGCGACGAGCGCCCATGGAAAGGCGCTGGCCGAACGGGCAGCGTTCCAGTTCGATACGGTAGGAAAGCTGGCCGTGGTGCAGGTCTCGCCGACGGATGTGACGACGGAAGCCGGGCCGGATACAGCGATCACGGTGGTTTTCAATCAGCCGGTGGTGCCGTTGATGCCGGCGGAATCGCAGGGGAAATTGCCCAATCCGCTGACGATTGAGCCGGCTGTGGAAGGGGAAGGGCGATGGGTCAATACGGCCATCTATGTGTTCACGCCGAAGGAAGGGTTCCAACCGGCGACGGAATACAAGGTGCGGATTACCGGGAAGTTGATGGATACGACCGGCGGGTTGTTGGGAGAGGATTATGTCTGGTCCTTTAAGACGCTTTTCCCGGCTGTGCAATCGGTCTGGCCGGCTTCCGGTTCTCAATATCTGGGATTGCAGCCGGGGTTTACGGTAGAGTTCAATCAGCCGATGGACCATGCGAGCACCGAGGCCGCTTTTGCATTGACGGTGGAGGGCATTCCCGTTGCCGGGACTTTTGAATGGCAGAGCGGGGAAGGCATGTATGCTCCGGAGATGTTGACCTTTACGCCGACGGCTGCGCTGCCGCGCAGCAAGAAGATCGATCTGGTGATCGACCTGACAGCGCGGGCGCGCTATGGAACGGTGGGGTTGGGCACGGAGTTCCGGGCGACGTATGAGACCGTCAAACCGGCGGCTTTCCTTTCCAGCGATCCGGCCGACGATGCGGAAAAGGTAATTCCTGTTCATTCGCAGATTGTGATGAATTTTGCCAGTCCGATGGACACCGGGGTTTTTACGCAGCATTTGAAGATCACGCCGGCGGTGACGCTGACTTCGGTCTACTGGGGTAATGAAGCTGCGATGGCAAATCTTTTTTATGAACTGGAACCGCAGACGGCCTATCAAATCACTCTCGATGCGACGACGCCGGACCGTGAGGGAATGGCGCTGGGCAAAGGGGTGACGGTGAGTTTTAAGACCGGAGATTATCCGCCCGAATTCAATTTGCTGGATGATTGGAATTTGAAACTGGCGGATGCCTATACGCCGACGGTGGCTTATATCAAAGCTATCAATATTTCAAAGGTCAATGTGGAATTGTATCGGATCTCTCCGGATAATTTCGTCAGGTGGATGGGAGATTCCCAGTCGATCGGGTATTACAATCCGACCCCGGCGGAGCTGGTGCGGAAGTGGACGGAGGCGGTTTCTCTGCCGCGGAATGAGTATAAGACACTGGCGGTGCCGTTGCTGGATGAGAAAGGGCAGGAGCTTGCGCCGGGGATCTATTATGTGACGATGCAGGCTCCCGAGCAGATAGACGTTACGTTTTCCCGGTTTATGTTCATCAAGTCGCGGCTCAATCTGACGATAAAACATTCGGGAACGGAGGTGGTGGTTTGGGCGACGGATCTGGCGACCGGCGCTCCGGTGGCCGGTTTGCCGCTTTCGTTGAATGGAGCCATGTGGCAGAAGGTCTTCAGTACGACGGACAAAGACGGTCTGGGGCGATGGACCGATAAGGAACTGGCAAACCGTAGTTCTCCTCTGGTGGTTTTGGCGGGGAATCCGGGAGAGGCGAATTTCGCTGCGGCGACGACTCAGTGGTCTTCAGGCTATTACTGGTATGAGCAATCGAATGTTGCGATGACTCAATATCGTTCCACGATTTATACCGATCTGCCGATTTATCGTCCGGGACAGACGGTCTATTTCAAGGGGATCGTGCGGGTCGATGAGGATGCGACCTATAAACTTCCGACGGGGCTCTCAACTGTTTTGATGCAGGTGAACGATCCGCAGGGACTGGTGGTCTACAGCGAGACATTAGAATTGAACGATATGGGGAGCGGGGGCGGCGACTTTGCGCTGAACCCTGAAGCAGCGTTGGGCGATTATTCGATTGTATGGATGATCGATGCGAATCATTATCTGGGCGGGGTGAATTTCCAGGTAGCGGAGTATCGCAAGCCGGAATACCAGATTGCAGTGACAACGGACCGTCCGGCTTATATTGCCGGGGAGACGATCGCGGTTTCTTCGATGTCGGCCTATTACTTCGGGGGGCCGGTGCAGGATGCGAAGGCAACCTGGAATGTTTTGTCGAGCGATTACTGGTTTAACTACATCTGTCCGGAGGGGCAGAGCTGCCCCTGGTATGATTGGACGGACAACGCGGATTATTGGAGTTCGTGGTATGGCGGAGATCTTTCTTCGGGAGAGCCGATCGCGCAGGGTGAAGGGGTGACCGACAAGAACGGTCAGTTTATCTTCAAAGTGCCGGCGGAGCTGGGGGAGGCGACGACGAGTCGGGAGTTCTCCCTGGAAGTGACGCTGACCGATTCCAACAATCAGCCGGTGAGCCAGCGGACGACGGCGATCGTGCATAAGGGAGATTTCTATGTCGGGCTGGCGGCGCAGGGTTCCCTTTCGCAAGTGGGGAAAGAGAAGAAGGTCGATTTGCTGGTGGTGGATGCACCGTTGACGGCGGATGGTGAAAGCGCGCCGCGGGTGGGGCAATCCTTGCAGGTAATTTTTATGGAGCACCGCTGGCATTATACATGGGCGGATTGGGACAGGGGGGGGCCGTCCTGGTCATCGGAAGATATTCCGGTCTATACGACGACGGTGACGACGGGAGCCGACGGCAAGGCTGTGGCTGCATTTACGCCGGAGAAGGCGGGTGAATATCGGGTGCGCGCACAGGGATTGGACAGCAAGGAACGGACGATCAGCTCCAGTACCTATTTCTGGGTGTGGGGTGGTTCCCGGATGGCCTACTGGCGGGAGATGGACAACAATCAACTCAATCTGATCGCCGATAAGAAAGAATATAACGTGGGCGACACGGCGACGGTGCTGGTGCCTTCTCCGTTTACGGGGACGGTGCGGGCGCTGGTGACGATTGAACGCAAGCAGGTGATGGATGCAGAGGTGCGGACGATCGACGGCAACAGCCTGGCGTTGCAGATTCCGATCACGGAAGATTATCTGCCGAATGTGTACGTCTCGGTGGTATTGATTCAGGGCGGTAAGGATGCAGCGGATAAGCTGCCGGCCTTCCGGACGGGGCAGATCGAGTTGCCGGTATCGACGGCGCCGAAGCAATTGATCATTACATTGACGCCGGATAAGGCTACCGGGGAACATTACGGGCCGCGGCAGGAAGCGACCTATGAGCTGCGGGCGACGGATGTGACCGGCAAACCGGTGCAGGCGGATTTCTCGCTGCGGCTGGCGGATTTGGCGACCCTGGCGCTGGCTGATGAAAACGATGCGGCGTTGATCGATGTCTTCTGGGGGCCGCGGGGCCTGGATGTGGGCACTGAAGTGGCTCTGTCGATGTTGTTGAAGCCGGCGGTGGTGGAACCGAATCGTCTTCGGAACGGATTGGGCAGGTTAGCCGGATATGCGGAGGAAGAATCTTTTGCTTACGATGCGGCGGCGACGGGAACCCCGGCGCCGGCGGTTGCTTACTCGATGGCGAAGGGGGCGGCGCCGGCTCCGGCGTTGGTGCGGACGAACTTTGCCGATACGGCTTACTGGAATGCGTCGGTGCGGACGGATGCAGAGGGCAAGGCTAAAGTCACGCTGATGCTGCCGGACAATCTGACGACGTGGCGGATGCAGGCGAAAGGGATTACGGCTGAAGCGCTGGTGGGTCGGAGCGATGTGGATATCGTGAGTACGCTCGATCTGCTGCTGCGGCCGGCGCTGCCGCGCTTCTTTGTGGTGGGAGATCAGGCCACGCTGGCGACGACGGTCCATAATAATACCGATCAGGAACAGACCGTGGTGGTGAAGTTTATGAGTGAGGGGCTTGCGCTGCAAGGGCCGGATCAACAGACGGTCAAAGTGGCGGCGCACGACAAGGCGCAGGTGCGCTGGGCGGTGACGGCGCAGAGTGTGGGGGAAGTGCGGATTCAGATGTCGGTGCAGGCGGAAGGAAATGCGGCACTGGCGGATGCGCGCGAGGATCGGCTGCCGATCTATCGCTACAGTACACCGGAGACGGTGGCGACGGCGGGCCGGCTTTCGGAGGCGGGCACGCGGATGGAGATGGTCTATCTGCCGGAGAAGTACGATCCGGAGCAGGGCGAGTTGACGGTGCGGTTCGACGGGTCGCTTACAGCGGCGGCGCAGGAAGGTCTGGCTTATCTGAAGCATTATCCCTATGAATGCACCGAGCAGACGGTGAGCCGGTTCCTGCCGAATGTGGTGACCTATCAGGTGTTGAAGAAGCTGGGGCGGTCCGATCCGGAG
Organism: uncultured Anaerolineales bacterium; assembly: GCA_964501335.1. Classification (GTDB taxonomy): domain Bacteria; phylum Chloroflexota; class Anaerolineae; order B4-G1; family SLSP01; genus CAZCTC01. Next base: position 133,537 of record CAZCTC010000009.1, on the reverse strand, counting down.
CTGGAGACGAATTTGCAGGCTCAGGTGGAGACTGCGTTGCTGCGGTTGGTCAACAATCAGCGATACGACGGCGGCTGGGGCTGGTGGAAGGAAGATACGGAGAGCAGTCCTTATCTGACGGCCTATGTGCTGCAAGGGCTGTTGGAAGCGAAGCGGGCCGGTTTTACGGTGAACGAGAATACGATTATGCAGGGCGTGAGCTATCTGACGAACAACATGAAAGCGCCCGGACAGATCGAATTGAACTGGGAAGCGAACCGTCTGGCCTATCAACTGTACGTGTTAAGTGAATATCAGGACTCTGTGGTTTCGATGGGCGCGAACGTCGAAACGACGGCCGGCGCGCTTTTCGATCAGCGACACAAGCTGGATCTTTACGGCAAGGCTTATCTGGCGCGGGCGCTGGCTCTTTTGAAGACGGAGCAGTCCGAATCGCAGATTCAGACGCTGCTGGCCGATCTGACGAGCCAGGCGGTGATGAGCGCGAGCGGGACGCACTGGGAAGAGGGCTCGCCGGACAGCTGGAATATGAATACCAATATTCGTTCGACGGCGATTGCGTTGTGGAGTTTCTCGCATCTGGAGCCGAAGAGCGAGCTGCTGCCCAATGCGGTGCGCTGGTTGATGACCATGCGTGAGAATGGGGTTTGGGAATCGACGCAGGATACGGCGTGGTCGTTGATGGCGCTGGCGGCTTATATGGATGCCAGCGGGGAGTTGGAAGGCGACTTTACGTATGGGACGGCTCTGAACGGTAAGACGGTGTACGAGGGGCAGTTCAATGCAGAGAATCTGGCGACCTCGCAGGTGTTGACGGTGACGGTGAAGGAATTGCTGGCCGGGCAGGGCAATCAACTGGCGATCGAGCGGCGCGGGGATAAGGGGCAGCTCTACTATGCAGCGACGCTGCATACCTATCTGGCGGTGGAAGAGGTGAAGGCGCTGAACCGGGGCATTATTGTGGCGCGGGAGTACAGTCTGGTGAGTGCGCCCGATCAGCCGATCACGTCGGCGCAGGTGGGGGATGTGATTCAGGTGAAGCTGACGATTGTGGCGCCGCACGATCTTTATTACGTGGCGCTGGAAGATCCGCTGCCGGCGGGCTGCGAGGCGGTGGATACGAGCCTGAAGACGACGAGCCAGCTGGCGCAGTCACCGGAGATGATGAATCCGGAGATGGATTATGAATATCCTTCAGGGAAGATTGCTTATCGGAACGATTGGGGTTGGAGTCGGCGCTGGGGCTGGGGCTGGTGGTATTTCTCGCACACGGAACTGCGAGATGAGAAGACGGCAATGTTTGCGAACTATCTGCCGCAGGGATCGTATGTGTACAGTTATCAGATCCGGGCTGCCACGCCGGGAGTTTTCCGGGTGATGCCGACGACGGCGGCGGAAATGTATTTCCCGGACATCTTCGGACGGAGCGACGGGACACTGTTTACGGTGGTGGAGGCAGGGGAGTAAGAGAAGATATCTCACCACAGAGACACAGAGGACACAGAGAAGAGAAGAGAGATGAAGAAAAAGAGAGAATTCACTGCGGAGTGAGGGAAGGGATTAAACGCAGAGTCGCAGAGGGGCAGAGACGCAGGGAGAGAAGAAGAAAAAGAGGGAGAATTCACCGCGGAGACGCAGAGGACACTGAGAAGAGGAGAGAGAAGATTTATTTACTTTAAGTTGCTACAGGAGAGTAGACAGCTGGAGATACAGGTTAAGAGCATCGCGCGCCGGGAACGGCGCGCGATGTTGTTATTGGATACGGTGGTTGTTGCGGGGCATGGGGTGGGCCCTCATCCTCCCCCTGTCCCCCTCCTTCCCCCAACGAACATTATAGAATGGAGATCTTGCTTCCGAACGTGGGGCTGCTCTGTGGGGGAAGGAGGGGGAAATTGTGGTTGTGAAGAGTCGCTGCCGGCGTGGGGATGAGGGGGAGGGGCTCAGAAAGAATGTCTTTGTAGGATGGCTGGTTCGTAAATGGAGAAAAGATGGATTTGCGCGTTGGCCCTCACCCCAACCCCTCCCCCCTGCGGTTGTTCGGCGGAAGTGCGTTTTACGATGATGTGTTGTGAAGAGTCGCCGCCGGCATGGGGATGAGGGGGAGGGGCTCAGAAAGAATGTCTTTGTATGATGGCTGGTTCGTAAATGGAGAAAAGATGGATTTGCGCGCCTTCTGAGGCGCGCAAATCCATCAAAAAACAAACTCCCCCTTCTCCCCCGCTTGCGGGGGGGAAGGGGGGAAGGGGGGATGAGAGGGGGAAAATGAGATCGTTGATGTCTGAAATGCGATCGATGGATGTTTGAGTGCGATCGATGGATGTTTGGGTGTGATCGATGGATGTTGGAGAATGATCGATGATGTCTGGAGTGCGATCGATGGATGTTGGAGTGCGATCGATGGATGTTGGAGTGCGATCGATGGATGTTGGAGAGTGATCGATGATGTCTGGAGTGCGATCGATGGATGTTGGAGAATGATCGATGATGTCTGGAGTGCGATCGATGGATGGAGAGAGACAACATTTCGCCCGCCGGAAGAGGCGGGCGAAATAATAGATGGAACCAACCCTGTTATTGCTGCGTTATTCCTTTGATTCGGAGTCGGGTTTCTTTGCTTTGGCGGCGGCGGTGTTGGATTTGTTACGGCGGTTGAAGCGTTGGCCCATGGCTTCTTTCAGCGCTTGAACGGCGACGACGTTGCCGGCGGATTGGGCGTAGTGATAGACGGTGCGTGCGCCTGTGTAGGCCTGACTGCCGACCATCATGTTGGTGGTGAGCAAGAGTTCGTGAAGCTGGTTGACGGCGAGGATGAGGGGTTGGAGGGCTTCGTAGAGTTCGATGTCGCGCCTCAGTTCTTCGGTGTTGAAGGTTTGGGGAATCATAGTGGGATTTTGTTGGGCGATTTCGATGCTTTTGAGGACGAAGGCGCGGCTTTTATCGCCCATTTTGGAAAGGTTTTTACGATCTTCGGGAGTGAGAGGAATCAAGAAGGGGAGCTTTAATTTGATTGTGTTTATTGCTTCCATGACCGCTGCGCGGTCGATATCTGTGAGCACGGCCGATATACGATTGGGAGTCATTTCTACCTCCAGATAATTAAACTAAAGGGATCAATAACCCGGGTTGCTCCCTGGATGAGTAGATAGTAGAAAGCAGACGATAGACAGCGCGAGTGCGGTGTTGTCTGGATGGGCGTTTTTTTTGATTCAATGGTGGATCTTTGATTGCAGGTGAGTGCAGGGTGGGCAGCAACTCAGGCAGCTTATTATTAATATAAATGATATTTTAAAAAAGTAAATATGATTAAAAGTAGACAGTAGAAAGTAGACAGCAGACAGGAACAGGGTTGTTTTCTCCGTAAGATGCGTCGCGTAGGATGGGGAGAGAGAATTTTTTTGTTCATTTTTTCGCGCGCCGTCTGCGGCGCGCGAAAAAATGGGCTTTTTCTTTCCCTCTTTGGGTGATTTGTGCAGAGAATTCGATCGGGCTATACTTGAGGCAGAAGGTTTGCATGATAAAAAAGCCGGGTATTTTTGTGGTTGTTGCTTGTGAAGCTATGAAAACGTACATTTTCCCCTGTAGTTTAAAAGGAGGAGCGATGATGCGGGTGAGCTGGAAGCGACGGGCGATGGCTTTGGGGATGTTGTTGGTGATGCTGGTCAGCAATGCGTGTCAGGTTGAGGTGCAGCCGACGGCGACGCCGGAGTGGGGGGCGAAGGCGGAGTATCCGGCGCCGCGGCTGGTGGAGCGGACGCCGGCGCCGGGGGCCGAGCAGCCGCTGGCGGAGCCGGTGCGGTTGACGTTCGATCAACCGATGGATCGGAAGAGTGTGGAGGCGGCGTGGACGATTACGCCGACGGTGAAGGGGAAGTTGAATTGGGTGGACGATCAGACGGTGGATTTCACTCCGGCGGAGCCGCTGGCGCGGGGGATGCGCTATCGGGTGGCGCTGGAGACGGCGGCGTTGAGTACGCGAGGGAAGGCGCTGGCGGATCGGGTGGCCTTTGATTTTGCGACGGTGGGCTATCTGACGGTGACGCAGGTCTCGCCGGCGGCGGGGGCGGTGGGTGTGAATGCTACGACTTCGCTGCTGGTGGTCTTCAATCGGCCGGTGGTGCCGTTGGTGGGGGTGGAGGATCAGGCGAAGCTGCCGTCGCCGTTGACGATCGAGCCGGCGGTGGCGGGGACGGGGCGGTGGGTGAATACGTCGATCTATGTGTTTACGCCGACCGGGGGATTGACACCTTCGATGGATTATACGGTGCGGATTTCGGGGGGATTGACGGATACGACGGGCGGGGTATTGGCGGAGGATTATGTCTGGTCGTTCAGCACGATCCGGCCGGCGGTGGTGAAGAGCAAGCCGGAAAGCGGTTATGCGTTGTTTCCGCCGGCGGGGACTATTTCGGTGACCTTTAATCAGCCGATGGCTCATGAGAGTGTGGCGCAGAATTTATTCCTGATGGTGGAGGGAGTGCCGGCTGAAGCGGAGTTGAGCTGGAGCGGCGGGGCGACGGCGGTGGCGTCGGAGACGTTGACGATCAAACCGGTGGAGTTGCTGCCGCGGGGGGCGGTGGTGCAGTTGACGATCGGTACGGGGGCGAAGTCTCTCAGCGGGTATCCGTTGGAGGCGTCATACAGCGGGCGGTTTACTGTGGTGCCGGAGCCCGGTCTGGTGGGTAGTGAGCCCGCGAACGGCGCTACGGGAGTCGATCCGAGTGGAAGTGGGGTGAGGCTGCGGTTTGCCAGCCCGATGGATACGAAGGTTTTTACGCAGTATTTACATATTACGCCGGAGCCAGAGAAGTTGCGGGTGTATTGGAACTGGGAAGGGACGGAGGCCATGCTGTATTTCTATATGCAGCCGGCGGCGAATTACCAGGTGGTGGTGGATGCGGGGGCTCCGGAGCGCTATGGGGCGCCGTTGGGGAAGCCGCCGACAGTGCGTTTTACGACGGGCGACTTGCCGGCGCAGCTGGAACTTCAGACAACATCGGAGACGATGTTCTTCAACGGGTATCAACGGGCGCTGCTGTATGCGCGGGTACGAAATGTTTCGGGGCTGGAGGTGGCGCTTTATCGGGTATCGGTGGATACGCTGGCGGCTCTCTACTCCAATGATTCGGGATGGGTTAACTGGACTACTTATGGCCCTACCCGGCAGGATCTGGTGCGTGAATGGACGCAGCCGGTGGATGTGCGGCGCAACCTCTCAGCATTGATCAAAGTGGATTTGGAAGATGAGGCGGCGGCGGTGCTGCCGCCGGGGATTTATTGTCTGCGGATGACGGCTCCGGAGTTGAAGGGCAAGGAGCTGGTGTCCTACGGGTTTATCAAATCGCGGGTGAATCTGGTATTGAAGCAGACTGAAGATGAGTCGCTGGTCTGGGCGACGGATTATGCGACGGGAAAACCGGCGGCGGGGATTCCGGTGAAGTTGTTTACGAGGAGTTTGCCGTATTTGAATGTCACCGGAGTGACGGGAGCCGACGGCGTTTATCAAAGCGCCACGGAGGGAGAGGTGATTGCGGTGAGCAGTGGGACGCCGGGGGAAGACGATTTTGCCGTGACGCTGCCCGGCTGGGATTCGGGGATTCGCCCGTGGAATTTCGGGGTGAGCCGGAACTATGGGGAGGACTGGCCGTTTGTGGGGGCGCTCTATACGGATCGGCCGGTCTATCGGCCGGGCCAGACGGTCTATTTTAAGGGGATTGTGCGGTCTGAGGACGATGCTCATTACAGCGTGCCGGGCAATATCCGCTATGTGTTTATTTCGGTTCAGGATCCCCAGGGGAAGGTGTTCTATACCGGGACACTGGAGATGAACGATTGGGGCTCGGTGGCGAGTGAATTTGCGCTGGACAGCGAGGCGCCGTTGGGGATGTACCGGATCGAGATGCGGCCGGTCTTTGAATTTGAGAGTTACAGTCCGTTGCAGAGTTTCTATTTCTATGTAGCGGAATATCGGAAGCCGGAATTTCAGGTGGAGTTGACGACGGACCGACCGACTTATATCAATGGGGAGACGATCACGGCGACGCTGGCGGCGCGCTATTATTCGGGCGGGGCGGTAGCGGGGGCGCGGGTGAAGTGGGAGGTGGCGCGGAATCCGTACGGGTTCAGCTACAGCTGTCCACCCGGCTCACGCTGTCCATGGTATGACTGGACGGATGAGTCGGAGGTGTGGGGCGACGATTTGGAGTCGGGCGGCGATTCGAAGATTGCGGCTCGAGGTGCGGGGAAGCTGGATGCGGAAGGTAAGTTGACTTTTCAGATACCGGCCGATCTGGGCGAGGCGTTGAGCAGCCAGCAGTTTTCGATTGTGGTGGAGGTGACGGATGAGACCGGGCAGGCGGTGGGCGGACGGTCGAGCGTGTTGGTGCATCAAGGGGAGTTCTATGTGGGGGTGGCGCCGCAGGGCTATCTGGCGCCGGTAGGGAAAGAGAAGCGGGTGGATATTTTGACGGTGGGGACGCCGGAGGTGCCTGGGGCCGTGGTCAAGCCGGCGGGAGGGGTGGAACTGACGGTGGTTTTTATGGAGCACCAGTGGCTTAATGTGCAGCGCAAGTCGGATGACGGGAAGTTTTATTGGGCGTCGGAGTCGCGCGATCAGGCCGTCTTCACGACGACGGCGACGACCGGGGCGGATGGGAAGGCGACGGCGGCTTTCATCCCGGCGAAGGCGGGGAGTTACCGTGTGCGGGTTTCGGGGCGGGATCGGTTGGGGCATCAAATTGCGGCGAGCACCTATCTATGGGTGTGGGGCGGCGATGATTTTGTTTCGTGGAAGCAGGAGAACAACAACCGGATTACGCTGATTGCGGACAAGCGGGAATATGAGGTGGGGGATGTGGCGGAGATTATGATTCCCTCGCCATACAGCGGGACGGTGCATGCGTTGATGACGGTGGAGCGGGGCAATATTCTGGAGACGCGGGTGCTGACGCTGGAGACGAACAGTACGGTGGTGCGGGTGCCGATCACGGCGGATCTTCAGCCGAATTTCTTTGTCTCGGTGGTGATGATCAACGGCGCGGAGAATTCTGCTGAAGGATGGGCAGGCTTTAAGATGGGGCTGATCAACCTGCCGGTTTCAGTGGCGGACAAGCGGTTGGTGATTACGCTGACGCCGGATAAGGATATGGCGGCGGGCGAACGTTATGCGCCGCGGCAAAAGGTGACGTACGATATATCGGTGACGGATGCGGCGGGTAAACCGGTGGAAGTGGAGCTTTCGCTGCGGCTGGCGGACCTGGCGGCGCTGGCGCTGGGGGATGATCAGGGGCCGAATTTGTTGAATACGTTCTGGTATCGCCGCACTTTGAAGGTGTCGACGGCGGCGGCGCTGGCGGTGGCGATGGAGCCGTTGAATCAGGAGCTGGCGCCGCTGGCGAAGGGCGGCGGCGGCGGTGAAGACGAGGGTATGGTGCGGGGAGATTTCCGCGATACGGCGTACTGGAATGCGACGGTGCGGACGGATAAGGACGGCCGGGCGCAAGTGACGGTGACGCTGCCGGATAATCTGACGACCTGGAGATTGCAGGCGAGGGCTGTGACCGAAGATGCGCGGGTGGGATGGCAGGATGTGGATATCCTCAGCACGCTGGAGCTGCTGGTGCGGCCGATGCTGCCGCGTTTCCTGACGGTGGGGGATGAGGTGCGGTTGGCGACGGTGGTGCGGAACAATTCGCCGATGACGCGGGAGATTACGGCGAGGATTGAAGCGCAGGGGCTGAGGTTGCAGGTACCGGCGGAGCAGTCGGTGACGCTGGGGCCGGCGGCGCAGGCGCAGCTTTTCTGGCCGGCGGTTGTATTGGACGCGGCTGAAGCGGTGATCAAGACGAGCGCGCGGAGCGGCGGGGTGAAGCCGCTGGCGGATGCGCGGGAAGATCGGCTGCCGATCTATCGTTTCAGCACGCCGGAGGTGGTGGCGACAGGGGGCCGGTTGGGCGAGAACGGCAGCCGGTTGGAGTTGATTGCTTTGCCGGAGCGGCTGGATGAGACGCAGGGTGAATTGACCGTGCGGCTGGAGGGTTCGCTGACGGCGGCGACATGGGAGGGGCTTTCGTATCTGAAGCATTATCCGTATGAGTGTACGGAGCAGACGGTGAGCCGGTTCCTGCCGAATCTGGTTGCTTATCGGGTGCTGGATGAGAATTATCCGGGGCGGTCGGAGTTGAAGGCGCAACTGGACGAGCAGGTGCAGATCGCCTTGCAGCGGCTCTATGCGACGCAGAAGGCTGACGGCGGCTGGGGCTGGTGGGCGCAGGATCAGGCGGATACCTTTATTACGACGTATGCCCTGCAGGGGTTGGTAGAGGCAAAACGTTCGGGTTTTGAGGTCGATTCCCAGGTTATGGAGCGGGCTGCGGGCTATGTGCAGGGGCATCTGGATTCGGTTTCGGAGCTCGATGCGTATTGGAAGGCTGACCGGCTGGCTTATGAGTCGTATGTGCTGGCTGAAGCCGCGACTTATATTTCCAGTTGTCGTTGTAGTTTGGGCATCTTGATTAATTTGTATGAGGCGCGGGAGCAGCTTTCATCGGCGGGGAAGGCATGGCTGGCGCGGGCCTTGCAGTTGTTCGATCCGAATGAGAAGACGCGGATCGACACGCTGTTAAGCGATCTGTTGGGCGAGGCGTTGTTGAGCGCGACGGGGGCGCATTGGGAGTCGCCGGCGCCGGATGTGTGGAATATGACGACGGATATCCGGACGACGGCGGTGGTGGTGTGGGCGCTGGCCGCGTTGCAGCCGGAGAGCGAGCTGGTTGCCAATGGGACGCGCTGGCTGGTGGCGGCGCGCCGGGAGGGGATCTGGCGGACGACGCAGGAGACGGGCTGGTCGTTGCTGGCGCTGGCGGCGGTGATGGAGTCCAGCGGCGAGATGAAGGGGAACTATCAATATGGGGTGGTGCTGAACGAGGCGATGTTGTTGAACGGGCAGATGTCGCCGGAGACGCTGGCGACGTCGCAGGTGGTTACGGTGGCGGTGGCGGATCTGGTCACGGGGACGGCGAACCAGCTGGTGATCGGGCGGGAGAAGGGCGAGGGGATGCTCTATTACGAGGCGTCGCTGCGGACCTATGTGCCGGCGGAGTCGATTGCGGCGCTGAACCGGGGGCTGATTCTGGCGCGGCGGTACAGCGCGCTGGAAGCGCCCGATCAACCGATCACGTCGGCGGCGGTGGGGGAGGTGGTTCAGGCCCGGCTGACGGTGGTGGTGCCGGAGGATCTCTATTATGTATTGATTGAAGATCCGCTGCCGGCGGGATGTGAGGCGGTGGATGTGAGTTTGAAGACGACGGCGGCGTTGCCGTCGGAAGGGGCGGTCGCGCCGGCGACGGAGAGCGGGTGGTGGTGGTCGCGGTGGTACTCGCATTCAGAGCTGCGGGATGAGAAGGTGGTGTTGTTTGCGCGGTATCTGTCGCGGGGGACGTATGAGTATGCGTATCAGTTGCGGTGCGGGGTGGCGGGCGAGTTCCGGGTCCTGCCGGTGGTGGGAGCGGAGATGTATTTCCCGGATGTGTTTGGGCGGAGCGGGGGGAGTTTATTTGTGGTGGAGGGGGAAGCGGATGGGGGAAAGTAGACGATAGACAGCGCGGAAGAAGAAGAGGTTTCACCACAGAGACCCAGAGGGCACAGAGAAGAGGGGAGGAGAAGAGTTTTTAATTTTTCGGAGGGATGGGAAAGAGATTTTCCCACAGAGAACGTTTTAACAGACATAGTTTTATAAGGCTTGTTGAGGGCGCCCACGCAGGGGCGCCCCTACATCGGAGGGCCTTGTTGTAGGGGCGGCCCGATGTGGCCGCCCTTGATTCCAGAAGTTCTGCGCGTTAACAAAGATTTTACTGTAGAGGCCGTAGAGAACACAGGGAAGGAAAACGAAAAAGGGGGATTGGCGTTTAGGCCCTCTCCCCAACCCCTCCCCCATGCAGTTGTATCGATGAAGCGCGCTTTCAGGTGATTTTTGGGTGAGGATGCGTGGCCGGCGGTGGGATGAGGGGGAGGGGCTCAGAGGATTCGGTAAGCCGAGGGGACAAAGAAGTAAAGATGGGAAGGGGGATTGGCGCACATTCTGAGGCGCGCCAATCCCCCTGAATAAACAATCAGATTCAACGCAGAGACGCAAAGATGCAGAGACGCAGAGTCCAGAAAAACAAAGCTTTTTCTGCGTTTCTCTGCGTTAAAGATTCGCAGTTATTTTGAGGTCAGACGGCTTTTGCAGGGGACGACCATGAAGGTCGCCCCTACGGGGGTGGTGTTGGGGCGGGTGCGGTGGGATCGGAATTTTGAAAGGAGTGCATCGTGTATTCGTGGTCGATTGTTTATGCCGGTATGACGCTGGTTTTTTGTCTGTTTTTGATCTGGTTGATTTCGGAGGAGTGGTCCAAGCAGTCGCGGGCGATTCGCAGGCCGTCGTTGAAGGCGGGGGCGGTGTTGAGCTGTCTGCTGATCGGGATGGGAATGTGGTTGTTGATGACGTGGATCGATCTTTCGGGGTATCTGGGGTATCCCATTTTGCGAATATGGGAAGGTTATCCGCAGAACCTGGTTGTGGGAGGGGCGGTTTTTCTGATTGTGGGAGTATTTGTGCCGTTTTGTGTGACGTTATATTTATTCGATGCGGTGTGGATGGCGCCGTCAAAGACGTGGGTATGGTTTATGGGGGTGGGCAGCGTTCTTTACGGAGCGGTGTATTTGAGCTTGGTTCTGAAACTGTGGGGAATTGTCTCGATCAGCCTTTTGATGGTGGTGTTGACGGCGCTCCGACAGCGGTCGGGGTCATGGGCGGCGACCTGGCTGGTTGCCGGGTTGGTACATGTGCTGCGGGTGACGGTGTTTTTGGTGAATGGGGTGGCGCCGGCGTTGACGGTGGGATTGCCGTTGGGGCTGCCGATTTCAGCTGCGACGGGGGCGGTGCTGCTGGCGGTGGGCGGTGTGGGGTTGTGGTTGAGTACGAGAGGGATTGTGGAAGTCGATGATCGGCCGCCGGTTTCGAGGAAGACGCAAACGATATGGATTTTGTTGTCCCTGGTTGGCTTGGGGCTGGTTGTGTGGGATGGATGGAACGACGGGAAGGGGATGGCGTCGTGGACGCCGTTGACTGCGACGCAGAAGGAGGCGGAGTTCCGGTATCTGACGCAGTGGGTGCGGGAGGACTATGCGTTTCGGGATGTGAATGTGGAGATCAAAGGGTTAAACGATCTCGATGCGCAGGCGGAGGAGTATATTCAACGGGCGGCGGCTACGGCGGACGATGAGGCCTATTTTGATGTGGTGCGGGAGTATCTGACGCAGTTGGGGCATGGCGTTCATATGAATCTGGTCGATTCGGAACGGGCCGAGCTGGCCGATTCGTGGGCGGTGAGCTATGTCTATGGGGTATATCGGGAATTGTTGTCGCGGGCCAGCCATTGGCATTATATGGAAATGTCGCGATGGGAATATAACTGGAATGCGCATTCGGATTTGAGCATTCTGTATCAGGCGGGGGCGTATGTGTTGGGAGCGCCGGCGGAGATCGAGGGAACGACGCTGCCGGTGGGGACGCGGTTGGAGTCGGTGAACGGGGTGCCGGTGGATGATTATGTGCGGCAGGCGCAGATGCATCAACGGCTGCATTTCGATGCGGCATTGAAGAAGCCGTACCTCTTCTATTATCTGGATCAGGCGTTGTTGTTGGTCGCGCCGGGGAAGGGGATGCGGATGTGGACAGTGGAGTTTGCGCTGCCGGATGGGACGCGGTTCACGGGTAAGGTAGAAGCGCGGTCGGGTATGAAGCAATCGTGGGGGGCGGGGATTCCGAATGTCAATACGGAGTCCAATGTCAGGTTGCTGGAGTTGAGTCCGGAGGTGGGATATGTGCGGCTGTTCGGGTTCCATTTTACGGAAGCGGATAAGAAAAATGTTCAGGAATTCCTGGCGCAGAATGCGGGACGCTATCAAACGTTGATTCTGGATGTGCGGGATAACGACGGTGGGGATCCGGCGCAGTGGATGGATTATGTGGTGGCTCCGTTGTTGAAGGAGCCGTTAGTGTACACGGAGACGGCGCTGGTGCGGCGGGATTGGATCGAGCGGCAGCATGTGCGTTTCTGGTTGTTCAAGCTGGGGGAACAGCATAACGGGCTGTTGACGGCAGGAATGCATTTTAAGTCGATGGCGGAGACGGCGGTTCCGGCGGGGATGGACCCGGCGCAATGGCGGACGTTTCAGGTGACGCGGGAGATCGCGCCGGTGGGGACGGGATTCAATGGAAAGTTGTATCTGTTGACGAATGCGGGGTGTTTCTCGGCGTGCAGCGATCTGGCGTTGATGGTCAAGACGACGGGGATGGGGACGATTGTGGGGCAGCCGACGGGCGGTGGGGCGGCGGTGTTGCTGGCGCCGCAGCCGTTGATGCTGCCGGAGAGCGGGATTCTGGTGGAGATCGAGGGGGATCTGGTGCTGAATCCGGACGGGACGTTCAATGAGGCGGGGGGGACGGCGCCGGATTGGGTCATGCCGGCGGAGATGCCGCTGGTGGATTATTCGAAGGCGGCGGTGCTGGCGGACCCGTGGGTGGTGAAGATAGTAGACAGTAGCAAGTAGACCGTAGACAGCGCGGAAGAAGAAGCTATTTCACCGCAGAGACACAGAGGACACAGAGAAGAAAGAGAAGAGATAATTAAATCAAATTTAATGCGCAGATGCTGAGGGCACAGAGAGACGCAGAGAGAAACCTGATAATCGATTGCGCGCCTTCTGAGGCGCGCGATCGATTATCTAATACTTTATTCGATTTCGATGCTTTCGACGAAGAATTCTTTGCCGGCGATGACTTCTCCGCCGAGGGCGCCGCATTGGGGGCATTGCCAGTTGTTGCCGCCGGGTTCGAATTCGGTGTTGCAGGCGCGGCAGCGGAAGCGGGTGGGGATGCGGTGGAAGATGAGGCGGGCACCTTCGGCGGTGGTGCCGGGGGCGAGGAGGTCGAAGTAGAACTGGATGGAGTCGTCGATGAAGCTGGCCATTTCGCCAATGACGAGGTGGATGGCGGTGATGCGGGCGGCGCCGGCCCGGGCGGCGTGGCTGTTGGCGATGCGCAGGATATCTTCGGTTACGGATAGTTCATGCATGGTAATCTTTTCTCCTGGGGCTATTATAACACGGGGGAAGTAGACTGTAGAAAGTAGACAGTAGACAGGAAGAGAGTTGGAAGAACGGAAACGTGGAAGCATGAATCCTATTCGCCTAACTTTTTTCGAGGGCAGAGGATCCTATCTATAGAGAGGCTCTCTAAAATATCTATCTGTGCGGTTGTTCATGAGTCTGGATTAAAAACAGGTTTTACGTCCCGCAACAGGTGCTTTCCAGTTAAAAAGCGACGCGCTGGATCGGGGGGGAGAGCGTTATTTTTATTCATACTTTCGGCGGCTTTCTGAAGCCGCCGAAAGTATGAGCTTTCTCCCAGATTCACCGCACAGGGTGCCGGTGTCTTGCGAAAAAATATACTTTGGGGGAGTTCATAAAATTGTGTTTTTGCGTGGGGTGATGAGGTTTGACAATTGGTGAAACTATGATAGGTTAGCCGTATTGAGATGGTAGGGAATCCTTTTTATGTCATTTCTCTGTTGTTCCGTGAGACGGGGCAACCTTAAAATTCAGGAGGCTATGATGGGCGAAGGCAAGAAAATCCTGATCGTTGACGATGAAGCGTTTATCAGGGTGCTCCTCTCTCAAACGCTGGAAGATTTAGAAGATCAGGGTGTTGAGTTGTTGATCGCGGCCGACGGCCGGGAGGGGTTGAATGTAGCGTTATCAGAGCATCCCAGTTTGATTTTCCTGGATGTGATGATGCCGCATTTGAGCGGTTATGAAGTGTGTCGGCAGGTAAAAGAAGCCTACCCCGATATTTACATTTTGTTGTTGACGGCAAAAGGACAGGCGATCGACAAAGATCAGGGGGCTTCGGCGGGCGCGGATGAATATGTGACCAAGCCTTTCGATCCGGATTATATTCTGGAACGGGCTGCACAGATTCTGGGTCTGGAAGTTGAGCTTTGATTTCAGGCGTCTGGGAAATTGTGATGATCGGGCAGATCGACTTTATGTCGATCTGCCTTTGATCCAAATTCCGCCGGAGGAAACAGTATGGCGGGCGTTTCTATATGGGGAGGGAAGACAGATCCGATTCCACCGTTGGTGAAATGGTTGATGGGCGGGCTGGTCCTGTCAGTCCTGATTTACAATTTTATTTTTCTGCAAGTGTTGTCTAATTTTCCAACGGATCATATCAGCCTGCATTTGGAGCGTACGGGGCTACTGGTGATGAGTGTGGCGGAGGCCGACAGCCCTTTACAGCCCGGGGATTTGATAGTTGCGTTGAACGACCGTCCGGTGATTTCAGGGCTGGAGGTTCCGGGCGCGTGGAAGGCCTTTTTATTGAGCCAACCGCTGACCGGGGGGGAATATGAGGTGGTGCGGGCGGGCAGGTCCCTGACTTTTTGGGTGCCCTGGCGCCAGTTGACGTTGTGGGAGGTGTTGGCGCCCTTATGGCCGTTGTTGTTGATTGGATTGGTTTTTGTGGGGAGTGTGATATTGACGGGACGCGATCAGTCCCGGCATCCGGCGCTGGCATTACTGGCGCTGGCTTTTTGTTTTGAAGGGTTGAATCTGGTCAATAATGCCTGGCTGGAGAGCGGGACGGGGCTGTTTTTGATTACAGCCTGGTTTTATCAGCTGGTTGATCTGGTGAGTTATAGTTTTACTTTCTGTACGTTGTTGTATGCTGTGGTGATGCTTTCGTCGTTTTTCGATAGGCGGCCGCGAGGGCGGCGATGGATTGGGCCTATTCTCTATGGGGGGAATCTTCTTCTGGTTTTGTGGGGCTTAGGCAGCATAATCAGCGGGCAGTTATTGGATGCCCGCCAGCAATTTTATTATGTTTTATCGGTAGTTGTGGGTATTGAGCTGGTTCTGGTGGTGGTATTGTTCCTTTATACGTATTTTACGACAACCCGGCCGGGGATGCGAAATCAAATTCGGTGGTTGTTGTTTGGGGCCGGCGTGGCGGTAGCACCCTGGCTACTTCTGTTTAGTTTACCTCAGTTGTTGGGGGCTGTTCCTTTGGTTCCCTTTAAAGCTGTCGTGTTGACTACGATGGCTGCACCCTGTTCTTTTTATTTTTCCGCCACCCGTCGTGGATTGACGGTCATTGATACGTTGATCCATCATCTGTTGTTTTATACCGGCTTTCTGGCGTTGGGATTGTTGGGATATGAGCTGCTTCTGGAGCTGGGGAATCTGGCCCGGCAGATGGGGGTGGCCGTCAGTGAGCAGGTGGTTTCCTGGCTGGCAGTGATGACGGTTATTTTGATTTCGGTTCCTTTACGCGAATATTGGAGTAAAGGGATGGAGCGGTTGTTTTACCGTCGGTGGGGGGCGCTGCGGCAATTGCTGCTGGAGATGGGGGATCGGCTGTCGACGACTTTGAAGCTGGAGAATTTGGGCCAGTTGTTGAATGAAGAGATTCCGTCCCGGTTGGGCGTTTCACGGGCGATGATCTTTTTGCGACAGGAAGATGCTTCGTTGGTGGCGATTGGAAATGATTCGCGTTATTATTCGGGAAGTCATCCGTTGGTGAAGATTCTGGAGAAGCGGTATTTGCCGCTGGTGTTGAGTCTGGAACGTTTCCCCAAGGAACCTTTGCGGGGGTTGCAGGAAGAGGGGTGGGAGTTGATCCTGCCGTTGTGGAATGGGGAGCGACTGGTGGGGGTTTATTTGTTGGGTTCACTGGCGAACGGTGATCTCTATTCAATGGAGGAACTGGGGCTGGTGCAGCAGCTGGCCCATCAGATGGCGGTGGCGTTGGAGAATGTACGGCTCTATTCGCAGATTGAACATTACAGTCAGAGTCTGGAATCGCTGGTGCAGGATCGGACGGCGGAGCTGGCACTGGCGAACTGCAATCTGGCCCGGGAGCGGGATCGGTTGAATGTGATTCTGCAAAATATGGCGGATGGGTTGATGGTGACGAATCCGGCCGGTCAGATTGTGCTGATCAATCCGGTGTTGGAAGGCATGTTGCATACCGGGGCGCGTCGGTTGGTGGGGCAGTCGTTGAATCAGGTGCCGAATTTATCCATTCTTTCCAGTTTGTTGATGGTGGCCTATAATCAGCCGGGACAGGTGGCGACGGCCGATTTTACGCTGGGAAATCGGGTGGTCCAGGCTTCGACTTCGGCGTTGGGGGATCGGTCGGCGATTATTACGGTGTTGCGGGATGTGACGCGGGAGAAAGAAGTGGACCGGATGAAGACAGAATTTGTCTCGACGGTTTCCCATGAGCTGCGTACTCCTTTAACGGCGGTGTTGGGCTTTGCGAAGTTGATCAGTAAGGCGGTGGAGCGGGATCTCACTTCGCGGGTGGCGATGGATGACGATGTGGGGCAGCGGGCGTTGAATCGGGTCAAAGAGAATTTGGGGATTATTGTGAGCGAAGGCGAACGGCTGACCCGTTTGATCAACGATGTGCTGGATATTGCGAAGATGGAAGCGGGACGGGTGGAATGGCGGGACGGGCCTTTCGATCTGGCTGAGACGTTGAAGCGCGCGGTGAATGGGGTGCAGAATCTGGCCTCCTGGCGCGGGTTGGAGATCAAGCTGGACGTGGAAGGGGAGTTCTCGATGGTGGCTGATCCCGACCGGTTATTTCAGGTATTGACGAATCTTCTTTCGAATGCGATTAAGTTTACGGAGCAGGGACAGGTGTCGGTGCAGATGCGGCGGGTGGAGCCGGGTACTGAAGTGCATGGCTGGCGGGCTCCGGAGGAGTCGTCGGGGGGAGCGTGGTTGACGATTCAAGATACAGGGGTGGGGATTCCAGTGGAAGCCCTGCCGCGGTTGTTTCAGCGTTTTCAACAGGTGGGAGATACGCTGCGCGATAAGCCGAAGGGGACCGGATTGGGGCTGGCGATCTGTCGGGAGATTATTACGCACTATGGCGGGACGATTTGGGCGGAATCGGAAGTGGGGGTCGGCTCTACTTTTTCTTTGATTTTGCCGTTGGCGGGTAGTGCGGGGATGGCGGTTGAAGTGCCGGCGGAACTTTCGGTGGAGCCGGTGGTGAAGCCGACGGTGCGGACGGTGTTGGTGGTGGATGATGATCCGATGATTCGTCAGCTGTTGAATCAGGCCTTGACCCGGGGGGGGTATCAGGTGTTACAGGCGAGCGATGGGATGTCGGCGATTATGGATGCGCGGCGGTATCGCCCGAATTTGTTGATTCTGGATGTGCGGATGCCGGGGCTGTCGGGGTTGGATGTGATGCAGGTGTTGAAGTCGGATCCGGCGACGGCGGAGATTCCGATTTTGATTCTGTCGGCGGATGAACGGCAGCGGAGTCTGGCTTTGGGGGCGGCGGCGCATTTGACGAAGCCGGTGGGGTTGGATGCGTTGTTGAAGACGGTGGCGGAGGTGTTGGGACGCCCCGTGGGGTTGGGGAAGTAGTTGATCCTTAAAAATCAAATTCGGCAATGAGGGTTGTTTTTTATTCCCTCACTCCCCCCTGCCCCCCTCTCTCCCGCGAGCGGGAGAGAGGGGGCACATTTGCATTTTGTGCGCCCATGCCGGCCGTTGCGGCCGGCATGGGCGCACAAAATGCTTTGGCCTCTCCCCCCTTTTCCCCCGTTTACGGGGGAAAAGGGGGGCAGGGGGGAAAAGAGGGGCATTGCCGAATTTGATTTTTTGATCGGTGGGTAGAGAATCTCGGTAGCTGCGATATGTTGTAAACATTGGGGACAGGGACTGTATGGATACTGACATGAGACATGTGGTCCGCAATTTGCTTCTGCTTCTCGGCGCAGGCACCTTTATCTTTGTGATGGTGCTGTTGTTTGTCAATCCTCAAGTCTGGAATTATTCCCCCAATGTGGAAGAGATCGTAGGGTTTTATTGGGGGGCGCTTTTTCTGGCGGTGATTATCGGTGCGGTGGGGCTTTACTTCTATCTGCGTCCGGTATCAGGGTTGGTGAGGATGCAGAAGGCCGGAGAGGAGATTTCACCCGAGGCGGTACGGCAGGCCCGGGAGCGGGCTTTTCAGGCGCCGTTACTGTTTTTGATTGCGCCGATTGCCATCACCTTTATCTGTGGGACGGTTGCCGATCTTGTGGGGACGCTTTTCCTGAAGGATTATTCGTTTCTGCGGCATTATCCGGATTCGATTTTAGGGACCGTGGCGGCGGCGGCAGTGGGCTTGATGGCGATGGCGGTGTCGCGACGGATTTTGCGGCCGGTGCTGATTTTCTGTTCGAATGTGGATCCCAAGGGGATGGGTGGGGCGCGGTTCAGTATGCGGCGCCGGCAGCTGGTGATTACGTTGTTGATGGCTTTTATTCCGATTGCGTTTATCGGGATTCTGGGTTACAACCTGACGTTGCAGAGTTCGCGGAATGCGATCAGTGAGAAGTATGCTTTGCTGGCGCGGACGATCGCGATGGATATTGCGCCGCGGCTGGACGATGCTTCGTTGATTTCCTATATTCAGGTCTATGATTTGGAAGCGCCGGGATATGCTTTTTTGTTAGACGACCAGATGCGTCGCTTGACGGAGACGCCGGCACAGTATCAGAATCCGGCACTGGTGGGACGCCAGGAGATTCCGTGGGAAACGGTGTTGTTCCCGATTCAGCGCGGCGACAAGGTGTGGCACCTGGGCTTTGTCTATCAGGTCGATCCGATCGATGATCCGGTGGGTAAACAGACCGTGGGGATTTTGCTGATCTTTTGTATTGGGATGGCGTTCTTTTCGTTTTGGGTGGCGTTCTATACGGCGAGCGATGTGACGCGGGATCTGCGGTATGTGACGGCGCGGCTTACCGCGTTGGCGCACGGCGAGGAGATGCCTCTGGAGCGGGTGCCGGTGGTGGCGTTGGATGAGGTGGGCGATCTGGCGCTGGCGTTTAATGAGATTCAGGAGCGGGTGCGGGAGCAGCAGCGGCAGATGGAGCGGGAGCAGAAAGAACTGTTGACGTTGCAGCAGATCTCTCAGAAGATCAGCTCGATTCTGGAAAGCGATCAGTTGTTACGGGAGATTGTGCTGCAGGTGGAAGCGGCGTTTGGGTATCGGAGTACGGGGATCTTTTTGCTGGAGGAGAGCGGGCAGTCGCTTTATCCGGGGGCGCTTTCGGATTCGACGCCGGAGGAAGTGACCGCGCGGCATATCCCGGTGGGGGCAGGAAGCGTGATCGGGCGGGTGGCGGCGACGAGCAAGCCGGAGATTATCAGCGATGTGCGGACCTGTACGGAGTATATCTGCGATGATCCGGAAGTGCGGTCGGAGCTGGCGGTGCCGATTATTTTCAATGGGAAGGTGCTGGGCGTTTTCAATGTGGAGAGTCCGACGCTTAATGCCTTCGGCGAGCGGGATTTGCAGATTTTGACGACGCTCTCCAATCAGGCCGGGGTGGCGTTGCACAATGCGCGGCTCTATCGGGAGATGGAATCGCGGCGACAGTCGGCGGCGATTCTGGCGCAGGTGGCGCGGATGGTGAGTTCGACGTTGAACCTCCAGGAGGTGATGAATCTGGCGCTGGCGCAGTTGAAGCGGCTGGTGCAATATGATTCGGCCTCGATTTTGTTGATGGAGGGCGATGATCTGGTTTTCGAGGCCGGGATGGGTTTCCAGTCTGTCGAGGCGTTGTTGGGGCAGCGGATTTCGGCGGAAGAGGCCAATCTGGGCTATCAGGTGATGCTTTCGCAGCAGACGCGGGTGGTACGGGATGTCCAGGATGTGCCGGAGTGGGGGCATCATCGTGACGATCTGGAGGGGGCGCATACGATCCGTTCGTGGATCGGGGCGCCGCTGGTAGTGCGGGGGCACAGCATCGGGCTGCTGACGCTGGATGGGTATCAGCCCGATTTTTATCAGTCGGAAGATGGGGACCGGGTCACGGCGTTTGCTTTTCAGATTTCGGCGGCGATTCAGAATGCGCGGTTGTATCAGAAGGTGCTTTCCAATGCCGAAGATCTATCGCTGTTATATGAAGTTTCGCAGCAGATTACGGGGTTGCTGCATGTGGAGTCGCTGCTGGAAGGGATTGTCGAGCGAATCCAGGCAGCGTTTGGGTTTGAGGTGGTGTCGATCCATTTGATCGATCCGGCAACAGGGATGTTGCAGGTGATGGCGGAGCGGGGGATTAAGGATGAGGCGTTGATGCGGCAGCAGTGCCTGACGGACGATTGTGGGATTGTGCCGCTGGTGGCAGGGACGGGGCAATTGCGGTTGGTGCGGAATGTGGTGCAGGAGCCGCGCTATATCGAGTCGGCGCCGGGGATCGGGTCGGAACTGGCGATTCCGGTGATCGGCAATGGGGTGGTGATGGGGGTGTTGAACCTGGAGAGTTCCCAGGTGGATGCGTTCGGGACGGAGCAGGTGCGGTTGTTGACGGCGCTGGCGCATCAGCTGGCGGCGGCATTGGAGAATGCCCATCTGTTTGAACGGGTGCGCACCCAGGCGGCGCGGTTGGAGCTGTTGCAGCAGGTTTCGCGGCAGATCAGTTCGATTCTGTCGATCGATCAGCTGTTGAACGAGGTGATGTCGGCAGTGACGATGGCGTTCGGTTATCGTTACATTACGATTATGTTGCTGGATGAGTCGACGGATGAGTTGTATGTGGGGGCGATGTTGGGATATGCGCCGGAGATTGCGCAGTTGCGGCTGCCGCTTTCGGGCGGGGGAATTTCCACGGTAGCGGCGTCGACGCGGACGCCGGTTTATGTGCCGGATGTGACGCAGGATGCGCGTTATATTTCGGGCGAATCGACGATTCGTTCGGAGATTGCGATTCCGTTGTTGACGGGGCGGCGGGTGATCGGGGTGTTCAATCTGGAGAGTGAGGAGCTGGATGCGTTCCAGGCGGACGATGTGGCTCTGATGACGGCGCTGGCGCATCAGGTGACGGTGGCGTTGGAAAATGCGCGGCTGTTCGAGAGTGCGCGGACGCAGGCGTTGGAGCTGGCGCGGATGGCCGGAAATCTGGCCGATGAGAAGAGCAAGCTGGATGCGATTCTGCGTAATATTGCGGATGGGTTGATTGTGACCGATCCTCAGGGGTATGTGTTGCTGGTCAATCCGGCATTCGAGCAGCTGTTCGGACTGGCGGCGCATAAGGTGGTGGGCGGCAAACTGACGCAGGTGGTAACCGAGCGGCAGTTGCAGCGGTTGATCACCGGGGTGCTGACCGAAGAGGTGCGCGGCGGGGCCACGATGGAGATCTATCTGGCCGGCGGGCGGACGTTGAAGGCTTCGGCGCTGGCGATCCAGGAAGAGCGGCCGTTGGGGGTGGTGACGGTGCTGCGGGATGTGACGCATGAGAAAGAGGTGGATCGGATGAAGACGGAGTTCATCTCCACGGTTTCTCATGAGCTGCGGACGCCGTTGACGTCGGTGTTGGGGTTTGCGAAGTTGATTTCCAAGACGTTCGAGCGTGAGATTGTGTCGGCGGTGCCGGCGGATCAACGGCGGGCGCAGCAGGCGGTCCGGCGGGTGCGGGAGAACCTGGATATTATTGTGATCGAAGGCGAGCGTCTGACCCGGTTGATCAACGATGTGCTGGATATTTCGCGGATGGAAGCCGGGAAGGTGGAATGGCACGATGAGTCGTTGGATCTGCGGGATTTGATCGGGCGGGTGGTGGATACGATGCAGCCGGGGGTATTGGAGAAGCGGCTGGAATTGTATGTAGAGGCTCCGGGGCCGTTCCCGACATTGACGGCTGATCCGTTGCGGGTGCAGCAGGTGTTGGTGAATCTGCTTTCCAATGCGGTGAAGTTTACGGAGCAGGGGATGATTCAGTTGACGGCGCAGGCGTTGGAGCCGGGCACGATGGTGCATGATTGGATGACGCCGGCGGTCGGGGGGGTGCGGTTCTCAATTCAGGACAGTGGGATGGGGATTGCGGCGGAGTCTTTGCCGAAGCTTTTCCAGCGGTTCCAGCAGATTGGCGATACGCTGCGGGATAAGCCGAAGGGGACGGGGCTGGGGCTGGCGATCTGCCGGGAGATTATCACGCATTACGGCGGGGTGATCTGGGCGGAGTCGGAGCTGGGAGTCGGTTCGACGTTCCATTTTACGCTGCCGTTGGTGCGGACGCCGCTGGAACAGCAGCCGATGCCGGTCAATCCGGTGGCGGCGGGGAGTGGGGGGCTGCCGGCGCTGCCGATGATGATCGGGGCGCAGCGGTTGTTGGTGGTGGATGATGAGGATCATATTCGTTCGCTGCTGGCGCAGGAGCTGGCACAGGCGGGCTATCAGATATTGGAAGCCCGCAATGGGGCTGAGGCGCTGGCCCTGGCGCGGCGCGAGCATCCGGCGCTGGTGGTGTTGGATGTGATGATGCCGGATATTTCGGGGTTTGATGTGACGCGGATTCTGAAGGCTGATCCGGCGACGGCGGAGATTCCGATTTTGATTCTGTCGATTATTGAGGATCGGCAGCGTGGGCTGAGTCTGGGGGCGAATGCGTATCTGACGAAGCCGGTGGAGACGGAGCAGTTGTTGGAGACGATTGCGGGGTTATTGAAGGATGGGGAAAGTAGACAGTAGGAAGTAGATGAGGAAGATTGGAAGAGCGGAAGAATGGAAGAGCGGAAGCGGGGCGCCGTTGTAGGGGCGGCCCAATGTGGCCGCCCTCAGGGGAACAGTCGGTCATCTCTGAAGCAGGATTGGGTACTCCTACGGGGAATGATCCCCGCGTAGGGGCGGGATAACCCCGCCCTTACAGTAGAGGCACCGGTGGGGGGATTCCCGGCAGGTGCAACGAATTCCGATTTTACGGAGGTCTTGCATCTTTCAGGGGCGATGGAACGTAAAGAGTGTGTTGTGGATGACGGATTGGGCGGGGAAGACCCGGCCCTTACATGGATTATGTTGAGGTAGGAGATGTTGAACCGTATTTTTAAGGCGTTGGCAACGGAGATCAGCTACGGGTTTGCGGTAGCCGTTTTTGCGGTGTTGGGCGGTCAAATGGCGGCTACATTGGGATTGGTGTTCATTGTGACGGCGGCGGATTTTTCCATGCAGGGAATGGGATTATTGGTGGCGATGATCGGCGGCGGGGTGTTGGCCGGGGCGGTGATCCATTATGTGTTGTTTGGGATGTTTCATCGCTGGCGGCCCTGGGGGGAATTGGGACGGATGATCCGGCTGAATCGGATGGTGGTGGAGGGAAGGTTGCGGTCGGATTTGACGACGCCGGAGTTGCAGGATGCGCTGGCGACGTTGGAGAATCTGCCTTATTTGAATGCCTGGCTGGCGGTGTTCCTGAGCAGCGTGGTGGTGCTGGTGGCGACGGCGGTGATTTCGACGGCGCTGGGTTTTTGGAGCCACGGTTTGTATGTGCTGCTGGGGGGGATGCTGGCGGTGGCGTTGTATGTGATTTTTGCTTTTGCGGTGACGGAACTGGTGATTATGGATATGCTGCGGCAGGTGCGGCGCGATCTGGCGCGGCGGATGGTGTGGCGCGGAGCGGCCATCCATGCGACGTTGACGATCAAGCTGGCCTTTTTTGTGCTGTTGGTGGCGATCAGTCTGGTGGTGGTGGGGGTTCCGTTGCGGAACTCTGGGGGGCAGATCGATCGGGCGGTACAGCTTTCGATGTTGAGTCTGGCGGTGGGAATTTTTATGTCGGTGTTGTTGTTTAACTCGATTACCGAGCCATTGGGAGAGCTGCGGTTGATGGCGGAGCGGCTGGCTCAGCCGGGGACGGAAGATGCGGAGCTGTTTTCGGGGAGTTCGGATCGGGAATTCACGCAGGTAGCGGATCATTTCTATCAGGCGGCGCAGCAGATTGTAGGGTATCGACGGCAGTTGCAG
Source organism: uncultured Anaerolineales bacterium (assembly GCA_964501335.1). GTDB lineage: Bacteria > Chloroflexota > Anaerolineae > B4-G1 > SLSP01 > CAZCTC01. Next base: position 109,686 of record CAZCTC010000009.1, on the reverse strand, counting down.
GATTTGAATCAGGATCTGGAGCGAAAGGTGGAGGCGCGGCTGCATGAACTGGCGGAGGAGCGCAATACGCTGGAAGTGATCTTGAATACGATGGATGACGGGTTGGTATTGACGGATCTGGAGGGGCGGCTGCTGCGGGTGAATCCAGCTTTTGCACGGATCACGCCAGGGGTGGCGGATTCGCTGGTGGGGCGGCGGTTGGTGGATGTGTTTCCGGTGCCGGAATTGATGATGCTGTTGCAAGGGGCGTTGTTGAATCCGGGGATTACGAGTTCTGCGGATCTGGTGACGCGGGGACAGCGGATTTATCGCACGTCGGCCTGTGTGCTGCGGACAGCGGATAAGATGATGGGGATTGTGGTGGTATTTCGGGACATCACGCATGATGTCGAGGTGGATCGGATGAAGACAGAGTTTATTTCGACGGTGTCGCACGAGTTGCGGACGCCGTTGACGTCGGTGTTGGGGTTTGCGAAGTTGTGCAGCAAGGCGTTGGAGCGGGATTTGATCCCTTCGGCAGTGAAAGCCGAGCCGCGATTTCAGAAGGCGCTGCCGCGGATGCAGGAGAACCTGGGGATTATCGTCAGTGAGGCGGAGCGGCTGACGCGGTTGATCAATGATGTGCTGGATGTGGCGAAGATGGAAGCGGGGCGGATTGAATGGCACGATCAGTCGTTCGATCTGGCGGCGTTGGTTAAGCATGTGACGGAGGAGATCCGGGGGTCGATCGAGGGCAAAGGTGTGGCGCTGGTGGTGGATGTGGCGCCGGAGCTGTCGATGCTGTGGGCGGATTCGGATCGCGTCCAGCAGGTGCTGTTGAATTTGCTTTCCAATGCGGTGAAGTTTACGCCGCGGGGCGAGATCAAGGTGACGGTGAAGTCGCTGGCGGCCGGAGAGGAGATTCACGAGTGGACGACGCCGGAGGACGGCGGGGTGCTGGTGGAGGTGGCGGACAGTGGAATGGGAATTCCGCCGGAGGCGCTTTCAAAACTTTTCAAGCGGTTCCAGCAGGTGGGGGATACCCTGCGGGATAAGCCGAAAGGGACGGGGTTGGGACTGGCGATTTGCCGGGAAATAGTATTACATTACCGGGGCGAGATCTGGTGCGAGTCGGAGTTAGGGAAGGGCTCGACCTTTTCCTTTACGTTGCCGTGGGGCAAACGGGAGGCCGAGTCGCGCGGGCCGTTATTCCTCTCGCAGATTCGGCGGCGGGTGACGGATTCGTTGCCGGCTTATTCGGGGGATGCGTCGCGGGTGTTGATTGTGGACGATGAGGAGCATATCCGGATGCTGCTGGCGGAGGAATTATCTCAGGCGGGCTATCAGATTCTGGAGGCCTCGAATGGGATGGATGCGTTGACGATGGCGCGGCGGGAGCAACCGGATGTGATTTTGCTGGATGTGATGATGCCGGGGCTGTCGGGCTTTGATGTGACGCAGTTGTTGAAGAACGATCCGTTGACGGTGCGCATTCCGATCTTGATCCTTTCGATTTTGGAAGATCGGCAACGCGGGCTGGTGTTGGGGGCGGATGCCTATTTGACGAAGCCGGTGGAGCCGCGGGATCTGTTGGGGACAGTTTCGGGACTGGTGTCGGGGCGACGGGAGGCGCGGCGGGCCATGGTGGCCGGCTCGGATCGGCGGATTTTGGAGTCGATTACGGGCGTGCTGCGGGACCAGGGATTTGAAGTGGTGGAAGCCTACGATCCCCGTGGGGTGCTTTCGACAATGGAGGCGCTCCGCCCGGATCTGGTGGTGTTGGATGAGATGTTGTCGCAGTTCAATGATGCGGAGATTTTAAAGGCGCTTCGGTTCCAGGATTCGAAGCGGAGCTGTACGATCGTCGTTGTCGCCGGCGAGACGCCTGATCACAATGGCGATGGGGCGTTGAAAGAGCCGGAATCTAAAGGGTCGTAACGAGAGAAAGAGGGAGAGAGAAGTATGGAAATCGTACCTCTGCGTCGATTATTAAATCGTCGGTCGGTCGTGGAATTGTTGACACAGGCTGTGCAGATTATACCGGGCCTGGCGATGGCGTTGGTCGAGAACGACGGGCGGGTTTTTGCGGAGGCCGGGAATCGGCCGGATGGGGGCGAGGCGCAAACTCTGCCGGTGATCGTTGAGGGGGAGACGTTCGGGGCACTGTTGGCCTGGGGGCTGGAATCGGCGGACGGCGGCGGGGCCTTGCTGGGGATGGTGCGGATGAGCGTGGAGCAATGGCTGTCGCGGGCGCTGGAGAACCGGTCGCTGGCGCAGGAGATGCTGGAACGCTATCGAGAGATCAACCTGTTGTACAACATCGGCGAGTCTATCAGTTCAAGCCTGGACCCGGATGCGATTCCGCCGTTGGTGCTGGCGGAGGCGATCCGGATCATCCATGTGGATGTGGGCGTGGTGTTGTTGCACTCGGAGACTGGGGAACTGGTGACGCGGCTGGGTTTCGGCGGTGAGAACCTGGAAAAAGCGCTGGAGGCGACGGCGGAACCGATCTTCCCGGCGGTGTTGACGGATGGACGACCGCGGATTTTGAATGCGGACTCGATTCCGGTTGAGGCCTCGTCTGAGGTGGCGATGATTCTGTGCGCGCCGTTGAAGACGCGGGAGCGGATTATCGGGTTTGTGTTGTTGGGCCGGGGCCCGGGGCAACCGATCTTTACGGCCAGCGATGAGAAGCTGTTGGTGGCGCTGGCGGGACAGGCGGCGGTGGCGGTGGAGAATGCGCGGTTGTTTGCCGATGTGAAGCGGCAACGCGATGCGATGGCGGAGATCAAGAACTATATGGACAATATCTTCGCCAGTATTGCGAGCGGCGTGATCACGACGGATGTGAAGGATTTGATCACCATCGTCAACCGGGCCGCGGAGCGAATTCTGGGGGTTGAGGCGGCGACGACGATGGGGATGCACTATCGGGAGGCGCTGCCGGAATTAAGCCGGCATATCTGCCAGCTGGTGGAGACCGTGAAAGAACAGGATCAGTCGGTGGTGGGGTATGAGCTGCAATCGGTGTTGCCGGGACGGGGGCCGGTGGTGTTGCAGGTGCATTTGAGTCCGTTGAAGGACAATCACGAGCAGACGACCGGGATTGCGATTGTGGTAGACGACCTGACGGAACAGCGACAGCTGGAAGAGCAGGTGCGGACCGTGCGCAGGACGTTTGAACGGTATGTGGCGCCGCGGGTGGTGGCGCAGCTGCTTTCAGATCCGACGCGGGTGCAGTTGGGAGGCGTGCGGCAGGAAGTGACGATCCTCTTTGCGGATATCCGGGGCTTCACGTCGTTCAGCGAGAAGATGGCGCCGGAGATGCTGGTCGAGATCTTGAACCGGTATCTGACGCTGGCTGCCGATGCGGTGCTGGCACAGGATGGGACGTTGGACAAGTTTATCGGCGATGCCGTGATGGCGATCTTCAATGCGCCGCTGTCGCAGACGGATCACACCCTGCGGGCGGTGCGGGCGGCGTTGACGATGCAGCGGCAGATAGCGGCGATGAATATCCATATGCCGCCTTCGGAGCGGTTGGGCTTTGGGATTGGGATTGTTACGGGGCCGGCGGTTGTGGGGAATGTGGGGTCGACTGTATTGCAGAATTACACGGCGATCGGTGATGGGGTCAATCTGGCGTCGCGGTTGCAGAATCATGCCGTGGCGGGGCAGATTTTGATGAATCCGACCGCTTACGATCGGGTGCGGGATCAGGTGATTGCCCGGGAACTGGGATTGATCAAACTGAAGGGGCACAGTGAACCGGATCTGGTGTTTGAGATGTTAGGGCTGCGGGAGTAGGTTCCTGTGATTTCCGGCTGCCAATGAGGGGCCGGGAGGTAAAAAATGGTTTCTTCGGACACAACGATCAATTCGACGGTGGGGGGGGTAACAATTCAACGCGCACCTTTGCAGGGGCTTCGGTTAGCCGCGGTTTGGACTGTTTGGGGTGGGTTGTTGCTGGCGATTCTGTGGGCTTTCCTCTCCGCATTGTCGGGGCGAATGGCGCAGCAACTGGCGGTGGTGACTGCGACGCAAGGGGCCGCGGTCACCTATGATATGTTGTTAAGGAGTGTGGGCCTTTCGCCGAAGTTTTTTGTTTTCTATACCTTGATGCCTGAAGCGGTGTTGATGGTGGTTTTTGTTCTGCTGGGAATTGTGATTTTTGCGCGACGTTCCCAGGATTGGGTTTCGATCTTTATGTCGCTGGCCCTGATTTTGCTGGGGGTGGTGTTGACGCCGACCTTGTGGTTTGTGGCGCGGGAGGGGCCTGCTTCGAGCAATATGCATCTCTCTCCGCTGATGTGGCGGCTGGATTTGCTGGTTTACAGTTTGGGGCTGGGGTTTGAGGTCTGGTTCTTCTATTTATTCCCCGATGGTGTTTTTACTCCTCCGTGGACCAAGCGGCTGGCGATTTTTTGGAGTGTGGCCTGTCTGGCCTGGGCCTGTCTGCCGGATTATTTCTTTGCTTATCCTGTATTGACCTATGCCTTTGTGATGTTGATCTTTATTGGGGGATATGGGTCGGGGGTGGCGGCGCAGATCTATCGTTACCGGCATGCTTCGGTACAGCAGCGACGGCAGACGCGCTGGGTGGTGTTGGGGGCGGGGGTCTCCGTGATGCTGATGATGGAGACCATTCTGGTACAGCCTTTCCTGGATCAATTTTTAACCCAGTATACCACGATGGGGTTGTTCTTTAAGTTGATCGGGACGCCGATTATGGCTTATATGCCGGCGGGTCTGTTGCTGGTCAGCCTGGGGATTGCCGGAATGCGCTATCGGTTGTGGGATCTGGATTTGTTGATCAATCGGAGCCTGGTCTATGTGACGGTGACGATTGTGTTGGGGTCGTTCTATCTGGGATTGCTTTTTCTGCTGGCGGTGTTGTTGCGGCAGATGTTGAATCTGGAAGACAATACGCTGGCGGTTTTTGTGGCGACTCTGACGATTGCTCTGGCATTCAATCCATTGCGACAACGGACGCAGATGTTGATCGATCGGGCTTTCTATCGCAATCGGGTGGATTATCAGCAGGTGGTGCCGGCTCTGGGGGCCCGGGTGGCGACGACGATCGTGCCGGAGCGGCTGGCGGAGCTGTTGATTGTGGATGTGCCGCAGCAGTTGCAGATTTGTTGGGCGGCGCTGGCGGTGCTCGATTCGGATGGGGCGCAGTTGAACTGGCAGCAGGATGGGGTGGAACGGCCGCCGTTGGGATTGGACCATCCGTTGGTGCGTTACGCTCAGTATCGAACTCAGCCGATTGTCTCGGCTTATATGCCGATCGATCTGCCGTTGGAGGCGGAGAATTTTCTGAAGGTGCATCAGATTGCGCTCTGTCTGCCGCTGACGATTGGGGGGATGCTGGTCGGCCTTTATTGTCTGGGGCCGTTGTTGTATCAGCGTTCGTATACGCGGCGAGAGGTGGAGCTGCTGCACTTTTTGGGACAGCAGGCGGCGGCTTCGGTGGAGAACGCCCGGCTTTATCGGCAGGTGGAGGCGTACAGTCGGAACCTGGAGCGTGAGGTGCGGGCCCGGACGGGAGAGCTGGAGCGGGCTTATGAGGATCTGGCGGAAGAACATGCCCGCCTGGATGTGATTTTGCAGAATGTGGCGGACGGGCTGGTGGTGACAGACTTGCAGGATCGCGTGACCCGGGTGAATCCGATTTTTACGCAGCTGGTCAATCGGCCGGAAGCGATCATGGTGGGGAAGCGATTGGAGGAGGTTTTGCCGGAGGCGGCGCTGGCGCAGGTGGTGATGGAGGCGCAGTCGCAGGAATCGGCGGTGGCTACGGCCGATATTATGTGGGGCAGTCGGGTGTATCGGGCGTCGGCGTGTGCTTTGCGCAGCGGCACCGGGGCTTCGAGCGGAGCGGTAACGGTGCTGCGGGACATCACGCAGGAAGTTGAGATGGCCCGGATGAAGGATGATTTTGTGTCGATGGTTTCGCATGAGTTGCGGACGCCGATGACGTCGGTGTTGGGGTTTGCGCATTTGATTCAGAAGCAGTTTAACCGTAATATTCGGCCGCGGTTGCCGCAGGACGATGAGAAGAGTGCGGTGGCCTGTCAGCGGATTGATGAAAATCTGGCGATCATTATCAGCGAGGGCGATCGGTTGACGCGGTTGATCAATGATGTGTTGGATCTGGCGAAGATGGAATCCGGGCGGTTGGAGTGGGAGATGGCTTCGTTGAAGCTGGAAGATGCGCTGGAATCAAGTCTGGCGGGGGTGCATTCGCTGGCGTTGGAGCGGAAGTTGAAGCTGCGGATGGATGTCCATGATTCGTTGCCGGAGTTGTACGGCGATCGCGATCGATTGGTCCAGGTGGTGACCAATTTGCTTTCCAATGCGTTGAAGTTTACGGATGAGGGCGAGGTGACCGTGGCGGCGCGGTTGCTGGCTCCAGGCGAGGCGCCGAATATTTTTGGGGCCTGTGCGGGAGCGGTGGTGGCCAGCACTCCGGTGGCGGAACCTTCGGTCTGGGTGTCGGTGACGGATACGGGGGTGGGAATCGCGCCGGAAGATCTGGGAAAGGTTTTTGAACGATTCCGGCAGGTGGGCAATCGTTCGCAGGGGACGCGGCGGTCGGGAACGGGGCTGGGGCTTTCGATCTGTCGGGAGATTGTCGAACATCACGGCGGGCGGATCTGGGTGGAAAGTCAGGTCGGCGTGGGGAGCCGGTTTAGTTTTACCGTGCCGGTGACGGTTCCCGGGACGGAGGTTCCGGATGGTGTTTAGCAGTTATAGTTTTCTGTTGGTGCTGGCCAGCCTGTTATTGATCGGGCTGGCGGGGTATGCATGGCGACGGCGGGCCTTGCATATGGAGGCGCAGTCGCTGACTTTTTTATTGTTGACCGGGGCGGTGTGGATGCTGGCGCATGGGGCGCAGTTGTTGTGGAGTTCGGTGCCGGAGGTTATGCCGTTTTGGGAAGGCTGGGTGCTGGGGAGTGCGATATGGATCGGTCCGGCCTGGCTGTTTTTTTCACTGCGGTATGTGGGGTATCGCTGCGGGGAGGATTTTAAGCGCAGGTTGTTGATCTGTCTGCCGGCACTGCTCTTGAATGGGATGGTGGCGACCAATTCATGGCATCAGTGGGTCTGGACCGGGTTTCGGATTGTGCGGTGGCAGAATATGGTGGTGGTTCCGGTCTGGTATTTTGGTCCGGGATTCTGGCTGGAGATCGGCGTCTTGATGCTTTATTTTCTGGCGGGGGTGGGCTGTTATGCGATTGTGATGGCCCATATGTCGATGTTATACCGGCGGTGGAGCCGGGTGTTTGTGAGTGGGGCTTTTTTGCCGTGGCTGGGAACGGCGTTGTATCTGGTGGGGGTGCCGCATCCGGGGATCAATGTCGGGCCTTTTCTTTTTCCGATATCGGGGATTTTGTTATTTCTATCGGTATTTCGGTTTCGGGCTCTGGAGCTGAATCCGACGGCGTTGAAGATTGTACTGGAAAATATGCAGGATGGCGTGATTCTGGTCGAGGGTGGCGGGAGTGTGTTGGAGGTCAATCCGGCGGCGCTGAGGATATTGGAAGGGACGGCGGAAGAGATGATGGGGGTGCCGTTACCGGTTTTGTTGGAGCGTTGGGGGTTGCCGGATTGGCGGCCGGAGGACGGCAGTCAACAGGTAGAAGCGGCGCTGGCGCTGGCCGATCCGCGGTGGGTGGAGGCGGTTTTTACGCCGTTAATGGGAAGCGGTCGAGCCCAAGGCGGGATGGTGGTGTTGCGGGATGTGACCGTGCGGCGGCAGTTGACGCAGGTGCGCGAGGATATGGTGCAGATGATCGAATCGGCGTACCGGAATCTGGCGGTGCAACATGCCGAGCTGAATGCGATTATGCAGAATGTGGCGGACGGGTTGGTGGTGACGGATCTGAATGAGGAGATCACTCTGGTCAACCCGGCTTTTGCCGAGATGGTGCGGCTTTCCCCGGTGGCATTGAGCGGCCGGCGATTGGGGGAGGTCTGGAACGATTCTCAACTCATGCAGGCGGTGGGGCGGGCGCAGACTCTGGAGATCGGCGTGATTACGGTCGATGTATGCCGGGAAGATCGGATTTATCGGGCTTCGGCGAGTTCGTTGGGCGGGGCTGAGATGGCGGTGACTGGGGTGGTGACCGTATTGCGGGATATTACGCGCGAGGTCGAGCTGGCGCAGATGAAGGATGAGTTTGTTTCGATGGTTTCGCATGAGTTGCGGACGCCGATGACGGGGGTGATGGGGTTCAGCCGGTTGATCCAAAAGCAGTTTGTGCGGTACATTCAACCGGTGCTGCCGGAAGAAGATGAGCGGGTTCAGCAGGCAGCCGGGCGGGTATTGGACAATCTGGAGATCATTATTGGTGAAGGGGAGCGGTTGACCCGGCTGATCAACGATGTGTTGGATCTGGCCAAGATGGAGTCGGGGCGGGTGGAATGGCATATGGCCGAGTTTTCGTTGTTCCAGGTGATTCAATCGAGTGTGAGCGGGATGGAGTCACTGGCGGGGGAACGGGGCCTGGCGTTGGAGGTTTCTCTGAAGGAGGATTTGCCGACGCTGTACGGCGATCAGGATCGGGTGATGCAGGTGGTGACCAATCTATTGTCGAATGCGATGAAGTTCACCGATCAGGGACGGATTGAAGTGCAGGCATGGGTTTTGTCTTCAGGGGAGACGATCAAGCCGTTTGGGGTGCGGCAGCCGGAGGTGGCAGAGATCTTTCCGGCGGAGCAGCCTTTTGCGGTGGTGAGCGTTCAGGATACCGGGATTGGGATAGCCGAGACGGATTTAGGACAGGTTTTTGAGCGCTTCAGGCGGGTAGGGGAAGCTGCGAACAGTACCCATCGCCCAGGAACCGGATTGGGGCTTTCCATTTGCAAACAGATTGTCGAGCATCATGGGGGTCAGATTTGGGTGGAAAGTGAAATGGGAAAAGGGAGCCGGTTTTTGTTTACGCTGCCGGTAGGCGTAGTGGATGGGGGAGGTCCGGCAGGGTTGAAAGGAGATGGGGGATGATAGAACGATCAATTTTAAGGTGGGGAGCCGGGATGATGGCCGTGGGGCTCCTGCTGGTCGGCTGTTCATCGCGGGAGATGCGATTGTTGCGGCCCAATGGCGTGGCGGTGGAAGCCGACGGGTCGGTGGTGATCATGGATCGGGGAAATTACGATGTGGTGGTGGGGGGGCCTGAGGGCCATCTGGAGCGCGCCTTTGGGAAGTTGGGGAAAGATGCTGAGGATATCTATTCTGGTTGGGATATAGCTTTGGACCGCGATGGAAATATCTATATTTGCAATCTGGTGCGCAATGAGCTGGCGGATACGCTCCATGACGGGGTAAAGGTCTTTTCGCCGACGGGGAAGTTTTTGCGGGAGATTGGGGCGCAGAGTTATGAAGCCGGGGCGCCGGCCAACGATCCTTATGGGTTGGATATCGATAAGCGGGACTGGGTTTATGTGGCCGATTTCCACGGCGGGACGGTGCGGGTTTTCGATGCGGAAGGGACACTTCTGGAAACTTTTTTCGATCAACCGGAAGATGCTCCCGTAACATTTAAGGGGATCAACGATGTGGCCGTCGATGATCAGCGAAATCTGGTCTATGTGGTAGACAGCAATGCGGGAGAGTTACAGCAGTTCAGTCTGAAGATTGCGGACAACAAGCCTCGATTGACTTATTTGCAGACGATCGGGCGTTATGGGCGGGGGGCGGAGGAGTTCGCCTATCCGCAATATGTGACGGTAGATGAATCCCGGGATCGGGTGTATGTTTCGGATATGGCCAACCGACGCATTCAGGTGTTGGAGGCGAAGGGCAATTTCTTGGGCAGTTGGGTGCCGGATCTGGCTATGCTGCAAAGGGAGGGCTCGGAGGCGCCGGATTGGCAGGTGATGGGGTTGGGTGTGGGGCCGGACGGAAAGCTTTATGCGGCAGATGCCTGGAACAGTGTGATTTGGGTTTTTGATGTCGACGGGGAATGTCTGGGGACCTACGAGGTGGGACGGTGAACCTGCGTGTGCCGATTTTTATGAAGATTGTGTTGCCGTTGGTGATATTGATCGTGCTGACGGTAGGTTTTTCTGCCTTTCGGGCCTATGAGAAAAGCCAGGTAACCGGGCAGGCCGATTTGAATATCCGCTTGAAGAATATTGCGGAATTGAGTGCGACTCAAGCAGATCAGGCGTTGTTGGAAGATATTCGGGTGCCGGAGGATATCAATAAAGAGGGCTATCAGATTGTCAAAGAGAAGCTGCTGGCTTCGCAAATCGCGGGGAATTTAGTTTGGGTGGGGCTCTATTATCGGGAAGGCGATTATCTGTACTATTGGGTGGACAGCGCCGAGTCGGCGGTGGGCTATCCCTTTTTCTATGGGACGGTGAACCATTGGACGGCGATCAACGAGGGCACTTCGATGCCGGTGACTTATACGGATGAGTACGGTTCCTATTACGGGTATGTGGCACCGGTGGTTTTCGAGGATGCGCAGGGGCAGGCGTATGTGGCGGGGCTGGCGGAGGCCGTCGTGGGGTTGGAATCGACGAAGATTACGGAGAAAGAGGCCTTGCGTAATTTTCTGCCGTCGTTGATTGGGGGCATTCTTATTGCTGTGGGAGTGACCGTGTTGTTGACGTTGCTGGTTTTTGACGGTCCGCTTCAGCGGTTGAAGCGGGGTGCGTTGGCGCTGGCCGGCGGGGAGCTGGGCCATACGATCGATTTGCGGTCGCATGATGAACTGACGGATCTGGCTGAGACCTTTAATTTGATGTCGGCGCGACTGGCGGAGCTATATGGGCAGTTGCAGGGGGCCAATCGGGATCTGGAAGCCCGGGTGTCGATGCGGACGACGGAATTGCGCGAGGAGCGTAACCGGTTGGATGCGATTCTCCAGAATATTGCGGACGGTCTGGTGGTGACGGATGCCGCAGGGAAGATCGTGCTGGTCAATCCGGTGTTGATGCAGGGGCTGGGACTGGAACGTGAGTCGGTGATCGGTCGGCAATTGCGGGAGATTGTGCCGTCGGAGCCGTTGTTGAGCGGGGTCGTGCAGGCGTTGTTACATCCGGGAGAGGTTTATACGGTTACGTTGCCGCCATTGCGATTGAATCCGCAGTCGATGGAGCGGGTTTACAATGTGTCGTCCTGTGCTCTGGTTCAGCGGTTGGGATATGGCGAGAGTCCGGCGTTGAGCAGCCGGCCGGGCGGGGTGGTGACGGTGATCCGGGATATCACCCGGGAGACCGAGGTGGATCGGATGAAGACGGAGTTTATTTCAACGGTGTCGCATGAATTGCGGACGCCGTTGACTTCGGTGTTGGGCTTTACCAAATTGATCAGCAAGAGTTTTGAGCGGGATGTGGCGCCGCATATGGATATCGGGTCGTTGAAGTCGCAGCAGTCATTGCGGCGAATCCAGGATAATCTGGCGATCATTATCAATGAGGCGGAGCGGCTGACCCGGTTGATCAACGATGTGTTGGATATTGCGAAGATGGAAGCCGGGAAGGTGGAATGGCATCTTTCGGATGTGGCGATGGGGAATGTGGTGGAGAGTGCGCGGGCCGCCATTTCTTCGCAGATCGAGGCCAAGGGGCTGTTTTTGGATGTGAAGTGTGAGCCGGGGCTGCCGACCGTGCGGGCCGATCAAGACCGGCTGATTCAGGTGTTGACCAATCTGCTTTCCAATTCGGTTAAATTCAGCGACTGCGGTGAGATTTTGATCGAGGCGCGGGTGGTTCGGATTTCTACGGAGGGGGAGGTTGTGCCGCCGTTGCCGGGGGCCTCGGCGCATTTGATGCCGGGAAGCTGGCTGGCGGTGAGTGTGCGAGATCAGGGGATTGGAATTCCGGCGGATCAGCTTTCGGAGGTTTTCCAGAAGTTTAAGCAGCTGGGCGATATGATGACCAATCGGCCCAAAGGGACGGGGTTGGGGCTGGCGATCTGTAAAGAGATTGTCGAGCATCACCGCGGCTATATCTGGGTGGAGAGCACGTTGGGGGTGGGGAGTATTTTTGTTTTTGCGCTGCCGCTGGAGACGATGCCGGCGCCACGAGCGGTGGCGATCGAGGATTTGCGGCGGCGACTGGCTGAGACTTTCCCGGATGGGCGCGGCGGCAAGCTGGTGCTGGTGGTCGATGATGAAGAGAGCATTCGGACCTTGCTGCACCAGGAGTTGTTGAACGCGGGTTATCGGGTGGCAGAGGCCGGGAATGGTTTGGAGGCGTTGCGGCAGGCCCGTGATGAGAATCCGGATCTGATTATTTTGGATTTGATGATGCCGGGGATCAACGGTTTTGATGTGTTGAGTGTGTTGAAGGGTGATGCGAAGACGGCGCCGATTCCGGTGTTGATCCTTTCGGTATTGGAGGATCGAGAACGGGGGTTGCGGTTGGGCGCCGATGAATATTTGATCAAGCCGCTGGACAGTGAGCGGTTGCTGGGGACGATTGCGGGGCTGCTGGAGCGCGCGGCGCGGGGAGAGGGCCGGAAGAAGGTGTTGGTGATCGATGAGGATATTTCGGTGGTGATGGCAATCCGGCGGGTGCTTCAGGAGCGAGGATATGAGGTGTTGGAGGCCAACGATGGGCAGTCAGGGTTGGAGCGGGCCCGGGTGGAGCGGCCGGATTTGATTATTCTGGATGGGGTGATTTCGCGGATGAACGATTACAGTGTGCTGAAGGCGCTGAAGTCGGATGTTGAGGCGCAGGAGGCGTTGGTGATTGTGTTGACGGCGACGGCAACGCCGGAGGAGATTGCGACGTTATTGGAGGGTCGGGGGCACAATCGGCCGGAGCGGTTGGGGGATATAAGGATCGGGGAGTGAATTTTCTTATTTATGTTTTCGCGCGCTTCCGAAAGCGCGCGAAAACATAGGCTTTTTTCTGCTTTTAAAAAGGATCGCGCGTCCCGATAGGACGCGCGATCCTTTTTATTGGGTCAGCGCAGGTTGCGGATGACGATGGGGAGGTAGAAGTGATAGGTGATGGTGGTGGGGATGATGTCGATGCCGGCCTGGCGGGTGAGTGAGATCTGTTCGCCCTGGATCAGGACGGTGTTGGTGAGGCGGACGGTGGTGCTGAGGTTGCTGCCGGCGCGGGCGACGATCTGGATCGGAAGTCCCCGTCCGGCGCTGATGGAGTGGGTACCGGTGAGCGGGCCGCTGATCCAGGTCAAGCCGACGGGGAGGGTGTCGGTGTAGGTGATGACGGCGGCGGCGGTGCCGGTGTTGCTGAGGGTGATCGTGTAGGTGATCAGTGCACCGGGCGCCACCGAGGCGACGGCGGCCTGTTTGGTGGAGGTGCTGAAGTCCGGGGGGACGGCCTGGCGGTAGATCTGGACCTGCTGGCTGGTTTGGGCGCTGCCGTAGTCATTGCTCACCGTCAGGGTCACCGGGTAGGTGTCGACTGAATTGGTGGGAACGGGGTAGGTGTGGCTGGGGTTTTGGAGTGTGCTGGTCACGCCGTCGCCGAATTGCCAGAGCCAGGAGGCGGCGCCGCTGCCGGTATCGGTGAAGACAATGGTGGTGGTGGGGGAAATGACCGGGCTGTTGGTGGCGAAGGAGGCGGTGGGAGCGCGGCCGACGGTGAGGGTTTTGTTGATGGAGGTCTGGCCGCAGGGGTTGACGACGGTGAAGGTGACGGTATAGGCACCGGTCTGGGTGTAGGTGGTAGTGGGAGCGGCGAGGGTGCTGTTCTGTCCATTGCCCAGATTCCAGTTGAGGGTGGTGGTGCCGGTCGTTTGGTAGGTGCTGCTGAAGTTAACGGCGGCGCCGGGGGTGGGATAGGTCGGGGTCCAGGTGAAGTTCAGGGCGAAGGGCGGCGGGCAATCGCTGAGGCTGAGGACGACGACGATGTTGCGGGTGGGGGTGTAGGGATCGTTGCTGGTGAGGTTGAGGGTGGTGGAGTAGGTCCCTGAACTAAGGCCGGTGGTGTTGAAGGTCAGTCCGACGTTAGTGGTCGAATCGGCATCGATGGTGCCGCCGGCGGGGTTGAGCGTGAGCCAGGCCACGTCAGGATTTTCGGCGGCGGTCCAGTTCAGGGGGAGATTGCCGGTATTTTCGAGGGTGAGTTGTTGTGTCGGGAGCGGCTGACCGGTGCTGCCGGCGATGTTGACCGTGGCCGGGGCCTGCAAGATGGGGGCCTGGAGATTGAGGTTAACCGGCACATCCAGAGGATTTTCATCCGGGTCGTTGCTGGTGATGCGCAGGAGGGTGTTGTAAGTGCCCGGGGTCAGGCCCGTGGTGTTGAAGGCGATATTGGAGGTCGTCTGATTGTTGGAATTGACGGTTCCGCCGGTATTGCTGGCGTTCAGCCAGGTCACGGGCGGCAATTCGGCCAGGGTCCAGGTGAGGGCGGCCAGCCCGGTGTTGGAGATGGTCAGGGTCTGGGTGCTGAGGGTATTGGGGGCGAGGTTGTAGGTGTAGTAGAGCGGGCTGACGGCGATGTCGGGGGCGATGACCGTGAGGGTGACCGGGACATTCCAGGGATTTTCGTCGGGATCGTCGCTGGTGATGATGAGGGTGTTGGTGTAGATCCCGGTGTTGAGGCCGGTGGTGTTGAACTGGACATTGATGACGGTTTGGAGTCCGCCGGCGGTCGTTCCTGAGGTGAGCTGGGGGATAAGCCAGCCGGTGTTGAATTGTTTTTCCAGGCTCCAGGTGAGCCGGCCCAGGCCGCTGTTGCCGATGGTGAGGGTGGGGGTGGCGGATTGGCCGGGGCTGAGGGTCTGGTTCAGGCCGGCGGCGGGGATGACGGCGATGTCGGGTGGGTTGACGGTGAGGGCGTTGGCCTGGGCGAGGGTGAAGGTCGAGCCGTCGCGGTCGGTGTAGAGCCAGCCGTGGTTGGGGTTGTTGGGGCCCCAGTTGGGATCAAAGCGGACGGCGTAGGAGAAGGTGCCGCTGGCGGTGGGGGTGAAGGTGCCGTTCCATTGATCGTTGTTGCCGATTTCAGTTTGATAGGTCAGGGGCGTCCAACTCCAGACGACGGGATCGGCGCCGGTGCCGTAGCCGACGTCGGCCTTGAGGCCCCGGCCGGCGCCGCTGCCGTTGGTTACCGTCGTGATGAAGATCTGGCCGCTGGCGGAAGCGGCGGCGCCCAGATTGACGACCTGGGTGGCGGGGGTGTTGAGGAGGTAGGTGGTCGCGACGACGTGGCGATAGTCGTTCTGGGGGGTGTAGCTGCGGAGGGTGAGGGTGCGGTTGTTGGTGTTGGCCCAGGCGGTCTGGGGGGTGGTGAAGGTGGCGTTGGAGATGATGTATCGGTAGTCGAGGGTGGGGGATTCTACTTTGGTGCGTGACACGACCAGCGTTCTATAGAATTGATGGGTGATGAAATTGCCGGCCAGCACCGTTTGGGTATAGCTCCAGTTATTGAAGCTGCCGGTGACGTAAACTCGATCGACTTCCTGGACGATGTTTTCTTCATCATTGTAGGTGAAGTTAATCTGACAGTTCGGGCAGAAGGTCAATTTGCTGAAGGAGCTGAGGTAGGTCGAGCCGTTCAGGCCGTCGCTGACGTAGAAGGCGAGGCCGTCGGTGTCGCCTTCGATGCCGGCGCGGTCGACGGTCATGTCGGGCATGCGAGTCCAGCGGTCGAGGACGGCATCGTAAACCAGGACGGATTTGTATTGTCGCCCGAGGGTATGGGAGTCATGGTGGGGAGCGCCGCCGGCCACGATGAGATAGCGGTCTTCCAGGACGGCATCGGCGGCCTGGGTGAGGCTGTAAGGGAGCGTGGCGATGGACGACCAGCTGTTGGCCACGGGGTTATAGACCTCGCCCGAGACGGCGGCGACGGTTCCGGAGAGGATGGAGGGGGCTCCGCCGGCTACGTAGATCTTGCCGTCGATCAGGCCGGCGGCGGCATTGGCGCGGATCGTGTTCATGGGGGCGGCGGTACGCCAGCTGTTGCTGATGGGGTTGTAGATGTAGAGGGTGTTGGTGACGGCGTAGGTGTTGCCGTTATAGCCGCCGATGAGGTAAATTTCGCCGTTGTAGGCGACGGCGGAGTAGTGAGAGAGTTTGACGGGCAGGGCGGCTCCGGTGCTCCAACTGTTGGCCGTCGTGCTGAAAATTTGCAGGTTGTTGATCTCGGCGGCGGTGGTGTTGTAACCGCCGGCGACGTAGATTTTGCCGTTGAGCGCGATCGGGTCCATGCGGCTGGTGGCGGTGAGGAGGGTGGTCAGGGTGGTCCACAGTCCGGTGGTCAGGTCGTAGCGGTAGATGCCGTTGATGGCGCTGGTGCTGGAGATCCCGCCGATCTGGTAGAGGGCGTTGTTGGAATAGACCAGGCCGTGGCTGCGGATCGGGCGGGGGGCGACGGGGAGATCGGTCCAGCCGGTGGCCAGGTTGGCGGTAGCGGTGAGATTGTGGGTGAACGTTGCGGTGATCTCGCCGCCGATGAAGATGTCGGGGGTTTCGCTGGTGCCGTGGGGGGCGGTCCAGGGGACGGCGGCGGTGATGGTGATGACGCCGCTCTGGCCCGGATTGAGATTGGGGAGGGCGTCGGGGGTGATTTGGAAGTTCGGGCTGTTGCTGCCAATGAAGAGTGTATCGATGTTGGGAGTATTGTTGACGACGGTGGTGGTGAAGGTTTTGCTGCTGCCGGGACAGAGGGGGGTGTTGACGGGGGCTACATAGAAGTGGGGGCAGCTGTCGTTGATTTGTACGTCGTCCAGGAACCAGATATCGCCGCCGTTGCTGGTGCCGGTGGCGAGGGATTCGTAGCGGAAGGCGAGGCGGATCGCGGTGTTGGCATAGAGTCCGAGATCGAAGATCCGCTGATGCCAGTTGAGGCCGGGATTGTTCAGTTCGGCGAGTTTGACGTAGCCGGTGGGGGGGGCGGCGCAGGAGGTGCCGGCGCAGACCCAGACACTGTGGCGGTAGTGATTGCCGGGATACTGGCTGTATTCCCAGAAGCGAAGTTCGGGGGAGTTGCCGAGGGTGGTGGCGTTGGTGGTGTAGAGCCAGTCGTCTTCAGCCTGGCTGGCGGTTTGGTGGGAGATGGCGCGGGCGCCGGAGTGGGTGGGGTTGGTGCTGAATTCCCAGATGCGAGCACCGACGCCTTCTATTGTGCTCCAGCCGGTGGGGATGGAGCTGATGTCGAATCCCTGGCTGAGGTTGAGGGCGCTGTAGATCGTCACGGCAGGGGCGGTGAAGGTGGCGGGGTAGAGGGCGTAGGGGTCGCTGACGGTGACGGTGTTGGTGAAGCTTTCCGGGCAGATAAGGCCCTGAGGGGTTGCTGCGACGATGACGAGGGCGACGGCCTGTCCGTTGTTGAGGGGGGCTCCGGCTGTGGTGTTCCAGGTGACGGAATTGCCATCGACGGCAACGGTGCCGCGGCCGCTGGGAGAGAGGGTGGCGCTGTTGATGGTCCAGCCGGGGGGGAAGGTGTCGACGAGCTGGGCCTGGGTAGAATTGAGGAGGCCGGTGTTGGTGATGTAGATGGTGTAGGTGATGAGCTGGCCGCTGACGAGGTCGGTGCTGGAGACGCGCTGGGTGCCGGCAAAGGCGGGGCCGACCATGGCATTGCCGGCGGAGATGGTGACGGGGTGGGTGGTTGTGGGGTCGGTGATGATAGCGGTGTTGGTGACCCAGCCATGATCGGCGGTCAATGAGGCCTGGTAGGTGATGGTGATTTTTTGATCGGCGGCGATGGCGCCTGTCCAATTAACGGCGTTGCTGTCGGCGATCAGCGATCCCCCGCCGATGACGGCGGCGGAGTTGGGAATGTAGGCGGCGCCGGTGGGGATGGGATCATGGAGGCTGGCCAGGCCCGCGGTCAGGCCGGAGTTGTAGATGACGACGGCGTAGGTGAGGGTATCGTTCTGGTAGTGATCTCCCAGGGGGGTGAAGGTTTTGCTCGAAGCGTTGTAGTTGGGGGAGAGCGGTACATTCATATCCAGCAGGATGTTGGGGCGGGTGGTGGAGCGGGTGGTGGCGGGCGGATTGGTGAGGGAGTCATGGAAGCCGAAGATGGTGCGGTTATACATGGATGAACTGGCGTAGAGCTGGTAGTTGATGCCGGTTTTGATGCCGTTGTTGTCGCCCCAGCTGATTTCGACGATGAGGTTTTTGCTGGAGTCGAAGGTGTAGTCGGTGATATCGAACCAGTTCCAGCCGATGGCTGAAGGCATGAGCTGGTTGTGACCCACGCCGCCATAGACGATGGTGGCGTTGCTCATGTCGGCGTAGGAGGTGGAGAATTCGTTGAGGCTGGTTTGGGCCAGGCGGATCGTGAAATTGTTCAGTACCTGATAGCCGGGAGGGGAGACCTGTTTGAAATTGAAGGCCAGCCGGCGGATGATACCGTCATAGCGGATTTCGGAGCCGAGGTAAAGCAATTGGGTTTTTTCATCTTCGTAGGAGTTGTAAAAGGGGTGGTTGGAGATGAGGATATCGGTACCGACGGTTTGGGTGATGGGTTGGCCGGTTATTTGAGGGAGGGTGGGAGCGTTGGAATGTGCCCGGATGGGGGCGGTTGACAGGAACGTGCCGATGAAGGCCGTAGCCAGAACAAATAAAATGTGGAACCAGATTTTGCGTTTCATGACTCCTCCAGGAAGGGTATGCAAAGCGGCAAACGGATCGAGTATAGCATAAAAAGTAGACAGGAGAAATAGAGTGGAAAGTTGGAGGAATGTTTGAATTTTTGCGCGCCGTCTTTGGCGGCGTGCGGAAACTTAAATAAAAGATTTTTCAAACCGAAGGATTTTTAAGGGAATGACGACTAAGGTTATGAAACGTGATGAGCTGTTGTCAGGGGGTATAGTTAAGCGGGCGGTTGAAAAATTCAAATTTAACGCAGAGGCGGGGAGGGCTTTAAGAGGGGCGCCGGGGCGGATCTGGAAAAGGGTCAGGTTTTGGGGCGCCTTCTGAGGCGCCCCAAAACCTAAACAAAAAAATTCTCTCCCCCGATTCAGCGCGGCGTATCTTAAAGGGAAAGCATCTTATGCGGGTGAAGGGGATTTTCCAAAGAGGTGCAACGCACTCTGATCTTGCAAGGACAGGCGACTTGCTCCAACGTTGAGCCGTTTGAATCGTCGGTTTCAGGAATAGAAAGTACGTCGCACCTTTGGGGGGCTATTTTCAAGACAGGAGGGATGAAAGATGCGATGGGTGATGAATTGAACGATCGGCAGCTGGCGCGGGGGGTGGCGGCGGGCGATGAGCAGGCTCTGGAGATTTTCTATGAACGCTATGCCGATCCGCTTTTCGGCTTTATCTATCATCATCTTGCGCCGCAGCGAGCCGATGCTGAGGAGTTGTGGCAGGATACGTTGCTGGCGGCGTTGCGTTCGATTGGGGCTTACCAGGGCGAGGGGGCTTTGTTTACCTGGTTGTGTGGGATTGCCCGGCATAAGATCAGTGATTATTATCGGCATCGGGCCCATGAGGCGGATCTGTTTTCGGATTTGCCGGAGACGGAGATTGCGGCGCTGGCTTCTCCGTTGCCGTTGCCGGAAGAGGTGGTGCAGCGCCGGGCGACGCGGGTGCGGGTGGTGGAGGCGTTGGGAGAGTTGTCTCCGGCTTATCGTGAGGCGTTGGTGGCGCGGTATGTGGATTCACGGGAGGTGGATGAGGTGGGGCGGCTGTTGGGGCGGACTTATAAGGCGACGGAGTCGTTGTTGTCGCGGGCCCGGGATGCTTTTCGGGCGGCGTTGACCCGGTTGGAGCGGGAGAAAGGGGGGGGAAGATGAACGAGGATGAACGAAGGTGGGAAGAGAATGCCGGTCGGTTATTACGGGCGGGCTATGGTGAAGAGGCCCGGCCGGATGGGGTGTTGCGGAGGCAGATGTTGGCCCGGTTGCGGGAGGAGCTGCGTCCGGGGGCGGCTTTTCCGGATGTGGTGTTGGGTGGGTTAGGGGTGATGCTGGTGGTGGCGATGGTGGGATTGGGGGTACAGGGGGTGAATTCGCCGCCGGCGGGGATGTTGTTGGGATGGTTGCTTTTCAATCTGGCGCTGGCGCCGGTGGCCGGGGTGGTGATTTTAGCGGTGAGAGCAAGGAGTGTGCAATGATGATTCAGATCAAGCGGGGATTGCCCTGGGTGGCATTGGTGAGTTTGATTGTGCTGGTGGGGGCCTCGATTGCCTATACCGTCCAGCGACAGCCGCTGCTGGTCGAGACGGGGGAGACGCGGGCTGCGGTAGAATCCAGTCTGGAGCCGTTGCTGGCGTTGCATCCGACGCGGGCGGACGATGCGGGGGTGCGGGCTGCGGCTGAGCGTGCGGCGCAGGCTCCTTATGTGGCGAGTTTCTGGCTGTTCGATGAGCAGGGGAAGATCCTTTATGCGCAAGGGAGCACGGCTTTCCAGGGGGCGGTTGCGGATCGGGTGACGGCAGAGACCGGGCGGGTGTTGGGGGCTTTGCCGGAAGGGACGCTGGATGGAGAGCAGACTTTGTTGGTGCGGATTGCTTCGGCGATCCAGGCGGAGGGGGAACATAACGATATTTATCGGCAACTGGTGCGGCCGGTGCGTAGTTCGGAGGGGCGATTGGTGGCGGTGGTGGCGGTGGCTTATGAGGTCAATCCGACGCCGGAGGGGGTGGTGAATGGGTTGATGGTGTGGTTGCTGGTGGGGCTGGTCTCTTTGGGGTGCTATTGGCTGGCGCTGCCGGCATGGGTTTTTATCGATGCGCGGGAACGCGGAGAACGCGCCTGGGCCTGGGCGGTTTTCGTGCTGCTCGGCAATCTGGCGGCGTTGCTGGCTTATTTGTTGGGGCGGGTGCCGCGACGTTGAGGGGGGCGGTCAGTTTTCGGGAGGGTGTTTGGGTTTAAAGGCGGCCAGTCGGGCCTGGATTTCGGTTTCGATGTCGAGCATCTGCATATCGTCGGTGTAGAGGATGCTTTCCGGGGCGACGGTGTCCTGCAGGACGGAGATGACGGCAGCGATTTTGCGAGTTTCCAGCTCCATCATATCGGCCAGTTCGGTGTTGTGTTCGTCGCGCAGGGTTTCAGTCACACCCCAGAGGACCTGGAGAGGGTTGTTGACGTAGTGGGAGAGTGTGACGACGGTGTCTCGGACCACTTTGGTGGCGACGGTTTCGCGCAGGGTTTCATGAAGGCGGGCGTTCTCCAGGGCGATGGCGACGTAGTCGGCCAGGGAGGTGATGCGGCTTTGCAGTTCCTGGGCCGGGGGGCGGTCGGTGCGATTGTAGGCGACGGAGAGTACGCCGATCGGCTTGTTGCGCAGTTGGATGGGAACGTAGAGGAGCAGCCGGACCGGTGGTTGGAGTTGCGAGAGGATGCAGGGCCGGTCCGGTTGCGTGGTCAATCCGAACGGGCGGCTTGTGCGCATCACTGCTTCTGCATATCCATCACGAGGCAGTTCGGTCCACTGGGTCTGGTAGGCTTTTCCCTGACGCAGGGCTTCCAGCTGGAGTTGCCGGTTGGTTCTGTCGGGGAGGAAGATGGCTCCAGCATCGGCTCCGGTGAGGTAGATGGCGGCGTCGATGATGTGAGTGACCAGTTTGTCTTTGGGCATCAGGGAGGCCAAAGAGCGGCTGACGGCTTGAAAGGTGGAAAGTTCCCGCATTCGCATCGTCAACCGCTGATTGGTTTTGGCCAGTTCGGCAACCAGACGTTCCCGTTCCTGACGTAGCCGGCCTTCTTCCAGGGCTCTTTCGATGGAGTAGAGCAATTCTTCCAGGTCGAAGGGCTTGATCAGATAATCCCGGACTCCCATGCGTAACGCGCGGGCGGCGACGTTTTCCGAGCCGTGCAGGGTCATTAAGATGACGGCGGCGGTGCATTTTTGTTCGCGGAGGGCTTCCAGAATTTCGAGCCCCGTGATGTCGGGCAGGTTGAGGTCCAGGAGAATCAGGTCGATGGGTTCGGTTTGTGCCAGCGCCAGGCCGTTTTTTCCGTCGGGAGCGGACAGAATGCGATAGTCCAGCGGTTGCAGCAGGTCTGCCAAAAATTGCACGATGTCAATATTGTCGTCGATGATCAGGATTAGTTCTCCGGCCATAATGTTCAGGCTCCTTTGTGGGTTTCGGCGGCGGTTCAGTTATTCGCGGAAGCGATAACCTACTCCTCGGGCGCTCACTATGTAACGCGGGTTGGCGGGATCGGGTTCCACTTTACGGCGTAGCCGGTGAATATACCATTTGATGATCTGGCGGGCTTCATAGAGATCCTGGCTTTTGTATTCGCGAACGACCTGGACGAGTTCCTGCGGGGAGACGACTCGATGGTCGTTTTGCATCAGGTGGACGAGCAGGTTGAATTCGTTGGGGGTGAGGTCGAGGGCGATCTCATCCATCGTGACCATGTATTTTTGCAGGTCGACATGGAAGGGGCCGCGTTGGAGGATGGCTTCGTTGGGGCGTTCTCCGGGGTTTCCGCGGGCGGCCGCCAGGCGTTTGCGTTGGGCGAGTGCTTCCTGGGTAGCCAGGCGTACTTCTTCGGGTTTGACGGGTTTGAGCAGGTAGCCGTCGACGCCTTCGCGGATGGCGGCCATGGCGGATTCCAGGGAGCCGTGGGCGGTCAGGATGATGACGGTGGTTTCGGGCCAGCGCCATTTGACGGCTTCGAGGACGCGGAGGCCGTCGATTCTGCCTCCCAGTTTGAGATCGAGCATGACCAGATCGTAGGCGCTTTCGCGCAGACGATCCAGGGCCTCTTCCCCGTTAGAGGCCGTGAGGACGGTGTGTCCGGCGCGCTGGAGGGTTTCTTCTAAAAAGAAACGGATGCCGGCTTCATCGTCGACAACTAGCGTTCGGACTGGTTGAGTTGACATGATAAACTCCTTTCCATGAATCTTACCCCCTATTTCTTATAAGGCCAGTCGGGTTAGTTCCGGGCCTTCTCCTGTTAGCGTCCCGCAAAGGGTTTTTGCCTGGTTGGATATGACGCGCCGTGCGAAGCAGGCAGAGAGATTTTTTTGTTTGTATTTTCGCGGGCCTTTCGAGAACTGTGAAAATACGGGCTGGTTTTATTTTTTTGTTGATTGCCTTGGGCGAAATTTTTGCCTTTTATAAAAGCCAGGATTCCTATTCGTGGGGGATGTTGCCGTCAGGTTTGACGGGGAGCCAGATGGTGAAGGTGGTGCCGCGGGCTTCCCGGCTTTTTGCTTCGATGCGGCCGCCATGATCGTGGATGATGTTGTGGGCGATGAAGAGTCCAATGCCCAGTCCGCCGGTTTTGGTGGTGTAGAAGGGGTCGAAGAGGTTGTTTTGGATGAAGTCGGGGATGCCGATACCGGTGTCGGTGAAGGTGATTTTGACGGCGGGGGGGGTGGGTACATTAGCGGTGCGAATTTCCAGTTTGCCGCCTTCGGGCATGGCGTCGACGGCGTTGATGATCAAATTGAGGAAGACCTGGCTGATGCGGTCAGGGACCAGGTTGAGCTGCGGCAGGTGTTTGGCGGGCCGCCATTGGATTTCAACGTGTTGATCCTGGCATTGTTTGCGGCTCAGGATCAACATGCGTTCCAGGAGCTGGTTGACGTCGCTGGGTTTGCATTCTTGAGGCAGGATTTGACGGTTGAGATCCCGTAACTGGGCGACGATGCGGGCGGCACGTTGCAGGTCTTCGTTGGCGACTCGGAGGTAGCGTTCGACGGAACCTCCTTCGGCGAGGGTTTCTTCTGCCAGGCTGAGGCAGCCGATGACGGATTGGAGGGGGTTGTTGATTTCATGGGCGAGGGTGGTGGCGAGTTTGCCGGCGGTGGCCAGTTTTTCGGCCTGAATCAGCGCTGCCTGGGCCTGTTGCTGGCGGGTGATGTCTTCGATCATCCCGATCATATAGCGGGGCAGGCCGGCGGGGTCCTGGATGAGGGAGAGGGTGAGGTTGGCCCAGGCGGGCTGGCCGCTGAGCCGTTGGTAGCGGCGTTCGGTTTTGTAGAATTGTTGCCGGCCGTTGATGAGGGCCTGATAGAGTTCATTCGTGAAGGTGGCTTCATCGAGTTGAATCCAGTGGGCGAGGGGATATTGGCGGAGGGTGAGGGCGTTGGCCTCAAACATTTTTTCCAGGGCGGGATTGCTTTCGAGCAGGCGGCCGTCGAGATCGATGAGGGCGATGCCGAGGGCGGCACTTTCAAAGATCGTGCGGAAGCGGGCCTCGCTGGCCTGGAGTTCGGCTGTGCGGTCGGCGACCCGTTGTTCCAGTTTTGTGGCGTAGCCGCGAATTTCTTCGCGTAGCGAGGCCTGTTGCAGCCCGATGGCGAGTTCGTCGGCGACTTCCTGGATGAAGTGTTGTTGTTCTGCGGTGGGAGATTGGGCCGCTGTAAAGGTCAGGCTTAAGATGCCGATGGGGGTTCCCTGGGCGATCAGCGGAATGCTGATGAAGGTACGGATATCAAGGGCCTGGATTTGTTGGACGAGCGGGCTTTCCTGGGGGAGATTCTGGATGTCGTCGGTGCGATAGGTGTGTCCCTGGTGGATAGAATCCAGATACCAGACCCATTCCAGAGGAATCTGTGCAGGTATGCCGGGGATGGCCGGGCTGTTGGCCAGTGGCTGGAACTGTTTTTGCTCGGGGTTGAAGCCGGCGACGACGGCTGTGTGATAAGGCTGGTGGTTTTGAATGGTCTGCAAGGTGACCAGGGCGATTTCTTCGGCGGAGGGAGCGGCGAGGATGGCCCGATCCAATCCGTGAAGGAGTTCGAGCCGTTCGGCGTACTGGCGCAGGCTTTCGCGGGTTTGTTTGAGTTCGGTGATGTCCTGGAAGACCTGAACGGCGCTGATGATTTGATCGGTTTCATCGCGGACCGGGGCGGCGGCGGCGAGCAGGACCTGCTCCGTGCCGTTGGGGAGCCGCAGCTTCAGTTGAATGTCTTTGATGGTTTCGCCCTGCTGGAGGACGTTTTGTAGCGGCAGATCCGACAGGGTGAAGGTGGGGGCGGGGATTTGGGAGTCGAGTGGCGTATTCAACCGGAGGGGGATCAGGCCGCCGGTGAGGGTCTGGGCGGCGGGGTTGCTCAGCAGAACCATGCCTTGGGGGTCGGAGACCAGGACTCCGGCAGGCAAGGTGTTGATGAGCGTTTGCAGCAGGTTGTTGGTCAGTCGAATTTCCTGGGCCGCGGCTTCGGCCTGCCGGCGCTGATTTTCAACCTGGGCCAGGAGCCGTTTGTGTTCGGTAAGGTCGCGGAAGATCACGACGGCGCCCTGGTTGCCGCCGCGGGGATCGGGTATGGGGGCGGCATTGGCCAGCAGATGGCGGGATTGCGAGGCGTGCTGGGGCAGATCGATTTCCAGGTTCCAAAGGAGAACTCCTTCCAATGCTGCACTGGCGACGGCGAGCCGGCCGGGCAGGGGGTCTCCGGGGTGGAAGCTGCGGCTGTAGAGCTGGTTGGCGGCGGGGTTGGCCAGGGCGATGGTGTTTTCCCGGTTGATGACGATGATGCCTTCGGGGGCAGCCTCGATGATGGCTTTGAGGCGGGCCCGTTCGGATTCGAGCTGGGCCAGGAGTTGTTCCTGATGGGTTACATCATGCCAGACCAACACGGCACCCCAAAGGCGTTCGTTGCTGTAAAGGGGACTGGCGGAGGCTCGAATGATGCGGGGTGGATTGGGAAATGTGTGAGATCGTAGCAGGTAAGGTTCATCGACGACCAGTTCCCCCTGGAGAGCCCGGATGGCGGGGCGGAGATTTTTGGGCAGCGGACTGCCGTCCATCAGATGAAGGTTCAGCGGGGTAAGGCCATTTTCGGTGCGACAGAAGGGCTCGGCGGCCAGATTGGCGCGCAGTACATTGCCCTGGGCATTGTAGACCATCACTCCGTCAGCCATGGCGGCGAAGATGGTGGCGAGTTCGTCGGCCCGTTGTTCGGCATCGGTTCGGGCTTCGATATGTTGCAGGGCCAGAGAGGTGAGGGCGGCCAGTTGGGCGAGCAGTCTTTCGTCTTCGGCGGTGAATTCCCCGCCGGTTTTTTCGGCCAGGAGGATGATGCCGCCGGGCTGGCCGTTCCGCCGCATCAAACGGGCTCCCAGAAGTTCCTGAAGGGGCGGCTGAGACGGCGGTATGAGGTGATGGTCCAGGTAGGTCTGGAGATCTTCGTTTTTCAGCCAGAGGGTTTCCTGGTTTTGGAAAGTTTCCAGCAGGCCGTTTTCGTGAGAGCCGGAGAAGTTCTGGATGAAGCTGATCTGGGCGGGGGGGACGCAACTGCCCTGGTAAAATAGCCCCCGGCTACGGTAGTGGGCCAGACTGAGGCGGACATTGAGCATTTCCCGGGCGGTATCCACAATCAGTTTTAAGAGGCTGTCGATGGTGTTTTCGGTCAGGCATTCCCGAGAGAAATTCAACAGCGCCTTCATGGCGATCAGGCGGGCTTCGCGCTCGCGGCGGGTCTTTTCGCGTTCGGTAACGTCGAGCATAGAGTAGACCAGGCCCTGCACCTGTTCGTTGTCGTTGATGATGGGGATGAGCGTCCAATCCCAGTAGGTAGTGCCGGGCTGGTAATGGGGCAGCGAGAAGGGTTGGGCATGTTGGGTCAGCGGTTGACCGGTCTGTAATGCGGCGGTGAAGCGGGCCTGGTTTTCGGGATGGGGGAAGAGTTCGAAATGGGAGGCGCCCAGGATATCCTGTTCGCTGTGGCCGCTGTTGCGGAGGTAGGTGGAGTTGTAGCTGACCAGCCGGAAGCGGGTGTCGAGGTAGGCGAGCATGGCGGGCGTGTTTTCCATGATGGTCTGGAGTTTGCGCCGTTCCCGGTCGAGGATAAGGGTGAGTTTTTTGAGTTCCCGGCGCTGTTGTTTGACGTGATGGAGAAGTTGTTCCCGGCGTTGTTCGGCTTCTTTTTGGGCGGTGACGTCGCGGATGGTGCAGAGGGATAGAAGCGTGGTGCCGGCTTTATTTTTGACGGGATTGCCGCTGTAGCTGCCGATCCAGCGGTTTCCGGTGGCCCGGTGGATGGTCCAGATTTCGTAGTTGGAGAAGGTCTCTCCGTGGAGGGCCCGGGCCATCGGCGTCTCGTCCGGGGGGAGGATGACCTGGTTGAGGTCGCGGAACTCGATCTGTTGTTCCAGCTCTGCCAGGGTGTGGGGCATGGTTTCGACATTTTGAAGTCGATGTAATTGCCGGGCGGTGGGGTTCATGCTGCTGATGCGTCCCTGGAGATCCAGAATGACAAGCCCTTCCGTGATGCTGTTCATGATGGTTTCATTGCGGAGGGCCAGGGCTTCGATTTCGCGACGGGCGCGGACTTCTTCGGTTACATCGTGGGCCAGGATGAGTATCCGTTCTTCGGGGTTGAAGAGTGCGATGGGGAGGGGGACGTATTCCAGATTCCAGTAGGTGAATTTTTGGAGGGCTTCATCCCAGACCTGGTGTTCCCGGATGACAATGGGGTGGGCGGTCTGGCAGACGTAGCTAAGCAGCTGGCGTACGGGCCCGATGGCTTCGGGGGGGAAGATTTCGGCGATCGTGCGGCCGTTTTCGGGGGGGCGCAGGACCCCTGGGAGGCGTTGATAGCAGGGATTGACCAGTTCATAGCGACGATCGGGGCCGCGGATGACGGCAATGCCGACCGGGGCAGCGGCTACCAGGCGTTCCAGAAAGGCGCGCTGTTGGTGGTTTTCGACGATCAGGTGTTCCCGTTCCAGTTCGGACTGGTGGTAAGCGGTGATGTCGTGAATGACCATCACGCCGGCGACGATTTTCCCTTCGTGGTCACGGATGGGGGCGGAATTGATATCTGCCAGGCGGCAGCTGCCGTCGGGGAGATGGATTTCGATGGTTTCGTGAGAGATCGTTTCCCCGCTGTGCAGGGTACGGGCCAGGGGCCAATCCCGGTCCGTGTAGGGAGCGCCTTCGCGTTGATAGGCCCAATCCGGGGCGTGAGCCGGGTTCCAGCGGAGAGATTTGGTTTCCTGTTGCAGAATTTGCATCTGGCTGTTGAGCAAGAGGAGCCGGCCGGAGGGGGCTTCGACGATGATGATGCCGGAAGGCATTTGTTGGAGGACGGCTTCCAGGCGGCTGTGTTCGGCCTCGATTTCGTGGCTGAGGCGAACCAGCTTTTCGTTTTGGAGGTGGAGCAGGTTGTTGGTCTGGCGTAATTTTTCGGCGTAGGTCTGGACCTGGGTGAGGAGATTTTCGCGTTCCTGTTCGCTTTTGCGGATTTCAGTGACATCCCGGGCGATGGCGCCGGCCATGCGTTTCCCATGGGCGGTGTGGATGGGGAAGATGACCATCTGGACGATATGTAGCCGGCCTTCTTTATCCGGGATCGTGATGTCGTGAATGCGGGGATTGATGGTGTCCAGATAGCGATGGATGGATTCAGGGGTGTGGTGGTAAGTGTTGGCACCGGTTTCCAGGGAGAGGGGATGGAGGGCCTGGATTTCCCAGATCGGCAATCCCAAAACCTGCCCCGCCGGGAATCGGGTGATTTTTTCCATGGCGGCATTCCACTCGATCAGCCTGCAATTTTCATCGATTAACAAAATGCCGTCGGTGGATTGTTCGACGATGCTGCGATATTTCAATTCCTGGTTCAGGCGCTCTTCTTCTGCCAGTTTACGGTTGGTGATATCGGTGATAAGGATGTAGAAGCCCTGGACGACATGGTCGAGGGTGTGGGGAATGAACTCGATTTGATGGGTATGAGCGCTTCCATCGGGGGCAGTGATGGCGACTTCGAACCGGACCTGTTGGCCGGAGAGTGCGGCCTGGATGTGTTTTTGATCGCGGGCGTAGGATTGGGGCCCGATCATTTCTTTAAGGGTGCGGCCGTAAAGTTGTTCGCGGGTGAGGCCGTACCATTTCTCGTGGGCGGCGTTGTTGAAGCGATAGCGTTCTTCGGTATCGACATAGGAGATGTAGGCCGGGAGGGCGTCCGCCATGACCTGAAAACGCTCGTCGTCGCTTGTATCCAGCCGGCAAGTTTGTGTGGCGGCGGCGACGGTGACCGGAATGGGGGGGATGCCGGATGAGAATAGCTCGCCGGGCAGGAGGCTTTCCCGTACGGCCGGGATGAGGCGTGTTTCCAGGGAGACTTTGCGCAGATAATCGCTGGCACCGGCTTTCATGACGGCGACGGCGATATCTTCATTGCCCGAATCTGTGCAGATCAGGATGGGTTTGGATGGGAAGCAGCTTTGCAGGTTTTTGAGTAGTGTCAGGCCGTTGGTCCAGGAAAGTTGATATTCGCTGATGATCAGGTCGATATTGGGCCGGGTGAGTATTTCGCCCAATTCTTGGGGGGTGGAGATTTCCAGGCATTCGACCGTATCGAAAGCCGCTTGTAGAATGCCCGCGATCCGTTGACGATCTGTCGGGTTTTCATCGATTACAAGGCATTTCACTTTTTTGATCCTGTCGCACTTTCGGCACTAAATGGGTAGGAAAAATGCTGGGGGCTGGGTTTTTTGGGATGACTGTGATGTGCGGCGGCAATTTCGACGACGGTTATAATTTAATCATTCGCCCTTTAGTATAATCAATCTTTTAATAAGGTCAATTTTGGGAGAAGTTGACGCTTTTTGGGGCGGGGCATTTCTTGCGTCCCGCAAAGGTTTTTTGCCGGGCAAAGGGCGACGCGCAGTGCGAAGCAGGGGGAGAGAGTTTTTTGTTTGTATTTTTGCGCGCATAAGAATGCGGGCAAAAATAAGGGCTTTTTTCTCCCTGTTTTGGGGGCTGATGGTAGAGGTTGAATTTTTTCTGGGCGGGGCATTTCTTGCGTCCCGCGGAGGTTTTTTGCCGGGCAAAGGGCGACGCTCTGGATGGGGAGAGAGAGTTTTTTGTTTAACTCAATTAGTAGACGGTAGACAGTAGACAGCGGATTCCCAGTTCACTTGAGCCGGTAAGGTGAAGATTTTTGCTGTCTACTGTCTACTTGCTGCTGTCTACTTCCTCATGGCATGCAGCGGATCTTGAATAATAGGTCGGATTTATCGGGGTGGAAACCTGAATTATTTATGTTTTTTAGTCGAGCGCTTTGATTCTGGCTTCGATTTCTTTTTTGATCTTTTCGATTTCGGCCTTGAGATTGTTTTCTTCGTTGGCGATGGCGCGGAGGCGTTCTTCGGTGGCGCCCAGCTGATCGACATATTGGGTGCGCATGGCGCCTTCTTTTCCGGTGTTGGAAAGGGCTCCCATGTTGCTCTGGATCTGTTTTTGGGCCTTGAAGATTTTTTCGCGTTCTTTATCCAGTTCGCCCAGGGTGCGTTCATGTTCGGCGATCTGTTCCCAGTAACGAAGCAATTCCACGATCCGTTCATGCAGGCCGGCTTCGAGGAATCCTTTTTTCGCGTATTGTTGGAGGGCGCTGTAGGATTGGCGGCGCAGTTCTTCATAGCGGCTCTGGAGATGGCGTTCCTGGATGCGTAGCGTGGTTTCCTTTCCGGCCGGAACTTCGACTTCAAAGCGGAATTCATTGTCGGTTCGTTCGGTCGGTTCGACCGTCTGGTAGAGATCGTAGGCGGTGGTGCGGGGATGTTCGATCAGGACTTTGACGGGTTGCGGTGTATGGTTGTTGAGCTGATATTGACGCCAGCGGGTATCCCATTCTTCAAAGTAGAGGTAGATGCCGCGGACGTAGAGCCGTTTGATTTCGCGTTCACTGCCGCTTTCTTCTTTGATCTTCACGCCGAGTTCGACGGCGTAGGGGACGACGATTTCACCGTCGGCGGCGGTGAAGGGCAACAGGGCTTCCCCGACATATTCGCCGCTTTCGAGGACGGTGACGGGGCCGCGTTCCAGGGTCAGGCCGGATTCGTTTTTCAGGCGGAGGGTGGCGACCGGATGGTTGGGCATTTTGCTGCCGTTGTAGAGCAGGTCTTTGCGGTAATTGAGCCGGGTGGAGACGATGGGGACCATGGCCGACTGGCCGCGGCCCACGGTGACGGGGGTATTGATGATGTATTGGAAGAGTTCGCCCAGGGAACCCCCTCCCACGGCGACGGGGGCGGCGTCAGCGTAGGCTTCCATGTCGAAGGGGGCGGCAGCGGGGGCGGGGGCCGGCATGGCCATGGCGCGCATCATCGGAACGCCGGCTCCCAGGCTCATTCCGCCGCCGCCGGGGCCCTGTCTTTCCATTGACAGGCTTTGGGCGGCGCCGAATTCAACCGGGGCGGCGGCGGTGCGGTTTTCTTCTTCTACGACGGGACGTTCGGGGGTGAAGGGGGTGTAGAGATCGTAGATGAAGGAGATGGGCATGCCGGCGACGAGGGAGAGGGAGATCTCCTGGAGGTCTTCTTCCAGGCGGTTATCGAAGATGCCCCACCCCAACAGCAGGGCGCGAGGGCCGGGTTCGGCTTTGGGATCGGTGACGAGGCGGTAGCTGACGCGCCAGGTAGGAGCCGGGGCGATATAGCTGACGGAGAGATCGTGTTCACCCGGGGTGAGGCGGATGGTGACCTGACGGTAGTTTTCCTGGCTGAGGGCGGTTTGCAGGAAGAAGCGCAGGTCGTTGGCGCCGCGTTCGTCGAGGATTTCGACCGCTTCGATGCGGCCGAGGGTGACGACGCAGACCTGGGCGGTATCGTGGCGCAGGATGGAGACCAGTTGGGTGGCGATGGGTTGTTTTTCAGCCACGGTGTCGGAACCGAGCAGGATGCCTTGCAGGGTTTCTCCCTGGTTGAGATTCAGCCGGACATTGCGGCCGCGGAGGCCGATCAACAGGTCTTGCAGGCTGGCATCGTCGCTCAGGCGGATGGAGCAGCCGGAGAGTCGTTCCTCGCGGCTCTGGGGGGTGGCGTAGTCGATGCCCAGCACCTGGCCGCCGCCCCAATCGATGGCCGTGAGGCTTTTGAGGATGTCGTTCATTTCTTCGACCCGGAAGGAGAGTTCGACTTCCTGACCACTGAGATGGGAACGGCGTTCGAAGAAGCCGACCCCATGTTTGTAAAGGGTCATATGGGTGATCGGTAAGGTACTCATCTGGCTCCTTTTTTGTGATTTGATCGCTGGCAGGGGTAGTTCCATTATAGGTTTATTTGGTTAGAAGGCCAATGGGGGATAAGTTATACCTGGGCGGTTTGTTTTTTTGCGTCCCGCAAATAGCACTTTCCCCGTAAGGCATGCCGCGCAGACTGGGGAGAGAGAGTTTTTTTGTTTATGTTTTCGCGGGCTTCAGAAAGCCCGCGAAAACAGGGATTTTTTTCTCTGCATCCTCAGCGCTTTTTATAATCCAGGGCTTTCCGGGCAGGGTTCGAGGGGGCGGTCGGGGGTGACGGATTGAATACGGCCCCAGCGGTCGGCGTGGACGGTCCAGGCACGCTCTTCCCAGACGGAATCGTTGCCGGGGAAGGGGAGGGGGCGGTATTCTCGCAGCAGGGTTTCGATGCCGCCGTTTTCGGCGTTGCGTTGGATGCGGAGCGGTTCAAAGCGAGGGAGGGAGGGGGCGGCGCTGTTTTCCTGGGGGGTGACGGATTCGCCGAGGGTGCTTTCAAGGGTGCGGATGACGACTTCGAGGAGGCGGTCGGTGTGGACGAAGAGGGGCTGCGGGACCCGCTCATCCAGTTCGGTGAGGTATTGCTGGATGGCGAAGAGGGTCAGGGAGACGGTGAAGAGGATGGGGCTGAGGCCGTAGAGGGTGGTCATGATGAGCAGCTGGCTGAGGTATTGGGGTTGGGTCCAAAGTTCGCGGTAGAGGATTACCCAGAGCACCTGCATGCTCAGGGCGAGCAGGAAGGTGACGACGGTGAGGGTCAAGGGGGAGGGGGCGCGGACGTGGTAGATTTGAGAGGCCCAGAATTGTTCGCGCCAGAAGAGCCGTTGCATGAAGAGGATGCGGAAGGTGAGGAGGGAGATGAGGATGCTGAGGAGGGTGCTGAACTGGTAGTAGAAGCTGTAGTTGTATTGAAAATAGATTCCCAGGACGACGGCGAAGAATGAGGGCAGGATACCGAGGTAGCCTCCTTTGAGGATGAAGCGGTAGGTGCTGATGGGTTCTCTTTCCCAGGGGACGACGTTGCCGTGGCAGCGGGGACAGAGGCGCTGGTCGGTGATTTCGGCGCCGCAGTTATGGCAGAGTCTGGAGCTGTGTTCCAGGGGGTGGCGGCATTGCGGGCAGAGTGTGTCGCGGGGTTGATATTCTGCATCGCAGGTCCGGCAGATGGCCATAGGTTCTCCTTTAGGAAGAAGTTTATCTTAGTATATCAGGAGAAGTAGACAGTAGAAAGTAGACAGCCGCAAGTAGACAGTAGACAGCGGGCGTCGCCGGGACGGCGCTGGAAAAGGGGATGTTTTCGTGCGCAGGCCCTCTCCCCAACCCCTCCCCCCTGTTTTGTTGTTAAGCTGCGCCGCGATTCGGGAGAAAGCGTTGCCGGGTATCGTGGCGAGCGATGCGGGAGGGGGAGGGGCTCAGAGTGCGTCGCCTGGACGGCGCTGGAAAAGGCTAAAGAAAGTAGACAGCCGCAAGTAGACAGTAGACAGCGGGCGTCGCCGGGACGGCGCTGGAAAAGGGGATGTTTTCGGCGGCTTTCTGAAGCCGCCGAAAACATCAATAAAGAACTCTCTCCCCATCCAGCGCCGCGCATCTGGCCGGGAAAAGATTATTTGCGGGACGCTACAAGAAAATAGACGATTTGTCAGGATTGGGTACCCCTACGGGAGATCGTTGGCGTAGGGGCGACCTTTAGGGTTGCCTGGGGGAATTTTTGCACAGAGTCTTATTTTTAAGACCGTAGTGATTTTTTAGTTTTCTATTTTCTGGAGGGCCCAGAGGGCATGTTCACGGACGAGGGGGCTGGGATGCATTTGGGCGGCCTGTTGTAAGGCGGGGCGGGCGGCGGGATCGTGTTGGTTGCCGAGGACGACGGCGGCGTTACGGGCGAGTCCTTCCCAGGTGGCGCGCCAGAGCGGGGTGGTGCGGAAACGGGTACGGAAGGCGGCTTCGTCCTGTTGGAGCAGGCCGGTGAGTTCGAGGGTGGCCAGGGCGGGGAGGGGATCGGTTTGATGGGCGGCGGTGGGACGGCGGTTCCAGGGACAGGCTTCCTGGCAGGCGTCGCAGCCGAAGAGCCGGTCTCCGAGGCTGGAGCGAAGTTCGAGCGGCAGGGCGCCGCGATGTTCGATGGTGAGGTAGGAGAGGCAGCGGCGGGCGTCGAGCTGATGGGGAGCGACGAGGGCGCCGGTCGGACAGGCATCCAGGCAACGGGTGCAGTTCCCGCAGCGATCGGGGAGCGGCGTCGGCTGGATTTCGGGCAGGGGAAGGGCGAGGAGGGCGACGCCCAGGAAGAGGTAGGAGCCCAGTTGGGGATGGATGAGATTGGTATGCCGACCGATCCAACCGAGGCCGGCGGCGCGGGCCCAGCTGCGTTCCAGGATGGCGGCGGTGTCGACAGCGCAGCGAGAAGGGAAGGGGCCGGTTTCATTCTGGAGGCTTTGGATGAGCTTTTCGAGGCGGTGGAGCAGATCCTGGTGATAATCGGGGCCCCAGGCGTAGCGGGAGACGCGCCCGTGAAGGGCGGGGAGAGCGGGAAGGGGAGGGCCGGCATAGGAACAGGCCACGATCAGCACGGTTTGGGCGGCGGGCAGAAGGCGGCGGGGGTCGGCGCGGCGTTCGACGGCGTCGGGACGGGCCAGGTAGGTCATGCCGGCGGCGTGGCCCTGGTCCAACCAGGCCTGATAGCGGTCAAAATCGGGGGCGGGGCCGGCAGGGAGGGCGCTGATCAGGTCAAGACCGGCGGCGGCGGCCAGGGTGTGTAAATAAGCGGCGTTCATCTTTTTATAATTTTCGCGCGCCTCCCTGGGGAGGCGCGCGAAAATTATCCCGTGGGGGGAGAGTTACTGTTCGATGGTGAACATGACGCTGCTGCCGCCGTCGTCGGATTTGGTGACCATGAGCGTGACTTTCACATTGTCTTTGCTCCAGTTCTGCATCACCATATCGCCGGCGCTGTTGTCGGAGTCTTTGGCCCAGCCGTTGGCGGTCATCTGTTCTTCATAGAACTTGCCGACGGTGGCTACATCGTCGGTGGTGTTGAAGGAGACGAGTCCGGCGCTGCTGAACATACCGGTCGCGCCCTCGTAGGCCGGGATGCCGTCGGGCAGGCCGCCGCTGGCCGCTTCTTCGGGGACTTCGATGGTGAAGTCGGCGTTCAGGTCGGAGATTTCCATCTCGATGATGTATTTGCCTTCTTTGGCGACTTCGTTTTCCGTAATCGTGCCTTCGAGGGTCATGGTGAATTTTATGACCATGACCGGCAGGTCGCTCTGATTGCTGACCCAGACATCACCGGTAGCGGATTTAAGGTCGGTGATGCCGAGGGTGCTCATGCTACCGAGATTTTCGTAGTCATCGGTGTGATAGTGCTTGGTCTTGACGCCGTTGATGGTCTCTTCGCCGACCATCTTGTAGTTGCCGTCTTCCAGTTCGGTGGTCAGGCTGGTGAAAGAGCTGAAACCCTGGCCGAAAGCGTTGCTGGAATCTTCGGTGGCTTCGGTCTGCATCCAGCTGCCGCCCATATTCATCCATTGCTTGCCGTCGGCGAGGATCATTTCGATCTTGCCGTCCTGGCCTTCACTCTGTCCGCTGGTTTCCATCACCATGCGCTGGGCGCGGGGTTCGCGGATCTCATCCTGATCGATGATCATGCTGACCGTGGTTCCGTCAGCATATTCCTGGCGGATGGCCATGTGGGCGCGATAGCTGTTCAGGCCTTCGAGGGCGTTGCTGTCGATTTCGGGAACATCACTGTTGCTATCGGAGCCTTCTTCCGTAGCTTCAACCGTGGCTTCGGTCGTGGTTTCGTCGCCGTTGCCGGAACCATTGGCGGCGGGGGTGGCGGTGGATCCGCCCATGCTGCAAGCCAGAGAGAAGATCAACAGTGCTCCAATGATGAGCATACTCCAACGTTTCATCGTAATTCTCCTCCTTATCAAAGTGAGAAAAAAATAAGGACAGCCCGGTGGAGTTTGGGTGCACCGGTTGCTGTCGGAAACGTTAGTATAGCATTGTTCTGGATTCGGGCAATTGGAGGAGAATCTAAGCCCTGGGGCTTTTTGATCGGTGCGGTGAGTTTTGAGTGAATTGTGCGGTGCGGCGTTTTTTTTGCATCATCCTCGCAGGTGTTAAATTTCCGAATGAGGGTTTTCAGGGGATCTAATTTAAGCTGTGGTAACGGAGGTAGACATAGAGGTATTTTCCGATGGTGGAGAAGGCCTTAAGGGTGAGCCTGGTATCCCCTGACAGTATTCCCAGGAATATGAGGAGGACGGCTGCTATGGCGTTATAGCGCATTTGTTTAAACTCTTTGGGGGTTGGTTCCTCGAAAAGATAGCCCTTTCTGCTTTCCCCATAATGTTCGGTGGCATAAGAGTAATCGGGAATCAGAGTTGATTCCAGGGGCTTTTGCAAGTCGTCGGTGAGTGGCGCAAAACAGTTATCGCAGATAGTGCTGCGGGATGAATTGGGGGCTCCACATTTGGAACAGATCCGGCTGGCGTGAAGATAATTTGCCTGGGTGGTGTCGGGCCGATCTGTCAGGGGCGCATAACAGCTGTCACATATGCTGCTATGAATTGAGTTGTCCGCTCCACATTTAGGGCAAATAACTGTTGGCGACATTTTACATTGCATTCCCTGGTAAAAAAGAAACCAGGCTCTAAGAGTCTGGTTTCTTGTGGTGCCCCGGAGAGGACTTGAACCTCTACGTCCGTTAGGACACAGGTCCTCAACCTGCCGCGTATGCCAATTCCGCCACCGGGGCGACTTCAATGATCGTGATTATATCCAAAAGTCGATCTTTGTCAAATTGGGTTTTAGCGTCCCGCACAGGGTGTCTTTTCGGGAGGTTGCGACGCGCGGTGCGAAGCAGGGGGAGTTGTTTTTTTTATGTTTTGGCGCGCTTTCTGAAGCGCGCCAAAACAAGGGTTTTTTCAGATTGGTCGTAGGGGGTGGAGTTTTTCGATTCCTGAGGATGGCTTTTTAGCGTCCCGCACAGGGTGTCTTTTCGGGAGGTTGCGACGCGCGGTGCGAAGCAGGGGGAGTTGTACGCGCTAGCAGTTTTTTATGTTTTCGGCGGCTTCAGGAAGCCGCCGAAAACATGGGTCTTTCCTGCCTTTTGTTATCTATTCGCAGGGTTCGTCGGTGGCGGACGGTTTGTCTTTTGCATATTGGGGGTTGTTTTGATGCGTTTCGGTGGGTGGGGTCAGATAGCGTTCCGGATCGCTTTCAAAGGAGGCCCGGCAATCCTCACTGCAAAAGTAGTAGATGCGTCCCTGATACTGAGCTTTTTCCGTGGCGGTCTGGATGTCGACTTCCATTCCGCAGACGGGATCGATTGTTTTTTCCATCGGTTCACCTCTTGATAAAGAATCGTCCTTTACGGGACTTTACGTTATCAGTATAGTTTTATTTAGGGGCGGAAATCAATGCCTGGTTTTTCTTTTTCTAAGGGGGATTATAATGGGGCGGCAGGATTTGGATTTGGGAGGAAGCCATGCATTTACAGCCAGGAGTCACGATCCTGAACGGGCGGTATCGGGTTGAGGAGCTGGTTGGACAGGGACGTTATATCCAGGTCTATCGCGGGATGCATCTTGAGTCCGGCGCTGTGTGTGCGATCAAGGTTTTATCTCGCGATCTGTTTGGCATGGAAAAGGCGCTGTTTGAGGGGTATCGGCAGCGTTTACAGGATGAGTTTCAGATCGGCGCCTCTCTTAACCATTTTGGGGTGATGCGCAGTTATGAATTGATTGAGATGCCGGGGACGCTTTATCTGGTCATGGGATATGCGCCTGCCGGTACATTGGCGGAACGCTTGGCTGCTGAGGGGCCCTTGCCTTTGGAAGAGGCGGGGCCTTTGTTTTTGGATTGCGCTCGGGGGCTCCTGGCGTTGCATGAGGCCGGGATTGTACATCGAGATATCCATCCGGCGAGCATTTTTCTTAACGATCAGGGCCGTGGTAAATTGGGACGTTTGGGAGCGGCACGCCTGAATGTGTTGTTACGGCCGCCGGCGCGGATCTCTTTGAATGCGATGATGGGGGAAGAGTCTTTTCTGACTTCGTTGGATGTGGGGACGCCGGCGACGGGTTTTCGGGATGTGGAGGCTGTTCAGCGCGATCTGTACGATCTGGGGTGTGTGGCTTTTGAGATGTTGACCGGGCAGGAATGGAGTTCGGAGATGTGGCCGGCCCGGCGGTTGGGGATTTTGAATTTCGGCCAGCCTTCGTGGCTGGATGAGGTCATTATGCAGTTACTCCATCCCCAGGAAGAGGGGGAGGATGAATCCGGCTTGAAGACGGCGGCGTTGTTGGTGGCGGCGCTGGAGGCGGGGCTGGGGATGCAGCCGGAGATCTTTCTCGACCGGGAGCAGGCTTCGTTGGAGGAGGCGCTGACGGAAATTGCGAGCGGCGGTGTGATCCATCTGGCGGCCGGGGAATATTGGTTAAATGATTCGTTGTGGATCGAGCGTCCGGTGCGATTGGTGGGCGCCGGAATGGATGTCACGACGGTGATTGGTGCTGAAGGCGGTTATGTGCTGGGGTATGGCGGTTCGGGGACTTTTGCCCTGGAGGGAATCACTTTTCGCGGGCGGGGGGAACGGGCCGGAAATTGTATTGAGGTGATCAGCGGAGAGGTGGATTTTAACGGTTGCCGGTTCACGGAGGGGCGTTCGGATCGCCATGGGATGAGCGGTTCGGGACTCTGTCTCCATGGCTATACCCGAGGGACCGTGCGGAATTGTGTGGCGGAGCGCAACGGTTTGCATGGGATTTACGTCGGTGGGCGAGCGCAGCTGTTATTGGAGGACAATCTTTGCCAGGACAATCATGAGTGTGGCCTGGCTTTTTCAGGCACCGGTAATAATCGGGCTCTGCAAAATTTTGCTTTGAACAATGGCTATTACGGGATCGGCGTTTTTGGAGCGGCTGAGCCCTGGCTGGAAAACAATTTCTGTCAGAAAAACAAGGAATATGGGATTGTGTATTGGGGCCGGCTGGGTGGCAAGGCGCTTCAGAATATTTGCAGCGAGAATGGCTTTCACGGGATTGGGGTCGGCGGGACGGCGCATCCTTTGCTGGAGGCCAATCTCTGTCGGGGAAATGCGCATACCGGGTTGATCTATCTGGAAAAGGCCGGGGGGCCGGCTCAGGGAAATCAATGTAATGAGAATGGGCGGGCCGGGATTGTGGTGGCCGAACAGGGGCATCCGGAACTGGAGGGCAATTTTTGTCAGGATAATCAGGGCTCCGGCCTTTCTTTTCTCGATCAGGGGAGTGGAACGGCGCGTAAGAATATCTGTTCTTCCAATGTGCTGCATGGGATTGAGGTGCGCGGGGCGACGCGGCCGGTGTTGGAAGAGAATCTTTGTCAGGACAACCAGGGAGTCGGGATTGTTTTCTGGGGGACGGCGCAGGGGCAGGTTCGCTGGAACCATTGCCTGAAGAACGGTCAACACGGCATTGCGGTGGGAGATCAGGCCCGGGTCGAGGTGATAGAGAACCTTTGCCAGGAGAATCAATGGGCCGGCATTCGTTATCTGGATACGGCGGCCGGGGTCGTGCGGGAAAATCAATGTCTGAAGAATGGACTGCATGGTATGGGGGTGGGGGAGAATTCGGTCCCGGAAATCGTTGAGAATATCTGTAAGGAGAATCCGGTCGGAATTCTCTATCTGGGAAATGCGGAAGGGGTGGGCCGGGGAAATGTCTGTCAGGAGAACAGCCGGGCGGGGATTGTGGTGCTGGATCAGGCCCGGCCGACGTTGGAGGCGAACAGTTGCCAGCGAAATCTGCAAAACGGCATTCTCTATTCGGACCAGACGGCGGGGGTGGCCCGCGACAATCTTTGTCTTTCCAATGGATCTTTCGGGATCTGGGTGCAGGGCGAAGCTCAGCCCCGGTTGGAGAACAATCTGTGCCGTTTGAACGAAGAAAGCGGCATCGGTTATTTCGGCACCGCCGGGGGGATGGTTTTCCAGAACCGTTGTGTGGAAAATCGGAAATTCGGCATTATGGCGGTGGATTGGGTGCGGTTGCAGTTGGAGGGAAATATCTGCCAGGAAAATGTGGTGAGCGGGATTGCCTGTGGAGGCCATGTCGAGGGGCTGTTGAAGCGGAACAGTTGTCTGGCTAACGGGCGGTCGGGGATTGTGATTTTGGAATCGGCCCATCCTGTGGTTGAGAACAATGAGTGCCGCAAGAATCAGCGCAGCGGTCTGATGTATTCGGATACGGCGGAAGGGATTGCGCGCCAGAACCGCTTTGCCGACAATGGTACTCATGGAATTGAAGTGCAGGGGCTGGCGCATCCGGTCCTGGAAGAAAACAGTTGTCGTGAAAATCAGTTGAGCGGAATTTTTTATGCCGGAAGTGCGGCCGGAACGGCGGTGGATAACCGTTCTTATGGAAATGGCTGGGACGGCATTACGGTGGAGGCGCAGGCGACCCCGGCGTTGAGCTCCAATATCTGCCAGGAGAATCAACGCGATGGAATTCGCGTGGCGGCGTCGGCGCGCCCTGCGGTACAGGGGAACCAGAGCAAGGGGAACCGGGAGAAGGATGTTCGAGGTGTGAACTGGCTGCAACAGTGGTGGAGCCGGATGCGGGAAGGATTAGGACGGGTCCATTAGAAGATTGGAAAAGGGCGCCCACACAGAGGCGCCCTTACCCAGAGGGGTTGCCGTTGTAGGGGGCGGCCTGATGTGGCCGCCCTTCTGTTTTTGTTTTACCGGGTGCCCAGGAGGGCGTGCAGGGTTTCGCAGGCGGGACAGGAGCCGTCGGGCCGCAGAATGGCGTAGCCGGCCTGCGGATCGCCGACGCCGCCGCACATGCCGTAGCAGGGGGCATCGACGTTCCAGACGATGACCGTGCGGACCATTCCGGTCTGCCGGCTCAGATTGACCACTTCAGCCAGCCATTGGGCCTGTTGGGCCACGCTGGTGTTGGCTCCCCACCAGAAGGTGTCGGGGATGGGCGGGAATCCTTCAGGAGAGACATAGCCCAGTTCCGTGTAGAAGAGCTGGCGTCGGCCGTTGAAGATGTTGTAGTAGGCGCGGGTTTGCGGCAGGAAGTACCAGGAGTGATGGTGATCTCCGCTGTCGGCCGGATGGCCGGTGCTGGCGCCGGGCGCGGTGGCTCCGGCATTGTGATGGGCACCGATGTAATCAAAGCAGGCGGCGGCGCCGGCGTTGTAGAGGTTTTGCAGCCAGGGGATATCGTCGCAGCCGTGAGGATGGCAGCCGCCGAAGTAGCCGGTGGGGGCGGGGGCGGCGCTGATGACGGCCGTGCCGCCGTTGCGGGCCTTGATGGCGCCGTAGGAGCGGCAGAGCAGGTTGGTGTAGGCCTGCGGGTTGATGTGGCCTTCGGCCCATTCGCGGGGCAGATTGGGTTCGTTCCAGACTTCGATGGCGTCGGCGCCGGCGGCGGCAATTCCGGCGACCCACTCGGCAAAGGTGCCTTCAAAGCCGGATTCGAGGACCATGCCGGATTCGCCCAGGGCGCTGATCTGAATTTTGAAGCCGCTGGCGTGGGCGGCGGCGATGATGCCGCTGGCATCGTTGGGGTAACGGACCTGAACTTTGGCCCAGGTCATGCCGGCGTAGTGCATCCGATCGGCGGCCTGGAAGCCCTGCATGATGTGGCCGCCCAGTTCGAAGCTACCATTTTTTACGGGAGCGGGAGCTGCCGGGACCGGGGCGGCGGCCACCGGGGCCGCAGGGGCGGGCGCTGCGGGAGCCGCCGGCGCGGCCGGGGCGGCGACCTGGATCTGGATGACCATGCCGCTGCCGGTGATCATCCGTTCGCCGGTCTTGAGTTTCCACTGGCCGCGAATGGCGCCGGCTTTGGCCGGGGCGGTCATTTCAATGCTGATTTCTTTGGCTTCGCCGGGGGCGACGGCGCCGACGGCGACGGCGGTTTGATCGGTCATGGCTTCACCGGTAATGAAGACGGCGGTGGTGTCGGCGGGCCAGGCGACGATGCCGGTGTTTTGCAGGCGCCAGGTTTTGACGAATTTTTCCCCGGGCTGGAAGCGGGTGTTATCGGGGACGGAGACATCGGCGACGAAGCGGGCGGCCAGGACGCCGGGGGCGTTGAGGTCGGGGCGCTTGAAATCGGCCGCGAGCGCGCTGGTCTTGCCGGCGGTGATGGTCAGGGGCAGTGTGCGGGCGGCGGGGGACCATTCGGTGGTGTGTTCGCCGACCAGCTGGACCTGGAAGGTGTGGGCGCCGGGGGTGAGGGTGTAGGTCTGGACCTGAGCCGGTTCCAGGGCGGCGATTTCCTGGCCGTCGAGCGAGACGACGCAGTGTTCGTCATGGCCGGCTTCGCGGCCGCTGATCTTGCAGGTCAGGGCGGC
Source organism: uncultured Anaerolineales bacterium (assembly GCA_964501335.1). Taxonomy (GTDB): domain Bacteria; phylum Chloroflexota; class Anaerolineae; order B4-G1; family SLSP01; genus CAZCTC01. The sequence continues at coordinate 67,534 of CAZCTC010000009.1, read as the reverse complement.
GAAGCCCATCAGGTATTGTTTGGTGGGGGCCAGGACGAGGGTTTTGGTCTGGTTGTTGGCGATGGTGATTTTGGCTCCCGTATCGGGATAGCGGTAGACGCCGTTGGCAAGCGGATCGATGAGGTTGCGCATTTCCACCGTGTGAGCGCCGGGGGTCAGGTCGAGGGTCATGCCGGCGATGCCGCCCGCTACAGGCTGCCCGTCCAGGAAGATGTCCCCGGTGATATCGGCGATTTTCAGGCTGACGGCCAGCTGGCCTTTGCGATCGAAGGCGGCGCGCAGCGGGGCGGTTTTGCCGCCGGCGATAGTGAGCGGATAGTCGGCGGCGGGCGGAAGCCAGAGGCCGGCTGAGGCGCCGATCAGATCGACGTGGAAGGTGTGGGCGCCGACGGGGATGGCGAAGTCGGCGGCGGTGCCGGGGGCGACGGCCGGGAGCGGGTTGCCGTCCACGGCGGGCTGGCAGATGACATCCCGGGTGCTGTCCCAGTTTTTGATTTCACAGCTGAGGTGTACATAGCCTTTGAGATAGTTGATTTTGGGCTGGAAGGTGAGCGATTGGATTTCAGCCGCGGCCAGGGTCAAGGTGGCGGTCGGCGGATTGGTATAGACGAAGATGTCGCCGAAGCCGGGTGTGGAATCGACCACGTTTTGCAGTTCGATCACATGCGGGACGTCGACTGGAACGGGTACGAAGGCGGTGTTGACCTGGGAGGCGACGAGGGCGCCGTCGATATAGAGATCACCGACCACACTGGCCGGAGTCAGGGCGATGTTGAGGCAGCCGGCCGGCCCGGCCTCCTGGGAGCAGGTTGGCGTTTCTGCAAGGGGAGCTGCACGGACGCCGACGGCCAATCCGGCTAAGAGCAGGGCCAGACAGAGCAATGAACCGAGCCACGATCGCTTCATAAAAAATTCCCTCCTCAGGGTTTTTATGGGATAGTACCAGGGCGCCGATCGGCGCGCAAAAGACCGCGGTAGTTTATCACAGGCGGCGCAATTGGCAATTTTTTCAGAAGTAGACAGTAGAAAGTAGACAGTAGACAGCGGATTTAAAAAAGTTCTACCTGTGGATATTTATCAAAGGAGGAGTCGATGGCGAGAGGAGCATGGTGGTGGATTTTGGCGTTGGGGCTGCTGGCGGCGGGGTGTGCTCAGCAGACCGCGGTAGCGGTGCCGCCAGCCGTTGTTACAGAGGTGGCGATGCCGACGCCGACGGTTGTTGCGCCGCCGCCGACGCTGGCCGAGCGGGCGCCGCAGCAGGCTTTGTTTACCGCCGGGACGCGGCAGCTGGCGATTGAGGTGCTGGACGATGGAATGATCCATTTCGGCTGGGGGGAGGGGACGGCAGCGGTCAAGGCGGCCGATCTGCTCACGACGACGCCGATGGTGGCTCAGACGGTCTATTCCGGGCCGACGGCCTATCGCGACGACGGTCGGGGCTTGCTGGAGACCGCTTCCCTGCGCGTCACGGTGGATCCGGAGCGGCTCTGTCTGACGATCACGGATACGGTGGCGGGGCGGACCCTGACGACTTTCTGCCCGGAGGAATGGGATGGGAGCGTGGCGGCTTTGTCGTTGACGCCCGAGACGACGCAGCATCTCTATGGCCTGGGCGAGCATTTTCTCAAGGCCGGGGAACCGAACGGCGATTGGTTGGGGGAGAAGGTCACGACGGGGAATCCTTACGGCAATGCGATGGTCTATTTTAATCGGGGCAATGTGGGGAATGCGCAGTTCCCGGTGCTCTATGCGTTGGGGGAAGGTGGGGAAAACTATGCCCTGTTCCTGGATCATATTTACCCGCAGACCTGGGATTTTATGGGGACTCCCTGGCGGTTGGAGACGCGCGGAACGCCGATTCGGGGCTATTTTATGACGGGGCCGGATTTGCCGTCGCTGCGGCAGGATTATATGGAACTGGTGGGGCGGCCGCCGGTGCCGCCGAAGAAGATGTTTGGATTGTGGGTCTCGGAATATGGGTTCGACAACTGGGGGGAACTGGAGGACAAACTTCAGACGCTGCGAGAGGCCCATTTCCCGGTCGACGGCTTTGTGATGGATCTGCAATGGTTCGGCGGGGTGGGCGGCGAGTCGCATATGGGGGCAGTGAGCTGGGATGAGACCAATTTCCCCGATCCGGTCGGGACGCTGGCGCGGCTGCGCGATGAAGAGGGCGTGGGGCTGATGTTGATGGAGGAGTCGTATGTCTCGCGTTCCCGCCCGGAGTTTAAGGAGCTGGAGAGCCGGGGCTATCTGGCGCGGGACGGCGGCGAGACTGGTAAGGCACTGGTCATGCACGGCTGGTGGGGGTACGGCGGCATGCTGGACTGGTCGGCGGCGGAGGCGGGGGATTACTGGCACGATCTGAAGCGGCAGCCGTTGATCGAGATGGGGATTCTGGGCCATTGGACGGATCTGGGCGAGCCGGAATTGTTCCTGCCGAAGAAGGCCTGGTATGCCGGTTTTGGGATGGGGCATGTGCAGTACGACGTGCACAATCTTTACAATTTTGCCTGGGCGGAGAGCATTGCCCGGGGGTATGAACGGAATCAGGTGGAGCAGCGGCCCTTTATCCTTTCCCGGTCGGGGACGAGCGGGATGCAGCGGTTCGGGGCGGCGATGTGGTCGGGGGATATCGGTTCCAATCTGGGGAGTCTGGCGGCCCATCAGAATGCCCAGCTGCATATGTCCCTTTCGGGGATGGATTATTTCGGCACCGATATCGGAGGATTCGATCGGACGGCGGTAGACGGCGATGCGGAGGCGATGTATACGCATTGGCTGGCGAATGAGGCGTTGTTCGATACGCCGGTGCGGGTGCATACCAGCAATCGTTGTAATTGTTATGAGACGGCGCCGGATCGGATCGGGGATGAGGCGAGCAATCTGGAAAATGTGCGGCTGCGTTATCGGTTGATTCCCTATCTCTATTCGCTGGCGCACCGGGCCTATCTCTACGGCGAGCCGGTGGTGCCGCCGCTGGTCTATTATTATCAAAACGATCCCCAGGTGGCGGTCCTGGGCGATGAGAAGCTCCTGGGGCGGGATTTGCTGGCGGCGACGGTGTTGACTTACGGGATGACGGCGCGGGATGTCTATCTGCCGGCGGGGAGCTGGGCCGATTATTACACCGACGGCTGGATCGAGAGTCGGGGGGAGACGGTGCCGGAAGTGGCGACGCTGGATGCAGCGGGGCGGTTGCGGCTGCCGTTGTATGTGCGAGGCGGGGCCATCGTGCCGGAGATGTATGTGGACGAGCAGACGATGGATGCGACGGGGCGCCGGCTGGATGGATCGCGGCGGGACGAGCTGCGACTGCGGGTCTATGCGGACGGGAAGACGCCGGGGCAGTTTACGCTTTATGAGGACGACGGGGCGACGGTGGCCTATCAGCGTGGGGCGGTGCGGACGACCGAGATCCGATTGGAGCAGGAGGGGCAGCGGGTTTTGGTGATCGTCGAGCCGACGAAGGGGAGTTATGCCGGGGCGGTGGAGGAGCGGGAGACGTGGATCCGGCTGGTGCTGCGTCAGGGGACGGCCCGGCAGGTGCTGGTGAACGGGCAGCGGATTGCATTTCGGGCCGACGCCGCTGAGTGGGAGATCCAGCCGGCGGGGTGGTATGAGGAGAAGCCGGGCGTGATCTGGGTCAAGACGGGAGTGACGTATGTGCATTTACGGCAGCTCGTGGAGGTGGTGCTGGGGGGAAAGTAAGAGGGGGTGGGAACTATTAAAAGGCGCGTGCCGTCAAGACGGCGCGCGCTTTTGTTATGTATAGATCTATACCAGCTGAAAATTATTTCTGCTACAAGGTGAGGAGCTATGAAGGCAAAAGTTGGTCTTTGGCTGTCGGTTTTGATTGCATTGGGGCTGGTGGGCGTGGTGGTATTCCCATTTCAAAAGGTGGCTGCTTCTATAAAAGCCGGCCGTTTGCGGCAGATGGGGGATCTGCAAGGTTTTCAACCCGGATTTGGTTCGTGTATTTCACCGACGGTGCAGATTGAGGCGAATCCGCATGGCGTAATTCAACCGGGAAGATCGGTGGCCTTTTCGGTTGCCCCATCAGGAGCTGGTTCTGGTTATCTCTGGCAGGTTAATGGGAGCACCGTCGGAAATACAGCTTCGCTGTTTTATACTTTTGAGATGACGGGAACCTATACGGTAACCGTCGAATTTACAGACAGTTGTGGTTGGAATCAAGGGGCTTTGCTGGTGAGCGTGCGCTGGCCGTTGCCGGACGAGCCGGATTTGACTGGCTCCTGGATGAGAGTGGCCTGGGACAAGATCACCTCAGGGGAAGATCGATTGACTCATACTGTGGTGTTGCGAAACAGTCACAATGTCGGGACAATCGGAATCTATACCGATGTGTTGGTGAATTCGTTGTTGCCGAGAGCGGATGCAGTTCTGTTGGTAACGGACAGTGTGCGAGCGAGCAGTGGGGGGGTGACTTTTGTAGATGGGCTGTTGCAATGGCGGGGAAGGGTGATTTCAGGGACCCCTGTGGTCATTCAATATGCGATCGTTATTACGGATTCGGGACTTTCAGAGGGGGATTTTTTCACGAAGCTGGCGACGGTGAACGATGGCCGGGGAAACGAGCGTATTATTGGAGACGGGCCTTCTTATAAGCCGTTTTTTGCGATGATGATAAACCGGGGGGCATTGTGGACCCATATTCCGACCGTCACGGTAGGGTTGACATGGTCAACTACGTTGAGTGAACCGGTTACGGAGATAAGACTGAGCAATGACAGCCAGTTTACAGGCAGTACCTGGATTTCGGCAACGTCGGAAATTCAGTGGCGGTTGGATGGCGCATCCAGATTGGCGCCGTATTCGGTCTATGTCTGGTTCCGGGATCGGATGGGGCAAGAATACGGACCTTTTGAAAGTGAAATTGTTTATGATGACGGAAATCCTGTAATCGGGTACGTTCAGGTTTTGCCGTGGGGCGGAGCGACCTTGCAGATCTCAGGGACGGACGACAACAGCGGCGTGGGAGAGGTGCAGGTGAGTGTCAGCTCGACCTTTACGACCTTCCAGGCGGTTGCGGCGGGGACGGATATCCCCTGGCCGACGCTGCGGACGACGCCGGTCTATGTGCGGGTGGTGGATCGGGCGGGGAACCTCTCGCCGGTGCAGGAAGTGACCTATCCGGAGTTCTACCGGATCTATCTGCCGCTGACGCTGCGCAAGGGGTAAGACCGGCAGACGGGAAGCGTAGAAGAATGGAAGATAACCGCCGCGTCCTCATTGAGGGCGCGGCGGTTTGTTAGTTATCGAGCTCAATATTAATTGAAAATTTGCTAAATTCAATATATTTGATAAAATATCAGCATTTCCGTATATTAAGAGTGAGGTTCGATGAAGACGAAATTTAGGCTGTTAGTTTTGATGGTGACGGCGCTGCTTCTGGCGCTGGGGGCGACGGGCTCGTTCTTGCTGGCGGCGGCGCCGGCCGGGACGGGCAATGAGCTCTATTTTTTGCAAGTGATGAAGTCTTATTACGGCTATCAGAGTGATTTGTGGGTCGTCAATCCGGGCAATGAAGTTGCCAATGGCGGCATGTCGTTCCATTGGATAGGTGGCGGGAGCCAGTATCTCTACACGGATACCTTTACCCTTGCGGCCGGGCAGGCGGTCTCAATTTCGGCTGAATCGTTTATCAGCATCCCCAGGACGACTATGGCGAATACGATTGTTTCGCCGACGCGACCTCTGGTCGGTATCGTACGGAGCGGGATATATGGAGATCCCTATATTAATCATGGGGACAGTATTTTTGTGAGTAGAGGTTTTTCGTCTGAAGAGGGCGGAAATGAATTTTTGTTGGGACCGATCATCAAGGTCAGCAATTCGAACGATATTCCTCAAAGACGGAGCAGTTTTGTTCTATTCAATCCTCAAGATGTTTCGGTTCAGATCCGGATTCATTATTATGGATTATCTGGGGATGAGGTGGCAGTTGTCTCAGAGACGCTTACGCCTTATCAACAGAAATCATACCCAATTTCCAATATGAGTTTTTTGGAATCGGGTTTTTGGGGATGGGTCCGTGTGGAATCTGATTCTTTTCTGGTGGCTGAGTTGATGCTGGATAAATTGATGGGGAATCCTCCCCAACAGATCCTGGAAATGGAATCTTATCCGGTGCTGACGTCGTTGACGCAGACGCAGTCGATTCCCCAGTTGTTCAAGTCGGCGGGGGAAGGGGGCGTGTTGCGGAGCAGCCAGGTGCTGGTGGTCAATCCTAATGCGACGACCGCGACCGTTGCACTGCAATTGTACAATACGGCCGGGACGCCGATCTATCAGATTACGCGGACGCTGCCGGTATCCGGAGCGGTTTATCTGGATTTGGGGGCCGAGAACGGGCTGGCGAACGGCACTTATTCAGCTTATCTGACCGGCAGCGCGCCGTTGTATTGGGGAGCAGAAAGCTGGTATGATACTTTTGGTGTCAATCCCCGGGTGGGCGAATACGAAATCCGGAGCAGCACAGCGCTCACGGTTCCCTATGTGCGGAGTGCTCCGGGCGATTTCACGGTGTTCAGCGTGCAGAACAGCGCCGCGGTGACGACCAGCGTGACGATTTCGTATTACAACGCCAACGGGGTCCTGGTTTATGTCGAACCGGCTTTCTTGTTGGGATCTCAACAATCTCAGCTATTTAATCAGCGTCGTCAAAAGTCCTTACCGATTGATTTTGTGGGGTACGCCGTGGTGAAAACAGATCCGGTCGTGCCGTTGGGCGCAATCGTGGATAGTTATCAATTTTTGTCGTGCCTGACTTCAACGGTACGAATCGAACCGACTTTGCATGGCGTACTGGAACCGGGCAGTAGGATGAGTTTTTCAGCAGAGATTTCAGAGACCGCTCCGTTCTTTTATGCATGGAGCCTGGACGGTATGCATGTTGGGGAAGCGGCTACCTGGGAGCATACTTTTGCGACGACCGGGACCTACACGGTGACGGTGAACGTTGCTGATCGTTGTGGTCTGGGGAGTGTTTCCTTGCCGATCGAAGTGCGGTATCCGACGGCCGGGGAGCCGGATTTGAGTCAGAGCTGGATGCAGGCCTCGTCTCACGATGTGACGGCCGGACAGAAGGTGACTTATACGTTGCTGCTGCGGAATGACCATGCGGTGACGGCCACGGCGTTAGTGACGGATGTGTTGCCGGCGGGGTTGACGCTGGTGACGGACAGCCTGCGGGCGAGCCGCGGCATTATAAGCTATGTCAACGGCACCGTGTTGTGGCACGGCTCGGTGGCTTCGGGAACGCCGGTGCTGATGCAGTTTGCGGCAACGGTGCCGGTGACGGGGCCCGCGGCCGGGACCTTGCTGACGAACACGGCGATTGTGAACGACGGGCTGGGCAATGAGCATGCCGTCAGCGCGGCGGTGGTTTATCAAACGGGCTTTGATGTGATGGTGAATCAGGGGGCGCTGTGGACGAAGGTGCCGACGGTGACGGTGGGGTTGAGCTGGCCGACGTTGAGCGCGCCGATCACGGAGATGCGGTTGAGCAACGAGGCGACCTTCAGCGGCAGCAACTGGATGCCGGTGACTTCGACGGTTGCCTGGACGGTGAGCGAACCGGCGATTGCGCCGAAGACGGTCTATGTGCAGTTCCGGGATGGGACGGGACGGGAATATGGGCCGTTCACGGGTGGGATCGTCTATGATGCCGGGGCGCCGGAAGTAGGCCCGGTGCACATTCTGCCCTGGGCGGGAGCGACGTTGCGGATATCAGGGCTGGATGACAACAGCGGTGTGGGAGAGGTGCAGGTGAGTGTCAGCTCGACCTTTACGACCTTCCAGGCGTTTGCGGCGGGGACGGATATCCCCTGGCCGACGCTGCGGACGGCGCCCGTTTATGTGCGGGTGGTGGATCGGGCGGGGAACCTCTCGCCGGTGCAGGAAGTGACCTATCCGGAGTTCTACCGGATCTATCTGCCGCTGACGTTGCGCAAGGGCTAAGATCGGCAGACGGGAAGGCTGGAAGACTGGAAGATAATCGCCGCGCCCTCATTGAGGGCGCGGCGTGTTGTGTGTTACGAGATAAAACTATGGAAGTCAGATGTTTTGGAAAGCAATGGATATATCTTGTAAATGCCCATATTTATAAAGTTTCCCGGGCTCGAATTTGGATCCTTCTTTATTTAACCATGCCAGAGCATTTGGAACCGCAGTGTTTATATTTTGATAGAGGAGAGGTATAAATGGATTTAATCCAAATGTTTGTCCCGTTATAATTCTTAATTCTTTGAGGATGGAGCGGCGAAGTTTAGGTTGGGATTCCAGATTCTGGATTATATCGTTTATCTGGCGCGGTTTTCCAAACCGATATCCGATTTGGGGGTGGTAAGTTGGTCGTTCTTTTTTCCACCATTCGTTGATTTTAGCGACAGTGTCAAAAGATTTGAAGATATCCTGGGCTCCCGTAATGTCGTAAAGTCCCGCCAATGCTGATTCCGGAAGGCTGGAATCTTCTGTGTCTCGAAGTAAGACATAATCCTGGATTAGGGGACGTGTTAGCTGTTTGAGTAATTCTTCGACAACTTCGCGAGTCCCTAAATAGATAAGTGATTCCAGGCAGTTTTTTGAAATTTCCCTGACAGTGGAATTATTTAATTTTTCTATTGAGGTTGCGAACAGACCTGTTCCCACAACATAAGGCAGTTTTGCAGAAGCTTCCAGGCTTACGTCCATTTCTTTGGATTGAACCAATTTGATGATATGGGATGCTCCACTTTGATCCCCTAGTTTGGCGAGGGCCGTTGCGGTTGAGAGAATTTCATTGGTATCATAAGGGGTGAGTTTTTTTAAAACTTCAGCTAACAGAGGGATGGCGCGGTCATCCCCGCGTTCTCCTAATGCATCGGCTGCCCAATTTGCATTATTTCCCAATCGAGGCTGTTTATCCAGCTCTTCACAGAGCAAGTTGAAAGCGGTTTCTTCACGGATTTGAGCAAGCATCTGGATGGCGACCAGTCGGATCGTTCCAGATTCATCTTTGAGTAAGTCAGGTATGAGAGAAAGGAGATTGGGATCATCCATTAAAAGGAGGGCATTTTTCAAAGGAGTTATATTGCCGGAACGGTTTCTTTTGATAGATGTAATGATGGTCGGTGCTGCTGATGCTCCCTTGTTGGCTAACTCATTGATAATTTCGGTTGCATTGCTACCTCCTTTTTTGGCTTTTTGTATTAAAGCTGATAGTTCGTCCAACTTTTTTCTCCTTGATGAAAATACTTTGTTTGCCGAGCTTTTTCCTGGGGCCCCGTCCCAGGAAAAAGACGGAAACGGTTAAGGTTCGTTTCAATAATGGAAGAGCCTTGGTCCCTTGCCATTTTTGCGCAAAAACAAGGTAATGCGTATTAAGTAATTTAATTTCCACATTACTCAATACGCATTACCTTAGCTCAATCCTGGATTAGTAAAGACCTCTTTATTGTTAGTGATTGACTACTTATTAAAAGCCTGTTTTAAGGTGCTCATTCTGCTGTTCCACCATCCTGTGATTGGATAATGCTCAGTTGCTCGGAGGAAGATTAGATTCTTGGCGCTGGTAGGCGAACCACTGAAACTTACCGGTTTAACATGGTGCTCTTGCCAATCTACAAGGTAAATATCTTCGTACGTCATATTGTTATAGTCTTTTTCCACCATGTACTTGGATCCATCCTCGATTACCTGCGGAATCGATTTTTGGTCCCAACCGCTGTTGCTGGCAGGCTTGATTTCTTGCAGTAATGCATTTCTGGTTTTATTTTCATCGCCTGCATTCTTACTTTCAATGCCTTGCAGTTTTGTCTTATAGGTGTTTTTCTTATCAGTTATTAGTGTGCGCCAGGCATCCGTATGGACAGACCCCCCAGTTTCATCTCCCGCTAGCTCGTAAGTTCCAGTTGGTTGCGGGACCGAACCATTTCCAGCATTCTTGTATTTAAGATTAGCGGGATGGGCAGTGGCTTGAGTTGGGTAACCACTCCAATCAAAGTCGGCAAAGTTACCAGTGATATTCCCTTTACTGTTTAGCTTGGAGTTGTAGGGTTTTCCGCCCTCTTTCGGTTCCTTGCCCGAGGCTTTTGCCCGTTGAACTGTATATTCATAATCCCAGCTACTGGCCCCTTCTATCGGGGTGATGGATGCGAAGACGGGATGCTTGGTTTTGACGTTCTGAGCAATTTCATTAGCTTCCTTCTGATTGATCCCGCCTTCAGTGGCACGGGCTTTTTCCTCGGCGTACAGAGCCTCCAATCCGGGTTTTACGCGGGGATCATCTTTATCTTTGTCATCTTTCTCATCCTTTTCATTCTTTCCCAGTCCCAGCATCTTGGCGAATTTCTTGGCGTACTCTTTGGCCTTGGTGAGTACCCAGTCGATGGCCTTGTTGATGGGGGCCTGGATCTTCTTGATGATGTCCTTGATCTTGTCGGTGATCTTGCCCAGGCCGAGCAGGTTGGCCAGGAAGCCGATGGCGATGGGGATCATCTTGGCCAGGGAGTCTTCGACGTATTTGGCGGCGCCGCTGAGATCGCCGTTGGCGATGGCGGTGACCGAGTCGATGATGGCGTTGATCAGGCCCATGATCTTGGAGGCGTTGTTGACGAACCACATCACTACATCATAGATCGCTTTGGCCGCTTTGATGAAGGCGCCGGCCGGCCCGCCCAGGATGCCGATCAACCACTGAATCCCGGCCTGAATGATCTGGGTGATGACCATATCCTTGATGCCGTCGACCACCATGGTTTGCAGGTTGCCGAGCTGTTCTTTGATATATTCCCAGAGGCCGCCCAGACCCTTTTCCTGGATGATCTTGAACATTTCAAAGGCCTTTTCCAAAGCACCGACCACCGGTTCGCCCAGGATCTTGACTGCGCGGGAGCGGATATTGGCCCAGGTGATACCCAGAACCTGGAGGACCAGGTCGAGGATACCTTGAAGGTCGAATTGCTTGGGCAGCTGGATGCCGGTTTCGGCGACGGCGCCGAAGAGCCATTCCATGAAGCCGTTCTTCAGGTGGGTGCCGATGTTGGCGACGAAGTTCAGGAAGCCCTGCTTGATGCCCTGGATGAGGTTGCCGAGGAAGCCGATGGGATCTTTGAGGATCAACATGACGGCGTCGGCGGCCCGGGCGAGGACGCTTAACAGCATGTCCTTGAGTTCCAGGATGGTCTTGATGACACCGCCGATGGCCTCCATGGCCGCATCGACCAGGCCCTTGTTGGCGGCTTTCATTTCTTCGATTTGGGCGTCGATGGCTTGCAGGTTTTCGTTGTACTTATTGGCCAGCGTATCGATCAGTTCGCCCTGTTTGGCGTCGACCGATTGGGTCAATTCATCGAACTTGCTCTGGATTTCGTTGGCGGCGTTCTGACCGACCTCGCGCAGGTTCTGGGGCAGTTGATTGACGTAATCCTGAATCTTCTGCTTGCCCTTGGCGATGGCGGCTTTGGCCTCGGCCAGGGTGGTGCCGATCACGGCGACGACATTGTCGATGACGGCATCCATCTTGTCGATGTAGAGCTGGCGGCCTTCGGTGTAGAAGGCATTGACCTCGGACGGCATGCCCATGACTTTGTCGGCGATCCACTGGGCCCAGCCGAACATGCCGCCGTAGCGTTTCTCTTTGTAGGCGTCCATCTTGGCGTCGACGTAATTTTCGAAGGCGGTCTTGGCGGCCGCGGCGCCGTCGTCGAAGATCTGGTTGACTTTGGTGTCGAGTCCGCTGAGGATGCCTTCCACTTCGGTCTTGGTTTCGGTGTAGATGGTCTGGATATCGGTCGCAATCTTGACGCGCGCCTGTTCGTCTTCGGTCTTGGTCTGATCCTGGCGCCCCTGGACCTGGGTGAACTGGTCTACGCGCATCCCGTGCATTTCGGCCATGCTGGCCTGAGCGGCGGCGACGGCTTCGGTTTCCGCGCCGGCGATTTGACTCTGTTCCTGGGCGCGATAGGCCGGGGCGGCCGCGGCGGCGTCGGTCTGGGCGCCGGTCTTGGCTTCCAGCGCGCCGGTGAAGGCCGGTTCGTTGGATTTTTGCAGCTGTTCTTCGGTGATTTCGGCATCGGCCATTTGCTGATCGAGGGCGGCGCTGCTTTCCTGCAGCGGCGTTTCAACCTGTTCCTGGCCCTTGACTTTGGGCACGGCGTTTTCGGCTCCGATGGCGGCCGGTTCGGCGCCGGCTTCTTCGGGCGTCAGCGGGGTGACGGGTTTAGGCGTGACCGAGCTGGCATCCGGTGTGGCACTTTCCGCCTCTTTGATCGGTCCGACGGAGGCATCCTGGTTGGTTTTGACGGTGCCCTGCATTTCACCCTTGAGGCCGTTGAGCGCGCCGCCTTCTTTGAAGTTGTCGGCCTGCTCGGAGGTCGAGGGGGCCAGAGCGGCAATGCGTTCCATCAGTTGGGCCTTGAAGGCGGCCGCATCGAAGTCGGGGGTGGGGGCGCCTTCCATCTCGTTGACCTGGTTGGATTGGGCCTGGCTTTCCAGTTCGCTGGCCGGGGATTCCACGGCGGCCTGAGCGGCATCTGCTTTGCCCTGAGCCTCTTCGTGGGTTTGTTGTTCTTGGGCGGTAGATTCGGCCGCGCTCTTGGTGGTCTGGTAGCCCGGATCTTCCTCAGCGGACTTGGGGTCCTGGGCTCCGGCGGCCGTCGCGGAGTCGTAGGCTTTCTGGACGGCGGCTTTTGCGGCGGCGGTCGCGGCATCGGCGGCTCCACCACCACCGCCCCCTCCACCACCGGCAGCGGCGGCTTGCTGGGCCAGGACCTGGGCGCCTTGAGCGGCGGCGGCCTGGGTGGCGGCTTTTTCGGTGGCCTGCGCGGCGGCGGCCTGGACGCTTTGGGTGGCGGCGGCCACGGCGTTTTGAGCGGCCGCGGTGTGGGCTGTCAGGGCTGCCGTGAAGGAGGCGGCGGCTTTGGAGACGACTTCAGCCTGAAGAGCGGCTTTTTCAGTTTCCTGGACGGGGCCCTGGGCTTGAGAGGCGGCGGCTTCCTGGCGGGGAGCCTCGCCGGCCGTCTGCGCTTCGGTCTGATCGGCGCGCGATTGGCCGATGGCGGTCTGTCCCTGCTGGCGGGCGGCGGCGGCGATGGCTTCGGCCCGGGCCGCGGCGGCATCCGCAGCGGCTTTTTCTTCAGGGGTCGGTGTGGGGCTGGTTGTGCCGGCTTCGCCTTCCCGCTGGATCATGGGCAGGCGCTGGATGGCGTCAAAGGCGGTGCGCTGGATGTTCTTGCCGTTTTTGGATTTACGGCTTAACTGGCCGGCGCCGCCCTGCTGGACGACGTGGGTCAGTTCGTGGGCCATCAGCCGGCGGCCTTCGGGCGTGCCGGGCTGGTATTCGCCGGAGTTGAAAGCGACGTCGCTGCCGATGGTGAAGGCGCGGGCCTGGAGATCGCGGCTCAGCTGGATGGCGTCGCCGCCGGTGTGGACGCGGACCCCGCTCAGATCGACGCCCATGCGGGGTTCAAAGAAGTCGCGTTCGGAGTCGGGCATGGGCTGACCGCCGCCGCGCATCTGTTGAATTTGAGTTTCGGTTTTTTCTGAGGTCTGGGGGGCCCCGGCGCCTTTGCGCTGGATCGGGGAGATTTCGCCGCCCACGTTATTGTGATTTTCGTTGTCGTTGGGATCTTCGGGCGGGGTGGCGCGGCCGGGCATGCGCATCACTTCATCGGCGACGCGGTCGGCCTCGACCTCATAGGGATCGCCGGGTTGACTGACAGAGAGTTTAGTCTGAACCGCAGCGGCATGGGCGGCCGGGGAGGCTGCCGGTTGCGAGGCCGGAGCCGCAGGTTTGACGGTCGGTTTGGCGGCCGGGGCGGCGGGTTTGGCCGCCTGGGGAGCTGCCCCGGCGGGTTTGGCTGTGGGAGCAGGCTTCGCGCCCGCTTTTTCTGCGGCAGCGGCGGGTTTGGCGCCGGCTTTTTCGGAGGCAGCACCGGGTTTCTCCGCTGTGGCGGGTTTGGCACCCGTTTTTTCAGCGGCCGCGGGTTTGGCGCCTTCTTTTTCACCGGCTCCGGCCTGGCCTTGATTGGTCAGATTTTCGGGGAGAGGGGGCAGGCCGGAGATCTCTTGCAAGAGATTCATTCCGGGTTTGCCGGCCATGCCGCCTTTGCGTGGGGCGGCAGCGCCGGAAGCCGCTTTGGCATCGGTTCCGGCGGTCTCTGTTTTTGCGGTTTTGGTTTCGGCCTGGGCCGCAGGGGCGGCTTCTTGCTGTTTTTCCGCCGGGGCTGTCATGACCGATACAACGGTCTGGACATGGCGGTTGCCTTGAGTTTGATTGATGTGTTCGACGGCGGCCTGACGTTGGACGGATTGGAGATGGTTGAGGGTATTGACCTGGGCTTCGACGGTTCCTCCGCTGTAGAGCATTGCCGGATCGATGCCGGCCGCTTCCAGCGGACTGGGTTGAACGACTGGTTTTGCTATTTCAGGCTTACGGGTCTTTTCAGCCTGAACTTCTGCTGCGTGGTTGGGTTTGACCATGCTTTTCCCCCTTATGTGATCCCTGAGATCGGGCGCAGGAAGGCGCCGTGTTAGGATTGTGTTGTTAAATGAATCAAAGTGGATAGCAGGCAAGCTGTATCCACAGGAAAGGAAAAACGGAAATGTTTGGATCCAAGGGGATATAGGTTAAGACAAAACGCTACGTTATTTCATATTAATTATAACTTAAAGAAGGGTTTCGGCAAGAGGGGGATGAAAAAGACCGATGCCAAAGGCTATGCTTCGGCCTGAAGCATGGCACCGGATGGGCAGAGCGAAGGTGTATTTATTCATCCAGCATACTTTGGCGGCTCAATGCCTGGCGGGCTTCTTCGCTTAAGGTGCGCCAGTGATCAAGGTCGATTTCAGTTTTCCCCTGTTTTTCCAGTTTTTTCAATAATTCCAGATAACGGCAGCCGCAGCGGTAGAGTTGAGGAAAGAGATCGGCCTTTTTATAGCGGGCGGTCGGTACGGCATCACTCAGAATTTTGATGTAATCCGGTGTGGGGATGATGACCAGATCTTGATCGGAGGAGTAATAGGTGAGGTGAAAGAATTCTTGGGGGTGGTTGAGCAGTTGAATGATGGCTTTGAAGCTCAAGTTTTCAACCAGGTACCATAAGGTTTCGTAAAGGGCCAGGGGCTCTTGTTGGGGAGCTGTAATGATCAAGGCACCCTCGATCTCTTCCATTTCACAAAGGCGCGGGGCGTAGGTCTCGAAGTTGGCGAAGATTTCGGCTTCGTTTATTTCGACTATGTTGTTCTCATAGAACATAATTGAAAACTGGACGGTTAAAGACATGGGTGTGCTCCGTAACGGGAATTTTGGGGCCTGTGCAATTGGCCTGGAAACAAAGGATGAAAAAGGTCTGATGTGGTTTCCTGGGGTGAAACCCCAGGTTACCTTAGCCCGCTCCTTCGGGGCTTAAGTAAGCGACCGCTAATGCAGTGCAGCCAAAAAGCCATGTTTTCGGCGGCTTTCTGAAGCCGCCGAAAACATGGCTTTTTTTCCAGACTAACCGTACAGGTTGAAAAAGGTTTGTCCGGTGCGGTTTTCTGGAGTGAAGCTTCAGGCTGTTCTAAGGTCGCCCCTTCGGGGCTGAAACTGCTGGACTCGCAGCCTTCTTAAGCCCTGAAAGGGCGTAGTAAGTAAGCCCAGGGTTTTAACCCTGGGGAAACAACCCGTTTTTTAGTTCATTTTTGTTCATTTTAATAATTCCCGATTTGCCCCATCATTTACGCGAATGGCGAGTTAGATCTCTATCATAATATCTCTTTGAAGATTTTTTTTCGTTGATTTCTATGAAGTAGATAAATTGTTTATCTTTGTGATGCCATTCTATGTCGCAAATTGTTCCCACTCGGTCGGGATGGTTAATATCTTCAACCCGATCTCCGAAGGTGAAAACAGGCGAGATAGGGAGCACTGTAAAGAGGTCTTTTTTTACGCGATACTTTATTTTGTTGTATTGTAGTACGATGTACTCTTCTATACTTCCTATCTGTTCAAAGACCTTACCGTAGGGTTTTAGATTTTTAAACGCTTGAAGATCTTCGGGATGAATCCTGGCTTCTCCCTGTTCCTGGAACCAGGGGTAGAGGCCCCATGCGTGTAATTGATCTGTCATGGTGCTATTTCCTTAAAAAGAGTGTTTATGGAGTATAGGGTAGATATCCCTGAAAATTGGGCTGGAATGTGTTTGAGGGCAATTGGCTAAAGGCTTCTTCGGCTATTTGAAGACATTCAGCACTGGGTTTGAAATGCCCTGATGCATTATTAACGGCATAGATTCTACCTCCTCGAATTTCTACCATGCCTGCTGCTGCGACTTGAGGATTTTTTCCTCCAATCAGAGTTGGGTGAGGCATTGTTTGACCGGAACGGGTACCAATGATTAAATTGCCAGATTCATCTACTACGTACATATATTGTCCATTCGCAAGTTGTCCATTAACTTTAATTTTACCGCCAGGGGTCAAAGCTGATTGGTCCAACACTGTTGCTGTAGGATTTTTAATATATTCTCCATTTACCAGAACTCCTGCTTCTTGATCGTGGACCGTCATTTCAGGATCAACGGAATACAAATCGTCGGCCTTATCCACATCGTCGAGATTATCCAGATCATCCAGATTATCGAGATCATCCAGATTGTCCAGATCGTCTAAATTATCCACATTGTCCAGATCATCCAGATTGTCCAATCCGTTGGCCCATTGACCCAGTTTCGCGAAAATCTTTCCGGCAAACAAGGCTGAGGCGACCTCAAACAGGCTTCCTCCCAGTAACTGGGCGCGTTGGGCATCGGTCAAGCCCTGGGCTGTAACGGCTACATAGGCTTGATAGGCGGCTATAGCCAGGCCAATTACGGTCAGGATGACCCCCACGATTTGAAGGATGAGGGCGATGGTGGCCGCGTGGAGTGTGACAAACATGACCACGGCCAGGATCGTGCCCATTAGAGCGGCTATTCCACCGATAGCGTAGATGATGAGGGCAACGACGGCCACAATGAGAAGAACGACCAGCGCCACAATGAGGATGACTTTGATCGCTTCTCCCAATGCCTGAACAAAGCCGAGGAACATGTTGCCTAAGAATTTCAGCCCCCGTTCCAGCCAGTTTTCGTTTTCTAGCTCTTGGGCTTTGGCATCGATCTCACTGCCCAGGTCGTTGAGAACGTTGCTTTGTTCGGCCAGACTGTCGTTGATTTTGCCCTGGAGTTGGGTCTGGCCGTCACTGAGTTCCTGATCCCAATTGCCGATGCTATCGTCTACAGTGCTCTGAAGTTGGGTTTCAACTTCAGTGATGGCATCGTCCATATTGGTCGTGCTTTCTGTAATAGCTTCCGTTGTTTTTTCTATCACCGTAGTGCTGATTTGCTTTGCATTCGTTTCAAAGCCGGTTCCGCTTTCCTGCACCGAAGTTGCTACCCCGGTCACGAAGGTTGTGGCCTGTTGTTGGATTTGAGTGCCGCTGGTGGTGAAGCTTTGGGTGACCGTTGAGACAAATTGTCCCATTTGGGCGCTGAATTCACCGCCGGCTCCGCTCAATTGAGAACTGGCTTCATTGACCTTCTTTTGATTTTCTTCCCCTTGGGCTTTGGCGAATTTCGAGAGGATGGTGCTGACCGCTTCGTTAAGTTCAGCAATGGAGGCTGCTGTTTCTTGATCGACCTGTGTGCAGGCTGTCTGGGCGGCCTGGGCCAGGGCGGGTAGGGCCGCCTGTCCCATTTGCATGAGTTGTTGGATGGCCTGTTGTTTGCCGGGCAGCAGATCGCTGTGGGCCTGAGTGTGAGCGGTTTCCAATTCTTGTAAGGCATCATCGGAGAGCTGATCGATGCCTTTGATCGTTTCATCTCGTTCTTGTTCGATCTTGGTTTGGGCATCCGGCAGCAGGTTGTCGAATTCGGCCGCGCTTTGTGTGGCTTCATCCCGGAATTTGGTTGCCAGATCTCTCATATCGCTTCGAGCGGTTTCCGCCATATCTGTGCCCGCCTGGCGGATTTGAGCGGCGGTTTCTGCCGCCATGCTGCGGGCCGCAGCGGCGATATCGGGCGCGCGGTTATAGCCACTGTATTGGCCGGCTTTTTGTTCACCCAGGGCGACGGCATCATCCGCTTTGGTGTTACATTCATCGGTCGCGCGGGTTGCTTCGTCTTCACCAAAAGTTTCGGCGGCGACAGCCCTTTCTTCCGCGGCTTGAGTCAGTTCATCGCGTTTGGTTTCAATGAGGGTCGTAAGGGCGGTGAGTTTCTCTTCGGCAAGGGTTGTGATGGCCTCAGTTTGAGTTTGACGATTGGTTTCAATTTCAAGGCGGGCCGTTTCGGTTGCGGTTTCGATTTTTTCCAGGGTCTGAGTATAGGCCGCTTCGAGACGGGCGGCTTCTGTTTGGATAAAGGCTAACACGGTTTGTTGTTGGGCTTGCGATGCGGCCATAATGCTTTGGCGACTTTGGGCGGCGGTTTGTAGTAATTGTGACTGTTGGGCGGCGGCAGTCTGTTTAATGGGAGCCAAATCCACAGGGTTAGACGGTTGCGGTCCGTTATTGAGCGGTTGCCGTTGGATAATCGGGCCTTTGTCGGTAGCAGTTCCTGTCTGCATTTTTTCGGGGGGCGTTGGGGGGAGTTGTTCAAGATCCAGATTGCCCTGCTTTGCCTGTTTAGCCATTTCGAGGATTTTATTGCTGGTATCAGGAGCCGGCTCTGAAGAAACTTCCTTTTCCAGGCTTGCGATTTGTTTTTCAGCGGGGAGTGCTTCATCGGTGCCGGCCATTTCTGGCTGAAGCTGTTGGGGCGATTGAGTTTGAGCGGTGTCGGTGCCGGCTTTTTTTTCTTCGAGACCTTGTTGGGTTTCCTGGAGGGCCGCTTCAGAAGATGCTTTTTCGGCGGGTTGATCGGGAGCGGGAGTTCCTTTTTTCTCAGGTTTTTCGGCCGTCGTTTTTTTCGTTTCAGCCGCAGTTTTGTCGGATGGGGATCCAGGTGTTTGCGTGACAGCCCCTTCTTTTGGAGGCAGGGTTTCAGCCGTTGCCGGTTTTGCTTGAGCCGCTGCCTGAGCAGTTTTTTCTTTTTCTTCCTTCGGTTCTGGGCGAGCCGGAGATATTTTGGATTCCGGGGCTTCTGTTTTCTCTTTGACGGATCGTTGCAGTTTTCCCGCTCCTCCCTGCTGGACGACGTGGGTCAATTCGTGGGCCATCAACCGGCGGCCTTCGGGGGTGCCGGGTTGATACTCGCCGGAGTTGAAGGCAACATCGGAGCCGATGGCAAAGGCCCGGGCTTGCAGGCTGCGGTTCAATTGGGCAGCGCTGCTGTCGTGATGGACCCGGACCTGGCTCAGATCGACACCCAGGCGAGGTTCAAAGAAGTCGCGTTCGGAATCCGGCAAGGGGTCGCCGCCGCCGCGCATCTGTTGGATCTGGTTTTCCAGCTGCGGGGTGGGTTGGGGGGCATCAGTCCCTTTGCGCTGGATCGTGGAGATGCGGTGGGTGTTGTTTTTGTTGGGATCTTCAGGAGGAGTGGCGCGATCGGGCATACGCATCACTTCATCGGCCATGCGGTCGGCTTCGATTTCATAGGGATCGCCGGGTTGGCTGACGGAAAGCTTGGGTTGTACTATCTTAGTCTGAAGCGCCGGTGGCGTTTTTGTGGCGGTCGGTTGGACCGGGGTCGCGGCCGGTTTGGGGGCTGCTGAGGGTTGAACTTTGGGAGCAATGACGGTTGGTTGGGGCCTGCTTGCCGGTTGTAGTGTTGGTTTGACAAGCTTTTCCGGCAGAGCGGGGAGTCCGGGTTTATCTTGTAGCAAGTCCATCGAGGCGCGAGAGACCCGAGGGGGCGAACTTTTTTTCTCTTCACTATGGATCGGCAACTTTTCTTCGGCCGATTTTGCGGTGTTTTCCTGGGGGGTGGGCGCCATAGTTCTCAGGAGATTATGTACATGGGCGTTGCCTTGAGTTCGACCAATGTGGGAGAGTGCGTCTTGTTGTTGTTTGGGTTGTAGGATGTTAACTGTGGAGGCCTGAGATTCGATGGTTCCACCCGTGTAGAGCATCGCCGGATCGATGCCGGCGGCTTCCAGCGGTGAGGGTTGGATTTGTGGTTTGGCAACTTCCGGTGTACGTTTTTTTTCGACCAGCTTCTCTGTAGTATGGTTGTTTTTAACCATAGTTCCCCCTATTGGTGGCTCAGTGCTATACAGCACTGAAAACGATAAAGGTCTCAGGGATTTTTATCAGAGATGGCGGCGATGAGTACGGCGATGATGGCTAAATTGCATTGAAGGGAAACAATATAAAAGAGATTCATCAGACGTTATTCGGCCTTAATTATAACGTGAAATGGTTAGAGGGCAAGGAAATATAGACGGCCCTGCCGGGGCGGTTCTGGAAAAAGCTGATGTTTTCGTGCGCCTTCTGAGGCGCACGAAAACATCAAATCAAAATTCTGTTTCGGGAGTCAGCCAGACAACCGGGGTGTTGTCCGTGGTATTGGAGAAGATGGCCATACGGCCGCAGTGGGGGCAGATGTAGGCCTGTCGGATGCCGGGACGTTGGGTGGATTGGATGGCGGTATAAAATTGCCATTCCAGCTCTTTGATCGAGTTTTGGGTCTGGCAGGCTTGCAGCAGTTGATCGACCAGGGGTTCGATCTCAGATTCCGAGATCAGGAGCAGTCCATGCGGACAGGGGATCTCGGATAAATTGATGACGTGGCCGCAGCGGCAGACCAGTTTAGGCATGGTGCAGATACTCTTCAACGCTGATGTCGCCTTCTTCGTCGCCGCCGATTTCCCGCCAGGGGCCGGCATCGAACGCGGGATCGACGGCGACCCGCAGCGGATGGCCGGCGTGGTCGGCGAATATTTTCCAGACGACGCGGTTCAGGAGGGCGTTTTCGGGGTTGGGCAGCGGATCGGCACCGATCTTAAACTGATCCAGGCGGTCGCCCTCAAAGAGGGCTTTGCCCAGCCAGAGGCAGATTTTGCATTCTTCACAGATCAACCAGGCGTAACGGCTCATAAAGTAAATCTTACCAGAATTTCCACCAGGGAGAAGATCGGACACGAAAGAGGGTCCATCTGGGTGTTTCCTTAGGATCTTCCCACAGCGTTAATCCAAACTGGCGACAGAAGAGGATCATTTCGTCGCGTGAAAAGATCCCCTGTCCCAGAATTGAGGCTTCAAAAGAGAGCGGTGTTCCTTCCTGGACAAACCATTCTCCAGTGTCGCCGGCAAAGGCAAGGGAGCGTCGGTGTTGACCTTTTTCATAAAGACTGAATTGATAAGCCTCGCTGGTGCTTTGTGCCATGACGATGATGACAGTGCAGGAGAGTTTTTCTGACAGCTGAAGAGCCAAATCTTCGGGCGCCCTGAAATTGTTGAAGTGAATGGTGTACCAGTTTTCTGGGTAGGAGGCCATGGCGAAAAGTGTAGGGTTTCCCTGATCAAAGATTTTAAAATCCTTGCCGTAAAATTCTATTGGGAAATCGCCTGATTGGATTTTAATGCGAGCAGAGGGATGCTGTTGTTTTATCCAGGCCGTGAGTTGCTGGGATATGATGTCGGGTTGTCCAGAGTTAATGTAAATAGCGGTATAAGTGCTCATGGTTGCCTTTTGAAATAGAATTGTATATCCAAGAATTTCTTAATATAGCCATAACTGAAGTGGTTGCAAGTTTCCAGGGTGATTTTTATCTAAGAAAAACAGTATTCGCGTTAATGTTTTCAGAAGGATATAATCGTTTATTCCGTAAAGGGGACGGGAAATCCTGAATTTATCGAAAAATGCACTTACACCGTGCTGTTCTCCTGGGGCTTGTGGAGTCCAGGCGGCCTTAAGGTCGCTCTTTCAGGGCTTACAATGCTAGGAAAAAGGTGTTTTAAGCCCTGAAAGGGCGTTTTAAGTAAGCCCGGGGTGAAACCCCGGGAAATGTCACCGCGTTTTTTAGTTTGTTTCTATCCATTTAGGAGGTTGTTGATAATTCCTAATTTAGTTAATCACTTACGCGGATGGAGAGTTATAGAGGTAAAGCTTTCATTTTAAAACAAATTCTATCCTCTTGATTATCATATTCATGTGTAAGTATTAAAGTCCATTCCATGCTCCTATCAAATATATAAATATCTGTGGGCAAATAGTTAAGCCCTAATACTAAATCATTTGAATTAAGCTCTAAAACAGATGATTTGGGGAATTTCCAATAATTTTTAATCGGTATCATTTCTGAACTGTGGAGATCCCACATAACATAAACCAACTGTTTTCTTGAAGATAGATAATCCAATATTTCTTTTTCTTTCACAAAATCGTGATATTTCAGGCAGTCCCATAAATGGGCTGTATAATACAATCCATCTGTAAATTTTCTCCTTTTTTTGATATATTTTTTAAAATGGTCCATATCTTGGTTTATGAACATGGAAATATAATTTTCCCTAATTTTGTGAGATGTGGAATTAGAGAGAATTTGAATTATTTTTTTGAATTCTTCTAATGTAATCATAGCTAATCACCTTGCTTATTTAGTTGACACAATTTTTAAGGCGGCCTTTTTTCCCCCAGCTGTAATATAGTTTATGTGGGGATACGTATGGCTATTTTCATGATAAGCGGTTTTTGCGGGATGAGCTTCATGTATTTTCATTTCAGTAACACCAGCTTCTTCGAGGAGCATTTTAGCTTCTTTTAAAGTCGGGACCTTTCCTAGAATTTCCACATGATCTCCTGGATTAGATACTATTTGCACCGCTTTTTTCCATTCTGGTCCACCACTCCATCCCCATTGGGTCTTAACACTTTTGGGTTTTTCACCAGGAATTTTATCCTTCTGAGTTTGTATAATATAATCCCAAGATTTGTTTCCTTCTATAGGGGTAATGGACTTAAAAATTGGATGCCTTGCTTTTACACTATTGGCAATGTTAGTGGCTTTTTCTTTAGATATTCCATCTAATCCCGATTGCGCTCGTTCTTCAGAATGAAGTGCATCTATTCCAGCTTTAATATTTTGATCAGATCGCTTTTCCTTCTTATCTTTCTTCCCCAATCCCAGCAGCTTCGCCACCTTCTTTGCCATAGCCTTGGCCTGTTTTACCAGCCATTTGATCGCATCGTTAACCGGCTTGCGGACCGTATTGATGATGCCTTTGATCTTTTCCGAGATGCCGCCCAGCCCCAGCAGGTCGGCGAGGAAGCCGATGACGGTGGGGAGCGCCTGGGCCAGGGCATTCTCGATGAAGTCGGCGGCGCCTTTGAGGTTGCCGTTGGCGATATTGGTGACCGAGTCGATGACGGCATTGACCAGGGAGGCGATGCGGCCTGCGTTGTTGGTGAACCAGGTTACGACCCGCACGATCGATTGGACGGCTTTGACGAAGGCTCCGGCCGGCCCGCCCAACATGCTGATCAACCAGTCTACGCCGGTTTTGATGATCTGCTCGATGACCATATTTTGGATGGCGTCGAGGACCATGGTTTTGAGGTCGCCGATTTTGTCCTGGATGTATTTCCAGAGGCCGGGCAGGCCTTGAGTCATGATGATCTGGATGATTTTCCACCCGGTTTCCAGGGCTTGCATGATTTTTTCGCCGTTGGGTCCCAGCCCTTTCACGATTTGGGCCCGGATGTTGGCCCAGGTGAGTCCCAGGATTTGCAGAACCAGGCCGAAGATCCCTTGCAAATCCCATTTCTCGGGCAAAGTGATTCCTGCCGGGCCTAAGGCTCCGGTCAACCATCCCATCAACGCCGACTGCAAGTGTTTGCCGATGTTGCCGACGAATTGCATAAAGCCCATTTTGACCCCTTCGAGCAGGTTGCCCAGGAATTTAACGGGGTCCTTGATGATTAACTCGATGGCGCCGGCCGCTCGATTCAGCATATCCATCAGAGTGTTCTTGAGTTCCATGATCGTGTCGATCACACCCTTGATCGCATCCTCAGCTTTTTGGATTAAGCCTTTGTTCTCTTCCCGCATCTTTTCGATTTCGTCATCGACTTCCTGGAGTTTGGCGTTGTATTGCTCGGCCAGATTGTCGATCAGTTCACTTTGTTTGTCGTAGACACTTTGTTCCAAATCGTCGAATTTGCTTTGAATATCCCCGGCTGCCTTTTTGCCTACATCCCGCAGGGCCGGATCGAGTGTCGCAATGTAGGTTTCCATATCTTGACGCCCCTGAGCCACCCGGTTTTTGGCCTCATTGAGCTTTTGTGAAACGTAAATCGCAATTTCCTGGAGGGTCGATTTGACAGCCGCGATGTAATTTTCACGTTCTTCCTGGTAGATCAGTTCGATTTCCGGCGGCGGACCGGCAAATAGATCCTGGCCCCATAAAATCAATCCATCCGGCCGGCAGAGATAGCGGTTTATCTTGAAATCGTTTACCCGGCGATTGGCCTCACTGACAAATTTATCCCGGGCTGCATTTGCATCGGCTTCAAACTTGTCGGTAACCCAGCCATCCAGGCCGTCGAGGATTTCGGTAACGTCATCTTTAGTATTTGTATAGTACTCAGCAATCTTTTCCGCAATTTCTTTGCGTTTGGCTTCATCTTCGGTTTTCGTTTCGCCCTGGATGCCGAAGACTTCCTGCAGCAGTTGGGTTCGCTCCTGGTGCATCTGAGCTTCTTTTTGCTCGGCAGTCATGGCGCTCTCGGCCTGGGCTTTGGTCAACGTGGCGGTTTCCTTTGCACGATAAGAGGCGGGCCCTTCTGTTGCTGCGGCCTGGGCATCTTTTTTGGCTCCTAACGCTGCCTGGAATTCCGGCTCATTGGATTTTTGCAGTTGTTCCTCAGTGACATTGGCATCTGCCATCTGCTGGTCGAGCGACTTTGCGCTTTTCTGCATCGGCGCTTCTACTTCGCTCTGGCCCTTGGGTTTGGGGGCGGCCTGTTCCGCGCCGATCGGTCCCGGTTTCGTACCGGGATTGGTTTCCTTTAGCGGCTCGACTTTCTTAGGTTCGATCCCGCTTTTGTCCGGTTCCTCTTTGGTTTTCTCTTCGACAGGTCCTTCCGCTTCTTGCTTTTTATCTTTAACCTGTCCCGAAATCGAATTTTTGACATCGTCGAGTTTGTTGCCTTTGAACTCCGCGGCTTCTTTTAAATTCTTAGGGGCGGTTTCTTTGATCTTTTCCATCAGTTTGGCGACAAAATCTTCGGGATTGAACTCCTTGGGTTTTTGCGCTTCGATCTCAGCTACCTGCTCATCTTGAGCGGCCATCTCCACATCACTGCCCTGGGGATCGGCTGCGCCTTGAGCTTCGGCGGATTCATTGGCAGCCGGCTCATGGGTCTCTTCTTGAGCTGCCACATCCTCGCTGCGGGAGGCCACGGCCTGGAATCCGGGATCTTCTTCAGGGGAAGCGGGCGCCTTATCCCCTTCTGTTGCGTTGCTTCCTGCTGATGATGAGGTGGAAGTTTTCCTGGCTGTTGCGCTGTTTTCCTGAGGGGCGTTTTCCTGAGGCGCTGCGCCTTCCGCTTTGACCGGTTGTGCTGCCGGCGTCGCTTCGGGCTTTTCCTTGGGGGCGTTTTCCTGAGGCGCTGCGCCTTCCGCTTTGACCGGTTGTGCGGCCGGCGTCGCTGCGGGCTTTTCCTTGGGTGTGCCTTCCTGGGGCGCCGCGCTCTCCGCTTTGACCGGTTGTGCGGCCGGCGTCGCTGCGGGCTTTTCCTTGGGTGTGC
>CAZCTC010000009.1:0-41782 GCA_964501335.1 uncultured Anaerolineales bacterium | reverse complement strand
CTTCCTGGGGCGCCGCGCTCTCCGCTTTGACTGCTCCGGCAGCCGGCGTTTTGGGATAGGTGCTGTTTTGGGAGGTATTGTGAGTTTCGGGTTGAGCTGTTTTTACAGTATTTAAATTTTCGGCCGGGTCGGTTTTCTTTTCGTTTGTGGATGTGGTTGCCGATTCTTTGTTTTCAGGCTCTTTTTCAGATGGGGTCGCTGTGGCGTTTTCGGCACCGTTGTTTCCGGTTGCGTTCCCTTTTTCCGGTACTTTGACTTCAGGGAGTGCCGGCTCTTCAATTTTAAGCGGTTCTTCCTGTTCAGCATTTACATCTGACTCCGTGAGGGAGTTTTTTGCTTTGGTTACGGCCTCTTCTGGAGAAACAGCCGGAGCGGCTTTTTCGGATTTCTCTTCGGTTTTTCGCTGTAATTCGCCCGCGCCTCCCTGCTGTACCACATGGGTCAATTCGTGTGCCATCAATCGTCGACCTTCAGGCGTGCCGGGCTGATATTCTCCTGTATTGAAGGCGACATCGCTGCCGATGGTGAAGGCGCGGGCCTGTAAGCTGCGGTTCAGTTGGGCAGCGCTGCTGTCATGGTGGATTCGTACATGGCTCAGGTCGACTCCCATACGGGGTTCAAAAAAGCTGCGTTCTGAATCCGGGAGAGCGTCTCCGCCCCCGCGCATTTGTTGGATCTGATTTTCGAGCTGCGGCGTGGTCTGGGGAGTGTTGACTCCTTTTCGTTGCAGGCGCGAGATTTTGCTGCCCGGGGTTTTATTGGGATCTTCCGGCGGGGTGGCCCGTCCCGGCATGCGCATGACTTCTTCGGCAACGGCATCCGCTTCCAGCTCGTAACGATCGCCGGGTTCGCTGACGCTCAATTTGGGTTGAATCGGTACCTGGAGGGCGGCGGGTGGCGTGCTTCTGGTTTCCTGGGCGTGTGGAGAAGGTTCCATTTCTTGAGAGGGAGGCGCGGTTTGTCTTTGTTCGAGAGCGTTCCTTTCGGCCATCAATCTTTGGATATGACGGTTGCCCTGAACCTGATTGATGCGGGCCATGGCGGCCGGGCGTTGGCTGGGCGGAATATGGTTCAGGGCATTGGCCTGAGCGGCCAGAGAATCCATTCCTTTCAATCCCAGCTCGGAACCGGCCTGGGTGAAAGGGCTTTCTAAATTTTGTAGATTTCCTTGTTGAGGGGTTGAACGAGGCTGCTTCTCTTTTTGGCTTTCTGCCGGATGGATTGGCTTATTCATGGTTTTTCTCCCTCTCGACTTATCGCACAGAGCACAATTGCTTTTTGTATCAACAATCGCAAGGTGTTGCTTTTTTGGAAATTTCAGGAAAATAAAAAACAAAGTGAATAAAGGATCGATTGAAATGCCTTTGGTTTATTGTATGGGTGGTGCTGGTGTATGAGATTGTCGTAAGTCTGTGAGTTTCTGTAAGAGAAACCGTTTTTAGGGAAGGTTAGAATATGGTGTGTAGACGCTTCCAGTATAGAGGAAAAACAGGGAGGCAGTAAATAGAGTGAGGGATACAGAAAAGATACAGAACTATTTACAATTCTGTATCTTTTTCAAAGAAGAATGGAAGCCGATAGGCACGGACTTCCATTCTTCCAGCTTCCAATTTCTTAGCGATAGCGTCCTGGCTGTTTTATTCCGTCAGCATCCGCAGCCGCACGCAGCGGCGCGGAGCGTTGCCCAGGCCCAGGGCGTCGAGCACTTCGTCGGGGCGACCGGTGGCGCCGGGGCGCACGGTGACTTTCAGATAGAGTTCGGCGGTCCAGATGGGATCGCTATCCCCGGCCGGCGCGGAGACGGTGAGCGCTTCGACCAGCGGCCGCAGGTCGTAGGCCTTGCCGCGCCGTTCGCGGGGCAGGCTTTCGGCCGCGAGCAGCCGTTCCGCTGCGGCTTGGACCTCGTTCAGCGGCGTTCCCTGCACCCAGAGCCGGTATTCAGCCGCGACGACCAACCCTTCCAGTGCGGGGGCGTTTTCGGGGACCTGGACGGCGTCCAGCAGGGTCAGGCCGGCGGGAGTCTGCCCGGCGAGCGCCTCCAGCAATTGTTGCGGCGTCCAGGGCTGATCCAGCCAGCAGTCGAGCCATTCGCCCTGGCTGCTGCATCCCACAGGGAGTGGCGCACCCATCTGCAACCGGGGGTGCGGATTGAATCCCTGAGTATAGCGCATCGGGACGCGGGCGCGGCGCAGGCAGCGTTCCCAGAGCCGGCCCATGTCCAGCACGGAGAGGTAGGCCAGCGCGCCCGACGTGGCAAAGGTCAGGCGGATGCGGGTCGGAGGGGTTGGGGTCATCGGGGTGTCGGGCATTTCCATTCCTTCGTCCAGAATTCGGCGTAGTGGGTCAGGATGCCGCAGGCGTGACATTGCTCGCGGCAATCGACCAGGAACCGGCCCTCTTCGCTGCGCCGGTAGTCGTGTTGCAGGGCCCGTTTGTCGACGCCGCTTTCCAGATGGTCCCAGGGTAAAGGCTCATCCAGCTCGCGGCGGCGGTAGATGTAATCGGCCCAATCGATCCCGGTCTCGGCCAGCGCCTTTTCCCAGGCATCCGGCCGGGCCCACTCGCCCCAGGCATCGAAGCGTGCCCCGAGACGCCAGGCGCTCTCGATCAACGGTTCCAGCCGGCGGTCGCCGCGGGAGAGCAGCGATTCCAGCCGGGTCTCGCGGGCATCGTTCCAGGCCAGGGTGATACCGCGGGTCGGGAGGTTGTCGCGCAGCAGCCGCTGCCGGTGCGCGACGGTTTCCGGATCGGCCACGGCTTCCCATTGGAAGACGGTGTGCGGCTTGGGGATGAAGGTGTTGACGCTGAGATGGACTTCCGTCTTGCGGCCCTGGGCTTTTAAGCCCAACTGGTAGACCTGGCGGGCCAGGTCGGCGATGGCGAGCACATCCTCGTCGGTTTCGCCGGGCAGGCCGATCATGAAATAGAGCTTCAAGGTGCGCCAGCCGCGGCTGAAGACCTCGCCTGCTACCTTGAGCAGGGATTCGGTGGAGATATCTTTGTTGATCCGGGCCCGCAGCGCATCGCTGCCGGCCTCCGGGGCAAAGGTGAAGCCGGTGCGGCGGCCGTTGCCCAGCCGTTCGGCGATTTCTACGGAGAAGGAGTCGATGCGCAGGCTGGGGAGCGAGATGGCCAGCCGTCGGTCGCAGAAGTGTTCCTTGATCGCCGAGAGCAGCGGGCCGATCTGCGAATAGTCGGCCGAGGAGAGCGAGAGCAGGACCGCCTCTTCGTAACCGGTGGCATCGACGATGGCGTCGAGCGTCTGCACGATCTCTTCGACGGAGCGCTCGCGGATCGGGCGGGTGATCACGCCGGCCTGACAGAAACGGCAGCCGCGCGTGCAGCCGCGCTGGATCTCGACGATGGCGCGGTCGTGGGCGATTTCGACATTGGGGACCAGCTGGCGGGTGGGGGTGGGGGGCAGCTCGCCGACGACCCGTTTGCGGATCGGCAGCGGGGTTGTCTCATCCAGCGTTTCCAATCCGGCAAAACGGGCTCCCGTGTAGACCGGTTTGTAGAAGCGGGGGATGTAGAGCCCGGGGATGTCGCGCAGGCCGGCCAGTTGGTCCAGGTGCGGCAATCCCCGCAACCCTTTCATGCGGGTGACGATCTCATCCAGGATCTCTTCGCCCTCGCCGATGACGAAGGCATCGGCAAAGGCGGCGATCGGTTCGGGATTGAAGGTGCCGTGGCCGCCGCAGATGACCAGGGGATCGGGCGTTTCGCGTTTTTCGGCATGGATCTCCATGCCGGCGAGATCCAGCAGTTCCAGAAGGTTGGTGTAGAGATGCTCGTAGGCGGCGCTGATGCCCAGCAGGTCGAAGCTGCGGACCGGGCGGTAACTTTCCAGCGTGTAGAGCGGGATGCCGGCGGTGCGCAGCTGGGCGATCATGTCGGGAGCCGGGAGATAGGTCCGTTCGGCCAGGGTATCGGGCCGGCGGTTGAGCTGATCGTAGAAGATCATCATAGCGAAGTTGGACATTCCCAGGTCGTAGAGGTCGGGGAAGGCCAGACAGACGTGCAAATCGACGCTTTCCCAGGGTTTGACGACGGCGTTGTATTCGCCGCCGACGTAACGGCCGGGTTTCTGCACGCGGTAGAGGAGTCCTTCGATCTGTTCCCAGAGTACGGGGGAGTTGTTTGTGGGGGTCATACTATTCGCACTTACAGTTTGGTTGCACCTTCACCCAGACTTTGCGGCGACGGGGCCCGTCGAATTCGGCGAGGTAAATGCCCTGCCAGGTGCCCAGCTGGAGCCGGTTTTCATGGATAAAGATGAAGTGATCGCTGCCGGCCAGGATGGCCTTGGCATGGCCGTCGGAGTTGCCTTCGCTATGGCGGTAGGGCAGGTTGGTAGGAACCATATGCTCCAGGACCATGGCGATATCGCTGCGCACGGTGGGGTCCCAATTTTCATTCAGGACGATGCCGGCGGTGGTATGAGGGCAGAAGATGAAACAGATTCCTTCGTGGGTTCCTTTGGCGGAAATTGCCTTTTGAACTTCGGTGGTAATATCGACGAAATCGACCTTGGTCCGGGTCTCGATTTCAAGCTGGACGAACATCTTACTACGAACTCCTTGTTTGTACTGATTTACATCTCACGTGGTAGAGGGCGGCCACATCGGGCCGCCCCTACGGAACGGTTTCTGGGCGTAGGGGCGCCCCTGTGTGGGCGCCCTGAATGATCTATTCCAGGAAGTCGCGCAGCTTGCGGCTGCGGCCCGGATGGCGGAGTTTGCGCAGGGCCTTCGACTCGATCTGACGGATGCGTTCGCGGGTGACGTTGAAGGCCTGGCCCACTTCTTCCAAAGTGTGGGGGCGACCGTCTTTCAGGCCGAAGCGCATCTCCAATACTTCGCGTTCCCGATCGCCCAGCTCGCTGAGGATGCTTTGCAACTGTTCGCGGAGCATCTGCATCGAGGTGGCGTCCATCGGGCCGGGGAGGTTTTCATCTTCAATAAAATCGGAGAGTTCGCTGTTGTCTTCGGTGCCGACCGGGGATTCCAGCGACATGGGCTCCTGGGAGATGCTCATGATCCGGCGCACTTTGGCCATGGCCCGGCGCAGTTTGCGTTCCAGGCTGGGGGAGAGGGGATTTCCGGTGGCGCGGATCTTCAGGATCGCGGTGACATCTTCCGGCTCCATTACTTCCATTTGCAGGGCGATTTCATCGAGGGTAGGTTCGCGGCCCAGGCCCTGCATCAACTGGCGCTGCACCCGCATCAGCCGGTTGATCGTTTCGACCATGTGCACGGGAATGCGGATGGTGCGGGCCTGATCGGCAATGGCGCGGCTGATGGCCTGCCGGATCCACCAGGTGGCATAGGTGGAGAATTTATAGCCGCGGGTGAAATCAAATTTTTCGACGGCGCGCAGTAGCCCGATGTTACCTTCCTGGATCAGGTCGAGGAAGGAGACGCCGCGTCCGACATAGCGTTTGGCGATATTGACCACCAGGCGCAGATTGGCGCGGACCAGCATCTGTTGGGCTTCGGCGGCCATCACATCGGTCTGCATCCACCATTGCAAGAGCGTTTCCCGATCGGGGATCTGCGCTTCGGCCTGTTTCAGTGTCGGCCAGCGTTCCGACTCGGTAACCTTGCTGCGAATATAGGAAACGACTTGCGGGGGCAGCAGGTAGAGATAGGTGGCTACTTCCAGCAATTTAATAATGGTAGGGCGCAACATGGGATCATCGCCCCAATGGTTGGGTCCCATGTATTCCCGTAACGTAGAATGATCGGGCGAAATAAGGACCTGTTGCTGGCGTTCGATCTCTCGAAGGAAGGAGGGCGTGTCGGAGGCCGGCAATTCCGATTTTTGGGCCGTGCGCAATTGCTCCTTCCAGGCCTGCAGGGCGGATTTGTAGAGTTCCAGTGCTGCGTTGGTGAGGACCTCATCAGTCACTTCGGGGGGCAGATTCTGGCGGATCTGATTTAAATAGACGGTGGCTTCCCGGATAATGCAGAGCCAGAGTTCCTGGTAAGGTTCCAACAGATCCACACGGCCGATTTCCCGGAGATACATGCGCACCGGGTCTTCGACCAGTTCCCCGATTTCACTGGAAGATTCTTCTTCTTCGATCTGTTCCAGATCGTCAGCCGAGGGCTCGTCCTCTTCCTCCCAGATTTCGTCCAGTTCTTCTACTTCTTCGGTCCCATTGTTGCCTTTCAACGGGCTTTTGGCCTGGGCAGGACGAGCAGGGGCCTCGATTTCCAGGGCGTCATCATCCCATGGCTCTTCCTGTTCCGTTTTTGTTGATCGGGGTGGGTGTTTACGAGCGCTCATTACTCCTCCTTGATTATTACAGTTTGCGCGCCAGAGCCTGTTGAACCTGGAGCCGATTGATCGAGAGTTCCTGCAGATGGGCGGCATAGTAAAGCGTCGTTTGGGCGTCTCCATCGGCCTGCGCTTCGGTGAGCAGGGTTTGAATTTGACGCTTCATGTCGTCCAGCTGTTTTTCGCGTACGCGCAGGATCACCCGCATCAAATCGCTCTCCCATTGGTTCAAGGGAAGCTCGGGCAACGGCGCCTGTTGCCAGGTGCGGACCTGTTCTTGCAGGTCCGGCGGCAGCAGGGCCTCCAATTCCTGTTCTGGATTTCCCATGACTTCCAGCCAGGCTTCGTAGATAAGCCGGGCCGAAGGGGAAAAATCTTCCGTCTGGAGCGGCAGCATTTCCATTTCAACCAGACGGATGTAGACCCGTTCCAGCAGTGGGGGGTAGCGGATCAAGAGCTGCAGGATATAGGCTTCGAGATCGGCGCGTTGGGTTTTTTTGCCCGGCGCGGTGACCTGGGCCTCCCGGCGGACCGCTTCGGCCCGGTCGCGGGCGCGCAGGCGGTCGAGCAGGGAGCGGGCATCCAATCCCAGCTTCAGGGCGATTTCCTGGGCGTAGGCTTCCCGTTCCACGCTGTTGGAGAGATCGCGCAACAGCGGGAGCATGGCATCGACGATACGCGCTTTGCCTTTGGGTTCGCGGGGATCTTCGCGTTGGAGCAACTGCTGAAAGTAGAACCGGACAATCGGTTGTGAATCGGCGACCATCTGCCGCCAGCGGTCCGGATCTTGCAGGATCAGCTCGTCGGGGTCCAACCCATCGGGCAAGGTGAGTGCGCGGATATCGGCTTGTAGCCGGCCTTCGTATCCCACCAATCCCTGGGGATCGAAGACGGCTTCCATCTGGCGATCCAGGGTGTCGCGGGCTACTTCCATCCCGCGCATGGTCGCCTCGATGCCGGCCGCGTCCGGATCCAGCGCCAGAATAAACCGGCGGGTCATCCGTTGCAATTGTCGAAGGTGCGTTTCGGTCAAAGCCGTGCCCATAGGGGCGACGACATTGGCAAAGCCGCCCTGATGGGCAATCATCACATCCATGTAGCCTTCAACGATCACCACGGAGCCGGAGTCGCGGATGGCGTCGCGGGCCAGATGCATGCCGAACAGGATTTTGCTCTTATCGAAGAGCGGCGTCTGCGGCGAATTCATATATTTCGGTTGGTCGTCGGGGGCGAGCGCCCGCCCGCCGAATCCGACGACCAGACCGTGACGGTCGCAGATTGGGATCATGAGGCGGTTGCGAAAGCGGTCAAAGCTGCCGCCGTCGTCTTTTTCTACCAGAATGCCGGCTTTGATCTGTTCGGCGACGGTGAAGCCTTTGCCCAGTAGCGTGGTCCGGGTGGAATCCCATCCCGACAGGCTGTAGCCCACGTGGAAGCGTTCCAGCGTTTCCTGAGTGAAGCCGCGGCGTTCCAGATAGCTGCGGGCTCCGGCGGCCTGCGGAGATTTCATCAACCAGATGTGATAAAGTTCCGCGGTGGCCTGTAGGGCGGCTCTGAGCCGTTCGTTTTCCTCGACGGCTTTGTTTTCCGCTTCGGTGCGCGGGCGGATTTCCACGCCCGCCTGGCGGCCCAGTTCCTCGATGGTGGTATGAAAGTCCCAGCCTTCACGCTCCATGATGAAGGTGAAGAGATCGCCGCCTTTGTTGCATCCAAAACAATGCCAGCGCTGGTTATCCGGGAAGACAAAGAAGGAGGGCGTTTTTTCACCGTGAAAGGGGCATACGCCCTTGAAATTGCGCCCGGCCTTGAGGAGCGGCACGTAACGGCCAATAATCTCGACCAGGTCGAGTCGCTCCTTGATTTCATCAACCACGCTCATAGTGGGGTGTATTGTACTCAGGAGAGGCAGTTACGCAAGTGAGTTAGCGTAATTCTACCCGCCAGTTTACAATTTCCACGGCGCGATATTCGTTTTCAATCCAGTGGACGGCCTGTTCCAGCACGGTGTAGGCGTGGCCCTCTTCGTTGCTGATGACGGCCAGGGCGATTTGGGCGCTTTGCCAGTGATCCTGGTCTTCGACCTCCGCGGCGGCGATTTCGAAGTGGCGGCGGAGCTGGGCCAGCAGCGGTCGCAACAGGCCGCGTTTTCCTTTTAACGAGGTGTTGCCGGGCAGGTAAAGGTCAAGGGTACAGACGGCTACAATCATAATTTTCATCCTTATTGTAGAAAACAGACTCCGCCCATGTAGGGGCGGGGTCACCCCGCCCGGTGACTGCCGTCAAAACCGGCATTGGGCGAGGCAAACTCGCCCCTACAAAGACGATTTCCCGTAGGGGTACCCCTTGTGGGTACCCAATCTGACAAAGCGTCCATTTTCATTTTTCGGGGTGCCGCCCCCCGCATGGCGTTCTGTCCTGAAAACAGGTCTTTATGGCATGGCCCGGGCCTTGTAACGTCCCGCAAATGGCCCTTCCCCCGTAAAACACGCCGCGCGGGATGGAGGGAAAGAGTTTTTTTGTTTATGTTTTCGGCGGCTTCAGAAAGCCGCCGAAAACATAGGTTTTTTCCAGAACCGTCCCGGCAACACACTCTGAGCCCTCCCCCTCACCCCCATGCCGGCGGCGCATCTTCACAAAAGCTCTCCTGAAAGCGCGCCGGACCTGCACAACTGCATGGGGGAGGGATGGGGAGGGGGCCAGCGCCCAGCCATCAATTTTCATCCTTCGGGGGGCCGCCCCCCGCATGGCGTTCTGTCCTGAAAACAGGCCTTTATGGCATGGTCCGGGCCTTGTAACGTCCCGCATATGGCCCTTCCCCTGTAAAACACGCCGCGCGGGATGGGTAGAGAAAGTTTTTTTGTTTATGTTTGGGCGCGCATTCTGATGCGCACGAAAACATAGCCTTTTCCAGAGCCGCCCCGGCGACGCCGGCTGTCTACTGTCTGCTGTCTACTTTCCTTGTCCATTCCGGTGTGACATATTTTTCCTGGATCAGAAGGTCGGTCTGGAGCTGTTCCTGGGCGGAGAGTGTCCCCGGTTCCAGGGGCAGCTGCAAGGCTGTGCGGAATCCGGCAAGCAGGGCGGCGGCGGCTTCGTCCCAGGTCACGCTGCGGCCTAATTCACGGCCGAGGCTGGTAGCCCGGTCGCGCAGGGCCTGGGGATCAGGGGGGCGGGTCAGCAGCGGGCAGATTCGAGCGATATCGCTGTTGAGCGGGACGGCGCCGTGCAACAGCACCGCGCCGCCGCGCCGCAGCTGGGCATGGCCGACGATTTTTCGTCCGGAGACCAGAATTTCATAGTCGGCGGTGGCGGCAAAGCAGACCGTGGCGATTTCCGGCGGTGGCGGGCTGCTGCGTTCGGCAAATTTCGCCGGCAGACCCAGTTCGCGGACCATGTGGAGCAAGGCGGCGCTGAAATTTCGGTAGGCGGCGATGATTCCGCCGGCAAAGGCCGGATGGCTTTCATGGCCGACGATCGCGTAGCTGAGTTGATCGTGGTTAAAGACGGCCTGGCCGCCGCTGGGACGGCGTACCAGGCCATAATGGTGCATTTCCAGGGCTGCGGTATTGATATCGGTGATGGGCTGTCCCCGTCCCAGGGAGAGGGCCGGCTGCCAGGCATAGAGCCGCAGCGTGGGAAGGGTTGTCGGTTCCCGGGCCGCTTGCAGCAGCGACTCATCGAGTGCCATGTTGGCGGCGCCGTTTTGAGGCTGCGGTTGGAGGAGCAGGCGCCAGGTTGGGGGTTGCATGGATGAGAGCAGGTCCTTAACCGCGCCGGGTGCGCAGGGATTGGGTGTAGAGATCAACGGCATGTTCGATTTCGGCCAGAGCGACGCTGCGAGGTTCCCATCCCAGGATTTCGACCCGCATCAATTGCAGGTCTTTGTAGACCCGGAAGAAATGGGAGACCTCGTCCAGAAAGTGAGGCGGGACATCTTCCAGCTCGCGGGTGGCGTTGAAGATCGGATCAGTGGCGGGGACGGCCAGGATTTTATCGTCGCGGGCTCCGCGGTCGAGCATATGGAAGACGCCGACCGGGCGGGCTTCGATCACGCAGCCGGGAAAGGTTGGTTCATTGGTCATGACCAGGATGTCCAGCGGATCGCCGTCATCATACAGCGTGCGCGGGATAAAGCCGTAGTCGCCTGGATAATGGAGGGAGGAATAGAGCACACGATCCAGTTTAATAAAGCCTCCCGCTTCGTCGTATTCGAACTTATTGCGGGAGCGCTTGGGGGTCTCCACCACGACGTAGACAACGTCGGGCATGTTGGGACCGGGAGGCAGGGTCTGCCAAAGATTGCTCATAAGACCTCTTCCTTACTGAGAATTTGTTTTTTCTCTTCCGTTCGGGACCGGGGAGGAATCGGTGTGCAAGGGTTTGACCAGGACCTTATCGATGCGGCGGCCGTCCATATCCACAACCTCGATGTGCAGTTGACTCCATTCGAAGGAATCTCCGCTGATCGGGATACGCCCCATCCGGCTCATGATGAGTCCAGCCAGAGTCTGGTAGTTTTCGCGTTCTTCCTCCGGCAGATAGTCCAGGTGGAAGAGAGATTTAAATTCATCGACCGGCAACATGCCGTCGAGCAGCCATGAGCCATCTTCGCGTTGGATGGCCTGTGGTTCAGCACCGAAGGTCGTTCCCGGGGTCACATCGCCGGCGATGGCTTCCAGGATGTCTTTTAAGGTAACCAATCCCTGGGTGCTGCCATATTCATCGATCACGAAGGCGATATGGATGCGGGAAGTTTTGAAGAGTTCGACCACTTTGGAAACCGGCATGCTTTCGGGGATGAAGAGCGGCATGCGCAAGGCGCCCTTTAAATCGAGCGGCTGGCCGGCCAGGCTGCGGGCCAGCAGATCTTTGGCCCGGACAATGCCGAGCAGGTTATCCAGATCGCCCTGACAGACCGGGAAGCGGGAGTAGGAATGTTCGATGATGATGTGGCGGACTTCTTCTTGTGTGGCCTCGATGTCGATCCAGACGATTTCCGGGTGCGGGGTCATCACGGCGCTGACCCGGCGGTCGTTCAGGCCGAAGATATTTTCGACCATATTTTGTTCGGCTTCTTCAAAGACGCCGGCCCGGGTGCCTAACTGGAGCAGGGATCGAAGCTCATCTTCGGTCACCGGCGGTTCTACGGAGGGCTTGATGCCGAGCAGCCGGACGATGGCCTCAGTGGAAAAGCTCAGCAGATGGACGGCCGGTGCTGTCAGATATGAGAGCCAGCGCATGGGCAGCGCGATGAAGACCGCGATCTTTTCCGGCGAGTTCAAGGCCAGCCGTTTGGGGAGCAGTTCGCCCAGGACCAGGGAGAGGTAGGTAATGATGAGGACGACGGTTCCCAGGGCGATGGCTTCACTGTAGGGGGCCAGGGTGGGAATGGCGGCAATCTGGAGCGCCAGATAGTCGGCAATGGTGGCGCCCCCGAAGGCGCCGGTGAGGATGCCGACCAGGGTAATGCCGATCTGGACCGTCGAGAAAAAGTGGTTGGGGGATTCGGCCAGAGTCAGAGCTTCTCGGGCGCGGGTATTGCCGTCCCCGACCATTTGTTGCAGGCGTACTTTTCGTGCTGAAATGATTGCCATTTCAGACATCGAAAAGATCCCATTGGCCAGGATCAAGGTGATGATCCACAGGATCTCAACTAGCATACAGTTATTTGACCTTAATTAGAGACTTTCCGCCATCAATCTTAAGATGGTCGGGCCATAGGTGGCCTGACGCCAGGAGCCAATTCCGGGGATTTGTCCCAATTCTTCCAACGTTCGTGGAGGTTTCCAGGCAATGTCCCATAGAGTAGCATTAGGCAGAATTACATCGGGGTCCACGCCACGGTGTCCGGCAACTTCTTTGCGCCAGGCTCGCAGGACCTGATAGCGGTCCAGTACGATTTCGGGCGGGCGGTTGTTTTCTTGTGGGGGGAGGGGAGGGGCGACCAATTCATGCCGCAGGGATTGCAGCAGGCCTGTGCCGAAATGGCGGATCTGAGTCGGGGTCATGCCGGCGGCAGCCAGGTCCTGACGGTTACGGGGTTTGACCCGGGCCAGGTTGACCAGAAGCTGGTCGGTGATGACTTTGAAGGTGGGACGATCCAGTTGTTCTGCGATATATTCACGCCAGCGGTGAAGTTGATAGAGTACCTGCTGTTCCGCTGAGGTCAGGTCGTAGATCCCTTTGATGCGCCAGAAGAGCACCTCAGGGGTGAGGGGCGCGGGGTGGGTGGTGTGTTGGCTGAGATAATCGAAAATTTCGTGGGCTTCCTGCCAGCGGCCCCGATGTACCAGTTCTTCTTTTTGCAGATTCCGCAGGGTGATCAGGTAATGGGTATCCTGAGAGGCATAGCGCAGCGCTTCTGTTTCGAGTGGGCGTTGACCCCAGTTGTAACGTTGAAAGTGCTTGTTCAGGTGAATTCCAAAGCGGGTTTGGAGGATATCGCCCAGACCCACACGGGGCCAGCCGAGAACCCGTGCCGCCCACATGGTGTCGAAAAGGGTGCGGAAATGAAAGCCGTAGTCGCGCTGGAGTACGATCAGATCGTAGTCCATGGCATGGAAGACTTTCTCGATGCCCGGATCCATGAAGATGGATTGGAGGGGGCTCAGATCGGCCAGCTGAAGCGGGTCGATGACCACATCCAGTCCGGGGATGGAGAATTGGATAAGGCAGACCCGTTCTCGATAGGAGAACAGGCTGTTGGATTCAGTATCCACCGCCACAACGGGGGATTTGTGCAGGCGCGTCAAAAGATCGTCGAGCGCTTCAGAGGTGGCTACGACCTGCGGTAAATCAGGGCTATAAGGTGATATTGGTTGTTGGATGTCCATCGCAAGCCCATTATCCTTTTTCGGGGCACTTTGTCAACTGCGAAGTCGGGTGAGGGGGAATATCAGGTAACTACGGGGTTTTACGTAGGGAATTGCGGAAAGTACGTAGAAAAATCCGGGTTTTTACGGGAAAATTCAGGGTCTTTTTACGTAAAAATCCGTAGACTCCCGGATAGACAGTCGGCTTTGAAAATAGTATCCTATAGCCATCAAACAACAATACAGTCGGAACTGAGAACGAGATTATAGAGTCGGAACGGGAATTAAAAGTCATCACAGCCAATAACAAACAATTAAAGTGGGATCGGCGGGGGGCGGCAGTTGATAACGTGGGATCGAGTTCGGGAATTTAATGATTGAAATTGGGAACGGTCTTGTGGGCGCATTGAAGCTGATAGGTACTGTTGTGAGGTCAGCTAATTTACATCGTCGTTAAGAATTTTATTCTAATTCAATTTCTTTATTTTCAGCGAGGTTACAATGAAATACCAGGCAACTAAAACGGAAGAATTTTTGGCTTCGGCGCGGGAAACGATTGAAGCTGCTGCTTATCGCCCGGAGATGGTGAAGAGTTTACCGCAGGGAAAGAATCTGCTGGAGCGGGCGCAGCGGGCTTATCAAATGTACCAGGATTTGCGCCAGCAGCGTCGCCAGGCTGTCCGGACTATGGAAGTGGCCTGGGAAGAGGCCGACCTGATTTATATGACTCATCGTCAGGACGCCCGGGGGGTCTTCAAGCACGATTTTGTCCATCAGCGTTTGCTGGGGCTGGACGTACTGAATCGCCAGACCTTCTCCGGTTGGATGGCTCAGGCCCGCAATTTTTATGCCCGGCTGCGGGAAAACCCTGAACTGTTGGAAATGCTGGTCGCGAACGGCAAGCATAGCACGATGGCCGATGTGGAAAAAGTCGAAGGCCTTTTGAATCAGGCTACCGATGCCGGCGTCGCTCAGGAACAATTTCAGGCTCAGGAACAGCTGGCTGCGGTTGAACTGGACAGTGCTATGTCTCAGTTGAGCGATTGGGTGGCTGCCGCCAAGCGGGTTCCGCAGGTGGCGATCCCGATGCCGATCCCGGTGGAAGTCCGTCAGCTGGAACACGCTCTGTAAACCGAATTTTTTAGCAGGTTATATAAACAGGCGATCGCGCGCCCTGATTCAGGGCGCGCGATCGCCATTTTCATATATTTCTGTGCGGCCTGTTTTTAGCGTCCCGCAAAGGGTTCTTTTGCGGTCAGGTACGACGCGCGGGATAGGGGGAGAGAGTTATTTTATTCCTGTTTTCGGCGGCTTTCTGAAGCCGCCGAAAACAGGGGCTTTTTTATTGCGTTTCACGTTTTAGATCGGGTATTACCTCCATGGTATACTTGGTGGAGCCGACGCGGAAGGCTTGTGTCATTTGAATAGGGAGGCGTGAACGTCATGAAGGTAAAACAATTCGCCGGGGTATTGGGTTTTTGCGTATTGTGGATGGTGACCGGGTGTCGGGGCGGAACTGCCTATCCATCCTCTCTGACTCCTACCGTGACGCCTGGTGTTGAAGTTGTGTCGGCGACGGCGACCGCGACGTTGACTCCGGGTGCCGACTCCGGTCCCGGTTTGAGTGTTTCGGCGATCCGTTTTTTCCCCCAACCGTTGGCGGCCGGAGATGTGGCCAGCATTGATGTGATTCCGCGTTTGCCTGAAGATTTGACGGAGACGGTCACCGTGACGGTGGAGTTGCCCAATGGCGGGTCGTTGACAACTCAGGTGGTTCCGCAGGGATTGGACAATGCGGCCCGGGCTCGCTTCTATTGGGCCTGGCATACAGCCGGATTGTCGGGTACGCAATTGCTGACGGTCTCCCTGGTTTTGCCGGCGGGAGTGTCCGATTTGAATCCGGACGACAACCGGCACGTTTTTACGGTTAAGCTTGAAGATCCCACGGCTTTGTTTCCCCCCGAACCGGGGACGCGGTGGATGTCTACGACGACGCCGAGCCGGCTCAATTTGCATTATCTGACCGGTTCGGCGGCGGAGCGAGATTTACCGGCCCTGGTGGAGGCGGTTGAGGCGGTTTACCAGGAAGCCTCGGCTAAACTGGCGCCTTCGACGGAGCCGGTGGATGTCTATTTGCTCGATCGGGTTTTCGGCCAGGGGGGCTATGCTTCTGAGGGTTGGATTGCCATCAGTTATGTCGATCGGTCTTATTTCCCTTCCGATCTGCGGATGTTGTTGTTGCATGAGCTGATTCATCGGCTGGATGGGGCGATTACATGCGATGGGGCTCCGGCGTTGGTTCGGGAAGGGTTGGCCGTTTACCTGGGAGGGGGGCATTATCGTCGGGAGTCGGTGGATCGCAATGTGGCGGCCATTTTGCAAGCGGGACGGTTTATTCCGCTGGCGGAATTGAACCAGGATTTTTATTCCCATCAACATGAGATCAGTTATCAGGAAGCGGCGGCGCTGCTGGCTTATGTGGCTGATTCCGGAGCCGGTTGGGAAGGGGTCAGGCAGGTCTGCCAGACTTCAGCGACGGCGACGGGCGATGAGAATGAGAAGCTGGAAGCCGGGTTGAAAGCGGTGGGTTTTGAGTCGCTGGCGGATTTTGAGTTGCAATGGCGCGAATGGCTGGAATCTATGGATGTGGGATCTGAGGATGTTACCGCTCTTGAGCTGCAATTCCGTTATATGGATACGATGCGTGACTATCAGCGCCGGTACGATCTTTCGGCCCACTTTTTGGAGGGGGTTTTGTTCGATCCCAAGTCTGGGGAACAGCAGGGGAATACGGCGGATTTTGTGCGTCGGCCCCATTCTCCTGAAGCTGTGACGCTGGAGTTGTTGTTGCTGACGACGCGAAATGCTCTCGATGATGGGAATCTGTCCAGGGCCGAAAGTTCTTTGGAGCTGGTTGAGGCGACTCTGAAGGGTGGGTTCCCGACAACGGGACCGGTTGCGCAGACGCGTTCACTGGTCGAGGCGCTCTGGAATCGGGGTTATGAGCTTTATAACTGGAATTGTTCGACGGCGGATTTTTGCACGGTCTATACGATCGATCGCGCGATGTGGCCTGCCCATCGGACGTTTGTGGCGGTGAGCGGCGCTGCTGGTTGGGAGATCAAAGAACCGTAGATTTTTTGGGGGGCTGCATTGAAAATAGCCGGGATTTTTAACGCAGAGTCGCAAAGAAGCAGAGACGCAGAGTTAGAGAAAAATAATCGGCCTGTGCGGTTAGTCTGGAAAAAAACATATTTTCGGCGGCTTTCTGAAGCCGCCGAAAATATAAATAAAAAACCTCTCTTTCCTCATCCAGCGCGTCGCTTTTTACCAGGAAAACACCTGTTGCGGGGCGCAAAAACTGTTTTTAATCCACTCTCATAAACAACCCCACAGGTCGAAAATAATTTATCTCTCTCTGCGTTGAAATCCGGCTCTCTTTTACGGCGCGATCTGGATGGCGTCGGCGGTGCGGCCGTCGGGGTAGCGGATGGGCCAGCGTTCGACCGTGTCCAGCCAGTAACCGCCGGTGAGGATCTGATAGCCGGTCGGGGCCGTTCCGCCGTTGAAGCGATGGCGCTGGATCAATAGATCGCCGCTTTGCCATTGATCGATCGGCAGGCAGAGTCCGTCATCGACGAGCGGCGGCGTGCCGGCCGGGTCGATGGCGTGGGCCATGAGGGAGAGCGGCCGCAGTTGGGAGGTCCGTACTTCCCAGTAGGCCCAGAAATGATCTCCGGATTGCGGTGGGTTGAGCAGGGCCCCGCGGTAGTTCAAGGGGCCTTCGACGGCGATGCCGGGGTCGATGGGCAGTTCAGGACGGGTGACGCGGTAGACCGGCCATTCCCATCCCTGGCCGGAGCGCAGGGTGAATTCCAGTTTTCCCCCCGGCGGGGTGAGCGAGTCCGGGGTGCCGAAGTAGAGTCCTGGCCCGGTCGTTTCGGCGGGATAGACCCAGCCGCGTGCGCAGTTGGGGGTCAGAATCCGCATGGCGGGATTTCCCACCATTTCGGTGATGAGCAGGGTGGCCCGCAGGGGTTGTTCTGTGGTGCAGCGGGCGGCCCATTGCAGTTCGGGTTGCGGCTCGACGCGGTAGATGAAGAGGGCGTTTCCCAGCCGGGCGATGGGTTCCTGGTTGCGGAACCAGGCGAAGGTGTTTTCATCGGGGGCGTAGGGTCCTTGCAGGACGGTTGCGCCGATGGCGTAGAGGCCCGGTGCGGGGGCCCATGGTTTGAAGGGGCCGGCATTGGGCGAGGGCGGCAGGTAATCGACGGTGATGCCGTACATGGCCGGGTCGGCCGGGCTGTAATGGGCGTAGTAGATCCGCGTTTCCCCGTGGTCGTTCAGCCACGTTTTCAAATCCCATAGATTTTGTCCCCAGTCCAGGTTGGAATCCACCAGCGCCTTATAGCCCTGCGAAGGGCCGCCGACGGTTTCGTTGAAGAAGGTCATCGGGTAGGGCGCTGTGCGCAGCGTCCCCACTGCCATCCACAGCCATAAACCAATCAGTAACACTTTACGGCTTAGAAAAAGTTTATTTTTTTCGTGCGCCGTCCCGGCGCACGAAAAAAATAAA
This sequence comes from uncultured Anaerolineales bacterium, assembly GCA_964501335.1. Classification (GTDB taxonomy): domain Bacteria; phylum Chloroflexota; class Anaerolineae; order B4-G1; family SLSP01; genus CAZCTC01. The sequence continues at coordinate 24,112 of CAZCTC010000009.1, read as the reverse complement.
AGAGAAATTCCTGGGGCGGCGGCGATGTAGAAGACGGGCAGCAGGGGGAGCAGGTGGCGGTAGCCGATGTTGACGGTGCTGAGAAGGCTGGAGGCGGCGTAGGCGATGGGGAAGACCAGCAAGGGGGTGCCCGCCCATTCCAGTGCCGTTTGGATGAGGTGGGAGCGGGAAAAGAGTTTCCGGACGGCCTGGGTGAGTCCGATCGCGGCGGCCGTGCCCCAGAGCAGAAGCGCCGGGAGCGGCGTTTTTATCAGGAAGGCGAGCGGGAAATATTCCAGCCAGCCGTGATCGCTGAGGCGACCCAGCAGGAAGGAGGGATGGCCGAACTGGTAATGTTCCTGTAGCGCCTGATAGATCTGTAGATGGGTCCCGGCCGGGATGGGAATGGGCAGCGGCGGGACGGCGGTGAGCTGGAAGTTGTAGCCGGCCCAGATGACGCCGGCGGTGACGAGGAAGGGCAGGGCCAGGGCGCCGATGAGCCGGGGCCAGGGGCGATAGGCTTTGTGGGGGATCAGGCGGATCAACAGGATCAGGCCGACGATGGGGATCAGGGCCAGGCCGGAGACTTTGGTCAACTGGGCGAGGCCTAAGAGCAACCCGGTGGCGACCAACCCGCCCCAGGAGGGGCGGCGGCAGGTGCGGTCCAGGGCGTAGAGGGTGGCCATGGAGGCAAGGGTGGCGCCCATGTCGGTGGTGATCAGCGTGCCGTGGGCGATGAGGTTGGGATCGACGGCGACGAGGGCCAGGGCCAGCAGTCCGACAACCGGGCCGCCGCGCTCGCGAGCCCAGCGATAGATCAGGGCGGCGAGCAGCATTCCCATCCAGAGGATCGGCAGGCGGCCGGCGAGGGCCAGGCGGGCCGGATGGGGATATTCCCAGATCAGTTCATGGATTACCGCGGAGATGCTCGGTTGTTCCCAGCCGTCGAGGGTGCGGGGATCGGGAAGGTCGTCCTGGAGCAGCAACGGGGCAGCGGCGAGTTCATTGGCGAGCGGCGGGTGGATGTGCAGCGGTTGCAGCCGGAAGTCGCCGGTGCGCAGGGTGACATAGCCGACGCCCAGGTGCAGGGCTTCATCGAAGGTGATCGAGGCGTGGCGGATCTGGGCCATCCCCTGTGAAAAATAGAGTAACAGCAATGCCAGGAGCAAAATCCGGCGGTGAGAAGATTTCATGGCACTACCTCCAGGGTGAGCAGCGGGATGATATCGTTGATGTAGCGCTGGCCGGAGGCCGGGACGGCGGGGAGCCGTTCGCCGGTCTGCTGGTCGTAGACGCCGGTGTTCAGGATCAGGGTGCCGGGGGCGGCGTCTTCGGGGATGGTGATGGTGTAGCTTTCGGCGACGACTTCGCCCGGCAGCCAGTGCTGCGTGGTGTAGATGCCGGCCTGGGGCCAGGAATCTTGCTGCCAGACCAGTTCCTGATCGTTGTCGCGGCGTCGTCGCAGATGGTTGAAGACGGCGTAGGTCCGGTCGGTGCGGCGCAGCGCCTGCCAGTAAACGGTGAGCTGGAGCGATTCCCCGGGATGGGCCCGGGCAGCGCTGAGCTGGTAGCCGCGCAGTCGCAGCATGTCGCCGAGCTGAACGTCGCGGCTGGTGATGAAGAGGGGCGGGGCGTAGGCCCGGGCGCGCTCTTCGATCTGGACGACGGCGACATCGGCCCATTCGCCCTGCATGGAAACGGGGCGGCGGGCTAATTGTTCCAGGAGGCTGAGTCCCTGGCGGGTGCCGGAGGCGGTCCAGGGCAGGCCGGCGGCATCGGTGACCTGGATCTGGATGTGATATTCTCCGCCGGGGAGATCGTCGGGCAGCATCCATTCCAGTTTTTGAGAGACGACGATACCCGGAGCCCAGGCGGCGGTGGGGTAGAAGTCGGGGCCCAGGGGAATGACCGCGCCGGCGCTGGTCCCGCGGCCGACCAATCGGGCCTGGACCTGTGCTCCGGCGACCTTTTCGCCGGCCTGCCACCAGAGATCCATTTTAAGGGGATAGCCGTGGGTGAATTTTGTCGTCGCCGGGGCCAGTCCCAGCAATTTTACCTGGGAGGCTGCATCTGATGCCGTGAAGGTGAGGTTGAGCGCGGCTGAGGCCGGCATGTAAGGCGTCTGGGATTGTGGGCAGGCCGTTGCCGGCGGATCTGCCGACGTTATGGTGACGGTGAGCAGCGGGAACCAGCCATCCCCGACCGTTTTGGAAGGGGCGGCGGCTTTGGGGCTGTTGATTTTCAGGCCCAGAGTGTATTGACCGGGAGGGATGCCGGGTTGAACCCGATAGGCGCGTCGTTCGATCCAGGGGGTAGGGAGGGTGACGTTTTCTTCCAGATAGGCCGGGCCGAAGCGGGATTCGATCTCGCCCCAGGGCCGGCCCTGGCTGTCGATCAGGGCCAGGCTGAAGAGGTCTTCACGGTCCAGCGGCCGGCCGCCCCAATAGAAATCGAGGTAGAAGGAGCCGCCCACGGCAGCTGCGGCATGGTCGATGTAGGCTTTCTGGAGCTGGAGGTTGCCGAAGGCGATATCGGGAGTGAGCTTATTGACGGGGGCCGGTCCGGTCTGGTAAAGGACCAGATCGTGATAGCGATAGGTCTGGTAACTGTTTTCTGCCAGCCAGCGGCTGGCCTGATAGTGGGGATCGGCCGGTTCAACGGCGCCGTAGAAGGTCCAGAGGTTGTGATGTTGGGCGGCGAAGTTTTCCAGCCTGGGCAGATCTTCCTCGGGATTAAAGCCCGGGGGAGCGACGGAAGGGACCAGCAGGATGGGCAGTTCTTCCGTGAGCTGGTAGTAGCTGAAGAAGAGATAGGGCCAGGGCCCGTTCATCAGGATGCCGTCGCCGGGGCAGGCGGTGGCATTGAGGAAGGTCACCTGTTCGCTGAACCGACGGGTGGGAGCCAGGTAGACGTGATCCCAGTGGTAGACGGCTTCGCCGAGGACCAGCAGTCCCAGTCCGAGGCGGAGGAGCTGCGGGCGGCAGGCGGCGACGGCGGCGGCCAATCCCAGGATGAGGGCGGGCAGGATGGGAGTGAAGTAGCGCGGCGCCATGGTTTCAGGGACGAAATAACTGAGGGCGACCGGGATCAGGGCCCAGAGTGCCAGCAGCAGTCCGGCCGGGGCCTGGCGGCGTTGGGCCACGATCCAGCCGCCGACGGTCAGGCCCAGGGCGATCAAGGCCGGCGGCAGGAGGGTGGGATAGTGCCAGTTGAGGTAGAGATCGAGCAGCAGGATGCGGAATTCTTCGAGGCGCAGGCTGCCGTAATAGGGGAAGCGGCTGCCGGTCTCCTGCATCATGGCATAGATTCCCGGGGAGAGGAGGATGAAACCGCCCAGGGCTGCGGCGGAGAGTCCGACGGTGATGAGCCAGGGGCGACGGATGGCCCGGGTGGCGCGAGGCGCCAGGAGCATGAGGGCGGCTTCGGCGGCCCAGAGCAGCCCGAGGTAATAGTGAACCAGAGGGCCGAGGAAGGCCAGGAGGGTGAAAATGATCTGGTTGCGGCGGGTGGGGCGGTGGAGCCAGCGCCACCAGGCTTCCAGCGTGAGCAGCGAGATGAGGAGGACGAGGGTGTACATCCGGCCGAATTGGGCGAGGGCCAGTCCCAGCGGGGCGACCGTCATGAGCAACGCGGTCCAGATGCCGGCGGCCCGGCCCAGCATTTGTCGTCCCAGGCGGTAGCTCAAGGGAATCGTGAGCAGGCCGGCCAGGACGGAGAAGTAACGGATGGCGAATTCGCTGTTGCCGGCGGCGGTGGTCCAGAGGTTCATGGCGAGGAAGTAGAGGGGCGGATGCTCGCGGGCCGCATTCATAATGTAGGGAATGATTTCCCAGAAAGGGCGGTGGATGACGAAGTTGGTGGCGATTTCGTCGAAGCTGAGTTCGGAAGCGCCCAGCTGGTAGATGCGGATGGTGTAAGCGAAGAGGCCGACGAGGATGGCGGCGATCCAGCCCCACCCCCGGCTTTGCAGGTTAATTCGCGGCCATTTTGTTTTCATGTTTATTATCCACTATCTCCCTGCCTTATATCAGGCGACTGAAGATTTTGCTTTTGTACAGCCCGCAAATGGCATTTTTCCCGTAAGACGCGACGCGCGGGATGCTACGCAGGAAGAGAGTTTTTTTGTTTATGTTTTGGCGCGCTTTCTGAAGCGCGCCAAAACATAGGCTTTTTTCTCCCGCGTTTTCCAGGCTAACCGCACAGGTGAGAGTTTATCTATATTTTCGCGCGCCGAAGGCGGCGCGCGAAAATATAGATAAAAACCAGTCCGGCGCAGCTCAGCAATCCCAGCCCCCAACGAAGGGAGACCGGGAAGAAATTCATTTCCAGATGATGGGAACCGGCCGGGATGACGACGCCGCGATAGATGCCGTCGGTGCGGTAGATAGGCGTCGAGACTCCGTCCAGCCGGGCGGTCCAGCCGGGGTAGAGGATGTCCGAGATGACCAGCAGGGCCGGTGCATCGGTGCGGACATCGACGACGATCCGGTTGGGGGTGTAGTCCAGGCCGTCGATGATCGGTTGGCCGGAGCCGTTGAGTTCGGGGCCGTTTTCGACGGTGGCTACCTGATCTGGGGCGAAGTCTTCCTTAAAGATCACTTCTCCGGCTTTGCCGAGATCGGTGACCGGGATAGTGCGATAGACAAACCAGATCCGGTTGAGGCTGTGGGTGTTGAGATGGATATCGATCAGGGGATCGTTCGTGAAGGCCGGCCAGATTCCTTCGCCGCCGGGCAGGGCATCTTTGGGAACGATGATGTACTTGGCGCCCAGCAGGCGATAGGCCGGGGCGCCTTTGTGGGGGATGCCCCAGTAGAAGCGGTTATAAGCGGCGATTTCCATGGGATTGCCGTTGCCTTGCGGGACCTCGAAGCCGTCGGCGAGCAGGCCGGCGGGGGACCAGAGGCCGCGGGCGGCGGCATCGACATCGACGCGGAACCAGCCGGTATCGGATTTAAGGAAGGCGAGGGCGGCGTTGTGAGGGTTGGGGGCGGTGGAACGCGGTTTGGCCTCGACGCGGGCGCCGAGGGCGACCAGTTCGACCAGCAGGAGCAGCGGAAGGGCGGCCCGGGCGGCTTTGCGAATGGAGATGAAGGGCAGGCCCGCCAGGGCGGTCAAACCGGCGAGGAGGGCGGCGAAGCGCAATCCTTGCAGGGCCAGTTCCTGCGGCGTTCCGGCGGGAACCGGGGCGGCCAGGGTGGGAGCCATGAGGGCGAGGCCCAGGCCGAAGAGCGCCAGGCCGATCGCCCAGGCGTGGATGCCGCGGCGACGGGCCGCGTGTTGCAGCGTTTCCAGCCCGAGGGCGGCGCCGACGGCCAGAACCCAGGAGAGCAGGAAGATGACGCGCGAGGTTTTCCAGGAATCGGCAAAGAGGGGCAACCGGGCGAGGAGCGGGTAGAGTGGTCCGTGGTAGCCCAGTGAAAAGAGCAGGGTGAGCGTTCCCAATCCAATAAGGAACCAGGTGCGGCGTTTGCGGAGCTGGCTGAGCAGTCCGAGGCCGGCCAGATAGAGCGTGACGGCGCCGGCGTAGCCGCTTTCCACCCGATCCCAGGAGGGCCAGAAGCGATCGACGCCGCGGCCGTGGTAGTTGGGGCTGAGGAAGTCGATCAACATATGGATGGGAAATTCATAGCCGTAGCGGGCCTCTTCGGCGACGGCAGCGCGGTCGGAATAGGGGAGGCGTTCCAGGCCGGGCAGCAGGGCGGGGGCGGCGATAGCGGCGGCCAGGAGGGCGACCAGGATCAAACGTCCCAGCCGGTGGGGAGCTTTTTCACGGCCGCCTTCGAAAATCTGCCAGAGGGAATAGGCTCCGACGGCGAGGGCGCTGTAGAGCGAAGCCTGTCCGTGGCCGGCCAGCAAGATGAGGGCGAGGCCGAGGCCGGCCCAGGGGATGCCCCGGCGGCTGCGGGCAGCGGCGTCCACGCCCCAGAGAGTCCAGGGGAGCCAGGCCAGGGCGTCGTTGAACTGGGGATGGCCGAGGTGGGCGATGAAGGGATCGGCGAACATGTAGGCCAGGGCGCCGATGAGGGCGGCCGAACGGCTGAGGCGCCAGACCGGCGAGCGGCGTAAATAGACCGCCATGCCGAGGCCGGCCAGCCAGAGCGCCGCGGCGCTGCGGAGGGCGATCAAGGCCTGCGGGATCGGGGAGAAGAGGAAGAGCGGCCAGTTGAGCGGATGGAAGAGGCCGTATTGGGCCTCGCCCAGGATGGGGTCGCCGCCCATGATGTTGGTATCCCAGATGGGGAAGACGCCCCGGCGCAGCCATTGGCTGACGTAAGACCAGACCGGATAGATCTGCCCCCAGAGATCCCCGCCGCCTTTGGGGTAGGTGTAATTGGCCAGCCAGATCGGCCAGAAGAAGAGGGCGGCGGCGCCGGCGAGCACCAAAGGGATCGCCAGGGAGCGGCGGGCAGGCAGGCGCAACGGGAACTTCATTTCTGGCGCTCGATCAGGAAGCGGAAGAATTCCGCCGTGCGGGCGGCGATCCCTTCCCAGGAGAATTCCCGGGAGAGGAGGGCGGCGTTTTGTCCCAGGCGAGCGGCCAGGGCGGGATCGGATTCCAGCTGACGGATGGCCTGGGCCAGGGCCGAGGGATCGTCAGGGGGGACGAGCAGGATGTTTTCGCCGGATTTCAGCTCAGGCGTGGGCGTCTGAGGGGTGGTGGTGACGATGGGTCGGCCGTGGGCCAGGCAGGCATGCAGGGTTCCATGGCGCAGGTTGGCGCCGTTGCGATAGGGCAGGGCGCAGAGATCGGTGGCGAGCAGGGCGGCGGAGATTTCCGCCGGTTCGGCGTAGCCGGTGCGGTGAATGCGTTCGGTCAGGCCGAGGCGGTCGGCGAGGGCGTCGATCTCTTCGGCGTAGCGGGCATTGGTGCTGTCGCTGGAGCCGGTGCGGCCGCCGATGAAGATCAGGTGGGCCGGGCGGCCGGCGGCGACAAGTCGGGCCAGGGCTTCGAGCAGCGTTTCGACCCCTTTGTTGCGATTGAGGAAGCCGAAGTAACCGATCAACAGGTCGTGAGGGCCGAGGCCGTGGTGGGCGCGCCAGGCGAGGCGGTCATAGCCGGCCGGCGGTTGATCAGGAATATTGCTGCCGATGGCGATCAGGCGGACGGGCGGCTGTTTGGGCGGCAGGGCCTCTGTGATCGCGGTATAGTCGGCTTCGTTGGTCACGATGACGCCGCGGCTGTAGCGGGCGAGCTGGCGGACCACCCAGTGGCGCAGCGGGCCGGCTTTGGGGAAGAGGTAGGGCGGCAGGAGGTCGTGGAAGGTGGTGACGATGGGAGCGGAAAGGCGGCCCTGCATGCGGCGGGTGAAGAGGGGCATGGGGGCGCCCATTTCGTAGATGGCGGCCTGATATTGGAGGTTGACGGCATCCGGTTTGATTTCGCGTATCCAGGAGACGACGCGGGAAGGGGCTTTCCATCCCCAGTCGGGAATGAGGCGATGGATGGTCAGGGCGCCTTCGGTGGTCGAACCGGGCGGATCGCCGGTGTTGGTGAGGATGTGCAGTTCATGGCCGGCGGTGGCGAGGGCGCGGCTGAGTTCGCGGGTGAAGTCTCCGACGCCGCCTTCCAACGGGGCGTATTCCCCCGTCACAATGGCAATGCGCATGTTGTGTTCTCCGTGTAAATAATATCCAGCCAGCGGGCGGCGGCGCGGGCCCAGGTGAATTCAGCGGCGCGGGCGAGGCCGCGGTTGCGGAGATCGGCGCGCAGATCGGAGTCATCCAGGAGGCGGGCGATTGCTGCGGTCCAGGCCGGGACGTCGGTCGGATCGACGCTGAGGCCGGCTTCTCCGACGACTTCGGGAACGCTGGAGACCGAGGAGGCGACGACGGGCGTGCCGCAGGCCATCGCTTCGAGGGGCGGCAGGCCGAAGCCCTCGTAGAGGCTGGGGAAAGCGAAGAGTTCTGCCTGACGGTAGAGGGCGGGCAGGTCGGCGTCGGCAGTGAAGCCGGGTAGATGGACGTAGGGGCGGGCGGCGGCGGCTTCCAGGATCGGTTCGGCGAGCCAGGCCGGTTGCCCGATGATGATCAGGTCGAGCGGGCGGGCGGCGGCCAGCGGGTCCAAGGCTTCCATCAGGCGGATGTAGTTTTTGCGGGGCTGGATGGTGCCGACGGAGAGGATGTAGGGCCGGTGACCGATGTGGTAACGTTGTTGCAGGCGGGCGCGTTCGTCGGGATCGGCCTGCGGAGAGAAGCGCGGCGAGACGCCGCTGAGCAATACTTCGACTTTTTCCGGCGCTACCTGGAGCAGTTCGATCAGGTCGCGGCGGGTGGCGGCGGAGTCGGCCAGGATCACATCGGCGCGGACGACGCTGCGCGGGACGGCGCCTTCCAGATAGTTGCGCAGGGCGGGGGGGAAGGTTTCGGGGTGGCGCAGGAAAGAGAGATCGTGGACGGTGAGCAGGGCCCGGGTGCGGCGGCCGAGCGGCGGCAGGACGAAGTCGGGGGAGTAGAAGATGTCGGCGGCTCCGGTGATCCATTCGGCGGGAAGGGGGAGTCGCAGTCTTTGCCAGAGGCGGGCCATCCAGTCGTCGGTGAGGGGGAGGGTGCGGAATCTCAGCCGATCGGCGGCGGAGGCGGCGGCCTGAAGGCGGGACCGTTCCTGCGTCCAGCGGTCGCCGAGGCCGGCAGCGGCAGCCATTAAGGTGTAGGTATGAGGGGAAGGGGCGGTCAGGATGGCTGTGATCAGTTCCCGGGCATAACGTCCGATCCCGCCGCCCTGGCGGGCTGCTGCTGTATAGTCAATGGCGATGCGCAGGGCGGCGGTGGACATGATGGTTTATTTAACGTCGTTATAGGTCCAGATGCGGTTGATGAAGAAATTCCAGAACATCACAACACCGGTGGCGACCACCTTGGCCATGTTTTTGCCGATCTGTTCCTGTGTGGCGGCGACAAAACTCAATCCCAGAGCGGGGGAGACGGCGACCAGCAGGCCGGTCATGGGAGATTTCAACAGCAGGACGATCGTGGTGTTGATACCCAGGCCGACAAGGTTGACGGCGAAGAACTGGATGAGTTGCCGTCCCAGGGGTTTGGCGCGGGAGTCGGGATAGGTCCAGTAGCGGTTCCAGATAAAGTTGCTGCAGACGGCCGTGGTGAAGGAGATGACGTTGGCCGGGAGGGTGTCCATGTCAAAGAGCAGGCTGATAAGATTGAAGACGCCGAAATCGACGAGGGCACCCAGGGCACCGACGACGGCGAATTTAAGGAAACGGGTGATGTCTTTGCGGTTGGTTTGAACCCAGCCGCGGACGTTTTTCGGCATAAGTGCGGTGAGCGTCATAAAGCTCCTATTATTTTTTGAAAGTCAGGCCTGTTCTTTGAGCCCCGGCCGATTATACCTTTGGGGGAGAGGATGTCAATGCCGGGAAGAATGGAAGAGTGGAAGCATGACTGCGTGGTTCTGGAAAAATCATATTTTTTCGGCGGCTTTCCGAAGCCGCCGAAAAAATGAAAAAATAACTTTTTTCTCCCGCTTTTTCGGGCTGACCGCACAGGTTGAAAATTTCTGATGCGGGGGAGGAATTTAAGCGAAGGGGTATAAGTTATTAAGTTGACGTTTTTGTGATATACTGGGAGGCGGCCAGAGGTACGACGGCCGGTGACCCTTTTTCCGTTAAAGTAACCATCTCTCAAATTCACATAGGAGGCTTTTCATGGAAGAAAAAACGATTCAAGATCTGTGGGCCGCTTTTGCCGGAGAGTCGCAGGCTAATCGCAAGTATACCGCTTTTGCGCGCCAGGCGGATGAGGAGGGTCATCCTCAGGTAGCCAAACTGTTCCGGGCGGCCGCCGCGGCGGAGACGGTCCATGCGCTGAACCATTTCCGCGCGCTGCAACAGGTCAAATCGACGGAAGAAAACCTGAAGGTTGCGATTGCGGGTGAGAATTACGAAGCAGTCACGATGTATCCGCAGTTTATGAAGGATGCCGAGGCGGAGAATGCGCCCCGCGCGATGACCAGTTTCCGGTATGCCTGGGAAGTGGAAAAGATCCACGAGGATCTGTACACGAAGGCTTTGGAGACTCTGGGGAAAGAAACGGACGCTTTCGATTACTGGATTTGTCCAGTGTGTGGTTATACGGCTGAGCGCGTAGCTCCGGAGAAGTGTCCGGTTTGTGGGGCGCCGGCGGCACGTTTTGAGCGGATCGGGTAATAATTAATTTTTGTTGTGAAAAATTACGGGGCGCCGGTTTTGAAACCGGCGCCCCGTAATTTTTTTCTGGTAAGGATCAGGCTGCGTCGGGCGAAGAGTAGAGATCGCCGCGGAAGACCGTGATTGCCTGGCCGGCCAGGTAGACGCGCTCTCCACCCAGGCGGACGCGCAGAACGCCGCCGCGAGGAGAAGCCTGATAGGCAACGAATTCGGTTTTGTTGAGCCGGCTGCCCCAGAAGGGACCGAGGCAGCAATGGGCTGAACCGGTGACGGGGTCTTCGTTCACGCCGACGCCGGGGGCGAAGAAACGCGAGACGAAATCGTATTCGGGGTTGTTGCTGCGACTGGTCACCATGACGCCGCGGATGGGCAGCGAGCTGAGGAGGGTGAAGTCGGGGCGCATGGCGCGGACGATCTCTTCCGATTCGACCTCGATGAGGTAGTCAAAGCGGTTGCGGCCGATGTAGAGGGGGGTAATGCCGAGCGCGCGGGTCAGGTCCGGATGGGGGAGGGCGGTTTGTTCGGGTTTGGCCGGGAAGTTCATCTCGATCCAGTCTTCTTGGCGGTCGGCGGTGAGAATGCCGCTGCGGGTATAGAAGCGTGCCTGTTGATCGGGGCGCAGGTAGCCGGCTTCCCACAGGATATGAGCGCTGGCGAGGGTGGCATGTCCGCAGAGATCGACTTCCACGGCGGGGGTGAACCAGCGCAGGTTGAAGCCTTCTTCCTGAGGGTAAAGGAAGGCGGTTTCGGAAAGATTCATTTCCCGGGCCACATTTTGCATCCAGCGTTCGGGGGAGGGGATTGTTCTGACGCAAATTCCGGCCGGGTTGCCGGCAAAGGGTTGTTTGGTAAATGCATCGACCTGAAAAATAGTCTCTCCCATCGGTTCCTCGAATGATTTGTGTTTTTATTTCCGCCGATGCCGGCGGATGTGAGTTATGCGCAACCGAGATAATTATAATCAGTTATGGCAATCGGGGAATTGAGGTTTGTTTTAGCGTCCCGCAAGAGGCTTTTGTTGGGTAAGCAGCGACGCGCGGTGCGAAGCAGGGGGAGAGAATTTTTTAGTTATGTTTTCGCGGGCTTCAGAAAGCCCGCGAAAACATGGGCTTTTTTTACCTGTGTGGTTGTTTGTTGGGCTGCTTAATAGGCGGTTTTTATGTCCCGCAAGAGGCTTTTGTTGGGTAAGCAGCGACGCGCGGTGCGAAGCAGGGGGAGAGAATTTTTTAGTTATGTTTTCGGCGGCTTTTTGAAGCCGCCGAAACATGGGGTTTTATTTCGACTGCCGGATCAGGGTGACAGGGTTATCTGGCGGTAGTTATATTGAACGGCTTTGACGATGGCGCGGGCGGGGATTTGGGGGTCGTTGCGCAATATTTCAGAAGAAGGTTGGCCGATCATTTGCCAGATGTCGTAATCTGTGGGGTGATGGGTTGGGGGGCGGGGCCAGCCGGGCAGGATGGTGGAGATGCGGATGCCGGTGCCGTCGATTTCGTGGTGGAGAGTTTTGCTGAATTCCAGGAGGGCGTGGCGGGTGGCATTGTAGACGATATGGCTGGCCGGGGCCTGCAGGGCGACGGCGCTGCTGACCGTGACGATATGGCCGGTGCCCTGGCGGATCATCAAGGGCAGAACCAGTCGAGTCAGGTGGATGCAGCCGTAAAGGTTGATTTCTATCTGTTCTTTTAATTCGGCGGAGGAGAGAGTTTCGATGACGCTGCCCTGGGTCAAACAGGCGTTGTTGATCAGGATGTCGATCCTGTCGAATTTCTGGACGATGCGGTTGATGAGGAGCTGAAGTTCTTCTTCACAGGTGATATCCGCCGCTATGATCCAGGCTGGATTTTCATATTCGGCCAGTTCGGACTGTAGTTCGGCCAGCAGGTGGGCGTGGCGGGCGACCAGGATGACCCGGGCGCCGCGGGCGGCAAAGGCATGGGCGGTGGCGCGTCCGATGTTTGAAGTGGCGCCGGTGATGACGACAATTTTGGAGTGGATGGGGGTAGGATGGTGGGGACGAAAAAATTTCCAGACCAGCGCCGTGCTGCCCAGAAGTGCCCCGGCAAATAAGAGGGTGCGTTTCATAAGATGACCTCCTTTATTTCTTATCTGTCAATGCTTCAAGGCCCTGACAGAAAGAACGGCGGCGGGTTGATATGAAGCGCGGCGAGGAAAGGTGTTGTTCTAGAGTGTCGGTTTTTCAACCGGCAGGCGGTGTGCGCAGCCGTCCCAGATTTCCTGGGGGAGAATGATCGTTTCTGTCCCTTCTATATTATCTAATCCCAGGCCAGTATTTAAATTAATTCCATCGGGAATGTAAGCTTTGTAAGCCAGCTGGCTGCAATAAAAAGCGTTTTCGGTTTCGGAATCCAGAAAGTTCAGGTTGTAGGGTTTGTGGGCCGTGGCCTGGGCGAGGCAGTACTCTCCTACACGTTCCCGAATCTGGCGTTCCTTTTCGGGCGGGAGGTTGAGGTTTTGGAAGGGGTAGGCGATGCCGATGAGTTGATCGATAAAGCCGCGTTGGGGAAGCATGGCCAGGCCGTTCCAGGTGTGATCCGGTATTTCAAAGGTATTGACGCCGTAAGCGGCAGATTCCACACAGCGCCCTTCGGGCCCGATGTAGATGACGACGTGATCGACATCTCCAGGCACCAGATAGCCGATCAGGCGCCAGAATTCTCCAACTGCCAGTCCCGATTGTCCGTTGGTGGTGCAAATCAGGTCGCCGGTTTTTAAGGGGAGCCCCTGGAGTTCATATGTATGGATCATTGTTCCTCCTGGTTGGGAGTGAGGGTTGGATTTTGTGCGGGTCTGTTGCGGTTCGAGATTCCGGTTTCAGTTTAGCATATTCAGGGGAAAAGATCAATTAACCGGGGGGACATTTTCAGCGTCCCACATTTTATTCCTGTTTTCGGCGGCTTTCTGAAGCCGCCGAAAACAGGGGGGGTGTATTTTGGAGGGTTTGGGCTCAGTCGTAGCGGATGCGGGGATCGACGGTGGTGTAGAGGACATCGCCGACCAGGGTAGAGATGACGACGAGCACGGCTTCGATGAGCAGGAAGATCATGACGATCGGCCAATCGCTGCTGCTCAAGGCGTCCAGAAAGAGGCGTCCCATGCCGGTCCAGGAGAAGATGGTTTCTGTGATGATGGCGCCGCCAAAGAGTCCAGGGATTTGCAGGACGACGATGGTGATGATGGGGATGAGGGCGTTGCGCAGGGCATGGCGGATGATGACGAAGCGCTCGGCGAGTCCTTTGGCCCGGGCGGTGCGGATGTAATCCTGGCGGAGCACTTCAAGCATGGAGGCGCGCATAAAACGGCTCCAGGTCGCCATGTAGAGCAGGCTGAGGACCAGGGCCGGCATGAGCAGATGGACGGCGCGATCTCCCAGGCTTTTGGGAGCCAGATGCAGCAAGCCCAGCAGGCTGGTGGGATCGGGCGGGCGCAGGGAGTAGAGGGAGCCTGCCGGCAGATAGGGGAGGCCGGCCTGTTGGAACCAGATGCTGAAGATCATGACCATCATCAGGCCGAACCAGAAAACGGGCATGGCGGTGCCGAAGAAGGTGAAGGTGGTGATGATGTAATCGAGGGTGGAGTATTGTTTGACGGCGGAATAGATCCCGATGGGGATGGCAATGAGCAGGGAAAAGAGGGTGGCGGTGAGGGTCAGCAGGAGGGTGTTGCCCAGTCGGGAAAGGATCAGATCGGAGACTTTCTGGCCGGTGGCGACTTTCCAGGAGGTGCCCCAATCCATGCGAAGGACGCCGCGCTGGTCGCCATGGAAGCGGATGTAATCACCCAGCAATCCCTGAGGGCCGAAAAGCCAGCCGACGGGGAGCCATAAGCCCTCCGTCGGGCGTTGCGGGCGGTCGGGGATGATCCATTCGGTGGTGGCGGTCGGGACGATCCGGGTATCGTTATAGGTATCGGTCAGATCGACGACCAGGGAGTCGCGGGTGACCGTGAGGATTTTTCCTTCATGGACAGTTTCGGGGACCGCTCCGCGCGGATTGACCCAGATGGTGGTGGGGGCGATTTCAGCCCGGCCGGAAGGATCGGCCGTCGTGGGACCGGCAATCCAGATCGGATAGCCGACTTTGGTGTAGGCGAAACCGGATTCGGTATAAAAGCGGCCGGTTTTAGGGGGCGTGAGTCCCAGATACATGCTGTCAGCGCCCAGCCAGTCGTCACCCAGGATCCAGGCCATATAGCGCAGGACGATAGGTTTATCGATGCCCAGATAATTTTCCAGCCGGGCGATATCGGCTTCGGAGAGCTGATTGTTGATGCCGGTGACCAGTTTTTTTCCGCTTAAGGGACCGCCGGGGGCCAGATTGAGGATGGCATAAATTGCCATCGTGGACAACAGGACGACCAAAATCATCTGGATGAAACGTCGAACCAGATAGGTAGCCATTTTTTCCTCCTCAAACTTTCATTTTAGAGAGCTGATATTATTTATTCGTGTCGGGCAATCCGCGCGAATAAATTAAAAACCACTCGATCAAAAAGAATTTATTTTGAGGCGCCTTTTATTTTATCTTTGATCTATTTGAATAGTGTGGAGTTGCAATCTTGGTTCAACGAAACTATGGGGATTTTAAAAGATCTGTGGGTTGACATTTCGTCTGGGGGGGCTATAATCTCGGACTGTCGTGTTTGCGACTTGCCAATTCCCTAGGAGTGTCTATGAATAATCGTACAACTGCTGCTCTGCTTGGTGTGCTGTTTCTTGCTCTGATTTCCATCTTCGTTGTTGTATTCAGCACTGATCTGTCGGATTTTCTCTTCTGGCGCACGGATCCTCAGGCCGGTTCAAAATTCAACCTCGGTCTGGACCTCCAGGGTGGGATTCAGGTGCTGCTGGCTCCTGATGAAACTCAGACTGTAACGGCTGAGAAAGTCGACGATTCTCGAAGCATCATTGAAGAACGTGTGAATGCTTTGGGGTTGACTGAACCCATCGTGCAGGTCCGTGGGGGCGATCGGATTATCGTGGAATTGCCCGGTATCAGCGATGAGAAACAGGCTGTTGATACCATTCGTGGCACCGGTTTGCTGGAGTTTATCGAGTCTTCCGATATTTTGCTGGAAGGAACTCCGGTCAGCACGACTTACGGATTGAAAGAACCCTCGGAAATTGCTGCGGCTCTGGCTATGACCACCACCAAAGTGTACAGCACGGTAATGACGGGCGAGAGTTTGGTGACAGCCAAGCCGGCCGCCAGTGAAACCGGTGGCTGGGAAGTTACCTTTGAACTGAAACCGGATGCGGCGACTTTCTTCGCCAATTACACCGCCAGCCATATCGGCCGCCCGCTCTGTATGGTTTTGGATAAGAAGATCGTTTCCTGTCCGACCATCCGCAGTGCCATTCCCAATGGTACGGGGTCTATTTCCGGAAATTACACCCACGATGAAGCCAATGCTTTGGCGATTAAACTGCGCTATGGTGCGCTGCCCCTTTCCTGGCACGTGGAAAGCTCGAAGAGCGTCGGTGCGACGTTGGGGCAGGAATCGGTTTCCAAGAGTATCCGCGCCGGCACCATCGGTCTGCTCATCGTTTTCCTGTTCATGTTGGTTTACTACCGCTTGAACGGCGTTTCTGCGGATCTGGCGCTGGGACTGTATGTCCTCTTGAACCTGATGCTGTACAAGCTCTTCCCGATTACGTTGACTTTGCCGGGTATTGCCGGGTTCTTGCTTTCGGCAGGGATGGCGGTTGATGCCAATATTCTGGTCTTCGAACGCATGAAAGAAGAGTTGCGGCATGGGCGTTCCTTTGGTACGGCTGTCGATGCCGGATTCGCCCGGGCCTGGACGTCGGTGTTGGATTCCAATCTGGCGACTTTGTTGACCTGTGGGGTTCTGTACGTTTTCGGTAATGCTTTTGCGGCCAGCATGGTACAGGGGTTTGCGGTGACGCTGGCGTTGGGTACGCTCATCAACCTGTTCACGGCGTTGGTTGTGACCCGCGCTTTTGTCCGGACTTCTTTCCATCTCTTTGGTGAAAAGGTCCGCGAAGAGAAACCCTGGCTGTTGGGAATTTAGGAGAGGTACGTACCATGATCAATTTTGTTCAACATCGTCGTCTGTTTTTTGGGATTGCCGGGGCTTTGTTGGTGCTGAGCCTGGTTGCCATGGGAGTTTCTCTTGCCCGGAACGGGCAGTTAATGCGTATCAGCATTGATTTTGTCGGTGGCAGTATGTTCACGGTGCAGTTTGCCCCGACGGGGAATCAGGTGCCGACTGAAGCCGCCATTCACGATGTCTTTGTGTCGATCACGGGCGATCAGTCGCCGATGATCCAGCGGTTGGGGACGGCCACGGATTACGAGTTCCAGATCCGCACCAAAGCGGTCACGGCCGACCAGATCGAAGGGATTCTGGTGGCTTTGAATGAAAAAGTCGCCCCCGTCGATCGCTCCAAGAGCAGCGTTGATTCGGTCGATGCTGCGGTGGGCGGCGAAGTGACCCGCACGGCCGGTATGGCGGTGACCTTTGCGGCTTTTGCGGTTTTGCTGTTCATCTGGTATTCGTTCCGGCGCGTTCCGCATGCTTTCCGCTATGGCGTGGCTTCGCTCATTGCCATGTCGGTGAATGTGATCGTGACGTTGGGCTTTTACTCTTTGATGGGCACCTTGATGGGTTGGGAAGCGGATTCGCTCTTTCTGACCGCGCTGTTGACCGTTATCGGCTTCTCGGTGCAGGATGTGATCGTGGTCTTCGACCGCATCCGCGAGAATATTCCTCGACACCGCGGCGAGCCCTACGAACTGATCGTCAATCGCAGCGTGATGGAAACGGTCCACCGCTCCCTGGCCACGCAGTTGAATGCCATGTTCGTCATGGTGGCGATTTTGCTCTTCGGCGGCGCAAGCATCAAGCCGTTTATTGCGACGATGCTGGTCGGTATGTTGAGCGAAACCTTCACGTCGCTGTGTGTGGCGGTGCCGATTCTGGCCTGGTGGGAAAGCCGCAACGAGGCTTCTTCGGCTTCAGCGTAGCGCTTTTTCGGTTAACTTTTAAACAGCGCGCCTTCCGGAACAGGGAGGCGCGCTGTTTTGTGTTAAGTTTTTTGCAAGGGGGGCAGTTTTTAGCGTCCCGCAACCGGCTTATGCCCGGCTTGAAGCGACGCGCAGGATGGGCAGAGAGTTTTTTACCTGTGCGGTTTTCCTTACGTTTCACGTTTCACGTTTCACGTTTTACAAAATGTCACCCCTTTTAATTGACATTACGCGCGGCATCCATATAATCGAGAAAGTTTTGGGGAGCGGAAGGGGGGTGAGGTTAAGTCAATCCGCACTGGTTCTGTGATGGTCCCAATCCTTTAAAGTTTTTGGAAGGAGAATGAATCGATGGAACGCAAGCCCCTTTGGTCGACGGTATTGGCCCTGATCTTGCTGGTCGGGCTCGTATTGACTGGCTGTGTAACGCCCACGCCCACAGCGGCTCCGGCCACTGCCGAGGCCCCTGCTGCCGAAGGAAAACTTCTTTGGACCCCCGAACTGAAGCAGGCCATTGCGGCGGCGATCGACCGCGAGGCGATGGTGGATCGGGTTTTTGAAGGTCGCAATATTCCGGCTTATTCGATGGTTCCTCCAGGCTATCCTTATGCAACCGAACCTTTTATGGATGCCTACGGGCAGCGTGATCTGGATAAGGCAATTGAGATCCTGACCAAGCTGGGATATACCAAAGACGCTCCTTTTGAATTTGAGTTGTGGTATCCTCCCGAACACTATGGTACCAACACGGCCGATGTGATGCAGGTTCTCAAAGAGCAGATCGAAGAGACCGGGTTGGTCCGCGTGACCTTGAAGAGCCAGGAATGGAGCGAGTACGTCGACAGCTTTGTCGCGGGCGAGCTGCCGGTCTTTATGCTGGGCTGGTTCCCAGATTTTGCCGATCCCGAAAACTGGTTGACGCCCTTCGCTTCCTGCTTGCAGTCGCCCGACAATGGCGTGAATTATTGTAACGAGGAAATGGACAAGCTGTTGCTGGCCGCGGCTTCTTCTTCGGATCCGGCGGAACGCGAAAAGCTGTACAAGCAGATCGGCGAGCTCTATGCGGTGGAAGTTCCGACCCTGCCGCTTTTCTGGGAGCCCGAATTTATTATTTATCGTGAAGGCGTCAAGGGTGTGGCGATCGGTGCCCCCTTTGAATTCAATTACAATATTTTGAATTTTGATGCCGCCGCCAAGCCGGCTTCGGGCAGCAAAGATACCATCATCATCGGGACGACCGATGCGGTGAACAGCCTGGATGCTCAGGATGCCTATGCTACCCATGACTGGGAAATCCTGAAGAATACCGGCGTTCCGCTTCTGCGCTACAAGGCGGGGACCTCTGACCTGGAACCCGGCGCGGCGGTGGATTTCCCTGAGGTCAGCGAAGACGGGATGACCTACACCTTTATTCTGCGGGACAATCTGAAGTTTGCCGACGGCACGCCGGTCACCGCCGAGGATTATGTCCGCGCCTGGAAACGCTTCAGCCTGGAAGGTCAGGTTTCCGGTCTGATCCAGAACTATGTCAAGGATGTCACTGCTCCCGATGCGAAGACGGTGGTCTATAATTTGAAGGCTTCCTTTGGTTTCTTCCCAGCTCTGGCGGCGGCGGCTCCGTTTATTCCGTCGAGCCCGGCTATCTTCCCCGACGGTGAGGTGGTGGCCTTCCCTGAAAAACTCGACGGTATCGGCCCATACCGCATGGTTTCGCTGGTCCCCGGCGAGCAGATGGTGTTGGAAGCCAATCCCAATTACTTCGGCACAGATAAGCCCATCATTTCCAAGGTCATCATCCGCTATTTTGCCGATGCGACCACGATGGGACAGGCTGTGGAGAAGGGTGAGATCGATATTGCCTGGCGTATCGTCGGCCCTGTCGAGGCTTCCCGCTTGAGCAGTATCAGCGGGTTGACGGTTGAGACGATCAATGCGCCGACGCTGCGCTATCTGGTCTTCAATGCTACCTATATTGCCCAGTAGAGGTTTAGGGCGCCCACACAGGGGCGCCCCTACCGCGGAGCGCCTTTTCGTAGGGGCGGCCCGATGTGGCCGCCCTTGATTCCAGAAGTTCTACGCGCCCACAATTTTTTCAGGCGCAGGGTCTCGGATGAAGTCCCGCAGGAGGCTTTTACCCGGTAAGAGGCGACGCGCGGAATGGGGAAGAGAAATCTTTGTTTATGTTTTCGCGGGCTTCAGAAAGCCCGCGAAAACATGGTTTTTCTTTCATCGTTTTAAGGCGAAGGATCTCGAACGCGGGGGTCTTGTCCTGGCGGGAGTTGCTATCGGTAAGTGGCGCCACGCGGGATGGAAAGGGCGTTTTTGATTCATGTTTTCGGCGGCTTCAAAAAGCCGCCGAAAACATGATTTTTATTTCCGGCCGCGGTTAGCCGTGGGGTTGAGGCTATAAAAAGTTCCTGGTTGTGCAGGCTCTCGACGGCGGGTGAAACAACGAACCAATAAGGGAGTAAGGGTATGTCTGCATCATTTCGTAATTTTGTCATTACCCGGATTTTGTTGACCATTCCTATGGTCTTAATTTTGGTAACGATGGTCTTTTTGATCATGCGTGTTTTGCCCGGAGATCCGATCCGTTCTCAGCTGGGGCCCAAGGTCAGTGCGGAGCAGGCGGATGCCCTTAGGGAACGGTTGGGGCTGAATCGACCGTTGATCGTGCAGTATGTGGATTTTATCTGGCGGATGGTGACGCTGGATTTCGGCAATGCGTTGACGCAGGGGGAGCGCCCGATTATGGATGAGCTGGCTGAGAAATTGCCGGCGACGATTGAGATGGCGATCCCTTCGATGTTTCTGACGGTATTGGTGGGAATCTACAGCGGGGCGTATGCGGCCAAAAATCGAAAGAAATTTGCCGATTATGCGATCCGGTTGTTCAGTATCTTTGTCTATGCGATTCCGGTCTTTTTTCTGGGGTTGATCCTTCAGATTGTCTTTGCTGTGCGAATTCCCATCCTGCCTCTTTCGGGGCGGATGGATGCTATGTTGTTGACCACTTTTAAATCACCTACGAATTTCTATATTTTGGATTCCATCGTGGCTCAGAACTGGCCGGCCTTGCAGTCGGTATTGGCGCATCTGGTGCTGCCGTCGCTTTCTCTGGCTTTGATTATGTTGGGGCCGTTTGTCCGGTTGACCCGGGTGAATATGATCGAGACGTTGCAGACAGATTTCATCAGCGCGGGACGGGCCCGGGGACTTTCCGAGGGCCGTCTGGTTTATCGCCATGCGCTTCACAATACGTTCATTCCGATTTTGACTTTGATCGGGTTGCAGTTTGCCTTGATGTTGGCCGGGGCCGTGTTGACGGAGACGACTTTCTCCTGGCCGGGCCTGGGGCGATATCTGGTGGAACGCATTGCGCTGCGCGATTACACGGCGGTCCAGGCTGCGATTGCCGTTTTTGCACTTTCTGTGGGATTGATCAGTGTGGCGGTGGATATCCTCTACGCCTTTGTCGATCCGCGGATTCGCTATTAAAGGGAGAGCGCCGTCATGACAACCGAAACCAAAACTGTAGAAGCTGTACCTCAGTGGCAGCGCGATCTGGATCGGGTGGGACTGGTGCGCCGGATTTTGCGGGCGCGCAAGTGGTACGGGGGGGACTGGTGGTTTGTGGTCATCAGTGCCGTTTTGTTGTTGTTTGTGATTATCGTTGGGGTGGTTCCGCAGTTCTTCGCGCCTTATGATCCGCGGGCGGAGGTCGGGCCTTCGCTGTTGGCGCCGGGGGAACCGCCTTCGGATTATGTGCTGGTGGCTGCCGATGGTTCGAATATCCAATCCCTGCGGGATGTGGGGACGACGGACCATCGGATCGGGATTGTGGTCGGCAGTTCGGCCAGCCAGGCGCTGCGGGAGGCCGTGACGAGTTTCTCGGAGGCGGACGGCCAGCGCTATCAGCCCCGACCGCAGCGTTATCAAACGTTGGATGAAGCGTTGAAGGCGCTGGATGACGGCCAGATCAATGCCGTCGTGGCGGCTCCGGCTGAATTGGAACCGTTGCTGGGCCATTATGGGGAACTGGCGATTGTCGGGCCGTTGCGTCAATCGACCGGCCAGGGCTTTGTGTTGGGCACCAACCAGCTGGGGCAGGATGTGTTCAGCCGGATTATCTGGGGGACCCGGATTGCTTTGATCGTTGGGTTGAGTTCGGCCCTGGTGGCGATCCTCTGTGGGGTGCCGTTGGGGCTGTTGAGTGGTTTTGTGGGCGGCCCTGTGGATCGGGTGTTGACGTTGTTGATGGACAGCGTCTACGCTTTCCCCAGCCTGATTCTGGCGATCGCGATCGCTTCCGTGCTGGGACCGGGGATCGGGAATATCATCATCGCCATTGCGGTGATTTACATTCCCACCTATTTCCGTATCGTTCGGGGCCAGACGATGGCGGTCAAACAGGAGCTGTATGTCGATGCGGCCCGCAGTCTGGGGGCCACGCCTTTCCAGATCCTGCGCGATTATATTTTCCCCAATGTGATCCCCTCGGTGGTCATCATCTTCTCGGTCAATGTGGCGGATGCGATTCTGACGGAGGCCGGTCTGAGCTTCCTGGGATTGGGGCTGCCGCCGGATACGCCGGATTGGGGGATCGATCTGGCGCGCGGGCAGGATTATCTGCGGCGGGCCTGGTGGTTGATTACTTTCCCCGGCGCCATGGTGACGCTGGTGACCCTGTCGTTCAGTATGTTGGGGGAGAGCCTTTCGGAAATTCTCAATCCCCGGTTGGCGGAGTTATAACGATGGAAAGCTCTACGGGTTCGCAGGACAAGAAGACTTTGGTGCAGATCCGGGATCTCTCGCTGGCGTATCGCACCCGGCTGGGATTGCTGAGCGCCACGGATCACATTTCCTTTGACATTTATCGCGGTGAGATCATCGGATTGGTGGGGGAGAGCGGTTGTGGAAAAAGTACGCTGGGCAAGGCGCTGTTGCGGATGGCGCCTCCACAGGCGAAGATCGAAGGGGAGATCCTCTTCGATGGTCAGAATATCCTGAAATATGATGAAGAGCAGCTGCGCGATTACCGGGGTCGGCGGGCCAGCATGATCTTTCAGGACCCGATGACGTCATTGAATCCGGTGCAGCGCGTGGACGAACATATGATCGAAGCGATCGAGGTCCATGAGAAGAAGCGGGTGGGCACCGAGGTCCTGGAACGGGTGGCCGGGTTGCTGGAACGGCTGGGCATTCAACGGCGCCGGCTGAAGGATTATCCGCATCAGCTTTCCGGCGGGATGCGGCAGCGGGTCATGATCGGGTTGGGGTTGGCGCTCAATGCCGAGCTGATTATCGCCGACGAAGCGACGACTTCGCTGGATGTGATTGTAGAGGCTAAATTGCTGGATCAGTTCCGGCAGCTGCGGGATGAGTTTGGAGTCACGATTGTGATGATTACGCACAATATTGCTCTGGTGGCCGAGCTGGCGGATCGGATTGCGGTGATGTATGCCGGGCAGATTGCGGAAATCGGTTCGGTCTACGATGTCTTTGCGAAGCCGCTGCATCCTTATACTGAGGGGTTGTTGCAGTCTGTGCCCAGCGTCAAATTGAATGAACGCCAGGTGCTCTATAAGATGCCGGGTGAACCGCCCAATCTCACGCATCCCCCGCTGGGGTGCCGGTTCCATCCCCGTTGTCCGCGGGCCCTGCCGATCTGTGCGATGCAGGAGCCGAAGCTGACGGCGGCTCAGAGCGGACAGCTGGTGCATTGCTGGCTGTATCAGGATCAAGGGACGACAAAGGGGCAATCATGAGCGAGCAGAAGGTTAAATCGACGCCCGGCGCGGAGACCCTGGTCGAGGTGCGGGATCTGAAGAAGTGGTATCCGGTGCAGCAGAATTTTGTGGACCGGTTGTTCGGCCGGCAGCAGGATTTTGTCCATGCGGTGGATGGGGTTTCGTTTGCCATTCGCCGGGGCGAGGTGTTGGGGCTGGCCGGCGAGAGCGGCAGCGGTAAGAGTACGACGGGGCGGCTGGTGGTCGGGATGGAGCCGCCGACCGGCGGTTCGGTCCATTTTGACGGCACCGATCTTTCGACGATGGGGCCGGAGGCGCTGCGGAAGTTGCGCCGGCGGATGCAGATCATCTACCAGGATCCGATGGCTTCGTTGAATCCCCGGATGTCGTTGGGCGATGGGATCGGCTACGGGTTGCGGGTGCATTTCCCGGAGAAGCCGCTGGAGGAACAACGACAGATCACCATCGAGATTATGGAAAAGGTAGGCCTTTCTCCGGCGGAGTATTTTTTCTCTAAGTTTCCCCACCAGACGTCGGGCGGGCAGCGACAGCGGGCGGTGATTGCCCGGGCGTTAGTGACCCGGCCGGATCTGATCCTGGCCGACGAGCCGATTGCGATGGCGGATGTGAGTGTGCGGGCGCTGCTGCTGGATCTGATGAACCAGCTGAAGCGGGAGTTCAATCTGACTTATCTCTTTATCACGCACGATCTGGCCACGGCGAAATATATCTGCGATCGGATCGGGATTCTCTATCTGGGGATGATGATGGAGCTGGGCGATCTGGCCGAGGTTTACACCCATCCGTTACACCCCTACACGCAGGCGTTGCTGGCGGCAGTGCCGGTGCCCGATCCGTTGCAGCGGCGGAAGCAGCCGATGCCGGAAGGCGAGATTCCCAATCCGATCAATCCGCCGCCCGGTTGCCGGTTCTTTCAGCGGTGCGGGCAGGCGCGGAAGGAGTGCGGTCAGGAGACGCCGGTGCTGCGCGAATTGCGCCCGGGGCATTGGGTGGCCTGTCACAGCGCAGAAGAGTTTTTGCGGTAAAATAGGCATTCAGACAGAATATAACGCAGAGGCGCGGAGATCGCAGAGAGGGATCTGGAAAAGGCTATGTTTTGGTGTGCAGGCCCTCTCCCTAATCCCTCCCCCCTGCGGTTGTGAAGGCGCAATGCGCTTCCAGGAGATTCGTGGCGAAGATGCGCTGCCGG
>CAZCTC010000008.1:0-170074 GCA_964501335.1 uncultured Anaerolineales bacterium | reverse complement strand
AAAAAGCCCATATTTTCGGCGGCTTTCTGAAGCCGCCGAAAATATGAATAAAAAACATCCTCCCCCCATCCTGCGCGTCGCTTTTTACCGGGAAAACACCTGTTGCGGGACGTAAAAACTGTTTTTGCTCCACGCTGATGAACAACCGCACAGGTGAAAAACTTTTCAAATCTCCATCGCTTGGCAGAAAGAACAAACTGGAGTAAATTGCTTTAATAACCATAAGGAGCTTACCGATGACCTCATCCCCCAAAAGGCTGTCCCGACTGCTCGAAATCGCCTGGAGCCTGATCCCCCTCATCATGTTGCTCGGCTTTGGAGGAGAACTGACCGGAGGCATCTTCGGCATCGTCGGCTTTATCGTCGATATGGGCATCTTCCAAACCGCACTCCCCACCCCCTGGAAATACCTCATCACCGGAGCCCTCACCACCCTGATCCTGGCCCTATTTATGGTAATGCTCGCCTTTATTTAAAACGCCCATAAATTCTCTCCCTCGCGCAGCACCCCGCGGCGCTTCGAACCGCACCAAAATCGCTGGCGGCATGTAAATCCGTCGTAACTACGCAATCAAAAAATCTAAAAAACAAAAGTTACAAAATACCCCTTGACATAACTGCAATTAAGTAGTAAATTGCTGCCATAGATTGAATTAAACAAGTCAATAATCATAAGGAGTTTTAATATGGCCAATTCGACCCAAAAACAGGTCAACGGGTTAGAAATGTTTTGGAGCATGATCCCCTTCATCGCTCTGATTGCTATGCGTGGAAGTGCGCTGGGAGGGGGATTGGGCGGCCTGGGATTTGGCATCAACTCATGGGTCTTCCGAACAACACTTCCAACCGTATGGAAATATGTTATTACGGGACTGGTAAGCATTGCCGTTATACTTCTATACATCGCACTGAGGATAATTATAGATCGAGCCACAAAGCAACTTTAAAAAATCAGCGCGCTGCATGTGCAAGCAGCGCGCTGATTTTTAACAACAAAAAGCCCCCGAGATTTCTCCCGGGGGCCTGTGCCGAAGGTGGGACTTGAACCCACATGGGGGTAAACCCCACTACGCCCTGAACGTAGCGCGTCTGCCAATTCCGCCACTTCGGCTCGCTGCTTACTGTCCGTTTGGACGAGTGTTATTTTATCCGAAACCCTGTTTTTGTCAAGAAACCCCAACCGTGCATCGCCCCCAAGAAACCAGCGAGAGAAAAAACCGACCTGGGCGGTTAGTCTGAAAAAAAGCCCATATTTTGGGCGGCTTTCTGAAGCCGCCCAAAATATGAATAAAAAATAACTCTCTCCCCCCATCCAGCGCGTCGTTTTTCACCGGGAAAACACCTTTTGCGGGACGCTAAAAACACAGATTGAAATGCCCCCCACATGCCGTATAATTAACCCCGATAAAATATCGCAGGCCGGAGGAACTTAACTTATGGACGATCGCGGACAGCTTTACCTTGGACGCAAACTCGACGACCAGGGCCACCTCACCCCCGAACCGCTGCTTTACCCCATCGATCATCTCACCACCCACGCCTTGCTCTTAGGGATGACCGGCAGCGGAAAAACCGGCATGGGCCTCGTCATCGTGGAAGAAATCCTCCGGCAGGGGCTCCCCGTCCTGCTGCTCGACGTCAAAGGCGACCTCGCCAACCTGCTCCTCACCTTCCCCGACCTCGCCCCGGCCGATTTCCTTCCCTGGGTTGATGCCGATGCCGCCCGTCGCCAGGACCAGACCCCCGAACAGGCCGCCGCCGAACTGGCCGACCGCGCCCGCACCGGCCTGGCCGAATGGGATCTCACGCCCGACCACATCGCCCGCCTCCGCCAGACCGTCGATCTGGCCCTCTACACCCCCGGCT
Source organism: uncultured Anaerolineales bacterium (assembly GCA_964501335.1). GTDB lineage: Bacteria > Chloroflexota > Anaerolineae > B4-G1 > SLSP01 > CAZCTC01. The sequence continues at coordinate 168,208 of CAZCTC010000008.1, read as the reverse complement.
CCCGCAGCGGCCGCCCCGTGGACCTGCTGGCCCGCTTCAGCGCCCCGCCGCAGAACGATCCCGACGAACTCGCCCTGCGCGCCCAGGGCCTCGCCTCCGCCCTCCTCGGCCTCGCCGGCGTGAATGCCGACCCGCTGCGCAGCCGCGAACATATCCTCATCACCACCCTCATCCGCTATTCCTGGGAACAGCAAGGCGCCCTCGAACTGCCCGCCCTGATCCGCATGGTCCAGCAGCCTCCCGTGCAACAGATCGGCGTCTTCGATCTGGAAAGCTTCTATCCCCAGAAAGAACGCTTCGACCTGGCCCTCACCCTGAACAATCTCATCGCCGCCCCCGGCTTCGCCCTCTGGCGTGACGGGGAACCGCTCGATATCGCCCGCTTCCTCTGGACTCAGGCCACGCCCGACAACCCGCCCCGCCCCCGCGCCTGCGTCTTCTACTTGGCCCATCTGCCCGAAGAGCAACGCCAGTTCTTCATTACCCTCTTTCTGGAAGAACTGCGCGCCTGGGTCCGCCAGAGCGCCGGCGCGCAAACCCTGCGCGCCCTGCTCTACTTCGATGAACTCTACGGCTATCTGCCGCCCTATCCGGCCAATCCCCCCACCAAAGCCCCGTTGATGTCGCTGGTCAAACAGGCCCGCGCCGCCGGGCTCGGCCTGCTGCTCGCCACCCAGAACCCGGCCGACCTGGACTACAAAGGGCTGGGCAACATCGGCGCCTGGATCGTCGGAGCCTTACGCACCGAACGCGACAAATCCCGCGTCCTGGAAGGGATGGAAGGAGTGCTGGCCGAATCCGGCCTCGATTCCACCACCATGGCCCAGGCCCTCGGGCGGCTGAAATCCCGCACCTTCCTGCTGCACAACGCCCGCGCCGGCTCCGTGCAATTCTTCGGCAGCCGCTGGGCTCTCTCCTACCTGCGAGGACCGCTCACCGCGGCCGAGGTGCGCCAGCTCGCCGCGCCGACCGCCCCCGCCCTCCCGCCGGCCGCCGTCATGCCGCTCCCGACAGCCAGCCCGGCCCCCACCATCGCCGCCGTAACGCCGATCCCCCAACCCACCCCGGTCATTAACTACACTGTCCAGGCCCCGGCGCCCACTCCGATCACGCCTCCGCCGGCCCCGGCCCCGGTAGCACCGCCGGCCCCGACCGCCGTCGACCCCCAAATCCCGCAGGTCTTCTTCCCGCCCACCTTCACCGCCGCCCGCGCCCTGCAACGCCACCGCGAAACCACCGGGCAGCCCCTGCCCGCCAATATGCAAATCCGGATGCTCCTCCAGCCGGTCCTGCTGGGCATCGGCGTGATCCATTACTTCCACGAAAAAGCCGCCGTCACCCTGACCACCCAACAGGCCTGGAAACTCGAATCAGCCGAAGAAACCTGGAGCATCGGCTGGGAACAGGGCCAGTTGATCGTGGCCCGCACCGAAGATATGATCTCTCAACCGCCCGAAGGCGATTACACCCCGCTGCCCCGCAGCCTCAGCCAGCCCGCCGCCTACAAACGCTGGAACCAGACCTTCAAAGCCCACCTGCTGCGCAGCGCTCACCTCACCATCTGGCACTCCCCCACCCTCGACATCTACAGCCGGCCCGACGAAGGCAAGCGCGCCTTCCTGGAACGCTGCCGCGCCGAAATGGAACGCCGCAAACAGGCCGAACAGCAGATCGTCCGCGACCGCTTCGACAAACAACTCGTCCGCGTCGACGACAAGATCCACAAAGAAGAGCTGGAAATGGAAGGGGAAGAAGATCAACTCTCCGAACGCAAACGGGAAGAATTCTTCAGCGGCGCGGAATCGGTGCTGGGATTCGTCACCGGACGCACCCGTCGCGTCTTCTCGCAGGCCTCGCGCCAGCGCCGCCTCGTCCAACAGCTGGAAGCCGACATCGATGAATCGGTGCAGGCGCTCAAAACCTTCCGCGCCGAACGGAAACAGATCGAAAAAGAGCTGGCCGGCGCGCTGGATGTCGTGGCCCGCAAATGGGATGGCATCCTGGAACAGGTTCGGGAAATCCCCATTCGCCCCCGCCAGCAAGATGTGGAAATCCGCTACTGCGGCCTGGCCTGGTTCCCCGTCTGGGAACTCACCGCCAACGGCTCCGTCCCTATCTACCTTCCCGCCTACCAGGCCCTATAGACAAATTTCACCGCAAAGACGCCGAAAGCGCAGAGAAAAAATCCATAAAACTCCAACCTGTGCGATTGGTCTGGAAAAAGCCCATTTTTCGGCGGCTTCAGAAAGCCGCCGAAAAATGAATAAAAAAATAACTCTTTTTTCCCATCCAGCGCGTCGCTTTTTACCAGGAAAGTACCGGTTGCGGGGCGCAAAAACTATTTCTAATCTACGCAAACCAACAACCGCTCAAATCAAAAAAACTCTGCCCCCGGCGCAGTGGCGCCTTAAATAATCAGTGTTAAAATTCCTCTGCCAACCCAATCAACGGAGGAACTATGCCGACCATGTTACGCAACATCCAAAGTATCCTGAAAGCCGTCCCCCTCAAAAACATCTATCTGGCGGCCGCTTACTCCTATCGCAAAGCCCAAAGCGAATCCCGCTGGAGCAAACCCCGCATCACCACTCCCCTCGAATGGAAAAGACCCGGCGCGCTCAAAAAATGGTCCCCAACCCCTCGCGGAGCCTCCTTTGAGACGGAAAACGCCACCCTGGAAATCATCTTCCTCGCCGCCGACCTGATCCGCGTCCAATACCGGCCGGCCGGCGACCCCACCCCACTCCCGCCGCCCTACGCCATCGCCAAAACCGACGAGGAATGGCAGGCCGTCGAACTGACCCATACCGAGGATGCCGGCACAATCCGCCTGCAAAGCAGCGGCCTGACCGTCGAGATCGAGCGCAACACCACCCTGCTGACCCTTTACGACGGCGCCGGCCGCCGCCTGCGCACCGACCGCGAAGTCGCCTTCCAATCCAACGGCCTGCTGCGCCATGCCACCGCCCTACAGAAGAACGAACATTGCTTCGGCCTCGGCGAAAAAGCCACCCCCTGGGAACGACGCGGCCGCAGCCACATTCTCTGGAACACCGACCCTTCCGGCTATGCCCCCGGTGACGAACCGATCCACATGAACATCCCGGTCTACATCGGCCTGATCCCCGGCGGACCCTCCTTCCTCACCTTCTACGAAAATCCCTTCAAAGCCGAATTCGACCTGGGTGCCGCCAATCCTGACGCCGCCGTGCACACCTTCCAGGGCGGCCTGCTCCGCTACTACGTAACGACCGGCACCCCGGCGCAGCTTCTGGAACGCTACACCGAACTGACCGGCCGCCACAGCCTGCCGCCCCTCTGGATGTTGGGCTATCAACAGTCGCGCTGGTCCTATTACCCCGAAGCCCGCATCCGCAAACTGGCCGAGGATTTCCGCACCCACGAAATTCCCTGCGACGCCATCCACCTCGACATCCACTATATGGAAGGCTACCGGGTCTTCACCTGGGATAAGGAACGCTTCCCCAATCCCAAAGGGCTGATCGCCGACCTGCGCAAACAGGGGATCAAACTGGTCGCCATCATCGACCCCGGCATCAAGCAGGATTCCAACTACCCCGTCTACCGCAGCGGCCTGACCGCCAAAGCCTTCTGCCAGCTACCCAACAACAAAACCTTCATCGGCCCGGTCTGGCCCGGCGAATGCGCCTTCCCCGACTTCACCGATCCCCAGGCCCGCAGCTGGTGGGGCGAACAATATCGCCCCCTGGTCGAAAACGGGCTGGCCGGCTACTGGAACGATATGAACGAACCGGCGGTTTTCTCCTCGAAAAAAGGGGAAGCCACCATGCCCGACGTGGTCCACCACAGCCTGGAAGGCCGCGGCGGCGACCACCGCGAAGGCCACAACCTCTACGGGATGCAAATGGCCCGAGCCTCGACCGAAGGACTGCGCAAACTGGACCCCGACCATCGCCCGGTCGTCATCACCCGCTCGGGCTGGGCCGGCGTGCAACGCCACGCCACCTCCTGGATGGGCGACAACCAGAGCACCTGGGAATCGATGCGCAGCACCGTCGCCATGATCCTCAACCTGGGCCTCTCAGGCGTGAGCTTTACCGGCCCGGATACCGGCGGCTTCATCGGCACCGCCGACGGCGAACTCTTCACCCGCTGGATTCAAATGAGCGCCTTCCTGCCCTTCTTCCGCGCCCACACCGAAATCAACTCCCCCGATCAGGAACCCTGGAGCTACGGCGAACCCTACCTCACCATCGTCCGCCGTTTCATCCAGATGAGGTACGAATTGCTGCCCTATCTCTACACCGCCGTCTGGCAGATGACCACCCGCGGCTGGCCGCTGGCCCGCCCGCTGGGCTGGGCCGCCCCGGAAGTCCCGGACCTCTGGAAAGTCGATGACGCTTTCCTCTGCGGCGACGCCCTGCTCGTCGCACCGATCTGCGAGGCCGGCGCCACCACCCGCAGCGTCGCCCTGCCCCCCGGAGACTGGTTTGATTTCTGGACGCACGAACATCTCACCGGCCCTGGCCGGGTTGAATGCTTTGCCCCGCTGGAAACCCTCCCCCTGCTGGTCCGCGCCGGCACGGTGCTCCCCATGGGCGACATCGGCCCCAGCGTCGAGCAGCGCCCCGACAAATTCCTGCGGCTGGCCGTCTATCCGCTCACCGCCCCGGGAGAATCGGTCTCCTGGCTCTATGAAGACGCCGGCGATGGCTTCGGCTATCAACAAGGAGAATGCCGCGTCAACCGCTTCATCCTGAAGCACACCGAAACCCATCTGGAAATCATCTGGGAAAAAGAGGGCTCCTACAAGCCGCCCTACCATCACATCGAACTGCTTCTGCGCGGTCTGGGACGTGTCCCGAGCAAAATCCTGGCCGACGGCAAGGAATTCGGCATCGCCGAAATCGACCCCCTGCAACACACCGTCCGCCTCGGCGTACCGCCCTTCGACCGGCTGGAAATCACGTTATAACTTTGCTTATATTTTCGCGCGCCCCAGAAGGGCGCGCGAAAATATAAAAAGGGACCTGGAAATGAACGACAAACCTAATGCTCAACGCTACGGCTGGCAATTACTGGAAACCCGTTACCCCTTCCAACATCCCGTCTTCTCCGTGCGCCAGGACCTGCTGCGCTGGCCCGACGGCCACGAACAGCCCTTCGCCTACGTCGAAGAAAAACGACCGGCCGTCTTCATCCTCCCGGTGACCTCCGCCGGTGAGATCGTCCTGATCCGCCAGTACCGCTACATCGCCGATGCCTGGTTCTGGGAACTTCCGGCAGGCGGAACGCATGACTATATCGGCGACGACTGGCTGGGCGCCGCCCAACGTGAACTTCACCAGGAAGTCGGCGGAACCTCAGAACGCTGGCAGCAGCTCAACACCTTCCGCCCCGGCATCGGCCTGTTGGATATGGAAATGCACCTCTTCATCGCCTGGGATGTGCAATTAAGCCAGGCCGATCCCGAACTCTGGGAAAAGATCGAAATCCATCCCTTACCGAAAGCCCGGGCATTGGAAATGGCCCGCGACGGCACCATCGTCGATGCCCTCAGCGCCTACTGCCTGCTGCGCTGCGAATCCATTCTGTAATTTTCGACGGTACCCTTGAGACCTACCGCTGTTCATACGCATAAATTGAAAACTGTTTTCGCGCCCCGCAACCGGCCCGGGCCAGGCAAAGAACGCCGCGCCGGACAGGCAGAGAGAGTTTTTTGTTGGTGTTTTTGCGCGCATAAGAATGCGCGCAAAAACACCCCTAAAAAGTTTTTCGCCCCTATCCCGCGCGTCGTTTCGGGCCGAACAAAAGCTTCTTGCGGGACGCTAAAAACCCGCTTTATACTGTCTACTGGAGATCATTATGGCAAAACGACTTTCCGTCATTGATGTCGATCGTTGCGTCGGATGCCAGTCCTGCATGTTTGCCTGTGCCCGCCGCATGGGCGAAGGCGGTCTGGCCGCCTCCTGCATCGGCGTAAAATCCGCCGGCGGCATCCGCCGGGGCTTCGTCGTCGTCGTCTGCCGCGCCTGCGCCAATCCTCCCTGCGCCCGGGTCTGCCCCACCGAGGCCCTCTATCCCCGCGAAGGCGGCGGCGTGCGCTTCAAAGCCGAACTCTGTATCGCCTGCGGCAACTGCGTCGAAGCCTGTCCTTTCGGCTCCGTCTTCTGGGATACCGAAGAGAACAAGCCCCAAATCTGCGTCTATTGCGGCTACTGCGCCCCTTACTGCCCTTACGAAGTGCTGGCGCTCGAAGAAATTACCGCCCCGGTTAAAGAGATAAAGGAGGTCCACGATGCTCAAGGGTGATCCGCTGGTCAGAGTGCTCTACATCGATTTGGGCAAACGCCGCTCCTGGGTAACCGAACGGCCCGACCTTTTCGACGTCGCGCTCGGCGGCACCGGAGTCGGCATCCGTTTGCTGGAAGAAGAATGCCCTGCCGGCGTCGATCCCCTGAGCCCCGCCGCCCCGATCATCTTCGCCGTCGGACCGCTGGTAGGACTCTTCCCGCTGGCCTCCAAAACTGTCGCTTTCTTCAAATCGCCCCATACCGGCAACCTGGGCGAAAGCCACGCCGGCGGACGCAGCGCCGTCGCCCTGCGCATGGCCGGCTACGGTGCCGTCGTCATCCGCGGCGCCAGCGTCACGCCGGTCTATCTGGTCATCGACGGCGATGCAGTCTACTTCCGCGACGCCGCCGCCCTCTGGGGCATGCGCAGCAGCTACACCGTCGGCTCCGTCCTGCGGGACCGGGAAGGCGGATCGGGCACTCGCACCATCCTGCGCATCGGCCGCGCCGGCGAGCAGAAAGTCACCTATGCCGGAGTCATCGCCGAAACCTACCGCCACTTCGGCCGCCTGGGACTGGGCGCCGTCTTCGGCAGCAAACAACTCAAAGCCCTGGTCATTTCTGGCCGAAGGGCGCTTCCCGTCTCCGATCGCAAAGCCTATCGCACCGTCTACGACGAAATTTTCAAAGCCGCCACCGATTCGCCCCTGATGAAGAAATATCACGAGCTGGGCACCCCCATCAACGTCATGCCCTTGAATGAAATCGGAGGCCTGCCCACCTGCAATCTGCAAGCGGGCCGTTTTGAAGGAGCCGAATCGATCTCGGGCGAGAAAATCGCCGCCGACTATTTGGGCCGCCGGGTCGCCTGCGCCCACTGCCCCGTCGCCTGTATCCATCTTGCCACCCTGCGCACCGCCTATCCCCACGACCCCTATTTTTACAAAACCAATCTGGTCGGCTACGACCACGAACCGATCTATGCCACGGGCAGCCTGCTGGGGATCTCCGATGTGCCAGGAATGCTCCAGATCATGGACGAAACCGAAATCCAGGGGCTCGACGTGATGAGCACCGGCGTTGCCCTGGCCTGGGCCACCGAAGCGTTACAGAAGGGCGTAATCACCCCCCGCGAGACCGACGGACTGGAACTGGCTTTCGGCGCCCATGAACCCTACATCGCTGCCATTCAACGGATCGTCAGCCAGCCCAACGACTTCTATCGGGCGCTGGCCCGGGGCGCAGATTACGCCGCCGCCCAATACGGCGGCGCCGAATTCGCCCTCACCTTCGGCGGCAACGAAATGCCCGGCTATCACACCGGCCCGGCCGGCCATCTGGGCTATCTCACGGGGGCCCGGCACAGCCATCTCGACAGCGCCGGCTACAGTCTGGATCAAAAAGCGGCGGCCAAAGGGGAAAAGCTTACACCGGAAGGAGTGGCGCAATCACTGCTGACAGAGGAACGCTGGCGACAGGTCCTCACCAGTCTGGTGATCTGCCTCTTCGCCCGCGGAGTCTACACCGAACCGCTGGTGCTCAAAGCGCTGGCCGTCGCCGGCATGGAACGGACCGCCGACGATCTCACCGCCCTGGGCACCGACACCCTGCACCGCAAAAACGCCTTCAAAATTCGTGAAGGCTTCGACCTGAAACAGATCCGCATCCCGGGCCGCATCTTCGAAACCCCGGCTCCAGCCGGTCCCTTCGACGAAGCCTTTATGCGCACCGCCCTGGAATATTTCGCCGATCACGTATAGAAAAGATCCGATTTAAGGCAAAGACACGGAGAACGCAGAGCGACGCCGAGAAAAATAAATTTTTCTCGGCGTCGCTCGGGCCGCTCTGGAAAAGCCCATGTTTTGGTGCGCTTTCTGAGACCCGCCAAAACATACCCAAAAAATCTCTCCATCCGGGGCAGCTCTGGAAAAGCCCATGTTTTGGTGCGCCTTCTGAGGCGCACCAAAACATAAACAAAAAAACTCTCTCCCGATCCCGCGCGTCGTATCTGACCGGGAAAAGATCATTTGCGGGACGTTACAAAGCCGGGGCGGCTCTAGAAAAGGCCTATGTTTTCGCGGGCTTTCTGAAGCCCGCGAAAACATAAACAAAAAACTTTCTCTCGCCATCCCGCGCGGCGTACCTGACTGGAAAAAAATCATTTGCGGGACGCGGCAAGGCCGGGGGCGGCACCCCGAAGGATGAAAAAGAGCGGAGATTTCACCGCAGAGCACGCAGAGATCACAAAGAGGGAAGAGAGGAGATTTTTAAATTCTTCTCTGTGTCCTCTGCGCCTCGGCGGTAGATTTTTTCTGGCCCTATTTTCAGGACAGAAACTATGCCGAAAACAGCCTCAACTCAGCCTCTCTTCTGCACCAAAAAGGTATTAGAAAGGTCACCATAACCCAGCTTATAAGTCGGCACTTGAAAAAGTGCCACCCCGCCCGGATTCAAAGCTTCCAGCAAATGCTAAATAATTCAAGTTGCCACCTCGATAAATCCAGCCCATTATTCAAGATCCGCTGCATGCCGTCCAAAAGTAGACAGCAGCAAGTAGACAGTAGACAGCAAAAATCTTCGCCTTACCGGCTCAAATGGACTGGAAATCCGCTGTCTACTGTCTACCGTCTACTTTCTACTAAACCTTTGCATGCAAAAAAGCTTAAATAGTAAGCACGTCTTTTAAAGGTAGCAACTTGGGTTATTTACCAAATCAAACACAAGGGAATTTTTCCCCAAAATTCCCTTGTGTTTTTATTACTTATGCCCCTTCTGAACCAGAAAAGTATTGGAAATCTCCCCATACAGCCCCCCGGTCCACCCATCTTCCAACACCTCAATCACCTGACAACCGGTCTGCCGAATCAACTCAAAAACCCGCTTTTGAGGGAAAACGTGCATCTCCAACTCGCGCCGGGTTGCCGCTGAAGCCAGGTATTCCAGCAACGTAAAACGATACCCCAACTTATAAGTCGGCACTTGAAAAAGTGCCACGCCACCCGGATTCAATGCATTCAGCAGCTTCTGAATCATATAGCCGATCAATGGCGGGGGATTATGCTGCAATACAATCACCGAATAAACCAGATCGACTTTGGGCAACATTTCCAGATCCCGCACAGCGCAGATCTGCCGAAAATCAACCGACGGCGCCCCCAGTTGCTCCAGGTTGGCCCGAGCCAGCTTTAAATGAGCGGAGGAAATATCGAAACCATAAACCACTTCAAAACGATCGGCCAACCAGCGCGTCACCCGCCCCAACCCGCATCCATATTCCAGACAGGAACGCCCCCCTCCGACATCCAAACCGTTGCGCTCCAACGTTTTGAAAATTCGATCGGCATCCCCTCGACCCTTTTCGTAAAATTCCGCCAGCGCGTTGGATTGTTGTAAATTAACCTGCAAAAAACGTTCCGCCGTTAAGACGGACCAATAAGGTTCCGTTTCACCCAAATGTTGCCAGGTCTGCTGGATATGGGTAAAAAGAAGGTTTAAATCCCCTTCCAATAACACATCCTCAATAACCATGGCCGGCTCATCGCCGGAAAGCGCCATGGGACGGTTAGGATTCTTGATCCGGTATTCTTCCGATTGCATAAACCCGGAACGCAATTCCCGGCTGTCCTGCAAAGCACGGGCACGATCCAGAACAAGTTCCTCACTTTCCGATTCGCGATCGAGAAAAAGACGATAGGCCCACCGCACATATTCCGGATCGAGTCCGCCGGCTCCAGATTCCTTCTTTCCGGAAAGTTTTTCCTTAAATCCGCCCAGCCATTTATTCATAACATCAAGGCCTTTCCTGGATAATTTTCCATGAACAATCTTAACCGGTTTTGCCCATTTGCCAACCGCCGTTTTCTATATCCCTCAAAAAAGCTCTTTGCAGGATGCTACCCGAGGGAGAGAGTTTTTTATTTATTTTTTCGCGCGCCGCAAACGGCGCGCGAAAAAATAAATAAGAATTTCACCACAGAGTCACAAAGAGCACGGAGAAGATAAAGAGAAGATTTCTCTAAATTCTTCTCTGTGGCCTCTGTATCTCTGTGATGGATCTTTTCCCGACTATTTTCAGGACAGCTTAGCTGATGACCCCCAGTTCCCGCCCCACTTTGGCAAACTTCTCCAACCCAAAATCCAGATCGTCCTTCGTCAAAGCGGCTGAAACCATCACCCGGATACGGGCCAACCCCCGGGCGACCGTCGGGAAGCCGATCGCCATTGCAAAAAGCCCTTCCTCGAAAAGCTTGCGGCTGAACTGCTGCGCCAGCGGCGCCTCGCCCAACATCACCGGCGTAATGGGCGTAACGCTCGATCCCGTATTGAAACCCAACCGCTGCATCTCGCCCTTAAAATAGTGTGCATTCTCCCAAAGCCGATCCACCAGCTCGGTCGACTCCATCAGCACATCCACGGCCGCCGAGCAGGCCGCCGTATCCGCCGGCGTGACCGCACTGGAGAAAAGGAACGGCCGGGCCTTCTGCCGCAAATAATCGATAATTACCTTCTTGCCGGCAATCACCCCACCGACCACCCCGAAGGCCTTGGAGAAAGTCCCGATCTCCACATCGAACTTACCGTGCAGCCCGAAATGATCCACAATCCCGCGTCCGCCCCGGCCCAAAACCCCCTCGCCGTGAGCGTCGTCGACCATTGAGATCACCCCATAACGTTCCGCCACCTCATAGATCTTATCCAGCGGGGCGATATCGCCGTCCATCGAGAAAACGCCGTCGGTAACCACCAACCCGCGGCGATATTTGGGCAGCTCTTCCTTGATCTTGACCTCCAGGTCGGCCGGATCGCAGTGCTCGTAGACCACAATCTTAGCCCGGCTCAACCGCGCCCCGTCGATAATGCTGGCATGGTTCAGGCGATCCGAGAAAATCACATCCTCGGGCCCCACCAGCGGCGGGATCGCCGCCTGATTGGCTACAAAACCGCCCTGAACATAGAGGGAGTCTTCCACATTCTTAAAAGCCGCCATCTTACGTTCCAGATCGACATGCAACTGGATCGTCCCCGCAATGGAACGCACGGCCGTGGGACCGGCGCCGTACTCATCGAGAGCTTTGTGGGCGGCGGCAACCAGCCGGGGATCATTGGCCAGCCCCAGATAGTTGTTGGTGCACATATTGAGCACCCGCTTGCCGTCGACCACCATCCAGGCGCCGGCCGGCGAGCCGACGGTGCGCAGGTTAATAAAAAGGCCCTGTTCCTTTAAAGAGGCGACTTCCTGTTCGATCCAGGCTAACTTCGACTCGGACATAGCTCCTCCTTGATAAAAATTTCTGATATTGGGTTTACATTTTTTCGCGCGGCCCTGCGGGCCGCGCGAAAAAATGTAAAAATTTCTACGATCTACTGCCCCGGATACATCACAATCTTACCGCTGTTGCCCGACGCCATCGTCTCCACCGCCTCATGCCAGCGGCTCAACGGGAACTCATGCGTGATAATCGGCCGCAAATCCACCCGCCCCGAAGCCAGCAGCGCCCGCATCTGATACCAGGTCTCCCACATCCGTCGCCCGGCGATGCCATGAACCGTGACGCCTTTCATAATCACCAGATTGTTCAGATCAAACTCAGCCATCACCCCCGGCATCAACCCCAACAAACTGGCCTCGCCGCCCGGCTTGAGCAGCTTCAACCCCTGCACCAACGCCTGTGGAGAGCCCGACATCTCGATCAGCACATCAAAGCCCTTGTCGCGCACCGCTTTAGAGGCTTCCGCCCCCAAATCCTGCTCGCCGGGGTTGATCGCCATATCAGCTCCCGATTTTCGCGCCAGATCCAGCCGATAAGGACTCATATCAGTCGCCACAATCACCTCAGCGCCCAACGCCCGGGCCACTGAAATCCCCATCAACCCCGCCGGCCCGCAACCGGTGACCAGCACCGTCCGGGCCCGTACATCCACCGAAGCGACGGTATGCACGGCATTGCCGAAATTTTCCTGCAAACTCGCCACCGCTACCGGCATATCAGGTGGATTCTTCCAGGCATTCTCCACGGGGATCACCACATACTCAGCATAGCAACCGTTGATATCTACCCCGATAATCCGGGTATTCGGACAGATATGAGCCCGTCCCAGCTTACACTGCTGACAGACTCCACAAACAATGTGGCTTTCAGCCGAAACAAAATCACCAAGCTGCGGCTCATCCGCGCGGACCTGAGATCCGACCGCCACGATTTCGCCAGCAAATTCATGTCCGATAATGACCGGCGGCTTGATCCGGCCCTGAGACCAGCGGTCCCACTTATAGATATGAACATCGGTGCCACAGATAGAAGTCGCTTGGACCCGGATCAATACATCTCGAGGACCGGGAGTCGGGATTTCAGTCTGGATCATTTCAAAGCCGGGAGCGGATTGTCGCTTAGCGACGGCTTGCATTGACATACACTATCTCCTTTCGGTGTAAATCGAGGTTGCCCCACCAGAGTGGGGAAATTTGGTATGTATAGAGCCGGAACAGGCAAAACACCCCTTGGACCGCCAGGCGCGGGCGCGCCCGCTCCACCAATCTCCTTTTCCGGCAGCCGGACTTTTTCAGTATAACACACGGCCTCCTGCCAAGACAACAAACAAAGCGGCACAAAGTGTGTGCTAAATGTAACTTCTGTTCATTACAAACCGTTTTTTTTGTTCTGCCGGCTTCGTGGTATACTTACCCTGAAGCTCATATTCCACGCAGGAGGTATTTTATATGAAGCATTTCCTCTCCATCGCCGACCTCTCGCCGGCTGAAACCCAGGGCATTCTGGATCTCGCAGTTAACCTGAAGACTGAGTGGAAAGCTGGCGGCAACCCGCCCCTGCTCCAGGGGAAAGTGCTGGGCATGATCTTCCAAAAACCCAGCCTGCGCACCCGGGTCTCCTTCGATATGGCAATGCTGCACCTCGGCGGCCATGCGCTCTACCTCTCCCCCAACGAAATTCAATTGGGCAAGCGCGAAAGCGTGGCCGATGTGGCCCGCGTCCTTTCCCGCTACGTCCAGTTCGTCATGGCCCGCGTCTTCTCTCATGCCGATGTGGTCGAGCTGGCCAAATATTCCAGCGTTCCCGTGATCAATGGCCTTTCAGATTACTCCCACCCCTGCCAGGGAATGGCCGACATGCTCACCATTCTGGAGCACAAAGGCACCCTCCAAGGCCGCAAACTGGCCTACTTCGGGGACGGCAATAACGTCGCCACCTCGCTGCTCTTCGGAGCCACCAAACTGGGCATGGATTTCTCCATCGCCACGCCCGAAGGCTACGAACTCCGCCCCGATATCTGGGAACTGGGCCAGAAATTCGCCGCCGAGAGCGGAGCGAAAATCAAGGCCACCCACAATCCGGCCGAAGCGGCTGAAGGCGCCGATGCCCTCTACACTGATGTATGGGCCTCCATGGGCCAGGAAGAAGAGACCGAAAAGCGCAAGCAAATCTTCCCGCCCTTCCAGCTCAACAGCAAGCTCTTCAGCTATGCGCAGCCCGATGCCATCGCCCTGCACTGCCTGCCGGCCCATCGCGGTGATGAAATCACCGATGAAATTTGCGACGGCGCTCACTCCGCCCTTTGGGATCAGGCCGAAAACCGGATGCACGCTCAAAAAGCGGTTCTGGTCTGGCTTGCCGCCGCCGCTTCCTGATAAAGTCTAAAAATCCCGTTGTTCGTAGCCGCCTTAAAACGGCTACGAACAACAGTCAATAAAAATCCTCGTTTCCATTCATAGTCGGGGGTGTTGCGTGGCCGGAAACCAGTTACGTTTCAACGAAGCGATCGAAAGAGCCCGAACGCAGTTCAGGAATGAAAAATGGGTCGATGCCCATCAAGCCTATCGCCGCGCCTTAGAGGAATTCCCCAACGACATGACCGCGCTGGTGGGGTATGCCCTCTCACTCTTCAATGCGGACGAATGGGACAAAGCCCAGGAGGTCTATCAACGGCTGATCCAGGTTGCGCCGGAGGATCCGGGCCATTACGACAAAATGGGCGCAATTCTGGAACACAAAAAAAGCGGCAGCCAGGCCGCCGGCTTCTACCTCAAAGCCGCCGAACGTTATCGGGCCCACGGCCTTAACGATCAGGCCATCACTGCCCTCGAAAATGCGGTACGGGCTGAACCGCTCACCGATCGCGCCTGGGCCGATCTATTTAAACATTACCAGACGACCGGCCAGATTGACAAAGCCGTCACCGCAGCGCTCTGGTTGGCCCATATTTATCAGACTGAGCGCCCACAATGGGCTATTGAAATCTGCCGTCAGATTCAACGCAGCACTCCGCTCGAACCTCGCCTGGCGCAGGCCATGAGCATGCTCCAAAGCGGCCGCCAGATCCCCACCCCTCCCCAGCTCGAAGCGCTGGTGCAGGAACAATTGCCCGAAGATCTCAGCGGCGAAGGTCGGGAAATGACGCTGGGCAGCCTCACCGAGATCACCCGCCAGCGCGCCCTGGAAGAGCTGGCCGAATCGATCTTTGCCGAAGAACAACCGGCAGCGCAGGGACTCCCCCCGGAAGAGGTCAACCGGCTCATCAGTAAAGCTGTCAGCGATCAGACTCAGGGCGAGTTGGAAAGCGCCATCCAGGCCTACGAAACGCTGGCCCAGGCCGGCATCAATATGCCCTCGGTCTATTTCAACCTGGGAATGCTCTACAAAGAACAGATGCGCTTCGATCTGGCGATCCGGCAATTCGAACGATCGCTTACCGACGCGGAATATTTGTTGGGCAGTCACTTCGCGTTAGGGGAATGCCATCAGGCCCAGGGCAATTTCAAGAAAGCCCTCACCCATTTCCTGGAAGCCATCAAAATCGTCGATATGACCACCGTACAGCGCGAACAGGTCGACGACCTCTTCCGGGTGTATGAAGGGCTGGCCCAAAATCTGGTCAACACCGGCGAACCGGAACGCATTCAGCAGTTGAGCAATTCGCTGGTCGATTTCCTCAGCCAACGCGGCTGGGAAGATGAGTTGGGCAAAGCCCGCAAACGGCTCGATGGCCTGGCCCGCAGCGGGATCGTCCTCAGCCTGGCTGAGATCATCAGCCTCCCCGGTTCCGAAGAGATCCTGCGCTCAGTCGCCATGGCCCAGGAATATTTGCGCCGCAAAAAGTTCCATATGGCCCTGGAAGAACTTTTCTATACGATCAACAAAGCCCCCTCCTACCTCCCCCTCCACCATCTGTTGGCTTCGTTCTTCCTGGAAAGCGGCAACCTGGAAGGCGCCCTGGATAAATTCCGTATGATCGCCCGCACCTACGAGATCCGCGGCCAGACGCCTCAATCCCTGGCTACCTATCAGCAGATCCTGGAACTCTCGCCGCTGGATATCACTATCCACCAGCGCATGATCGAACTGCTGATCCAGCGCGGACAGATCGATGACGCGCTCTCTCAACATCTGCAACTGGCCGACGCCTACTATCAGCTCGCCCAGCCGGAACGGGCCCGTGAAATCTACGATGCCGCCCTGCATCTGGCGCCGCGCGGCACCCAACAACAAAACTGGCAGGTCCGCATCCTCCATCGCCGGGCCGACCTGGATATGCAACGGCTCGACTGGCAGACCGCCATCAAAGACTATGAAGAAATCATCCGCGCCGCTCCGGACGACGAACGCGCCCATCTGGCCCTCCTGCAACTCTATCCCCGCACCGGTCGGGCTCAACTCGGAATTGCGACCCTGGATCGGTTGATCAAGCGACTGCTCGACACCCAGAAAGCCGAAAAAGCCAGCGCCATTCTGGAAAATCTCTGTCAGGAAGAACCGGAAAACCTGCCGCTCCGGGGCCGCATCGCCCAGTTCTACCTCAATATCGGACGCCGGGACAAAGCCATGGAACACCTGGATGTCCTGGGCGATTTGCAAATCAATGCCGGACAGACAGAAGCCGCCTCCAAGACCATCGAAGCCATTCTGGCCCTGGGGCCGAGCGATTATCAGGGATATGCCGACCTCTACAAAGAACTCACGGGCCGGGAACCCCCGCCCCCTAAATAAATTTAAGAAAGCGTTATATTTTTCGTGGCCGCCAGCGGCGGCCACGAAAAATATAACCGGGTTGAAGAGATGAACAATGTGGGATTTAGCATGGCTGCTGCAACGGCTCTCCTGGATTGATTTACTCGACATTTTCCTGGTAGCCGCAATCTTTTTCTGGCTCTTTTACGCTTTAAGAGGTACCCGCGCAGTTCCTCTGGTCCGGGGTATTGCCGCATTACTGATCACGGTCGCAATGCTCAGCCGATTGGTCAAATTACCCGCTTTCTCCTGGCTGCTACAGCAACTCCTCCCGGCCATGCTTGTCGCCATTCCGGTTCTTTTCCAACCCGAACTACGCCGCGCGCTGGAACAGCTGGGAAGAGGCCAGATTTTCGGCCTGACCCAATCCACCGAAGGGATCGAACAGATCATCCATTCCGTAACAACGGCTGCCCGCCAGATGGCGGAACGCAAAGTAGGAGCGCTGATCGTATTTGAACGATTAACGGGGTTACAGGAATACATTGAAACGGGGGTACGGATGGATTCCGAGGTCACCTCCGAACTGATCACGACTATCTTTGACACCCATACGGTGCTTCACGATGGAGCCGTGATCATTCGCAACGGTCGGATTGCCGCGGCGGCCTGCGTGATGCCGCTAACCTCAGCATTTCTTTCTGATAGGCATCTGGGATTACGCCATCGGGCCGCCATCGGCATCACCGAAGAAAGCGACGCGGTCGTTCTGGTCGTTTCCGAAGAACGCGGCGCGATCTCTCTCACTCATAACGGTCGCATCTTACGCGACCTCGATAACGGCAGATTGGAATCCATCCTGTTGGCTTTCTTCAAACCTCAGCTGAAATCCAATTCACCGGCTTTCCGTTGGTTGACTCAATACTCTCCCCAAAAACTCTTTCGATCCAACAATAAGAAAAAATGAACCGTCGGCTTGCTCAAAACCTTAGTATCTTTCTTACCTCCCTGCTGCTGGCCTTCTTTCTTTGGGCCATAGCAACGGAAGGCGATAACCCTACCGTAGAACAGGCATTTCCGACCACCATTCCCATCGACATTATCGGCGTCCCCGACGGTCAGACTTACTACGACGCTGAAAATATCAAAGCCCGGGTAACCCTGCGCGCCCCCCAATCCGTCTGGGAATCGCTGCGCGCTGAAGATGTCCACGCCTTCATCGATGTCTCGCAGGTCGGCTCCGGTACCCATACCTTGCCCGTGCAGGTGGAAATCCGCCGGGGCCCGGCCCAACTGGTCAGAGTCAATCCGGTAGAATACCATGTTGTGTTGGAACCGATCGCCGAGCGTCAGGTTCCGGTCGTCATCATTCCCCAGGGTACACCGGCACTGGGCTACATCTCCCGCACTCCCACCTATGCCCCCCGCACCGTGACCGTCCGCGGGCCCACTTCGATTATTTCCGATGTCGCCCGGGTCCAGGTCGTCGTGCCGGTCAGCGACCAACGCAAAGAAATCGAAGGTGATTACCAACCCATCGCCGTAGATGAAACCGGCAGCCCCATTTCCAATCTGGAAATCCTGCCACGGATCATCACCGTTTATATTCCAATCGAACAATTGGTCAACTTTCGCAATCTGGCGGTCAGAGTGAACCTGATCGGCCAACCCGCTCCGGGCTACCGGGTAGACAGTGTGGAAGTCGATCCCCCTGCCGTCACGGTCTTCGGCAGCAACGAAATTGTGCAGGCCGTCCCCGGCTATCTGGAAACCACCGCCATCAGTCTGACCAATATGACCAAAACGCTGGAATGCACCAGCACGCTCCAGGCCCCCCGGGCGCTGACCATTCTGCCCCGCCCTGATGTAAGTGTTACCGTCAAGCTGGAACCGATCGAAGGGACCGTAACGCTGGAAATAAAACCTCAAATTTCAGGACTGGCCTCGGAACTGACCGCCACCATGGACAGTGAAACGGTCATGGTAACGCTGCGCGGACCACTGTCGCAGCTCAGCCTCGCCACCCCCGATACCGTCCAGGTCTATCTGGATCTCACCGCACTGCCCATCGGCAACCACCTGCTGCCGCCGCAAGCCAAAATCCCGGACACCCTGCAGGTTGAAGAGATCCGCCCCAACCCCATGCTGGTTCAAATCCGCCGCGTCACCCGGAAACCCTAGAAGAGAGATCCGTCCATCCAGCGCGTCGCTTCTTACCGAAAAAAGCCCTTTGCGGGAGTCCCCTAACCATCAATTGCCCCAGCAAAGAAATTTCCATATTTTTGCCCGCCATAGGCGGGCAAAAATATGGAAAAGAAATTCAATTACAATTTTCCGATGGCCTTCAGCCCACGCTGCATCGCATCCACCGGCAACAGGGCGCATTTAACCCGCCCCATGCTTAACCGGGCCCCCCCCATCAACGCTTCAATATCCGGCAATCCCATCGCCGCCACTTCTGCAGGAGTTTTACCCACCACCGCCTCCGTAAACAGCGAAGCCGCTGCCGTACTGATCGCACAGCTGTGCCCTTCAAACATCGCCTCGGCAATCCGCCCGTCCGCATCCAGCCGGGCCGTCAAATGGATCATATCGCCGCAGGTCGGATTATCCAGATTGATATCCACATCCGGATTTTCCAGGGCGCCATAATTGCTGGGATTCTGGTAATGTTCCAACACCAACTCCCGATAGAGTTCACTCATCCCCGTCCCCTCCGCATCACCTGATTCACTTTGTGCAGCCCTGCAATCAGGGCATCCACATCGTCCGGTCCGTTGTAGACAAAGAAGCTGGCCCGGGCCGACGCTCCCAATCCGAACCGCATATGCAAAGGTTGAGCGCAATGATGGCCGGCTCGAATGCAAATACCGTCGCTGTCCAAAATGGCGGCCACATCGTGAGGATGAATCCCCTCCAACGTAAAGGAAATCACCCCGCCGCGGCGCTCCGGGCCCGGCCCCAGGGTCCGCAATCCCGGCACTTCCGCCATCCGGCCCAGCGCATAGGTGACCAGTTCGACCTCATGCTGATGCACGGCCTCCATCCCCAGACTTTCCATAAATTCAATGGCGGCCCCAAAACCTACCGCCTCCCCAATCTCCGGCGTGCCGGCCTCGAACTTCCAGGGCAGATCATTCCACTGCGCATCCTGCCATTCCACCCGGCGGATCATATCCCCGCCGAAAAGAAACGGCGACATCGCTTCCAGCAATTCCTTACGGGCCCACAACGCCCCAATGCCCGGCCCCCCCAGCTTGTGAGCCGAGATCGCCAGGAAATCGGCGCCCAACGCCTGCACATCGACCGGCAGATGCGGCGCCGCCTGCGCCGCATCGACCAGCACCAACGCGCCGGCCGCATGCGCCCGGGCTGTGATCAAAGCCACCGGCGGGATGGTGCCCAGCATATTCGACATCGCCGTCACCGCGATGAGCCGGGTCCGCCCGTCGGCCAGCCAGGGATCCAACGCCTCCAGAATCAACTCCCCTTCATCGTTGACCGGGATGATCGCCAGTTCAGCGCCCCGCTCCCGGGCCAGCTGCTGCCAGGGCACCAGATTGCTGTGATGCTCCATCTGCGTCACGACAATCCGATCCCCAGCCTTCACATGGGCCCGGCCCCAGGTATAAGCCACCAGATTGATCCCTTCGGTGGCATTGCGCACAAAAATCACTTCCGCCGGATCGGCGGCATGGATGAAACGGGCGACGCGCGCCCGGGCTCCCTCATACGCCTCGGTGGCCTCTTCCGCCAGGGTATACAGGCCACGATGGATGTTGGCATAACTATGGGTATAAAAGTGAGTCAAAGCCTCAAGCATCATCCGGGGTTTTTGAGCGCTGGCGGCATTGTCCAGATAGACCAGCCGTTTACCGTGGATGGTACGCTCCAAAATCGGAAATTCCTTACGTATGGCTTCAATGTCAAATCCCATCGTTAACTCCAATGTCGGGTTACAATTAGCGCGAGAAGTATAACACAAAACCCGACAAAAGGTAGAGAGATAAAAAACACCTGTGCAGTTAGCCCTGAAAAGCGGGAGAAAAACCTATGTTTTGGTGCGCTTTCTGAAGCGCGCCAAAACATAAACAAAAAAATTCTCGATCTGTGCGGTTAGCCCGGAAAACATGGGAAAGAACAGGCCATTTTTCGGCGGCTTTCTGAAGCCGCCGAAAAATGAATAAAAAATAACCCTCTTTTCCCATCCAGCGCGTCGTTTTTTACCAGGAAAGCACCTGTTGCGGGACGCGAAAACTGTTTTTCACCCTTGTGAAGGAACAACCGCACAGGTCGAAAATTCTCTCCCCCCATCCAGCGCGTCGCCCTTTACCGGGAAAACGCCGATTGCGGGACGCAAAAAGCCGACTGTTAAGCAAACCACCGAACCACCGCGCACAACACAAAAAAAGCCCGGTGTCCCGGGCTTTTTTGCATTACAGAGGGATGGGCTCGAACCATCGACCAGGCGGGTACTGTGCCGCCGGCTCTACCGCTGAGCTACCTCTGCATGCTCCATTATGAAACAATTTCGATTTCCGTCAAGAACGTAAAGGCGCTTCCCCGGCAAAGAACAACTCGCTGGGCAGGCAGAGAGAGTTATTTTTTGTGCATATTTTCGGCGGCTTCAGAAAGCCGCCGAAAATATGCGTTTTCCTTTCTCTTGTTTTCCGGCCTACCCACACAAATGATTATCTTTTTTACTCCCGTTTGCCCTCTTCGCCGGCGCGATGCTCCAACAGCGCATCCCACCCGGCCCCCCGTTCCTCCGGCGTCGGCTCCCCCTTCGCCCCTTTCCCCGAAAAGAAGTTCAACCGGCGCAGCCGTTCGGCCAGTTCGGGACTGCTCACCACCACCCCATGCACCAGCTCCGGAGTCATCTGGACCGGCAACACCTCGCCGGCCGGAGGCGGTTCAATCCATCCCGTCAGCGTCGGACTGACCTTGTACTTGCGGCAGGCCGCCTCGATCATCGGCCGATTACAAACGGCCCGGCCGAAGAAAACCTCCCAGGGCAGGGGCAGCTCCCGCCAGACCTTAACATCGGCGGCCACCCAGTCATCCCCCACATGGGCATGCCAGGCCGCCACATCGCCGGCGATCAACCGCATCGCCTTGCCCGGCAGAAAATCGTCAAAAAGGGCCATCATATTCATGACCGATACCAGATTGAGCCAGGCCTTCCGGGACTGATTCCAGGCACCTGCCGCCAGATTCCAGGTTCCAGAGTCGTCGCCCTTTTTGACAACCATCGTCTGGAAATTGATCTCGTTGGCCGCCCACACCTGCTCCATAAAGCGAGCCGCCTCTCCCAGAGCCGCATACCATAGACCCAACAGCCGCCCCAGCGCCTCCGCATCCAGATGGCGCAACACGGCCACCGCAGGATAGACCAGAGCGATCTGGTCCCAACGGCTCCCGGCATCCTTCACACAACGCTTGAACAACAGCTCACTGATCTTATCAAAAGCTCCGACCTGCGATCCCACCGTAAAAATGCTGCGCCGATTCTGATTCGCCACCATATAGGCCACAAAAGCCAGCGTATTGTCATGGTGCAAGGCTTGAACATCCAGATTTCCGGTCAACCCCGACTTTGAGAGACGCATCAGCCGGTACTTCTCCCACTCCCGACGATAGACCGCGACCTTTTCCTCCAGATCGACCAGCAATCGAAATAGGCGGTTATATTTACGCTTTGGAAAATCCCCCAACCCGGCGGCCCGGCGCGCCTCGCGGTTCAGCCGGCGTTCCTTGAAATCATCCCCGACCGCTCGGCGAATCTGCTGCCCCAATTCCGCCACATAATCCAGAATCCGTTCCGGCTCGCGCAAGGCATCCTCGGAAAGCGGCGGCACTTCAAACAACAACGCCGCCGTCTGCGCCATCGGCCGGGGGGCTACCGGTTTGCGGAAATCGTTACCCAGGGCCGTGACTTCAGTCAAGCTGTTCCGCATAGCATAGCAGGAACGACGGGCCAGCGGTGCCAGGCGTTCGCGCTCCGGCGTCGAAAGCGGCAACAGCTTAAAGATCAACCAGGCGACCTCTTCAGGGCGCCAGCGCTCCTGGGTTGATTGGTAAAGGATCGCCCGCAGCACTTCCGGCGTATAAGCCGGTGTTTTATCGGTCAACGAATCCTTGGGCATAGTTCCATCCCCCTTTCTGTCCTGAAAATAACCCGGCCTTGTAACATCCCGCAAATGATGCCTTCCCCATAAGAACCGCCGCGCTGGATCGGGAGAGAGTTTTTTTGTTTATGTTTGCGTGCGCATCAGAATGCGCACGCAAACATAGCCCTTTTCCAGAACCGCCCCGGCGACGCAGACTGTCTGCTGCCTACTTGCGGCTGTCTACTTCCGCTGAATTTTCATCCTTCGGAGTGTTGCCCCCCGCATGACCTTCTGTCCTGAAAATAGCCCCGCCGTGCAAAAATCTCCCCCAGGGCGGCCACATCGGGCCGCCCCTACCCGGAAAACGTCTCCCGTAGGGGTACCCCTTGTGGGTACCCCATCCGGACGAATCGTCTATTTTCATCCTTCGGGGTGCTACCCCCCGCATGGCCTTCTGTCTTGAAAATAGGGCCAGAAAAGGCTCACTGCCGATCGAAGATATTGTAAATAGACGCAGAGAAAAATCAAAAAACTCTTCCCTTCCTCTCTGCGATCTCTGCGTGTTCTGCGGTGAAATCTCTTTTTTTACCCTACTGTCTCCTTCCCTATTTTGTCCAGGAATGCCCAAAGGTCAACTCGCGTTTTACGTTTTACATTTCACGGTTATAATACGTTAGACTTATCACGAATTAAAATCAGGTAAGGATTGCAGCGTGACTGAAGTTGAAAAACCCGAAAATGAACAATTGCCGCTCTTCGAGGAAGAAAAGGCACTACGGCCGTCCCTGCCCTCCCCCCTTCTGCCCGACCTGACCCCACAGTCCACTCTGGCCAGTGCGCAGCTCGCCTTTGAACGTTACATGGGCGCCCGGAACTTCACCGCCAACACCCATCAGGCCTTCCGGCTGGATATGGACCTGCTTGCCGAATATCTCTCTCCCCAAATCACCCTGGGCGAAATCACCACCGCCAACCTCAATGCCTATCTGACCTGGATGACCAACGCAAGAGAAGTTCCCTGCAGCCCTAAAACAATGGAACGCCGGATTACCACCCTCAAGGTCTTCTTTGGCTGGATGCTGGAAGCCGGAGTCCTGATCCAGGACCCCGCCGCCCCCTTGATCCATCACAGCGTGGCCGCCCCCGTCCCGGATCCGCTGACTGAAGATCAGATTCATGCCTTGCTGGCCGAAACCCACAGCCAGCGCATGGGAGATCCACAACACAAACCCGATGCCCGGCCGCATCTGTTACTCACCCTGGTGCTTTACACCGGCATCAAAAAATCGGAAACGGTCGGCCTGGCCCTCAACCACATCGACCGGAGCAACCCCGACGCCCCCGCCATCTGGATTCGGTATGCCGCCGAACGCCGCCACAAAGAACGGCGCCTGGCCCTGCCGCCCTGGTGGCTGGAAATCCTCGATGAATATCTGGAACAATACCAACCAGTTCAAACGCTTTTCCCCTGGACGGCCCGCAATCTGGAATATGTGCTTACCGGCGTGGCCCAGAACGCCGGCGTACCGCGGGTCACCTTTGAAATTCTGCGCTGGACCTGTGCCATCCGGGACTATCTGGAAGGAATGGAACGGACCGAATTGCGCCAGAAACTGGGACTTTCGGAAATCAGCTGGTATGAAGTCGAGCCCCGCCTGGCCCTTTCCAGCCAGCGGTTGCAAGCTCGTTCTCATCCCCCGGAAAAGCCGGCGGGATGATATTCTACGCACCGGGAGGTTGCATTTTATGAGCCCGTCTCTTTCGGAAAAAATTACCCATCGCAATGCCCACGTCGCTGTCATCGGCCTGGGTTACGTCGGACTGCCTCTGGCCCTGGCCTGTGTCCGGGCAGGATTCCCCACGATAGGCATCGAAGCCAGCATGGATAAAATCCAGGCGATCAACGCCGGTCAGAGTTATATCGAAGACATCAGCAAAGAAGAACTGGCACCTCACGTCCACTCGGGCAAATTGCGGGCCACCAACGATTACGCCTCGCTCCGCGACTGCGATATCGTCTTCATTTGCGTGCCGACCCCCTACGATGTCCAGCGCTCTCCCGATCTCACCGATGTGATCAATGCCACCAAAGGCATCGCGGCCAACCTGCACGCCGGACAGCTGGTCGTCCTGCAATCCACCACCTATCCCGGCACGACCACCGAAGTGGTCCAGCCGATTCTGGAAGAGGGCAGTCACCTCAAAGCCGGACAGGACTTCTACCTGGCCTTTTCGCCTGAACGGATCGATCCCGGCAACACCCAATGGAGCGCTTATAACACCCCCAAAGTGGTCGGTGGACTGACGATGGAATGCACCACTCTGGCCGCGGCTTTCCTGCGCCAGATGGGCGCCCCGGTCCACGAGGTCTCCTCGCCTGCCGCCGCCGAACTGACCAAAATTCTGGAAAACACCTTCCGGTCGGTCAATATCGCCCTGGTCAATGAAATCGCCCTGCTCTCCGAACGCATGGGCATTGATGTCTGGGAAGTGATCGATGCCGCCAAGACCAAGCCCTTCGGCTACATGCCCTTCTATCCCGGGCCCGGGGTCGGCGGTCACTGTATCCCCATTGATCCCTACTACCTCCTGTGGAAGGCTAAGGAATACGATTTCTATACCCGGTTTATCGAACTGGCCGCCGAAACCAATGAAACCATGCCCTACCACGTCATCGACCTGACCATCGAAGGGCTGAGCCAGATCGGAAAAGCCCTGAAGGACTCCAAAATCCTGGTCCTGGGCGTCGCCTTTAAACCCAATATCGGCGATCCCCGCAACTCTCCGGCCGAACGGATCATCGAACTGTTGCTGGGACGCGGGGCCCAGGTCAGCTATCATGACCCCTATGTCCCCAGCTTCCGCATCGGCGGCAATGTCTTCCATCGCGAAGTGCGCACCCTGACCAATGTCGATCTGACCGAAGAAACAATCGCGGCAGCGGATGCCGTCGTCATCGTCACCGGCCATCGCAATGTCGATTATGCAGCCGTGCTGGATCACACCCGACTGGTCATCGACAGCTGCAACATTACCCGGAATCGCGCCGGAAAAGCCCTCATTGTTCGTCTGGGAACCGGTCAACCATAAAGAATCAACCGAACGGTTACCTGCCACACAGATTTAAAAAGCTGAATTCGCGTGCCTCAGGCGGTGCGCGAATTCAGCTCAAAAAAGTCTTTTCACCCAACCAATGCAAAAATGAAACTGTCCCCTCACCGTATGCGTAATGGGATCAAATCTTCAGTAAAAAGGATAAAACCTTGAACAAACTGATCCCTGATCCCAACATTCGCAACTGGGTTATCCGCATCAGTGCCCTGGCCGTCACCATTATCGTCACGGCCCTGATCGTTATCAACTATGAACGCATCAAAACCTTTGAAGCCCTGGGTTATCCGGGCATCTTCCTGGTTGCCCTCGCCGGCAGTGCCACCGTCTTCCTGCCGGCGCCCCATCTGGCCTTTACCTTTGCCATGGGCGGCGTACTCAATCCCTGGTTGGTAGGGCTGGCTGCCGGTCTGGGAGATACCCTGGGCGAAACCAGCGGCTATCTGGCCGGTTTCGCCCTTGAAGATGCCGCCGACAATTTACGGCTCTACCGACATTTTGAAAACTGGATGAAACACTACGGCGAATTAACACTCTTTTTGCTGGCCCTGATCCCCAATCCCTTCTTCGATATGGCCAGCATCGCCGGAGGTCTGGCGGGAGTCCCGTTAAAACGCTTTCTGATGATCACCTGGGCAGGAAAAACCATCAAGGCAATCGCAACGGCCTGGGCCGGTTATTATGGAATCACCTGGTTTCAGGGACTGTTAAAAGAATAAATGGACCTGCCTTTATGACTAAAACACCACCATCATCGAAAGACAACCTGGAAGCGCGCAAACAACTCGTCTTACGCATCGGAATTTTCTCTTTCCTCATTGCCGCTACCCTCGTGGCAGCTTATAACCGGGACCAGCTGAGTTTCGACAAAATGAAAGAGCTGGGATATCTGGGAGTCTTTCTGATGGCCCTGATCGGCAGCACCACCGTCCTCTTACCGATTCCCCATCTGGCCTTCACCTTCACCATGGGAGTGATCCTCAATCCCTGGATCTCCGGCCTCTGCGCCGGCACCGGGGACTCCCTGGGAGAACTCTTCGGCTTTCTGGCCGGCTATACGGTAGAAAATCTGGTCGACCGCTGGAAGATCTATCCCACCGTTCAAGGCTGGGTCCAACGCCACGGTATGCTGACAGTTTTCTTGATGGGAATCGTGCCCATGCCCCTCTTCGATATGGCCGGCATGGCCGCCGGCGCTTCCGGTATGCCGGTCTGGAAGTTCTACCTGGCTACCTGGAGCGGCAAAACGCTCAAAGCCATCGCCGCAGGTTGGGCCGGCCATTACGGCCTCACCTGGGTTCGAGAATGGCTGCAAATTTAATCCTCTTTACAAAAATTTTACATCCCCCATATACCCCGCTTACACCCCGCCCTTATCCTTTTCAATAAAGGAAATCAAAAAACTCTCTCCCTGCTTCGCACCGCGCGGCGCTTTTTACCTGGAAAGTGCCTGATGCGGGACGCTACAAAATGGAAAGGAGGAAGATAGGCGCCCGGCAAAAACGGGAGTAAAATAAAACTATTCTCCCCAACAAATACAAGTCTCCCCACTCCTTATCCAGTTAACATCGACTATTTCAAAAAGGAGGGCCGGCAAAGCAACCTGTTATGTCTATAAAGATGAAAGTTCCCGTTCCATTATCCACCCATTGAATCAGACCCAATATTTCCAAGGAGGATGTGATGAACCACCGTATCGTGCGTTGGAATCTAATCGGGTTCAGCCTGCTCCTGGCCCTCCTCGTGGCCACTTTCTGGTTTACGGGACTCCCTGTCGCAGCCGGACCGGCTGCCCCCTCCAATTTTGCCATCACGGGCACCGTCAATCTCCCCGACGGCGGCCTGCCACTTCCGGATGGCACCTCGGTTCTCCTGATGAACCCCAATCGCTCGACCTATGGATGGAGCCGGGTTGCTACCGACACGGGGGCCTTCGCCTTCCCTAATATCCCCGACGCCATCTATCTGGTGCGCGCCATTCCGCCGGTCGGATCGCCTTACGCCAACTCCATCGTCGTCCCTGTCGATCCCAACCGCCCCCTGGTCGGTCCCCTGCGACTCACCAATCCCAGCGTCACCGGAACCATCTATCAACCCGGCGGCATCACCCCGACCACGGCCTTCCTGATCGTCATGCAAAACAATCTGGTCATCGAAAAACTGGAAGCGCCGAACGGCAATTTCAATGTAGGCGGACTGCCCACCGGCACCTATACCATGATCGCCCGCCCGCGGGAAGGCGATATGTACTGGGAATCCCTTCCCCGGGTGATCACCCTCACCCCGACCTCCTTGATCAGCAATGTCACATTCACCCTGCGCCTGCCCCGCCTCGGCGGTCGCGTCTTTGACGGCACCACCCCCGTTCCCAACGCCACCGTCATCGCCTTCCTGCCGACCGGCGAACGGCGCGTCGATCAGACCAACATCGACGGCAAATATGCCCTGGGCGAAATCCCCTCCGACGTGCCGATCCGCCTGGAACTGCTGCCGCCCCCCGACCGGGGCAATCTGCTGCCGCCGCCCCCCATCACCATCACCATTCCGCTGACCACCCCCTTCATCCAGCAGGATCTCTATTTCCAGACCCCACCCAAAACCATCGGCGGGATCGTCAATCTCATGACCGCTTCCGGGGTCAGCATCCCGGTACAATCCGCCGTCGTCATCGCCAACCGCGTTGACCGATACGGCTTCCAGGATACCCGCACCGATGCGCGCGGACACTACAGCATGACCGTAGCACCGGGGGTCTGGAATGTCACTATCCGGCCGATCAGTATCACCACCCCCTCCGACTGGATTCTCACCACCCCGGGACAACTGGTCGCCTTCGATATCACGCCGACCACTGAATTCAAGCGCGTCGATTTCATCGTGCGCCCCGCAGAAGCCATCGTGATGGGCACCATCATGCTGCCCGGCAATGTACCGCCCCCCTTCCCCATCACCGTCTCTATGCGCACCGCCGAAGGAATCGGGGTGTCCCGGCTGTTGGAAGCCTCCGGCCGCTTCAGTTTCCGCATACCGCCGGGAATTTACAAGCTGGAGCTCCAGATCTCCCGTCCGCCGACCGGACCGCTCTACGCAGCGCCCATCCTGCCGCCCATCAATGTCCATCCCATCACCCCCACGGTCATCCCGACCATCACGCTTCACGCTCGCGACGCCATCATCACGGGCAGCTTGAGCACCACGACCGGAGATCCGGTCCCCGGGGTCGCCGTCGTGGCCTGGAACATGGAAACACGGGCCACCTTCGAAAGCCGCTCCGCTCCTGACGGTCGCTATTATTTGCCCGTCTACAGCGGTACCTGGATGGTCCGCCCGGCCCCGCAACCCGATCAGGAATATGTCTACTCCGGCGAACCGTTGAGCGCTACCCTGACCAGCCGGCAAAGCGCCATGTTGAACTTCACCCTGACCTCGGCCAACGCCACACTCAACGGCATCCTGGTCACCACCGCCGGCCCCGTCGCCAGTGATGTGGAAGGTTGGGCGGAAGCCGTCAGCCTCAACCGCCAGATCATCAAAGGCGCTCCCATCCACGATGGAGAATTTACCCTCTATCTCCCGACCGGCACCTACTCGGTGACCCTGAGCATTCCCAATAACCCGCGCTATGTGGCACCGCGCGTCCCCACCGTCATCACCCTCACAGACCAGGAAGAGATAACCCGCACCTTTACTGTGATCGAAAAAACCGCCAAATTCTACGGCTCGCTCTGGGATATCCGGGCCGCAACGGTAGTTACCGCTGAAGTACCGGGCAAAGTCTGGGCCTGGGAAAAATCGATCTGGGCCGCCACCGATCTCAAACAACCCGGCAATCTTTATAGCCTGCCGGTCCCGGCCGGGGTCTGGAGCCTTGACTATGCCATCGCGCCCGAATCTCGTTACGTCAAAGTCGCCGGGCCGCGCTCTTACGCCATCGCCGAACGCGAAGCCAAAAACGTCAACCTGCCGGTCGTCCTACGCGACGGCATCCTCAGCGGCACGGTAAAATTGCCCAACGGAGAGCCGGTCATCGGCGCCATCGTTATTGCTGAGGCTCTAAGCAACGATCTGAACGGGCTGGTACAACGGACACCCGTAAACTCCGATGGCAGCTTCAAACTTCCGTTACCAGCAGGAATTTACAACGTTCGCGCAGCCCTGGTCCATGACACCGGCCTGATCAACCCGGCCCAGGCACGCGTAACGGTACCGAGTCATGGCTCAGTGGTCGTCAATCTGATCTTCCGCGCTCCCAGTACCACTATTACCGGTCGCGTCACGCTCTCCGGTACTACAGCCCTGACCGGACCCGTTATGATCTGGGCCTGGAGCAAAGATGACGGTTACAACAAAACGATCGCGCCCGTAGGCGGTGTCTACACCCTCCCCGTCCTCTCCGGGCAGGCCTGGACCATCGCCGCAGTTTTTGAAAAACATGGAGCCTATTGGATGACCCGCACCGTACCGCTCTCGGTCCCGGCGGCCGGTCTGACCCAGGATCTCGTCCTGGTCGGCCCGCGCACGAAACCATCCCCCCGGGTCGTGGTCTTCAACGCTGCGGAAAACCAATCGGTCGAACTGGGCAATGGCGTGCGGATCTTCATCCCCGGCGGAGCACTGCCAGCTGAAGGGCAAGTGATTCTGCACATCACGCCGCTGGCCGGCGTCCCCCAGCACTATCGAGGTGAAATCCAGGGCCTGGCCTACGCCTTCGAGGCCTTCACCGAAAACGGTGAACCGATCACCGAAAACTTCAACCAGGATGTCACCATTGTCTTCCCCTACGATCCGGCTTCGCTACCGGCGGGGACCGATGCAGCGCACCTGCGCCCGGCATACTTCTCCACGACAACGGATCGTTGGACCACACCGGACAGCTTTGTAGTAGACGAAACGCGCCATGAAATCTCCATGTTGATCGATCACTTCACCGACATGGGGTTGATCGGTGCCCCATCAGAATACTACAGTCTGTTCCTCCCCCTCGTCTTGCGCAACGCGCAATAGCCATCCAAGTAAAAAAGCGCCCCGGCAATGCCGGGGCGCTTTTTTATTCTGACCGACCCTTTTATCCACCCTCCAACGGCAACCATACCGTAAAAGTACTTCCCTTTTGAGCTCCCTCACTTGCCGCACTGACATGCCCGCCGTGCAATTCCACCAACGCTTTGACAATCGCCAGTCCCAATCCCAGACTGCGGGTCCCCGGCACCCGTTTCTCACTCTCCATATAGAACCGTTCGAAAATGTGAGGTAACTGCTCGGCGGAAATACCATAACCGCTGTCCCGCACCCGCAAAACTACCCCCGCCGCATCGCGCTCCAGGTCGATTTCCACCTGCCCGCCCTTGGGCGTAAACTTGTAAGCATTGGCAATCAGATTGCCCAGAATCTGCTGCAACCGCATCGCATCGACCACCGCCGGCAACGGCTCCTCCGGCAAATGCCAGTGCAGCGTAATCCCCCGCTCGGCCCCCGCCATCTGGACTCCCATGGCCACCTGTTCCACAATGGGACGCAAATCCTGCAACTCCGGCGTGACCCGCAAAATCCCCACCGCCAGGGCCGCCGAATCGAGCAAATCGTCAATCAAACGCTGTTGAGTCTGCACGCCTTTCAAAATCAACGCCAACGCCTTCTGCACCAGCTCCAGATCCGTCGGATCTTCCTGCGCCGTCGTCGCCCATCCCTTGATGGACGCCAACGGTGAGCGCAAATCATGCGATACCATCGCCAGAAATTGATCTTTAATCCGATCGGCTTCCTTCAATCGAGTCAAATCCTGCGCCACCTGAAGGGCGCCCACCACACGCCCCTGCAACTTTACGGGAGCCGCATGCAGCAACGTCGGCACCCGGCTGCCGTCCGGTCGATCGGAAACAATCTCAAAATCCAAAACCGGCTCACCCTGCAACGCCCGGGCCAGCGGACGCTCCTTCGGCGGGATCTTCATCCCCGTCTCCGAATGGAAATAATCCCACTCCTTCATCACATCGTGCCAGCATTTTCCTACCAACGCATGGTGCCAGAACTCCTCTGCCACTGGATTGACGATCTGAACGATAGCCTCGGAATCCACAAAAATGATGGGTAACGGTAAAGTCGCCAGCACTGCCCCCAGCCGGGCCCGTTCCAGTTCCACCTTCATCAACAACCGCTCGCGCTCCGCCTCCGCCTGCTTGCGCTCACTGATATCCTGGATGACCGCCACCGCCCCCTGCAGCTGATTTTCACCATCGTAAAGGGGGCGCGTCGAAACATTGACAATCAACTCGCGCCCATCCTGCCGCCGCACCAACACCGCCTCATCTTTCAAAATCTCATTCCGCAAAAGCGTACGGCTAAAAGGAGTCTCTTCCCCCGGGATCAAAGTTCCATCCAGCTGATGCAAAGTATAATCCCCCATGTACTCGCGAGCCGGCTTGTACAAGGGGCAACCCAAAATCTCTTCGGAAGCAGGATTGCACACCAACAGTTTTCCCTCCCCATCCACCGCCACCACCCCGGCCGGAATGGTATCGATCAAAGCCTGCAACAAGACCCGATTCCGCTCCACTTCCTGCAAAAGCC
Organism: uncultured Anaerolineales bacterium; assembly: GCA_964501335.1. Lineage (GTDB taxonomy): Bacteria > Chloroflexota > Anaerolineae > B4-G1 > SLSP01 > CAZCTC01. The sequence continues at coordinate 136,183 of CAZCTC010000008.1, read as the reverse complement.
GCTCGTGTTCGGTGACATCCCGCCAGACCGCCACCACGCCCGTAACGCGTTTCCCTTTTTTAATCGGCACGGCCGAAAAACTCAAAATCAGCGCCTGGCCTTCAGCATTGTCGATCGCATAGCGTTCGTTCAACACGGCCTTACCGCTTTTTAAACAGCGCGAAGCCGGAAATTGATCCGCCGGCAAAGGTCGCCCGTCCAGATATCGCACCCGGGCCCGGGCCCCTAACTCTTCGCGCGTCAGCCGGGTAGGATCTTCGCCGAAAAAACGCCTGGCAGCAGGATTGGCCGCAATCGTCGTTCCGCTTTCATCCGTCACCATCACGACATCCGACATCGCGCCGAAAATCTCATTCAGGCGTTCCACTTCCGATTGAGCCTCAGCTGCCAGTTCTTCGGCCTGCCTCTTCTCCTGCTCGGTTTTCTGTTGCAGCAAAGCGCGATCGGTAACATCATGCCAGATCGAAACCGCCCCGATCACCTGCCCGCTTTCCTGAATCGGCGCCGCTGAAATTTCCACCAGCAGATCCTCGCCCTCCGGCCCTCGGACAATAAATTCCTCCCGCGATACCACCTCCCCTTTCAAGGCTCGGGAAGAAGGAAACGCGGCAAAAGGAACCGGCTTTCCATCCAGCTGCCGGACATTCAACCGCTGCCCCAGGACAGCCCGATCGACGCCGACCGGATCGCCCCCAAAGAAACGTACGGCCGCCGGATTGGCACTGACGATATCCCCCACCCCATCGATCGAAACAACCAGCTCGGCCAGGGCATCGAAAATAATATGCAGGCGATCCATTTCATGGCGCACTTCCCCATTCAGCCGCAAATTGAGATGGCGTTCCAGTTCTATCTGTTGATAAAACTCCTCTCGCTCGGTAACATCGTGCCAGACCATCACCGCTCCCGAAATCTCTCCTTCCTCATAGATCGGGGTGGCCGAAGCCAGAAGGGAAAGGGTCCGCCCCCTGGCATTGGTCAGCGTATATTGCCCTCCAATCACCCTTTCCCCGCGCAAAGCCCGGGAAAAAGGAAGTTCCTCAATCCTCCGTAAAGGACGCCCATCCAGACAGCAAAAAGAAACCTCCTTGAACGCCGTATGGACATTCAGCCCGGTCGGATCGCTGCCCATCAACCGCACCGCCGCCGGATTGACGCTTTCGATCACATTCTTGAGATTGATCAACATCACCCCATCGATCAAGGTCTCAAAAACAGCCCCCCACTTTTTCACCTCTTTGCGGGCGCCCAGCATCAGCTGTCGCTGGGCCGACTCGGCTTCCACCTGAGCCGAAATATCCTTCAGAGAAATCACCAGGCCCTGGATTTCGCCCTTTGTATTTTCCAACGGCGTGAAATCTACCGAAACAAAAATCCGGCTCTCATCCAGACGCCGAATAACACATCGCACATCCTGAACCGGCCGCCGCTCCAACACGGCCCGGTGCAGCGCCAGGCTCTCCATCGGCCAGGGCGCCCCCTCAAGCGTCGTCACCCGGGTCAAAAAATCCTCATAACTCAGATGGGCAGCCAGCTCAGCCTTGATCCCCATGATCCGCTCGGCCGTGCCGTTCATAAACTGAAATCGCCCTTCAGAGGTAACAAAAACAATCCCCACCGGCACATTTTCCACCAGTTGGGAAAAACGTTCCTGACTCTCCTTCAGGGCAATCTCAGCCCACCGACGTTCCCGCTGATCGTACACAATGAAATAGACCAGCGGTTGCTCACGATATCGCAACGGACCTCCTTGCAATTCCACCTTGCACAACTGCCCGTTAGATAACTGATGCTGCGATTCAAACTCCCCGCCTTCGCCCCGCCCCATTCGCTCCAGCCATGCTAACCGCATCGCCACGGGGGAACGGTCGATATCGTCCAATGGCAAATTAACCAGAGACTCTCGTTTGTATCCGTAAAAATCACAGGCCGCAGGATTGCCGTCCACAATCAACCCGGAAACAGGATCCACCAGCAACATCGGCTCCAGCCGATTCTCGAAAAAAGTCCGCATCCAGGATTCCAATGTCTCCTGGATCTCCGCCGCCGAAGGATGGCCGGGTTCTTCAAAAGCAGGCGTGACCGTTACCATCGCCGAATGAGACTGCAACAGATCCCACAACAGGTCGGTCGCTTCGACCGTTTTACGACGATAGAGACACAACACCTCACAGGCGGCCCCCGTCAGTCCGGCTTCCAAACCATTCTCCAGTTCACGGGCGCTCAAGGGAAAAGAAGATTCTCCATTTTCCAGCCTTGCCGTTTCCACAACCAGACGTAATCCCGTAAACCCTTCGGCGAGAGCCCGGTCGCTTTCCTGATGCAACCAGGCCGCCACATCGGCTTCCGAACGCCAATCGGGCAACACCAGCTGAACCAATCCGGCAGCCAGCTTTGCAAGATCAACACCGGCCTCCGCTAAGGGTCCCGATAACGATTCCGACGCTGCCGCCGTGACCAGAAACGCCTTCTCCCCCTGTTTCAGACCGGCTATCAGAAAAGCAACCAGAATCGACAGCCGCTCATCCGCCTGTTCATAGACCATTCCGATATGTTCACCCGGTTTGACGTCCGATACTGTCATTCGCGCCCGTAAAGTAGCCATACAGCCTCCGTACTACCCATTATTTCCAGTCTTGAAAATGGCCTGCGCCGTGTAACAATCTCCCCGAGGGCGGCCGCATCGGGCCGCCCCTACCCAAATGCCGCCAATGTAGGGGCGCCCCTGCGTGGGCGCCCTCTCGCCTGAAAACCATTTTCTTTCTTCGGGGTGCCGCCCCCTGCGCCGGCCCTCTATCCCCCCTGCCCCCCTTTCCCCAAAGACGCAGATGGGGGAAAGGGGGACTGATTATTGGGGGAATTTGCACGCCTTCTGAGGCGTGCAAATTCCCCCAGCCGACAGATCATTCCCTGTCAGGGTTCACGTTTCCCGTCTCCCGTTTTTCCAAGATAGGCTTCTATTTTAATATCTTCTTAACCCTGCGTCAACTTAAAAGCATGGCTGTTTTTCCCTGTCCCAATGGTTTCTTTGTTGAAAACTATAGACCGCCCTCTGCCTCCCATCATTGACGCCCCTTTTAAAATAAGATAAACTTATTTTTCCTGAAAGGAAAGTGCGGAGGTGATATGAAAACAATACACGGAGCCCTGACGATTCTGGATGTAAGGCCCGGAGAACATATCGGAATAGTGTATGAACAACCGGATGAACGCCTGGCCGTACTGATCCTCTTTATCGTGGCGGGACTGAAACGTGGGGAAAAAGTACGCCTTGTCACAGGTGAATACCAGGAAGCTCTGATCGAACCGCTTTCCGAAGCCGGTTTGGATGCCGAAGCCGCCCTGGAACGCCGCCAGCTGGTCACCCAGCCGGCCCTGCCCGACTGGCAGGCCGGCGCCGACGTGGCGGCCTGGCTGCATCACGAAACCGAAATGGCCCTCGCCGAAGGCTATACGGCATTGCGCATCGCGCTCGAAACCTTCGATCTGACCGGTTCGCGCCCCCTCTCCCCCCCGCTCAATGCCGTGGAGCTGGAGGCCGGGCTGGATACCGGTTTGAGCAATCAACTCTGCGCGGTCCTCTGCCTCTACCGCCGATCCGATCTGGAAGCCGGCGACCACTTCTGGAATCTGCTCCAGATGCACTCCGCGGTCACCGCCGCCGGCCCCTCGCTCGCCGAAATCGCAGCCCACCGGAAGGCGGAAACTGCCTTACAAGAGCGCGAGGCCTACCACATCAGCTTCTTCGAAAACCGCTTCGAACCGATGCTGTTGATCGATCCCCACACCGGCATGCTGGTCGATGCCAACCCCGCCGCCTGTGATTTTTACGGTTACCCCCGGGAAGAATTTAAAAATCTCGCCATTACCGATCTCAATACTTTGCCCCCGGAAACGATTTTACAAGAGATAACCCACGTCCGTCACGGCGGAAACTCTCGCTTCAACGGCCGGCACCGTCTGGCCGACGGCCGGCTTCGGGAAGTCGAAGTACACAGCGGCGTTATCTGGCGCCAGGGGCGCGAACTGATCTATGCCATCGTCCATGATGTCACTCCCCAGCGACAGATCGAACAGGCGCTGCGCGACAGCCAGGAACGGCTTTCCCACCTCATCGAAACGGTGCCCAACGGCATCATCTTTACCACCCCCGACGGCACGATTCAGTTGATGAATGCGGCCGCCGGAACCATACTGGGGATCAAGGCAGAAGCTGCCACCGATTTCACCTACGAGATGTTGCGCGCCCGCGTCACCAATCTTGACGGCTCCCCCCTGCCTGCCAACGGACAGATCTTCCATCACGTCGTCAATCAAAACACCCCCCTCTACGGATTCCAATGCATTGTACAGCGAGAAGACCGGAGTCAGATCTACGTTTCGGTCAATTTCGCCCCCTTTCACGGCCCCCACGGAGAAATTGAAGGGGTCATCGCCTCACTCACCGATATCACCTCCCAGATTCAACTGCTGGAACAAATGAACCAGGAACGCAAGCGGGCGGAAACGCTGGCCGCCGGGTCCCGCCGTCAGGCAGAAAAATGGGACGCCGTCTTCAATGCCCTGACCGACAGTGTGATCATTGTCGATCAGCACGGCAACACTCTCAGCTTCAACCCCGCCGCGGCCCACCTCTACGGCGGCGATCTGAGTACCGAAACGATGGAAAGCGCGCTGCTTAAAGTCCGCATGTACACCCTGGACGGCCGACCGCTCGACCACTGGGAAGACCTTCCCGTCTTTCGCGCCCTCCAGGGAGAAACGGTCATCGGAGGACAATACTGCCTTATCAATGCCCGGGGCCGCGAAATGTCGATTCTCGCCGCAGCCGCTCCCATCTATCAGAACGGCGAACTGACCGGAGCTGTAATCGTCATCAACGACATCACCGAACGCGAAGAATTTCTCCAACTGGCGGAAGAAGAACGCCGCAAAGCCGGAGAACAGGCCCAATGGCTGGCAGCCGTCATCAATGCCATCGTCGATATCATCATCATCGTCGATGCCGAAGGCCGAATCGTGCGTGCCAATCCCGCGGCCGTGAGATTCTACGGGATCGATCCCACCCAACTCGAGCGCTCCGCCCTGGCCCGGCGCATGCAGGTACGCCACCTTGACGGCCGGCCGCTCCGGCCGGAAGAATTCACCACCACCCGGGCGCTTCAGGGAGAAATAGTAGCAAAAGAACGTTACCGCTTCACCACACTCGACGGAAAAGAGCTGATCCTGACCATCTCCGCTTCTCCAATCCGTCAGGGCGATCAGATCATCGGAGCGGTCGCCGTCTGGCGCGATGTCACCGAACACGAACAACTGGTACAGGAGCTTGAAATCGCTCGCCGACAGGCCGAACAACAGGCCGAACGGTTGGAACGGGAACATCAACAGGCCCGCCGGCTGGCCGATAAATGGAATGCCGTCTTCAATTCGATCACCGACGCCGTCCTGCTTTACGACGCTACCGGACAACTGGTGGCGGCCAATCCGGAAACCCTGCGGCTCTACGGCCTGGAAAGCCTGAACCGTTACAATCGGGAAAAAATCATCCGAGATTTCCAGATGCGCCATGCCGACGGCCGCCCGCTCGACAACCTGGAAGAGGCCCCCTCATCCCGCGCCCTGCAGGGAGAAACGGTCACCGATGAACGTTTTATTTTCACCAACGCCCAGGGGCGAGAGATTATGGTCTTGATTTCAGCCTCCCCCCTCTGGGAAGAGGATCAGGTCATCGGCGCCGTCGCGATCTGGCATGATGTGACCGAAACCGAACGCAATCAACGGCTGCTGCAAACCCTGATCGATACCATCCCCGCCGGCGTCATCGCCATCGATACCGCAGGAAACTTACTCCTCCGCAATCCGGCCGCCGAAAAAATCCTGGACCAACCGATCTACCAACGGGCCCAGAATTACAGAAACAACTGCATCCTCTATGACCTGGACGGCACTCCGATCCCCCAGAAAGAGGGTCCCCTGGGCCGCGCCCTCCTCAAAGGAGAAACTGCCCACCATGCAGAGTTACGGCTGCGGCGCACCAACGGCAGCGAACGGATCATCGAATATTCCACCAATCTGGTACGGAATGAAAGCAGGATGATCCAGGGAGCCATTGCCGTCCTGCAAGATATTACGGAACGCAAGCAGATCGAACTGGAAACCGAACTGGAACGCGCCCGCTGGTTGACCACGTTGAACACCATCCCGCTCCCGGCAATCTTCATCGATTCTCAGAAAACTGTCCAGATCGCCAATCCGTCGGCCCAGGAGCTTTTTCAACGACAGCTGATAGGCGCGGAATGGAACCAGCTTTTTCAAGAAATCCATTACCTGGATGCCCAAACCGGCCTGGAAATCCCCCCGGAGAAACACCCCTTTGCACAGGCCCTGCAGGGGAAAACGATCGACAGCACCGAAATCATTCTGGTCCAGAACAACGGCCCTCGCATCCCCATGCTGTTGTACAGCAGCCCGGTCTTGATGGAAAACGAGGTTGTCGGCGCCATCATCATAGCCCAGGATCTCACCGGGTTAAAAGAGGCCGACCGGATCAAAGACCAGTTCCTGGCCATGGTCTCCCACGATCTACGGTCCCCGCTGGCCACGATCAAAGGCTGGGCCGGCATGGCTCAGGACGAACCCGGCAATCCGAAACTTACCCAAAAAGCCCTCGACCTGATTCTCAAAGGAGTTCAGACCCAACAACGGCTGATCGACGATCTGCTCGATTCTGCAGCACTGATGGCCGGCATCGTGCAGGTCAGACTGGAAGAACAGGATCTGCGCCCAATCATCGAACAGGTCAGCCAGGGAGCCCAGGCCTCCCTGGAAAAAGAGATCGCATTAAGCTGGGAACTGCCCGCAGAACCCGTCATAGCCGCCGTGGATGCAGTACGGCTGCAACAAATCCTCGGCAACCTGATTGCCAATGCCTGTAAATTCACACCCAAAGGAGGCCGGATAAAGATTGAGTTACAACAGGAGAAGGATGGGGCCGTCATCGTCGTAAGCGATACCGGCCAGGGGATACCAAAGGAGCAACTACCCCACATCTTCGAACGCTTCTACAGCCACATCGACCAGCCCCGGCCCGGCAGCCGCAGTCTGGGCCTGGGACTGGCCATCGTCAAAGCCTTAGTGGAATTGCATCACGGCACCGTCGAAGCGCTCAGCGCCGGAAAAGACCAGGGCAGCACCTTCACCCTACACCTGCCGCGGAAACTGTAAACGACCTGTGCGATTAGTGATGTTTTCAAGCCCCCCCCTCGCCGGCCGGCAACCAGACCCGGAAAGTCGTCCCTTTGCCCGGAAAACTTTCCACCTCAATCCGTCCCCCATGCTCCTTCACAATATTATAAGAGACGAAAAGCCCCAACCCCGTCCCCTCACTTTTCGTCGTAAAGAAAGGAGAAAAAATACGTTCCTTCATCTCGTCAGGAATGCCGGTGCCGGTATCCTGGACCACCAGACAGACTTCGCGGCTCTCTTTGATCCACTGCGAACTTACTTTCAGCTTGCCCCCCTGCGGCATCGCCTCCTGTGCATTGATCACCAGATTGAGAAAAACCTGATACAACTGATCCGGCACAGCCTGAATCGGCACCGCCGCCTTCATCGGCTTCCATAACACTTTGATTCCCTGTTCCGCGCAATGCTTCTGAATCACCAGTAAAACCTGCTCTACCACCCGATTTACATCGACATTGTCTTTTTCATGGGGCATGGCTTTGCGGTTCAAATCCCGCAGATGCCGCACGATCCGCGAGGCCCGTAACAGTTCATCCCCGGCCACCTTTAAATAACGTTGCGCATCCGGCTGATCTACCAGAGTTTCTTCCAACAATCCCAGGCAACCGATCACGGTTTGAAGCGGATTGTTGATTTCATGGGCCAGAGAGGCCGCCATCTTCCCGGCCACCGTCAATTCCTCAGCCTGAATCAACGCCGCCTGAATCTCACGCCGCTCAGTAATATCTTCGACCAGATGTAAAAGGAAAGGCGCCTGGACCTCCGTCCCCTGAACCAGAGAGAGCGTCGTATGGGTCCACCGGATTTCTCCGGCCTGATGCACATACCGTCGCTCTTCCGTATAGTGATAGGGATGGGTCAAAAGTAAAGCCAGCAGACCTTTAGGATTTCCCAACCGATCCTCAGGATGGATCAATTCAAAAAGATCCATGGTCTCAATCATTTCACCCGATCGGCCGACCAGTTGCTGAAAGGCCGAATTGCATTTCAAAATCCGCCGGCCGTCGAGATCGGTCAACACAATCCCCAGGCGAGCCTTCTCAAAAACAGCCCGAAAGCGCATTTCACTCAGACTCAATTCAGCCGTACGCTCGGCTACCATCCGCTCCAGGTTCTGGGTGTAATTTTCCAAACTTTCCTGAATGGCTTTGATCTCGCTGATATCCTGGAAAACCTCCACAGCTCCGGTTCGCGTCCCCCGCGCATCCAGAATCGGGGCCGTATTAACTAAAAGGGCCCGTTCCTGCCCATCCGGCCAACGAATTTTCATTTCCACATTGCGCGAAATCTGGCCGTCCAAAGCCGCCCGGGTCAAAGGCAAGTCGCGGGGATCATAGGGAGTACTGTCAAGATAACAAAGCTGAAACACCTCATGGCTCTGAAACGCCTGGTGATAAGGTACAGAACGGGCGTAAAGCTGCTCGGCTGCCGGATTGGAAAAAACCAGGCGGGCTTCGGCATCCGTTTCCACAATTCCTTCAGGAGCCGCTTCGATCAATGCCCGGAAACGCGCCCGTTCAACTTCAAGCTGCGCCGTCAGCGTTTCCAGTTTACTCACATCGCGCCAGATGGCCACCGCCTGAACAATCTGTCCATCTTTATAGAGTGGAGCCACCGATACCAAAACAATGACCTCCTGCCCCTTCACATTGATAAAGGTAAAGCGTTCGTTTACCACAAGCTCGCCGCGTAAAGCTCGGGAAGAGGGAAAATCAGCCAGATCCTCAATCCGTCGCCCCTGAGCATCCCAAATGGACATACGGCCTCTTAACCAGTCAAAATCAAAACCGGCTAAATCTTCTATCCCGCAAATTCGCAAAGCCGCCGGATTGACGCTCGCAATTCGCCCCGGACTGTCGTAAATAATCACGGCATCGGTCAAGGAATTGAACACCGCATTCCAGTTCGCAGCCTGCTGTCGGGCAGCCTCGGCCATCGCTTGCACCCGCAGCTGCTCCCGCTGTAACTCCTGGATCAACACTTCACGCTCGGCCAGGCTCTTTTCTAAGAACTTTCGCTGACGTTGATTCTCCACCAGCAACCATTCCCGTTCCTGCTGGACCGTTTTCAACGGCTCGATATCATGCCAGCTGATAATGCCTCCACTGATCCGGCCCTCACCATCGAAAATCGGAGCCGCATTACAAAGCAAAGAGATTAATTGTCCATTCGGTTGCCGAAAAAAACACTCTTCATTCGTTACTACCACCCGCTGCTGCATCGCCCGGCATAAAGGACGCTCCACAAAAGGAATCGGAGTACGCCCATCCAAACAAAACAATTCCCAGGGACCGAGGCTCAACTCCGCCACCGCTTTTCCCGTCTTCTCCACCCAATACCGACTGATATACTGGATCTGCATGTCGGCATCGACAATCGTGACCCCTTCGGGAATATGTTCCATCAAAGCTTTCAAAATCCGCTGCCCTTCTTCGGCCTCCGCCGCCCGACTTTCCGCCTCTTTCCGGGCATAAATATGCCGCAGCCCCAACGAAGCCAGGGCCGCCAGCTGCACCAACATGCGCTCATCCTGAGCAGTAAAATCGCCGGCTGTTTTATCCGAAACCATGATGAGACCGCTATCCTCTTCGGTCTCTCCCGTCAATCGAACTCCCAACAAGCCCCGCAGAGGCAAATGGTCTTGAGGCAATCCCCACCAGGAAGGATGAGCAATCAGTTCTTCATGAGTCAAACGCAAAACCGGGGTTTGAGTAAGCAGATCCAGATAAACTCCACCTCGTTCGACCTGATGTATCGATTGGGAGTCCAGAAGAGAAACGCTCCGACCATTCCAGAGTGCCGAAACGATAAAGTTCTTATCATCGCCATAATTCCCGGCAACTCCAATCCGTGCCTGGGTAACTTCACAGGCGACCTCAACCACCCGCCCCATAAATCCTTCGATCGTTTTTTCCGCCAGGATCTTTTGGGTTATATCCAACAGCCGCTGTAAACGAGCTTGAGGATCGCTCTTTGCCGGCTTTTCAATCCCATCGGAATTCTTAGAATTTGTCTGATATGAAATCGAGTCGATAGCACCTGGAGATAAAACAGGAAAGCGGAATCGACCACCTGGAAAATGGTGCTCCATGCTTCCCCCCTCTTAACCTGAAATTCCCCTCACACCACAAATGAATTTTAAAAGATAGATGAAAAAACACAAACTTTAAAACAAATCACCTGTGCTGTTATCCCGGGCCACGTAAGAAAAAGAGCTTATGAACCGCTCTTAACCGGACAGTAATTGTTGTTACAAGCCCGGCAGACAAACCGGGTAATATCCCCTACTCCCACCCCAATCAAAAGAACAAAAATCACCAGAGCCGGCAGATTCTGCCACAACCAGAAAAACGGCGGCACCAGAATCAAAGCCACTCCCACCCCCATCATCGCAATCTCCCACCGTTGATAAGGACCGGACCGACGTGGAAAAAGTCCCGCGATCTTGCCCGGCACAACATGGCCACAATGCGCTTTACAGGGACATTTGGCACAAAATGAATAGAGGACTCCCGACATCCCCAGAGTTCCTGCCACCAGATACCCCAGGGTGCCCCAAGGCGAAAGCCCGAAAAGTGCGATCGCCGCCACCGCCACGGCCACCCCAATCAAAGCCAGACTGAAGACCCCATGGAATCTACCCGCCATCGCCGCTCCTTTTCCCCTAAAAATAAACAAGTCAAGTTGCTACCTCGATAAATCCAACCCATTATTTGAGATCCGCTGCCTGCCATCCAAAAGTAGACAACAGCAAGTAGACAGTAGACAGCCAAAATCTTCGCTTTACCGCTCAAATGGACTGGGAATCCGCTGTCTACTGTCTACTGTCTACTCTTTCTGTTTCAATATCAACAGAGTTAAATCATCCATGATCTCCTGCTCCCCGATAAAGCCCCGTACATCTGAAACAATCGCCGCCTTGACTGCTTCCGCATTGCCCCGCCAGGCCTGACTGGCCACATAAGCCAGCCGTTCCAGCCCGTAGAAATCACCCTGCAAATTCTGCGCCTCCGTAATACCGTCGGAATAAAGCACCACCCCATCTCCCGGCGCCAGCTCTACCGGGAATTCATTGACAAACCGGTCGATGCTGTCCATCAGCCCCAGTGGGAAGCCCAAATCGATCGTATTGCAGATCTCGACCTGCCCATCTTTCCGCACCACGATCAGATACTCATGCTGACCGCTCAACTTCAAAGTCCCCGTATCATAATTCAACATCGCCAGCGTCAGGCTGCGATCCACCTTCATCCGCTGCAAATTGCGATACAGAATCTGGTTGAGCATCCCCAAAAACCGGGCGGGATTGCGCTCCCCACTCACCAACAAAGTCCGCACCGCCGTTTGCAGCATCAATGTGACGACCCCGCTCTCCAACCCATGGCCGGTCACATCGCCGATACTGATTTCCACATGCCCGTTGTATTGCAACACATCATAATAATCGCCGCCCACCTCTTCGGCCGGCAGCATATAACCCGAAATGTCCAGCCCCTCCACCGCCTGCAATTCATCATCGGCCGGCAACAACATCTGCTGAATCCGGCGAGTGATGTTCAACTCGGTCTCCATTCGGGCATTGGACGCCATCAACCGCACCCGCTCAGCCTCGGCACACTTGCTCTCGGTCATATCCCGGATCACGGCCGCCAGGGCAATGAGCCGGTGATCGGCATCGAACAACGGCGAAACAGAAATCCCGGCATCGAACACTTCACCATCCAGCCGCAACATCCGCAGCTCGCCGCTCCAACCATGGCTCCGGGCCTCGTTCAGAATCCGCCGGAAATCCGTCTGCCCCTCCTGCGGCACAAAAATCGAAATATTCCGGCCGATCAATGAATCAACTTCCCCCCCGAAGAATTTGCAGAAGGCCGGGTTGAAATAAGTCCCCCGCCCCTCCACATCCGCCAGACTGAAAGCATCGAGTGCATTGTCGGCCAGCGCCTTGAAAATCGCCACCTGTTCGGCATGTTGACGCGCCTCAATCGCATTCTTCCGCGCCTCATTCAAAGCCTCCTGCAACTGATCGACAAAGAACATGATCAAGGCCGTAATCGCGCTGATAACCGCCATCACAATCACAATCCGATTGTAAAAAGCACTCTCGCCGGAACGAACTGCCTGAATCAGGTCCAGATGGTGCGCCAATCCCATTCCTAAATAGGAAAACAGACTGACGGCCAGGGTCCCCCACAACACCCGCCGCGGCTGGAAAACTCCCACCACGACGATCATAAAAACATAAAAGACCATACCCGGCGCATCGATCCCGCCGATGTAATTGCCGTAAAGGGCTACCGCCCACGAAACCACCACCGGGAACCAGATACTGATCCGCCAGTGACCGCGTTGGGCCAGCACCCACCCCAACAGGAACAGGACGACCATCCCCACGATCAGTCCCACACTGTCGATTGGAATCGCTCCCAACAAATTCCCGACCAGGAAAATCAAGGAGAAAACAGCAGTCACCAGACTCAACAACAACAAAATGACCTTGGCCATGTATTCACGGCGCGCCTCATCGGGATCAGCAGCCCGGGGAACGGTCAAGCGATGCCACAGCGATGCAAAAGCTCCGGGATTAGCCATAAATCCACCCCCGCAAAAAATTGATGCGTCTTTATTCTAGCCACATTCCATCGACTGTCCAGAACAGGCACCGGCATGCCTTTCTGTCCTGAAAATAGGCCGCGCCGTGCAAAAATCTCCCCCAGGGCGGCCACATCGGGCCGCCCCTACCCAAATGCCGCCAATGTAGGGGTACCCCTTGTGGGTACCCAATCCTGATGAATCGTCTATTTTCATCCTTCGGGGTGCCGCCCCGGCATGGCCTTCTGTCCTGAAAATAGGCCCCGCCGTGCAAAAATCTCCCCCAGGGCGGCCACATCGGGCCGCCCCTACCCAAATGCCGCCAATGTAGGGGCGCCCCTGTGTGGGCGTCCTCTCGCCTGAAAACCATTTTCATCCTTCGGGGTGCCGCCCCGGCATGTCTTTCTGTCCTGAAAATAACCCCGTCTAAGGTGCGACGCACTTTCTATCCCTGAAACCGACAATTCAAACGGCTTAACGTTGGAGCAAACCGCCTGTCATTACAGATCAGAGTGCGTTGCACCTCTTTGAGAAATCCTCCTCACCCGCACAAGGCCCCTCTCCCGTAAGCTACGCCGCGCAGGACAGACAGAGAGAGTTTTTTTGTTGATGTTTTCGTGCGCATCAGAATGCGCACGAAAACATAGGCCTTTTCCAGAGCCGCCCCGGTGACGTTCTCTCCCCCCTCCTTCCCCCACAGAGCAATCAACATTCAGGAACCAGATCCCCGTTCCCGCGTGTTCGTTGGGGTGCTTCGCGAGGAGGGGGCCGGGGGGAGGATGAGGGCCAACAGCCAGCGCCTGAAAACCATTTTCATCCTTCGGGGTGCCGCCCCGGCATGTCTTTCTGTCCTGAAAATAACCCCGTCTAAGGTGCGACGCACTTTCTATCCCTGAAACCGACAATTCAAACGGCTTAACGTTGGAGCAAACCGCCTGTCATTACAGATCAGAGTGCGTTGCACCTCTTTGAGAAATCCTCCTCACCCGCAAATGGCCCTTTCCCCGTAAAATACGCCGCGCAGGACAGACAGAGAGAGTTTTTTGTTTATGTTTTGGTGCGCATCAGAATGCGCACCAAAACATAGCCCTTCTCCAGAACCGCCCCGGCGACATGCTCTTCCCCCTCTCCCTCCCGTATGGCTCGCGGCCATACCTCAAAACGCATCAACTCGAATCGCGTCGCTACTTAACAACAAAACAGGGGAGAGGGGGAAGGGGGTGAGGGCTCACGCACCAAAACATAGCCCTTCTCCAGAACCGCCCCGGCGACATGCTCTTCCCCCTCTCCCTCCCGTATGGCTCGCGGCCATACCTCAAAACGCATCAACTCGAATCGCGTCGCTACTTAACAACAAAACAGGGGAGAGGGGGCCAGGGGGTGAGGGCCAACACACCGAAACATAACCTTTCAAAACAAAAAGATTGGAAGACCTTCCGGTCTTCCAATCTTCCTGTCCTACAATCGAGATTTCCCGAATCCCAAACCTACTTCTGCACTTTGACCAGATTCCGCATCACGATCGGCAGATAGACCACATGGCGAACCATGATCGTCACGGTCGTCGCATTCGTGCTCAACACCCCGTTGCCGGCCTGATAAGTAAAGCTGTCCGGTCCGGCATACCCCACCGTCGGCGTGTAGACAAACGAGCCGTCGGCATTCAACGTCACCGTGCCATGGGTCGGCGTAGCGATCAGGGTGGCCGTCAAAGCCCCGCCGGTCGGATTGCTGTCGTTGGACAGCACGCCCGGCGCCGCCACGGTGTAAACGCTGTTGATATTGACGACATAGCTGTCGCCGACCGAGACCGGCCCGTTATTCTGAGCGATAGACGGCGTGCCGGTGATCCAGCTGGAACCCAGATCCAGGACCGCGCCGACCCCCGTCCCATCGGTAATCACATCGCTGTGATAGGTCAGCTTCGAGCCATCCAGGTTGATCTTCTCGACATCCAGCGAGTAGCTGTTGCTGGCCGGATCGTCGTTCTCAATGCTCAGCTTGCCGGTAGTCGGATCGAGCGCCGCGGTCAGGGACCGACCGGAAGGCAGATCCCCCCCGTCCACTTTGAAGGTATAGTCGGGGGCGTTACGCTGGCTGACGGCCATGCCCAACGCCGGCGTATCGCTGTCCAGCGCACTCGACTTGTAGGTCACCAGATGGCTGTCGCCGTCAAAAGTCACCCCGATCACATCGTTCGAACCGGACTGCGCCGGATCTTCCGCCGAATCGATCTTCAACCCGGTCAGACGGGTCACAAAGCCGTCGCCCAGAATGTTGACATCCGCCGTGGCCGCCATATTCCCAAACACATTGGGCCGATCGGAAATCCGCAGCGCGTAGGTCGCCCCGGCGACATGCGGGATCCGAATGCCGCCCGGGATATTGAGCAGCCCGGTCGGATTGACGATCACTTCGGCCCCGGGGATCTCGGAGATAAACTGGCCGGTAGCCGCATCGAAACCCGCCCGCAGACCGTCGTTGCGGGTCACCATCAGATAGCCTTCGCCTTCCAGCTGGAACTCATAGGCGGAAGAGAGGGTCGTAGTAAGCCCCTTGACCGGATCGGGCACGCAGGCCGAGGTACAAACCTTGGGGAAGCGTTCCGCCCAGCGCAGGCTCTTGATCTGAATGGTATTGGAGATGGCATTGGTGCCGGTATAGGTCGAGGCCGGAGCGTCGGGATTGATGGCCGCCCCTTCATAGACCCAGCTGTTGGTCGACATGGTCACTTTAAAGACCCGGTTGTAGTTGTTGGGATAGTTGACATCGTAGACGTAGATCCAGTAGCTGTCGTTGCTCCACTTCTTCACCGCGTAAGGCACCACCGCATGGCCGCCGGTCCAATCCGCCTTAAAGAACCAGAGGGTATAACGGTTGCCGGCGTTGGGATTGGCGAAATTGGCCAGCAAAGTATTGACCACCCCGGAAGCTCCGGTTGCCGCCGTATAAGGCGAAAGCCCCGCCGTATTGGCCGGATTCATCGCCTGGGTAGCATGGAAATTGACGATCAGGTTCCGGGCATTGGCCTTGGTCAGATCAAACGTATTCAACGCGCCGGGCTGATAGGTACCCGCCACCACATCGGGCCGGTCGAAGATCCACATACTCGACATCGCCATCCCGCCGCAGTGACCGCCCGACGACTTCGCAGCCTGGATCTGCCGGTCGGCCTCAGCCGCTGCGCTCAACACACAGGGACTCTGCGTCTTACAGACACCCGTCCCGTAAATGACCGGCATATCGGCCGGCGTGATATCGGTATCGAGCGTCGGCGCGCCCCAGTTGGCAAAGTTGTAACCGTCGGGGAAAGGATTGAACCCCAGAGCGGTGTAATCCACATCGTAAGGCGTGGTGATCGTCGGTCCGCTGGCCGTGATCGTGGGCACACTGATGCTGCTGACGCTGTAGTTGTTGCTGACCAGCGTCTGGGTCGCCGTGACCATGTACCAGACCCGGGCCATCTGATTGGGCGCCAGCGGAGCCAGATCCCAGACCAGGCTGCCGCCGTTCAAGGTGCCGCTGTAAGCCGCCGTGCCGCTCACATAGGTCGCCCCCGCCGGCAGTTGATCGACGATCCGCAGGTCGTTCAACGGAGCCGAACCTTCATTGATCACGGTGATGATGAATTCCGTCTGCCCCGTACCCGCCGCATAGGGCGGCCCCATCTTGACGATACTCACCGAAGGAACGCCGGGTCCCGGGTACTCATAAGCCCCCATATCGGCCGCCGGGCCATAAGGGCGGGTATTGCCGTCGGCATCCGTGGCGATCCCGGCATCGGTCCCCAGATCGATCGCCGGAGAGTTCGACTGCAAGCGATAATTGCCGGCCGCGGCATCCACAAAGCGAGGCAGGGCCGCAATGCGACTGTGGCCGCCCCGGTTGATCACGGCGCCATTGAAACTCTGCGGCTCCAGATCGTTCGCCGCATAGAGGTTGTAATCCTCGGTCACCGTCACAGCGCTGTTCGCCGTAAAGCCGGACTTATAGTTATAGAAGATATTGTTCAGCAGCGTGGCGGAACCGTTGAGCAGAACCGCTTCCTGGCTGTTCTTATACTGCTCGGCAAAGGTATTATTGACGAGCGTCAGAGTGCCGGTGATCGTCGTAGAGCGGATGGCCGCCCCGGCCGACCCGGCCAGATTATCGGCAAAGACGCTGTTGACGATCGAACTGGCGCCGGTGCCGTTGAAAGAAATCGCCGCTCCCCAACCGCCGGCCTGGTTATTGATAAAGGTACAACGGTTGACCGTGACATTTTTGGCTGCCGACAGAGCGCCGCCGACATTCACGTAAGCCGAACCGGGCGTATTGGGCGTCGCATTGTTTTCAAAACGCACATTGGTCAGCGTGATATTGTCGAAGGTCATAATCGCGCCGCCGCTGCCGTAGACCTTGCCGCCCCGCAGCGTCAAATTGCGGATCGTGATCGGCTGAACCGTCGTCAACAACCGGAACATCGGCGCCGCCGGATCGCGGACCAGGGTCGCGCCGTTGCCTTCGATCGTAGTTGCATAGCCGAGATAAGCGCCGCTGCCGCCGTTTACAGCACTGTCGGCAAAGGTCATCGTGTAAGTACAGGAACCGTCGAGCGAAATCGTCTTGGACGGGAGGGTTTCCCCCAACATAATCCGGGCCCGCAGCATCAGCTCGGAACAGGGCGCCACCCCCACCAGATCGGCGATTTCAGTCTGATTCAAAGCGCGGTTGTAAACCCGCAGATCGTCGATCAACCCGAAATAGGGATCAGTCAGCGTCGTGCTGAGGCTCGCCGTGGCCGCGCCTAACTGCAACACATCGTCGGTGTCGGCCTGCAACGGCAGCGTCCCCGTCACCGACCCGATGGACAATCCGTTGATATAGAAGGTCACGGTGTTGCTGATATCCATGACGGCCGCGATATGATACCACTGCCCGGCTTTCAGCCCCGGAGAGAACGGGGGATAATAATCCTTCCGCCCATAAGCGGAAAAGACCAGCGAATTGGACCAGATCCCGAAATTCCAACCATTAGAACTCCGGGTCCGGGCCGAGCCGATGATCCGCTGATAACCGGACACCCGTCCCGGTCTGACCCAGCCCATCACCGTCATATTGTTGGTCAACTGGTTGACGGCGCTGTTGGTCATCGTCACCAGACCGGAGGTAGCGGTGATCATGCTGATCGAACCGGGGTTGGCATAGGCCGTCACCGGGGCCGCCGTCGTGGTAAACGAAGCGCCGCCGCTCAGCCGCCCGGTCAGACCCGACCCCGAGGCGTCGGCTGCGGTAGTGCCGCTCCCTTCGTCAAACTTCCAGTAGCCGATCAGGCCGACCTCACCGACGGGCGGCAGCACGGTGATATCCACCGTCACCACATTCGAATCATCGGTGCCGTCGTTGGCTTGATAAGTAAAGCTGTCATTACCGCGATACCCGGTCGTCGGAGTATAGACAAACGAACCGTCGGCATTCACCGTCACCGCCCCATGGGCCGGATCGGTCACCTTGACGGCCGTCAGCGAACTCCCCTCCACCGGATCGCTGTCGTTGGTCAACAGACCGGGAGCCGGGATCGCCAACGCCGTATCGTAATCCGTCGTATAGCTGTCGCCCGTCGCGGCCGGCGCATCGTTAACCGAATTGATGTTTAAAGAGACGGTCACATAACTCGACAACAGGACCGTGTCGCTGATGCGATAGGTAAAGGTGTCGGGGCCGTTGTAATTGGCCGTCGGCGTATAGATAAAGGCGCCGCTGGTGTAAAGACTCACCACGCCATGCGAGGGAGAGGTTCGCGAATGGGCATAGATCGGATTGCCGTCCGCATCCAGATCGTTGGTCAAGACGCCCGCCGCCGCAATATTCAACGGCATATCCTCGTCGAGCGTATAGCTGTCGGCCGTCGCCACCGGCGCAGTATTGGGCTCGGCGCAGGTACCCGCACTGCCGGCCCGGTAGATAGCCTTGATCTCCCAATCGGCCAGAGCGCGGTTGAAAATCATCGCCTCATCCACCGCCCCATTCAGCGGGAAGCTGCCCCCGGCATCGATCCCCAGCAAGAAGTCGGCCGTCTCATGCGCCATCAGAGGGGCGGCCATCTGCTTCGTCCCCTTCAACTGCCCATTCAGATAGAACGAATGCAGATTGCTGCTGTCCATCACAAAGGCCGCCTGATGCCAGCTCCCCAACGTAATCGTGGGGTTGGTCGTAATAGACACATCCCAGCTGACATCGTCGGTCGAGCCCATCGGATAGGCAGTAATAGTGGTGCCGTCGTTGTAGACACTGATTTCATACGGTCCATGAACTCCGGTGCGCTTGGAGAAAACCTTGGCATTGGCCAGCGCCGCCAGACTATCGACCTTGAACCAGACCAACACCGTCAAATTGTTGCGCATTTCCAGAGCCGTCGTGTGCGTCACACGCATCGACTGGCTGGCGCCGTTGAAAGTAAAAGCCTGCCCGGCCTTCCCGGTCGTATAGGAAGCGCCGTTGTACAGATAGCCGGGATTGCTGCCGGCAGAGTCGGTGGCGTCGCCTTCCGCCGCCCACCAGCCGACCAGCCCCGGATACTGCGGCACGCAGCCCGGCCGCACCACGCTGACCGTCGCCGTCGTCACATTCGAATCGAGCGACCCGTCGTTGGCTTTATAGGTAAAACGGTCATACCCCCCGAAGCCCGTCGTCGGCGTATAGGCAAACGAACCGTCGGCATTCAACACCACATTGCCGTGGGTGGGATTGCCCACCAGGGCCGCCGAAAGCGGATCGCTCTCAGCATCGGTATCGTTGGTCAACACCCCGGCAGCCGGCGTATTCAACATAGTATTCTGATTGGTCCGATAACTATCCGCCACCGCCACCGGAGCAGAACTCACCATCACATTGTCCAGGCCGACATCCAGGCTGATCGTAGACGTCGATTGATCGGTAAAACGGACAATCACCGGGCCCTGCGCTGTGAAATTAAGAGAATAATGGACAAATACACCCTCAATGTTGCCAGCTGAAACCGTACTGGCCAGCACCGTACTGGTTCCGACATCGACCACCTCGACCAGCAGTTGAGGCGTTCCGGCCCCAGGCCCGATACGTTCCACATCGTAAGACAATTGATAGGCCTTCCCAGCCACCGTATTGACCTGTTGCCAGAGAATCCCGTTAATGGGCGTATCACTGCCGGAAAATCCCACCATCTCCCCGGCAAAGCCGACACTGCCCGAAGACGACCAACCGGTTGAACCGGCGCTGAAATCGCCGTTGGATACCAGAACGCTCAATAACCGGGCCGCCGGAATGACCGGCACCGCCGCCGCCACCGGCATCAACGGCTGCCCCGTCAACAAAATCGACAGCGCCAGCATCAAAGCCGTCAGGCGGCGAGCCACACTCCACCGTCCACGATCCAATTCCGTACTATAACTCATCGTGCAATCCTCCGGATTAGAAATAAAAAGGAACAAAACAGGAGAAAAACCGTAAAACTCTCTCTCCCTGCTTCGCACCGCACGTCGTATCTCACCAGGAAAATGCCCGGTGCAAGACACTAAAAATGCCACCGCCAGGCAGGAAAATACAAACAAAAAAACTCTCTCCCTGCTTCGCACCGCGCGTCGCATCTCACCAGGAAAATGCCATTTGCGGAACGCTAAAAACAAACCCTGAAAGTCATCGCCCTTTACACTATCGGAATATCGGCTTCAGCAATCGTCTCGATCTCCTCCTTCCCAAACTCAGATTGTAAGAACCGAACCAGAGCTTCTATGCTGGCAAAGGAGCGTTGTTTGCCCGTAGCCGTGCTCTGAATGGAAGCCACCCAAACCATTTGACCGTCACTTTGCACCAGACGCAGACGTAACAGATAAGAAGCATAATTCCGTTCAGCCAGCATAGAATTCATAATTCACCTCTATTTCAGTTCTCGTTAATTCTATTCAGACCCTCTCACAAAACTATCACAAACCAGTTTCAAATTAGGTGATTTGTGAAATTTATGTTATAAGTCGGGGAGAGATCCGACAAACGTCATTTATAAAATAAAGGATCAGGTGAAGGGATAGTCCAATATGACCTATCTTGAACACAGGGCTCTATACCCTCGTAACGTCCCGCACCTGGACCTTTACTCGTAAGAAACGACGCGCGGGGCGAAGCAGGAAGAGAGTTTTTTGTTTATGTTTTGGTGCGCATCAGAATGCGCACCAAAACACAGGCTTTTTCCAGAGCAACCCCGACGGCGTCCACTTCCCCCTGCTTCGCACCGCGCGCGGTGCGAAGCAGGGGGTGAGGGGGTGAGGGGGTGAGGGCCAACGCCCAAACATCGACCTTTTTACAACAGATCATCACGTTTTACGTTTCACGTTTCATCTCTCACGTTTCTGGAAGGTTCAAAATGGCTCAATTAAACATTGTTCTGTTGGGGGGATTTGAAGTCACACTCGATGCCGCCCCCATCACAACTTTCGGCACCGACAAAACCCGGGCCCTGCTGACCTACCTCGTCGTCGAATCCGATCGTTATCATTCCCGCAGCTCACTGGCAGCCCTCCTCTGGCCCGAACTAGCCCCGACCAAAGCAGCCCACAACCTCAGCCAGACACTTTTGCGCCTGCGGAAAGCGCTGCCGGAAACCCAGTCCCGGCAACCCTTCCTGCTGATCGACAGCCAACAAATCCGCTTCAACCCCCTCAGTGACTACCGCCTGGATACCAGCGATTTCCTGAAACTGCTCAACGATTACCGGCAACATAGCCATGAAAACAACCAGCTCTGCCGCGTCTGTCTGAGCTGGTTGCAACAGGCCGTGGATCTCTATCGAGGCGATTTTCTGGCCGGCTTTTCCCTGCGTGACAGCATCGCCTTTGAAGAATGGCAATTGATGGAACAGGAAATTCTCCATGGGCAGATCATCGAAGGGCTGACCCATCTGGTCAACTACTACGAACAACAGGGCGAATCGGATTCCATCCAAAGATATGCTTCCCGGCTGGTAGCCCTGGACCCCTGGCAGGAACGCCCCCAGCTCCAACTTATCACCGCCCTGGCCAAATCAGGGCAGATCGTCGCGGCTCTGGCACAATATGAGACCTATCAACAAATGCTGAAAGCTGAATTTGGATTGGCCCCTTCCCCCGCAGCTCAGGCCCTCTATCATCGGATTCAAAACAGCCGCACCGGAAATCCCACCCCTCCCGGAAATAAAAAAAGTGTACCGTCTCTGGAAAAACCAATAGAACACCATGAGCGCCGGCAGGTAACCGCGCTGGTCTGCACCCGCTACAATCCGGCAGGACTCGACGATCCCGAAGAACAGATTGAATTACTCACCTGCTGCCGCGAACATTGCACTCCCATCCTCGAACAATACGGCGGCCGGCGCCAGTCTCGCCAGGGTACGGAATGCCTGATCTACTTCGGCTATCCCCAGACTCAGGAAGACGCCGCCCTTCGCGCCGCCCGGGCCGCATTGGCGTTGCAAAAAACCACCCATGACACCGGCCATCTCAGGATCGGGATTCATACCGGTATTATGATCGCCGGCGACGGAGAACTGATCGGCGACATTCCCAATCTGGCAGCGGCCTGCCAGCGCCTGGCCGATCCCAACAGCATCTGGATCACAGCCGCGACCGAACCCTTACTTCAGGGACGAATGACTTGCCGGCAACTGGGCCTGTTCCCTCTCTCAAATTCGGTCACCCTGCAACTCTACCGTCTCATCGAAGAAAATGAAACTCACAACCGCCTGGAATGGCTGGCTCAACTTCACCGCCTGCCGCCCTTCGTGGGCCGTGAAGTCGAACTGACCCGCCTGACCGCAGCCCTCCATGAAATATGGGGCGGGCAGGGGGCGGTGATCGCCATCAACGGCGAACCCGGCATAGGAAAATCACGCCTGATCTGGGAACTGCACCACCAGGAAAACTGCCCCGATCGCTGGTTTGAAAGCAGCTGTTCGCTCTATTTTCAAAACACCAGCCTCTTTCCCATCGTCCGGCTGGTAGAACAGCTCCTCGAATTTAAAGCCGGCGACAATTTACAGATCCGACGCACCAGGCTGGAAAACGCTCTGCAAAAACTCGGCATGCTGCACCCCCAGCACCTCTGGCTGATATCGTTGCTCCTGAACCTGCCGACCGAAATTCCGGCCCCCGACCCCATCACCGAAGCGCTGCGTCAAAACATTCGGGAAAGCTGTTTGACTCTGCTTTCCCGCTATACCGAACTGCACCCGGTCGTCCTGATCATCGAAGATCTCCATTGGGCCGATCCTTCGACCATCGCCTGGCTCGAAGCCTCGCTGGACACCCTGATCACTCAAAAATGTCTGGTGCTGCTCACCTACCGACCGGAATTCATCCCCCCCTGGCAACCTCGCCCACACCTGTACACCCTGCCCCTTGGGCCCCTGCCGGCGGAACAGGTCGATTCGCTGATCTCCCAATTGATCGGGGATGCCGCAGTCCCGGAGGTCGCCCGCCGTAGAGCCATTGCCCTGACCGACGGCAATCCCCTCTTCATCGAAGAACTGACCCGTGCCATGCTCGAAACCGGCCCCAATCCTACCGCAAGCGAAATTCCCACCACCTTACGCGATTCGCTGCTGGCCCGCCTGGATCACATAGGAGCGGCCCGGGAAACCGCCGGCTGGGCGGCCACCCTGGGACGGGAATTTGCCTATCCGGTGCTGGCCGCCGTCGTCCCCTACTCCGAATCCCGCCTGCAAAATGATCTGGCCGCGCTCATCGAAGCCAATCTGATCACTCATAGCGGCAGCCGGGCCCAACCGCTCTATACATTCAGGCACAGCCTGATCCAAAAAACCGCCTATGAATCCCTGCTCAAACGCACCCGCAAAAGCTACCATCGACATATTGCGGAGATCTATCTCACCCGCTTTCCCCAAATGACCGAAATGCAGCCCGAAATCCTGGCCGAACATTACTATCAGGCCGGCGAAGCGGAGCTGGCCGCCGATCAATGGCTGAAAGCCGCCCGGCAAGACATCAAACGCGGGGCACCCCGCGAAGCTCTGGTATTTATCGAGCGCGCCCGGGAAGTCGTCGCCCCCGAAGATACGGACCGACACTGGCAGATATTGACCGATCACATCGAAATCTATCATCTGACGGGAGACCGCGAAGCTGAGCTGGCCCAAATCATGACCATGCAAAGACAGGTCGCCGAGACCCCCAATCCCACCCATCATGCCGAAGCACTGATGCGCGAAATCCGCTATTACAATACATTGGGAGATCTTCCCAGGGTCATCCAGCTGTCGGATGAAGCTATTGCCGCCGCCCGGGCCGTATCCAAACTGGAATGGGAAACCCGGATCTTATGTTTCAAAGCCGAAGCCTTGCTGCGCATGGGAGATGAAAAGGCCGGAGAAACGATCGATGCCGCCATCGCGTGCGGCCACGCCACAGGAGATAGCTGGAGTCTCGCCATCTCCATGGGCATGCGAGCCCTGCACGAAGGCATGGCCGGGGATTATGCCCGCAGCGCCCGCTCCTGGGAACAGGTGCTTATCCAGGCCCGCCAGAGCAACGCTCCGGGATTGGAATCCCGGGCCCTCAGCAACCTGGGCGCCGCCTACCAATATCTGGGACGCTTTGCCGAAGCCCAACGCGCTCTTGAAGAAGGTATCCGTATTTGCGAATTGATCAACGATCGACTTTGCCGGGCCTATAACGTTGTCAATCTGGGTGGGGTGATGCTGCTGCGCGGCGATCTGATTACCGCTCAACGCTTTTACAAAGAAGGATTGGAAGAGGCCACCGCTCTCGGCGATGAAAATCTCCGGGCCGGCATGTTTTACGATTTAGGATGGATAGCAGAAAGGCAAGGAGATTACGCTGAAGCCACCCAATACCTGGAAACTGCCCGGCAGATCTACACGGAATTAGAAATCGAAGCCCAGTTCATGGAAATCAATGCCCGACTGGCTAAATGCGCTTTGGGACAAAAAGAATTCGACAAAGCGCGGGCTTACGCCGTCCAGGTCTGGAATTATCTGAAAGAGCAAGGCAACATAGCCATGGAAGAAGATATCCCGATCCACCTGGCTCTGGCAGAGGTTTTCGAAGCCGGCGAAGATCAAAAAACAGCCCGGGAAGTCATCCAGGCCGGCTATCGGCTGGTCATGGAACGCGCCGCCCAGATCAGCGAAGATCAGGAGCGCCGCTCTTTTCTGGAAAATGTCCCCTACAACCGGGCTATTGTGGAATGGAATGAGAAATTATAAATAACCCGATAGCCATTGACAGCGACGATCAGGTCGCAAAAGCAAAAAAAGTCCCTATTTTCGGCGGCTTTCTGAAGCCCGCGAAAACATAAACAAAAAAACAACCTATGCGGTTAGGCTGAGAAAAAAGCCCATATTTTCGGCGGCTTTCTGAAGCCGCCGAAAATATGAATAAAAAAAATAACTCTCTCCCCATCCTGCGCGTCGTATCCGACCAGGAAAGAGCCCTTTGCGGAACGCAAAAAGGCCCAGGCCGTATCGGCCCGGCACCTTAAGTCACCGCATATAAAGAAAAGGGGAAAGGAAAATCTTTTATTCCCGGCCCGGATAGGCAATAATCACCAGTCGATTGCTCAAACTGCCATAAGGATGACAGGTAATCAGCGTCAACCGCATATCGGTCGTCGATCCAATATACTGCGCATTACGAACCCGCACCTCCAACGGCTGCCCATTCTCCGGCAGGATCAACTTTTCCGCCATCGTATACGGATAGACATGACCGTCTTCCCCCATCACCTTAATCAAGGCCCCCGGCTCCAACAGGTACAAATCCCGAAAGACCTCGCCGTGCAGCGTATTATGGCCGTTCAGCACCACATTTCCCACTACACCCAACAAGGCCGAAGTACTATGCCAGCCGGCCGCTCGCGTATCCGGCACCTTCCAGATAAACTGGCTCGCACCGTTGACCGTCGTCGTCGTAATGGAAATCGGCACCACCGGAGCATCCAGATCGATATCGCCAATCTGCAACCGCACCGGCATCACACCCGTCGGAGTAGGAAGGGGAGAAGGGGTCGGCATCGGCTGAGCCACCCTGGCGCGCATCAACATAGAACTGGCCCGCGAGGTAGGAGGCCCGACCGGAGCCACAGCCACAGGGAGATCCGGAGTGGGCGTCGGCCACACCCTGATAAATCCAGGAATCGTATCCCAATAAAGAGCCGTCAGGATCAGCAACAGTCCGCAACCCAGCCCCAATCCACCCAAAATCCATAAAAGAGAGGTTCTTGTAGAAAGTTTCTCGTTCAATTTCAACCATCTTCCAAGAGGATAGGAGCAAGTATATCACGGATCGAAAGAGTGTGGATTTGGATTGATGTTTTCGGCGGCTTAAGAAAGCCGCCGAAAACATCGGCCTTTTCCAGAACCGTCCCGGCGACACGGGCTGTCTACTGTCTACTTTCTACTGTCTACTTCCGTTTCGCGCCTCACGGCTCCAAATACCGCTTGTAAACAAAGGGAATCAACATCCGATAGATCCGACTCGTCGTTCGCAACCGCAACACCGCCGTATCGCTGCGCCCATGCGCCCGGGTGACGATATCGTCAAACATGGTCAGCGTCCGCACACTCCAGACCAGTTGCGCCGAAGCGCCCGGCGCCAGACTGCCCAGGGACGCCGACTCCACATAGCCCTGCCCATAATCCCCGCCCGCCGTCGAACTCACCGCCGCCGAAGTCCAGACCAGCTCCGTGTAAGCCGGCACACTGCCGCTGATCACCAGATTGGTCTGCGCCACGGTCGTTCCCATATTGGTCACCACAAAGGTGTAGGTAATCCGATCCCCCCGCATAACGGAGGTCAGTTTTCCCTGCATCGGGGCATCCTGCAATTGCAGGCTGATCCCGGCCGTGCGAGTGATCCCATTCCCCACAAACGTCGCCGTAACCCACTCCGTGCCGGTCACCACCCCCGCCGTATAGATCACCCGGGCCGTCCCCTGGGCGTCCAGCGTCACCACCGGCGCCGGCTCGCTGCCCAGAGTCCACGTAAGCGTGCCGGTCACCCCGGTCAGACCAGCGCCCTGGCCCAGTTGATCCGTCGCGGTGATCGTCAACAGCGAAGTCGCCACCCCATTGGCCAGCAAAGTCATCGGTTGCGCACTCAACGTCACATTATTTACAAACAACGGCTGTACCACCACCGCCGTCGTCTGAGTCAGCACATTCAAATCGCCGGTCGCGGTAACGACCACCGCATAAGTCCCCGGTGCCGAATAAGTATGGCTGATCGGGCTCCCCAAAGCCGTCTGCCCGTCGCCGAAATTCCATGCATAGGTCATCGGAATGCCCGCAAGGACCGTCGCCGTAAAGGAAGTCGCCACAGCAGGATACACCGGGATGGAATTGCCGATCGAAAGACCGATCAGTGGCCCACAAAAACCACCGCTGTCAACCGCGTAAAAGGTTTGGATCTCTTCCGCCGTCAGCGCCCGGTTGAAAATCATCGCCTCATCCACGACCCCGTTCAAGGGATAAGAGCCGTCAATGTCACTCCCCAGCATGAAATCGCTGATCGTAGAGTCCATCAAGGAATTCGTCATCTGCTGCGTCCCTTGCAACTGCCCATCCAGATAGAACGAAAACAGATTGTTGCCGTCCATCACAAACGCCGTGTGATGCCAGGTTCCCGTCGCCACCGTAGGACTGATCATCTGCCCTACATCCCAACTCGTGCCGGTGGTCGAGCCCAGCGGAGAGACGGCAAGACGGGTGCCGTTGTTATAGACATCGACCTCAAACGGTCCAAAAATGCCGGTGCGCTTGGTGAAAATCCTGGCATGGCCGCCCACACTCAGCGCATTGACCTTGAACCAGGCCATCACCGTCAGGTTGTTGCGCAGGGCCAGCGTCGGCGTGGGCACCACGCGCATCCGCTGCCCCCCGCCGCTGAAATTGAAAGCCCGCCCCACCTTCCCGCTCGTATAGGCAGCTCCATTCTCCAGATACCCCGGATTGTTGCCGGCGAAATCGGCGGTAGTCCCTTCCCCCGCCCACCAACCGATCAGCCCGGAATAGGGCATCACACACACCGGCTGCATCACATTGATCGTCGCGGTCACCACATTGGAATCCAGCCCGCCGTCATTGGCCTTATAAGTAAATCCATCCGGGCCCTCATAACCGGTCGTCGGCGTATACACAAACGACCCATCGGCCCGCAGCATGACGGCACCGTGTGTGGGAGTCGTCACCAGAGTCACCGTCAACAAATCGCCGTCGGCATCGCTGTCGTTACTCAACACCCCGGGGACCAGCTGGTTCAACGTCGTATTCAGCCCGGTCTGATAACGATCGGCCACCGCGACCGGCGCTGCATTGGGCCTGAAACAGATCCCCGCGCTGTCGGCTCGATAGACGGCATCGATCTCCCCGGCCGTCAGGGCGCGGTTGAAAATCATCAATTCATCCACCATCCCATGCAGGGAACCATAACCGGAATTATCGTTCCCCACCTTGAGAGCGGCGATCGCATGATCCATCAGAGGCGCCGACAACTGCCGCGTCCCTTGCAACTGCCCGTCCAGATAGAACGAAACCAGATTGTTGCCGTCCATCGCAAAGGCCACGTGATGCCAGCTTCCCACCGTAATCGTGGAACTGCTCGTCAGCCTCATATCCAGGCTCGTGCCGGTAGTCGAACCGTCCAGATAAACCTTGATGAAGCCCTCATTGTGGTAAGCATAAACATCAAAAGGGGCATAACTACCCAGGGGCTTGATAAAAATCTCGGCATAGGCGGCCGCAGCCAGCTGATCGACCTTGAACCAGCTCATCACCGTCAGATTGTTGCGCATGGACAGCGTCGGGGCAGCCACCACAGACATCGACTGTCCATCCCCGTTGAAATTAAAGGCTTCCCCCACCTTCCCGCTCGCATAAGAAGGCCCATTGACCAGATACCCCGGATTGCCGCCGGCATAATCGGCTGTATCGGCCTCTCCCGCCCACCAGCCGACCAGCCCCGGCCCCTGCGACACGCACCCCCGGCGTGACATGCCGATCGTCACCGTCGTCACACCCGAATCGCTCCACCCATCGTTGGCCTTATAGGTAAAACGATCAACGCCCTCAAAACCGGCCGTCGGCGTGTAAGCGAACGAGCCGTCGGCCCGCAGCGCCACCGCGCCGTAAGTGGAAGAGGTCACCAGCATCGCCGTCAGCGGATCACTCTCCAGATCGATGTCGTTGCTCAAAACCCCGGCCGCCGGAATCGACAGCCGGGTATTGTAATTCGTCCCATAAAAATCGGCCGCCTCCCTCGACGCTATATTAAGTGGGACACAGACCCCGGCGCTGTCGGCCTGGTAGAGGGCATCGATCTCCCCGGCCGTCAGGGCGCGGTTGAAAATCATCACTTCATCCATTGCCCCATACAGCGGGAAACTGCCTCCATTGTCAATCCCCAGTATCAAATCGCCGATCGGATGATCCATCAGCGGCGCCGACAGCTGCTTCGTCCCTTTCAACTGTCCATCCAGATAGAACGAAAACAGATTGTCGCCGTTCATCACAAAGGCCGCGTGATGCCAGGTTCCCGTCGTCGCCGTAGGATTGGTCGTCAGATTCACATTCCAACTCGTGCCGGTGGTCGAACCCATCGGAGAGACGGTAAGATCGGTGCCGTTGTTATAGACATCAACCTCAAACGGTCCAAAAATGCCGGTGCGCTTGGTGAAAAGCTTGGCATGGCCGCCCACACCCAGAAGATTGACCTTAAACCAGGCCATCACCGTCAGGTTGTTGCGCAAGATCAGCGTCGGCGTATTCACCACGCGCATCCTCTGCCCCGCTCCGCTGAAATTGAAAGCCTGTCCCACCTTCCCACTCGCATAAGAAGCCCCATTTTCCAGATAACCCGGATTATAACCGGCGGCATCGGCAGTATCGCCGTCCGCCGCCCACCAGTCAACCAGGCCCGCATACGGCGGCAAACACCCCGACCGTACCACATTGATCCTC
Organism: uncultured Anaerolineales bacterium; assembly: GCA_964501335.1. Taxonomy (GTDB): domain Bacteria; phylum Chloroflexota; class Anaerolineae; order B4-G1; family SLSP01; genus CAZCTC01. The sequence goes on along the minus strand of CAZCTC010000008.1, from coordinate 106,362 downwards.
ACCGTCGCCGCATTGGAAGAGAGCGTTCCGTCGTTGGCCTGATAGGTAAAATGATCGTGCCCCAGGAAACCGGTCGTCGGCGTGTAAACGAACGAGCCGTCGGCCCGCAACGTTACAGCGCCGTGCGTGGGAGCCGTCACCAGAACGGCCGTCAGCGGATCGCTCTCGGCATCGGTATCATTGCTCAAGACCCCGGGCGCCGCCTGATTCAACGTCGTATTCTGGTGGATCTGGTAACCATCCACCAGCGCCACCGGAGCCGTCCCCGAATGCAAAAGCGAAGCCGCCGCAACCGGTGCCGTCTCAGCAAGCGCCGGCGGAGTCGCCGACATCCATAACGGCCCCGTCCACAGCATCGACAACGTCAGCAGCAACGCCGTCCATCGGCGAACCACGCTTCGCCGTCTCCCCATCCATTCCATACCACAGCTCATCGTAAAATCCTCCAGATCAGAAAATTAAGCCCTCAGATCCGTCATTCCAGACCGCAGGCTTCCCACCCACAGAGAGACGCCCAACGTGTCTGTTATAACACACTTTCATTTTTTCATACTCAGAGGCGCCTGATCTTGCATGGCCTGCTGTTCCGAAAAATAGCCGGAAAAAGACTCACCCCAGAGGCCAGAGAGAAGAACTTCTGAAAACAGGGTTCTATAACCGCGTAAAATACGATAGACTGTGGAGAAAAGAATGGAACAGGGCCGGGTTAAAGCATCCACCGGCCCCTACAGGAGAGGACTATTTCGGAGAGGCGGCCCGAGGTGACCGCCCTTGATCCCAAAAGTTCCGCGCACTAACGGGCTTTCAGGGTTATGTTTTCCGGTCAGAATTCAGACCGCAATCACAATCTTCCCCCGGGCATGCCCTTCTTCCAGATACTGCATGGCTTTCACCGTCTCGCTCAGCTTATACTGCCGATCGATTACCGGCACCAGCTTCCCGGCCTCCAACAACTCTGTTAAAAAAGCAAGATCCTGTTGATTCGTATGCGCCAACGCTCCGCCCATTTTCTTGCCGCTGATCAGGGAAACCACCGGCCCCAGGATCATCGCCTGGAACATTTGCGCATTGGCGCCCCCCGCCATGACATAAATCCCTTTCGGACTGAGAGCCCGTTGATAATCCCAGATCGAATGGTAGCCATTAACAGCAAAGATCAAATCGTACTGCCGGCCGCTTTTAGTAAAATCCTCACGGGTGTAATCGATCACATGATCGGCCCCCAACGAACGCACCCGATCCAGATTTTTCGTACTGGTTACCGCCGTAACCTCGGCCTCAAAGTAGCGAGCAATTTGAACGGCAAAGGTCCCCACCCCACCGGAAGCACCATTGATCAAAACCTTCTGTCCTCGTTGGATCTTTCCATAATCACGCAACCCTTGCAGCGCCGTGATCGCAGCAATCGGCACGGCCGCCGCCTGCTCATAGGTCAGTCCTTTGGGTTTCAACACCAGACTTTTCTCAGTAGCGCAGGTATACTCCGCCAGCCCTCCGCCACCATCCGCAAACAGATCTCCAAACACATCGTCACCCACCCGAAACCGCGTCACATTTTTGCCCACCGCTTCGATCCGCCCGGCGACATCTTCTCCCAAGATCGGATGTTTAGGCTTGAAAAAGCCCATTCCCATCAATCGCACCAGAAAGGGCTCCGCCCGCATCAGATGCCAATCGGCGGCGTTCAAAGAAACTGCCCGCACTTTGATCAACACTTCGTTATCCCCGGGAACTGGTTTCTCGACATCCTGGAATTGCAACACCTCGGGCGGGCCGTATTTCGTACAAACGACTGCTTTCATAAATTTCTCGCTTTCACTTTTCATATCTCCCCCTCATCCCGCGCGTCATCTGTGATCAATCGAAAACCTTTTGTGGAACACTCACAATACCAACCACACAAGTGAAATATTACTACATATCTACAACGTTAAAAAACCCGCTTTTATTCGGGAGACGGTTCAAACATCCTTAGGAGTGTCGCCGGAGCGGCTCTGGGAAAGGACCATGTTTTCGCGGGCTTTCTGAAGTGGTAAACCACGAAAACATAAACAAAAAACTTTCTCTCCCCATCCAGCGCGGCGTATCTTACAGGACAAGGACCATTTGCGGGACGTTACAAGGCCGGGGCCATGCCGGAGACGGCACCCCGAAGGATGAAAATTCAGAGCCAGATTTTAACGCAGAGGCGGAGAGATCGCAGAGAGGGATAAATTATTTTTCTTTCTGACTCTGCGTCTATTTACAATATCTTCGATCTGTAACTCTGCGGCTCTGCGTTAAATTCCCGGCTATTTTCAAGACAGAACAAAAGCAACGGCCTCAGGCCAGCCCATATTTTTCCAGCAGCGGCAGATCGGCCAGCAACTGCCGACCGGAAAGATCAGCCACCACCCGGCCCGCATTGATCACCAGCCACCGCGGCAGTAACTCCGCCGCCCATTCCAGATCGTGGGAAGCCACGATCAAAGTCTGCGGGAGAGTCTGCAATAAGGCCCCCAGCTCCCGTCGTCCCCGGGGATCGAGCCCGGCCGTCGGCTCATCCAGCGCCAGAATCCGGGGCCGCATCGCCAGCACGGTAGCCAGCGCCACCCGCTTTTTCTCCCCCACGCTCAACTGATGACCGGAACGCCCGGCAGCGCCCTCCATCCCGACCGCCGCCAGCGCCTCCGTCACGCGCAGCCGCACCTCTTCCCGCGAAAGCCCCTGATACAAAGGACCAAAAGCCACATCGTCAAAAACTGTCGGACAAAAGAGCTGATCGTTCGGATCTTGAAAAACCAGCCCTAAAGCAGCCCGCACCCGTTTGATCTGCTGAGACTGCACATTCCAGCCGCCCACCCGTACCTGTCCTTGCTGCGGCTGCAAAATCCCATTGAAATGTAAAAGCAGCGTCGACTTCCCCGCCCCATTAGGCCCGACCAGGGCCACCCGTTCGCCCTCCTGAATCCGCAAAGAGAGATCATGCAACACCGACCGCCCATCGGGATAGGAAAAATTCAAATGCTCGATTTCGACCTCGCCGGTCGCCGTTACTTCCATCACTCTACCCCCATCCCCACCATGCCAGCAACGCCAGCAGGCCCAATCCCCCAGTCCCGCTCCACAAAGCTGCTTTTTCCAGCCCCGAGAGCGGCGGCAGAGAGTGAAACTGCGGTCGGCCGTCATACCCGCGAGCCAGCATGGCCTGATAAATCCGCTCCGAACGTTCCAACGCCCGGAGCAAAAGATTGCCCATCATCCCCCCGGTGACCCGGGCGCGCCAGATCAAACTGCCCCGCACCTCCCCGCCGGAACGGGAATCGCGCGCCCGCTGTAACCGCCCCACTTCTTCCACCAGCACAAAAAGGGAGCGCCACATCAATCCCACAATAGAAACCAGCAACGGGGGCAACCCCAAAGCCTCCATCGCCTCCAGCAAAGCCGGAAAGGAAGCCGTAGCCGTCAACACCACCACCGCCGACACCGCCATTCCAGCCTTGAGCAAAAGGGTCATCACCCGCACCATCCCCGCTCCGGTAATGGCCAGATTCCAAGGACCTGCCGGCAGACTCCACAGAGGCACCCCGGGAGTGAGCCATAATAAAGGAAGTGCCGCCGCCCCTACCATCAAAACCGGCCAGCTGCGGCGCCAGACCAATCGGGCCGGCAACTCAGCCAGCATCACAGCAGCGCAATCCAGAGCCGCCAGCACCCCATAGATCGGCCAGGCCGTCCCGGGCAACGAAGCCAGCGTCAAAATAAAGGTCAGCGTCAACACCAGCTTCAGCCGGGGATCCCAGGCATGGACCGGGCTGGAACGCGCGACATAAGGATCCAGCGAATAGAGCGTCATCCCCGAATCGAACCCTCCGCACGATCACGCCGACTGCGGAAAAAAGCCACACTCAAGGCCGCCCCCAGAATAAACAAAACCCCAATCCCCCCGGCCAGGATCGTGGCCAGCCCCTGATTTCCAATTCCCGGCAAGGCATAATCAGGGATCAAAGTATAAAAGGGCGCCTGCCCCTGGCCCAAAAAGCCGTTCTGTTCAGCCACCCATTCCAACCCGTCCGGATGCGTCGAAGCCAGCGGAGCCGCCACCGTCAGCGCCAGCGCCAGCAACAATCCCACCAATACACCGCCCCATCCGGTTTGAGCCGTCGGCGTAATCCCCACCCAGTCGCGCCGCACCGCGTAAATGAAACTGAGCGCTCCCACCGTAAGCAATCCTTCCCCTACGCCAATCAACGCATGGATTCCCGCCATCGCCGGAACGGCCAGATTGGCCGGCGAAGTCCCCGACAGGGCCAGCTGCAAAGCACAGGCCAGAGCCGCCATAAAAATCGAACTCCAACCGGCGATCCCCCCCCCAGCCCATAGCCCCCAATCACCCTTTCCGGCAAGAGCACGGACCGCACGATAGACAAAAAATGAGACCAGAGGTCCGACTATCGCCATATTGAAGAGATTGGCTCCCAGGGCCAGAATCCCGCCGTCCTGAAAAATCAAAGCCTGGGTGCCCACCACACAGCTCATCACCAGAATCGCCGCCCAGGGCCCCAGCACGATCGTCGCCAACGCCGCCCCCAATAGATGACCCGACGTGCCCCCCGTCACCGAAAAATTCAGCATCTGGCCGGCAAAAATACAGGCTGCCAACACCCCCATCACCGGCACCTGCCGTTCCCCCAAATCACGATTGACCCGGCGCAACGCATAACCGATGACGACCACAGCCACGATCCAAAACAGAATCGCCACCCCCAATGAAAGAAAACCATCCGGAATGTGCATCCGTACGGGCGATGCCAGCATCTTTTTACCTCCTGAAAAGTTTACGCGATCATTCCCGACAGGCGGAACAAAGACCCAGGAAAGTCAACGCCCCGACCTCAGCCTCGAATCCATAATTCAACCGCAGCTGCTCCACCAGCGGCTGGATAATTTCATAAGGAACGCCGATAACCGCTCCACAGCGGGTACAGCGCAAATGATGATGCAATCCATGCAGACCCAACAACTTATAACTCCGGCGCTCTTCTGTATTGATCACAGCCACCAGTTCCAACTCTTCCAGCAGTTCCAACGTCCGATAGACCGTGGAAAGCTTGAGATCGGGGTCCTGACCGTGAACCTGCTGATAAATCTCTTCGGCCGTGAACAACCCTTCCCGTTGATGCAAAGCCGCCAGCACCAGCTCCCGCTGGGGAGTTACCCGTAACCCACGTTCCTTTAACTGCTCCACAAACCGTTTTTCACACGACATCACCCCTCCTTATTGCGAACGTTCGCAATAATACCACAGAAGTAGACAGCAGCAAGTAGATAGCCTGCGTCGCCGGGGCGGCTCTGGAAAAGGACTATGTTTTCGCGGGCTTTCTGAAGCCCGCGAAAACATAAACAAAAAAACTCCTTACCGGGTTACGATATTGACCAGCCGCCCGGGCACCACAATCACCTGAACCGGCGCCCGGTCTTTCAGGAATTTCCGCACGCCGGCCGCCGCCAGCGCCATCGATTCCAGCGCCGCCTCCGACATGGCATCCGTGACCGTAATCCGGTCGCGCACCCGCCCATCGACCTGCACCGGAATTTCCCGGGCCGTCGACTGGATCAGATCGGGATTCCACACCGGCCAGGGCTGACGGTGAACGCTGCCCGCATATCCCAGCCGTTCCCAGATTTCCTCCGTAATGTACGGGGCCAGAGGGGCCAGCAGCAGGATCAACGTCTGCCGCCCCTCTCTCCAGCTCTCGGAAATCCCATACCGCTCCCGATAATCTTCCAGCTCACCCACAAAGGTCATCAGCGCACTCAGCGCCTTGTTGAAATGGAAAGCCTCGATCTCCTGAGTCACGGCCTGGATCAGATTCTGAACCGGTGAGACCAGCGACGGGCCCTCGCCCACCGGATCGCTCGCCTGCCCGATCCGCCAGACCCGCTGTAAAAAGCGCCGCACGCCCTCGATATGGTGAGGCACCGTCGGATCGGACTCGAATTCCCAGGTCACCGGCGCCTCAAAAGGCCCCATAAACAGCAGATACAGCCGGGTCGCATCCGCGCCGTACCGCGCAATCACACTGTCGGGCGTCACCACATTGCCCTTCGATTTAGACATCCGCTCCACCCGTCCCGTCCGGGGATCGCGCACATGCAGCACTCCCTGGCTCCGCAGGACCGGAAAAGGCTCGCGGAAGTTCAGCAGCCCTTCATCGGCCAGCACCTTCGTCCAGAAACGGGCATACATCAGATGTCCCAGAGCATGTTCCGCCCCTCCCACGTACAGATTCACCGGCAGCCAACGCGCCACCGCCGCCGGATCGAAAGGCTGGGTCGCATCGTGCGGGCTGGCAAACCGCAGATAGTACCAGGAAGAACAGACAAAACCGGTCATCGTATCCGTCTCCCGTTCAGCCGGGCCGCCGCAAACCGGACAGCTCGTCTGAACGAATTCAGGTACATTCGCCAGCGGAGCGCGCCCGTCTCCACGCGGCCGATAATCGGGCAGAGAGGGCAGCAGCACCGGCAGTTGATCCTCCGGCACGGGAACCTCGCCGCAGTGCGGACAATGGACGATTGGAATGGGCGTGCCCCAGTACCGCTGCCGTGAAATCAGCCAGTCCCGCAGGCGATAGTGGACAGCCTCCTGTCCCCAGCCCTGCTCGGTCAGCCATTGCGAGACGGCACCCTTCGCCGTCTCAGAATCCATTCCGGTAAAAACCCCCGAATTGACCAGCATTCCGACCCCGGCATAGGCCTCAACCGGCGGCTCTCCGTTCCATGCCGGCGGCGCGATCACCACCGGCATCGGCAGAGCGTACCGCCGGGCAAATGCAAAATCACGGGCATCGTGCGCCGGCACCCCCATGATCGCTCCCGTGCCATGTTCGGCCAGGACGTAATCCGCCACATAGATCGGCACCCGCCGCCCGTCGGGCAGAATCGCTTCCGCCCCGGTGAAAGCACCCTCCGGCTCCGCCGTACGACGCTCCAGACTGCTGCGCCCCATAAAAGCGCGAATCTGATTTCCGGCTGCGGCCCGTTCAGCCGGAGCGACCAGTCGAAAAGCCAGCGGATGTTCCGGCGCCAGCGCCACAAAGCTCACCCCGAAAAAGGTATCGGGACGGGTCGTAAAGATCGTCAGGGATTCCGTCAGCTCCGGCTGCCGGGGATCGGCCACCGTCAGCGCAATCTCGGTGCCCGCGCTGCGCCCGATCCAGTGACGTTGAGCTGCGATCACCGGCTCCGGCCAGTCCAGCTGCTCCAGCATGGACAGCAGCTCTTCAGCATAGGCCGTCACCCGCAGGAACCACTGTCGTTGCGGGCGACGGCTCACCGGTTGATGGCAACGCCAGCACAGCCCGGCTTCGATCTCTTCATCGGCCAGCACCGTCTGGCAGGATTCACACCAGTTGACCGGAGCTTCAGCCCGGTAAGCCAGCCCGCGGCGGTAAAAACGCAGAAACATCGCCTGGGTCCAACGGTAATAAGCGGGGTCGCTGGAACTGAACTCGCGCGCCCAGTCATAAGAGCAGCCCAGCAGCGTCAGCTGGCGGCGATAGTTGGCGGCATAGATCCCCGTGCTGACGGCAGGATGAGTGCCCCGGGCGATCGCTTCATTTTCGGCCGGCAGGCCGAAGGCATCCCAGCCCATCGGATGCAGCACCGCATCGCCGCGCATCCGATGGTAACGGGAAATCACATCCGATGGGACATAATTGCGCCCGTGGCCGACGCTCAGCCCGGCGCCGGAAGGATAGGGAAAAAAATCCAGGCAGTAGAAGGTCTGCTGCCCCTCTACCGGCACGGGCGTGCCGGCACTCTCATCGCGCATCCAACGATCCCGCCAGCGGGATTCGATCGACTCATAATCATAAGCGTCCATGGTAACAATCTCCTCGTCATGTGAAATGGAAAATTTAAAATCAGCCTTCCGCCATCCGTCGCTCTCTCCATTTCCATGCCGCGAAGCACGCCGGGCGTCGGTACATCAAACGCCCGGGTTACCCTCCCCATTCGATCTGTTGCCTTACAATTTCGATCCATCTGTCTCTTCTCCCAGGAAATAAAAAAGCCTCCACAAGGGAGGCTTTTCAACCCGACTCAAAACAGACCCTAACCCGATCAGTTACCTCCCAATGGCAATCCGCTCCTCGCAAGAAGGAGCCCATTAAGAAGCAAAGCCCGGGCGGTAAAAGAATTCATCTCACTCAATCCTGATTAAGATTGAAATTAGTATAGCACAGATTTCCTGATCCGGAATCGGCCGGTTCCAACAGAGAGCTACACCATTTTCTCCAGATCAGTTTAACACAATCTCTCAAATTAATGCGCCACACCGATACGGCCAGGGCCTTTTAACATCCCGCAAAAACATGGATTTCTTCTCTACGTCCCGGGCGCCCTTGCTATAGAATCTGAGCGCATTGTACCTATGGCATCTATTGACAAATTGTCAATAGGTAATATACTAACAGAGAGAGTTAATCAATCATTTTCAACTTGATCCAGGAGGTTATCATGGAGATGGAAATTAAATTCCCGGGTGGAGCGCGCGTACAGGCCGCGATGGATGGATTCGTTGTAGAGACCGATCAACCCGTACAGGGCGGCGGAGATGGAAGCGCCCCCACCCCCTTCTCGCTCTTTCTGGCGTCGATCGGCACATGTGCGGGGATCTACGTCCTGAGCTTCTGTAAGCAACGGAATCTGCCGACGGAAGGACTCTCCTTACGGCAACAGGTCAGTTATGATCATGCAACGCATATGGTGAGCCAGATCGATCTGGAAATCGTTACCCCGCCGGGCTTTCCGGAACAATATCTGCCGGCTTTGATCAAAACGGCCGGACTCTGCGCCGTGAAAAAGCATCTGGAAAACCCCCCTAAAATTACCGTGACGACCAAAGCCGGCTGAGCGGAGCTGCGGTCAACCTTTAATCTAAATTACAACCGGATTCCTGCGTCCCGCAAAAGGCTTTTGTTTGGTAAAAAGCGACGCGCTGTGTGAAGCAGGCAGAGAGTGTTTTTTGTTCGTGTTTTTGCACTGACAGTGCAAAAACACGGGCTTTTTTCTCTGCGCCCTCGGCGCCTTTGCGGTGAAATCCGAGTGAATTATGCGGTATTGCGTTTTTTTGTTTATGTTTTCGCGGGCTTCAGAAAGCCCGCGAAAACATGGATTTCTTCTGCATTCTCGGGCCTGGGGAGGAAAGCAAGATAGTGTTTTTCTGCCTTTTCCGGGCTACCCCCACGGGTTGAGACTTAAGCTTTTCCATTTACATTTTCCAGTCATCCTTGCAATCCTTTTTCTCATCTTCACATAAGCCGCAGCAAACCTTCACAGAATCTTCACACACCCTCCATATAATCAAGATACTCAAACCAGTTCCAAACCAATCACTTCTATCATCCCTTTTTATTATTAATCCAGGACCGTGCCCTAAAGGAGTCTAGCCATGGCCGCCAAAAAGAATTTGCTCGCCCGCCCGCATTGGTTACGGCATCTCAGCCAGTTTGCCTTCGGCGCCTTCATCATCATCGCTTCCATCCGCCATTCGCTCGCCGGGGAGGCCAGCCTCCCTTCAACCGACGCCCTCTGTCCCTTCGGAGGACTGGAAGCGCTCTGGTCCTGGATCACGACCGGCAATGCGCTCTCCAAAACCCATCTCTCCAACATCGTTCTGGGACTGGGTTTGCTCATCGGGGTGATTCTGGCCGGGGGCGCCTTCTGCGGCTGGATCTGTCCCTTCGGCGCCATCCAGGAACTGCTGGTCGCCCTTCGCCGCCGGCTGCATCTTCCGGAAATTCAGGTTCCGGCCAAAATCGATCGCTGGCTGACCTATGGGCGCTATGTTGTCCTGACCGGCATCCTTTACGCTACCATCAGTTCCGCCAAACTCTGGTTCGCCGACTACGATCCTTATCGCACCCTCTTCAGCCTCGGCTGGCTCTTTGAATTTAACTGGGCCGAACAATGGCCGGCCTATCTCATCACCCTCGGCGTGTTGATCGGCGCCTTCCTGATTCCCCGCTTCTGGTGCCGTTACCTCTGTCCGCTCGGCGGGGTGATCACTCTGCTGCAACGCTTCAGCCTCTTCCGCATCCGCCGGGAAGATCCGCCCTGCATCCATTGCAACCTCTGCACCAAAGCCTGCCCGGTCAAACTGCCCGTCTCGACCCAACGCGACACCACCACCAACTGTATCGGCTGTCTGGAATGCACCGCCGCCTGTCCCAAAGCCGGCGCGCTGGATGTGCGCTTTATTGTATCCCCAACCGCCTTGAAGGAGAAAAAGTCATGAAACTCTCAGCCTATCTCTTACCGGCTTTAGTCATTGCAGCCCTATTGGGAACCGTCCTGGTTTCACAACTGACCGGCAACTGGAGCACGACAGGTCGAAATACTGTCATCCCAACCACTGAAGCCGGCAATTTGAGTTCTTCCGGCATCAAAGGCTGGATGACCCTGGCCCAGGTATCAGAGACTTACAACATTCCTTTAGAAGAACTCTATACCCGGCTCCATATCCCGGCGGATATCCCCGCCGAAACCGCCCTGAAAGAGCTGGAACCCCTGGTGCCCGATTTTGAAGTTTCGACCGTTCGCACGATGGTCGATGAATATCTGGCCGAAAAATAAGAAATTAAAACCGGTAAGGCTCCAACATTGAGCGCGAGTTGTAAATTACAACTCGCGCCTTAAACTTCACTTCATCTCCTGATTCAAGGAAAACAATATGAACCACTCCCTATCATTGATCTACGTTACCGGGAATGATCTGAAATTTGCCGTGGCGGCAGAGGTACTGCAAGATACGGGAATTCGCCTGGAACAAAGCCGGCTGTCAACTCCGGAAATTCAAAGCGCCGAAGTAGAAGAAATCGCAGAATGGTCGGCCCAATGGGCCAGCCGGGAATTACAGAAACCTGTCGTGGTAACGGATGCCGGTTTTTATATTGAAGCACTGAGAGGATTTCCGGGGCCCTTCGTTAAATTCGTCAATGAGTGGTTGACTGCCGGGGATTATCTCAAGCTGATGCAAAATCATACCAACCGTCAGATCGTCATTCGAGAATGTCTGGCTTACAGCCATCCCGGGCAAAAGCCGGTAACTTTCAGCCAGTTTTATCAAGGCACCCTGGCCCTGACCCCCGGCGCCCCGCGCGGGACCGCCATCAACCAGCTCTTTATCCCGGAGGGCTATTCTCAGCCCATTTCTGAACTTTCTCCTACGGCAGCGATGGCCTATTGGAGCCAGCTTTCGGCATGGCTGGATTTAAAAGCCTATCTTACAGGTAATCACTTGTTACAAGGATAAAAATAATACCAACCGACGCGGTTTGTTTGCAGCATCCCGCAGCAGGTACTTTCCCGGTAAAAAGCGCCGCGCTGTGCAAAGCAGGGGAGAGAGTTGTTTGTTCGTGTTTTTGCGCGCATCAGAATGCGCGCAAAAACACGGGCTTTTTTCTCGACCTGTGCGGTTAACCCGGAAAACATGGGAAAGAACAGGCCATTTTTCGGCGGCTTCAGAAAGCCGCCGAAAAATGAATAAAAAATAACCCTCTCTTTCCATCCAGCGCGTCGTTTTTTACCAGGAAAGCACCCGTTGCGGGACCCGAAAACTGTTTTTCATCTTTGCGAATGAACAACCGCACAGGTCGTTTTTTCTTCCTTGTTTTTAGGGGCAACGGCACAGGTCGAAATTTTCAGATAACCATAATTGCTTACGGATTGGCCAACACGCCCTTAATGGCGTCGAAGACCATATGCGCCGGAGCCGCCCCCTCTACCCGTTGAATATCGTTGATGACGCTCAACGGAACCCCCATAACTTCATATTGATTGGCCAGCTGCGGAAATTCTCCAGCTTCGACCACATCGGCCTTCACCATATCGCTGGCCAGCGCCATTTCATAAGCCACAACCGCCGCCCGCGGGCAATAAGGACAACTGGTCGTCACAAAAACCTGAATATGAACCGGCTCCGCAAGCTGCTTCAAATAAGCCGTCATTTGGGGATCCAGTTCGGGCACTCCCCGGCTGACCGCCTGAATGGCATGCAACATCGTGGAGAACTCATAACCGGCCGGGAACCCAAAGAAACGCACACCGTAATCTTTTTCACCGACCACGGCCAGCGCCGGCGCTTTATCGATCTTATATTCAGCTACTTTTTCCACATCCTTCGTGAAATCGTAGACTTCTAAAGTAACCTTGTCGGTCACCTCAGTCAACTCGGCGGTCAACTGCTGGATCTGATCGCAATAATCGCAATGCTGCGGGGTCGAGAAGAAAACCAACCGCACCGGATTGGGCAGATCGGCCAAAACAGTGGAAATTTCCTTACGAATCTCATCGTTTAACAGTGCCATGGGAATACCTCCTGATATAAATTACTTAACTTCTTCATTGCTAGAACATGGTTGCATGGGAACTTCAACATCGGCTTCGGGCGCCTCCAGCAACGGCAGACATCCCCGATTAAAAGCCTCAATCGCCTCCCGCACCACAGTCCCTTCGAGCCGATAGACCGGAACCCCGGCTGACTGAACCAGACGCCAGGCATTGCCGCCCATGTGAGCGGCCACGATAGCGCTGACTTCCTGCCGCAAAATCGTCTGCACAGCCTGCACTCCGGCACCGCGCCCGCCGCCTTGCGTGGGATTCGGAATCGCTTCAAATTCCAGGGTCGCAGGATTCACTACTATAAAAGCAGCGCAATGTCCAAAGACGGGACAAACGGGAGCATCCAGATCGTTACCCCGGGCCGGAATCACAATTCGAATCGACGGCGTCGGAAGCGATTCGGTCAAACTGACTCCCAACACACCCTGATCCTGGTCTTTCAATTCATCGTGAAGAACCAGCGCATAGTCGATCACCTGTCCGATCCGTCGCAGTTGCGCAAGACAGCACTGCAACACATTCCGGCCCATCGGAGTGAGAGCATAGATGCGGCGCGGCGGACCCTGAGTTGCTTCGGTTTCCTGAGTGGAGGTCACCCACCCCTGCGCTTCCATTTCTCGTAAAGAACGATAGATCACGGTTGGAGCCAGAAAGTCCAACCCGAATTCGGCCAGCCGATTGAGCAAAATATATCCATAGGCCGGCGCCTGTTCCAACAAGACCAACAGGACCGGGTCCAGGAATTGGCCCATCCGTCGTTCGCAGCCATGACCTTTACAACATCGTTGTTCAGTTTCCATCCCGACCTCCATGATCCAGTATAACAACTATTGACAATTTGTCAATAGGCAATCAGGACAAAAATGAGTCTTAAGATCCTCTCTTGGTTTATATTTTCGTGCTCAGAATGCGCGTGGAAACAAGCGATCCGTAAGGTTGTTTATCAGGGTGGCTAACGGCCAGCTTTTTTGCGTCCCGCAAGAGGTGCTTTCCCGGCAAACGCCGCGCGCAGGATAAAGGGAGAGGATTATTTTTATTCATATTTTCGGCGGCTTTCTGAAGCCGCCGAAAATATGAGTTTTTTCAGACCAACTACTGGCTACTTTCCATATTTACTTAAACCGCAGCGCTTCCCGCTCAAATCCATCCAGCTCCAGGCTCTCCTGCTTCAACTTCTGCACCAACCCGGGAACGTGCCCGGCAGCCTCTTTCGGCGAAAACGTCTGCAATTGATGAGCCGCCGTAACCACCCCATTGATTTCATTGTTCAAATTAAAAAGCTGCGCCTCAACCCGATCCAACAGAGCCATCATCGATTTCTGCTGATTCAACCGCTCTTCCAGCGTCCGGCGGGATTCCTCATATTCCTGACGGACCAACGGCGTCGGCGCCGTCTCAATCGCTTTCAGAATCATCCTCAGATCGCTTTCCAGATCGCCGTTGCTGTTGGAAACCAGCCGATAGTTCTCCAGCGTCGTCATCCGCCGGCACAACGCATAAACCTGATCCACGATCTTTTCCAGTTCGTTGGTCAACGGTTCCAGGTTGCGCCGCATCCCGGCCGGGCTGGAATCCAGGCTGTTGAAAAGGCCCACCTGCTGGCGCTCGATGCGGTCAAAATGACGCTGGAAACGCTGGGCCAGCGGCGCCCGGTTATCCATCGTATGCACCAGCCGCAAGGTGGGATCGCGGGCAATGTTCCACACCATCACGGCCCACACGACAAGCCCGCCTGGAAAAAGCCACCAGGCCGATATCAGCCCGGCGCCGATCGCAACGACCAGCGTGGCCAGATTGACCGGATGTGACAGGGCTATCAACAACGGTGACTGAGTTCGGTTTGACATCTTGGTCCCTTTCAATAATCTTATTGTTTAGCGCGCCGCCTCCGGCGGCGCGCTAAACAATAAAACAGGCTAAAAGAAGGTAGCGATCTCGGCGTAGATCTTGTTGATGGTCTGCGGATCGCTGTCGTATTGTTTGGCCCCTGTGGACTCGGCGATCTTCTGCAACACCCCGCGATCGGCATCCTCACCAAAAGCGATTGTGAACATCTTGATCGAGTCGCCGCCCTCCGAATGCATCCCGATCGTTTCCATCAAATCGTCCAAAGAAAGCGTGGACGCCGTGTCGTCGCCGTCGGTCAACAACACCACCCCCCGGATATGACTGGGATCGCCATTTGCCTCCAGATCCTGATAGGCTTTCTGCGCCACATCGTACAACCGGGTATCCCCACCTTCAATAATCCCCGAGACCCGGCGGGTCAGATCCTCACGTTTCTCGCCCAACGGCGTCAGCGGCGAAAGCTCCGTGATCTGATCGCTGAAAATTAAGATTTCCAGCCGATCCTGATTGTCCAGCAGCCGGATAAATTCGATCAAACTCTGGCGAGCCGCACTGATCTTCTCCCCGCTCATACTCCCCGAAATATCCATCACCACCACCAGATCCACCGGCTTCTTGGTCTCTTCCCAGAACGATTGCACCGCATCGATCACTGAAGCCTCGGGTAATTGCAAAATCGTCTGCGGCTGAGTTGGATCGATCCCATGAGCCCGATCAAGCGGCGCACTGAGCGGAATGGAGGGATCGGCCGGCCGGAACCCCAGCTCCATCGCTTTGAGCTGTTGGGGACGTTCCAACAGGAAGGACTGGAAATCTTCGGCCGCGGTCTGCTGTTCCTCTGTCACCCAGGGCGCATTGAGCACGGCATAAGGATGGTTGCTCCAGAAAGTCCCCTCTTTAGGATAGATCGCCACCACCGGCAACTGACTGCTCTGGCCGGTCAGCCGTTTGCTCTCCTGAACCACCACCAGATTTTCATAGAGGACAGCCGCACTCAGATAAGAAGGTCCCCGCTCGAACATCCGCTCGGCAAAGAAACCCGTGCTGGTCCCGTAATGGATAATGCTGCTTTCCACGTGGGCCATAAACGCCTTCAGCTCCGCAGATTGCAAATCCTGAGCTGTCAGACCGCGCTGTTTCCCGGTTCCGGCGTAAGCCTCGGCCAGAATCGCCGCCAATCCACTGTTGCTGTAGCCGGGATGGGTGTGCCCGAACTTAAAATTCCCCCATTCGGGGTATCCATAAGCCGACCAACCCTCGGGCGAGGTGGCTATCTGCGCGATATCCGCCCAGCCCAGAGCTTTTTGCGGCCAGCCCAACGCCTCAGCCATCGGCTGCCAGATGGCAATGACGACCGGACTGAGCACCAAATCTTTGGGCGTGCCGTCGACCAGATCCTCGTTATGCCGTTTGCGCCATTCGGCATTGGCAAGCGGAATAGAAGCCGAAGAAGCCGGACTCCAAACCGTCGGCTGGAACGTGCCGTCGATGATCCCCTGTACCGCCTCGATCGACCCCATCGGGATCGCCTCGATCTCAATTACGGCCCCGGAAGCCGCCTGATGCTTTTCCGCATTGTATTGAGCCACCAATGGATCGAGCCACTCTTTCTTTTCGGAGCCGTAGAGAATCTGGACTTTCATCGGAGGTAAAATCAACGATTGGATGGCGCCACAACCGCTAAGCCAGACAGCCAGCAGCAACAGCCAAAGGTTACGTATCAGCGATAAAGGCTTCATAAGGCTCCTTTCAAGATGGGGTATATTTTCCGCGCCCCCGAAGAGGGCGCGAAAAATACAAAAACAACTACGGAATATTCCGCATCCAAAAATCCAGCAGCGTATTGAGCGTATCCCCCGAAGGGATCTCCACCTCAGCCGGCAGATCGACCCGCAACCCATTGGCCGCGTAACGTTGGAAAGGGCTGCCGGACTGATCCAACGGAATCGTCGTATCGACCGGACGGAACCCCTGGGCCAGCGCCGCCTGTTGCGCCTCCGGCCCCAACAGATAATCGACAAACTTCTGAGCCGCACGGGCCTTTTGCGAAGTCACCCACGGCGCCTTCAACACACAGAAAGGATGATCGCTGAGCAACGTGACCGGAGGATAATAGACCTGCAATTCGCCGTAACGCCCCACCGCATTCGCCGCCTGCTCGATCGCCGAAGATTCATAGACCGCGACGATATCATACTGACTGGGGCCGTAAGCGATCATCTCCTGCATATAAGCCCCGGTACTCTCCCCAAATGTCCCAATCGTGCCTTCAAAATCTTTAAACCACCGCTGATAAGCCACATTGTTCAAGATATCCGCCGAAGTCAATCCGTCGATCTTGCGGTTGTAGTTGTAGGTCATCAGGATCAGCGTCTGAAAGCCGCTGTTGGATTTCAAAGGATCGGTATGGCCGAATTTGATATAGCCCCATTCAGGATGGCCGTAAGCCCCCCACCCCTGGGGATTGACCAATGCACTTTGCAAATGCATCCAGAGATCGTCGGGAGGATAATCACCCCAGAGAACTTCCGCCCGTTCTTTCCAGGCCACCAGCACCAGAGGGGTCGTCATCGTATCCCGGCAGGCCCTGGGATCGGCTCCATTGACGATCGGCTGGCTGAATTTCGAAGTCGAAAGCTGCTGCAAAATCGAAATCTGCAATGAGCTGGCCGGGCTGATCAAATCCGGCTGGGCCTGCCCGTCGAGAATGGCCATATAGATCTCCCGTGATCCCATCTTTTTCAGTTGAAGCTGTATGGGATGGCCGTCGATGCGGGGATGCGTCGACTCAAACTGCGGCACCACTTCATTCAACCAGGCTTCTTTTTCAGAGGAATAGAGAAGCTCAACCACAATCGGGCTGGGCGGCGGCAGGATCAATTCCCGCAGCGGAGCATAGGCCAGGTCGCGAAACCCTGGGGCCATCAAGGCCGCCACAAAAACGGCCAGGGAGATCAGAATGTAGCCGACAAATAATCCCCAATTAAGCCTCGGTATATTGCCCATAAAATGCCTTTCTAAAAATGGTGGATTTGTCGAGCATACTGATCCTATAACATCGAGGTTAACAACAGCGTAACAACGTGTTAACGTTTTGTTAAGGTTAGCACAGCGCACCTTCACACTTTCATCCAATCCACGGCATTGGACGTTTTTTGGACGCTTTACCTTTATACTTTAATTGCTATCCCTTACAATCTTCTCAACATCCTTCGATCAACCCGCTGCGACATCTTCCTTACATCTACAAAAAATTATCCATTATATGCAGGAGGCTCAACCAATGCGACGTTTTTCCCTCAAACTCTTCCTTGCCGGCCTGGCGCTTGCGCTGGGACTGACCGGACTGTGGCTGGGGAATCGCCTTCCCGGCCTGGCGGCCCCGCTGGCCGATCCTCCCTGGAATTCCGAAACACGGGTCAACGACACTGCCGTCAGCAGCGCGGATCTGCGCAGCTTGCCGGTCCTGGCAGCCGCCTCAACGGGCAGCAATGTCTATGCCCTCTGGCTTGATCCCCGCAACGGCGACGACGATCTCTACTTCGCCCGCTCGATCAATGCCGGCAGCTCCTGGGAAACAGCCGCCCGCGTCAACCACGACGTCCCCGGCACGATCCAACGCATGCCGGATCTGGCCTCCGACGGCACTACAATGCTGCACGCCGTCTGGGTCGATCAGCGAGGCGGCCCCAACGCCGTCTATTATTCCCGCTCCAGCAACGGCACCGCCTGGTCTCAAGAGGTGCAGATCAACGATGTACTGACCAGCAGCGCCGAATACCCGGCCATCGGAGTTTACACCAACACGATCTGCATTGTCTGGCAGGATTTCCGCAACGGAACCACGGATATTTACCTCTCCTGCTCCTACAATCGAGGCCTTACCTGGACGGCCGACCAGCGTCTTAATGGTGACGCGGCCGGCACGGCCAACCACAGCCGGCCCGATGTCGTTGTCGATTCCGCCGGCCGCATCCATGTGGTGTGGGAAGATTATCGTTCCGGCAACAGCGATATCTACTATGCTTATTGGAACGGCACCCAGTGGTCGCACGACACCCGCATCGACCGCGATCCCGGCTCCGCCAACCAGACCCGCCCCTCTATTTCGGTCAACGGCGATAATGTCATGGTTACCTGGAAAGACAGCCGCAACGCCACCGAGGTCTACGCCAACATCTCCACCAACGGCGGGGCTACCTGGATCAGCAACGACCAACTCATCGCGACCGCCGTCGGCTTGCTGGAAGGGCCGATCTCAGCGTTCAACCAGGAAGGACATTTTCTGGCAGCCTGGGGCGTCTATTCCAACACCCAATACACGGTCTACTTCAGCCGCAAAACAAACATCCTGACCTCCTGGAACACGGAAACGCTCACCGGCAGCACCGTTCAGAAATCGGCACCGACGCTGGCAGTCAACGGCAACACTCCTTATGTGGCCTGGGCCGAATACGCCGACAGCGACACCAACGACATCCTGGTCACCTCCCACAACGGCACGAGCTGGAGCACTCCCACAGCCATCGACAGCCCCCCCGAAGCCCTGCAACGACTGCCGGCCCTGGCGGTCGCCGATAACGGCCGTCTCTACACCGGCTGGAGCGACAACCGCGCCGGCCTGGAATACAGCCTGGGGGCCTTCTATGTCGCCGGTTCGACCGATCTCGGCCAGAGCTGGGGCTCCAATATCCGGGTCAGCGAAGCCGGCCACAACGTCGAGCACCTGGCCCTGGCCGCCGAAGGGACCACCGCCCTCCATGCCGTCTGGAGCAGCCGCAACGGCACCAACACCGCCATCTATTACGACCGCTCCACCAACAACGGCCTCACCTGGAACAGCGATCTGCAACTGGCCTCCGGAACCTACGACTCCGGTGAAGTCCTTACCCCGCATCTGGCCGTCCAAAGCGGACAGGTCTACGCCGTCTGGGTGAACGCCGCCCGCTCCGGCCAGTATGCCCTCTATCTGGCCCGCTCCACCAACAGCGGAGTCTCCTGGGCCTATACCGGCACGGCCGTCATCACCAACGCCCTCGCCATCGCCCACCCGGTCCTGGCGCTGGGCGATCCCGGAGAAGTCCATCTGGCCTGGGAGGAGAAACGCTCCGCCACCACAGCCGAATGGAAGATCTGCTATGCCCGCTCGACCAATTACGGCCAGAACTGGGCCAACCGCAGCTGTATCGATGGAACAAACAACGAATTCCAACAAAGCCACCCTACCCTGGGCGCCGACACCGCCACCGGCTATGTCCACGTCGCCTGGCAGGATAACCGCAGCGGCCACAACGCCGTCTACCACGCCGCTTCGGCCGACCGCGGCCTGACCTGGAATGCCCCGGAACAAATCAACGATCAGTCCACCAGCAACGCCGCCCGCCCGTCGCTCACCGTCGTCTACGACGGACAGATCTACCTCACCTGGGAAGACGACCGGATGGGCGACTCGGACATCTTCTACAGCCTGACTTCCGACAGCGGCCTCACCTGGAGCGCTTCGGGGCGGGTCAACAACGACGCCGCTGGAAATATGCAGCTCTATCCCGCGGCCGCCTCCAATGCCGCCTTTGCCAGCAACACGGCCTTTATCGTCTGGCAGGATTTCCGCCGCGCCAATTGGGATCTCTATGCCACCTCATTGATCACCCTCTGCGCCCAACCCTTGAGCAGCGTCAAACTCAACAGCCCGACCAGCATCAATCCCGGCACCGAGATCACGGTGACCATGAATATCACCCCGGCCTCGGCCTCTACCCCGATTTCCTATACCTGGGTACCGCAGCCGGCTTCCGGTCAGGGCAGCAGCGCGGCGCATTACAGCTGGGATATCCCCGGCAGTTACATCATCCACGGCACGGCCGCCAACTGCGGCAACACCGTCGCGGCCACTAAAACCATCAATGTGCTCTGCTCAGCCCCACTCACTTCCATCGCCATCTCCGGACCGGCCAGCGTGATCGTCGGCCAGAATCCCACCTTCAACATCGTCGTCAGCCCCGCCAATGCCAACCCGCTCATCGCCTACCACTGGTCTCCCTCCCCCAACAGCGGCCAGAATGAAGCCCAGGCCGTCTATCCCGGGCAATATGTAGGTTCCTACACCATCACCGCCACCGCGACTAACTGCGGCGGCACCTTTACCGCCAGCCACACCTACCTCGTCACCGATACCGTCTTCCCGGCCTGGACCACCTTCTCCCCCACCGACTGGGTCACCGCCACCCAATCGCCGACCTGCTCGGCCAAAGCCCTGGACGCCCACTCGGGATTGGATCTCTACACCGCCCAATATGCGATCTCCCTGAACGGCGGCAGCAGCTGGAGCGCCTGGCAGGCCGCCTGGCAACCGCAGCGCGCCGCGGCCAACACCAACTACACCTTTACCGTCACTCCGGCCTTCGGGCAGGACTCATTGAGCACGCAACGCAACCGGATCAAATTCCGCGTCGCCGACATGGCCGGCAATCTGACCGAAAGTCCGGTCTACACCGTACCCATCGATACCGCAGCGCCGACCAATCCCACCCTGGTCAGCGCCAACCGGCCGACCGGCACCTGGAGCACGCAGCCGCTCTTTACGGCTAACTGGTCCGGCGCGACCGACGCCTCCAGCGGCATCGCCGGCTATTCCTACCAGCTGGACAGCTATTCCAGCCAGCCCGCCGATGCGACCATCGACGCCCTGACCACGACGGCCAGTCTGACCATTCCGGCCGACGGCACCTGGTATTTCCATATCCGGGCCGTCGATGCCGCCGGCAATCCGGCCGCCGCCACCCTGCATCAGGGCCCCTATAAACTGGATACCGTCCCCCCGGCCCCACCCGCGATCGGCGGCAGCGATCCCGTCTCGCAGGTCTTGACCGACGACACCACCATCGAAATGTGGTGGGAATTCTACAGCGATGTCGTCCCGGGCAGCGGCGTCGATGAAGCCGGCTGGTCCTATGAATGGAGCAGCTCCTCAACCACCACGCCCGACACCACCCCCGACCCGATCGACCATCCCTACCCCAACCTCTATCAGACCGTCAGCCCGGCCCTGCCCAACGGCAACAACCACTATTTCCACCTGCGGGTGCGCGATCTGGCCGGCAACTGGAGCCAGACTACCCACTACGGTCCCTTCCGCATCGATGCCACCCCGCCGGCGCTCTTTGCCGACCACGGCAGCGGCGGACCGGGCAGCGATGTCCTGCTCACCGGGCTGGTTTTTCCGCCCAACATCACCGTCACGCTCTCGTTTACCAGCACCTCCGGGCAACCCTATATCCTGGGCGATATCCTGAGTTCTTACGACGGCACCTTCCAGGCCCAGGTCACCCTGCCGATCACGGCCAGCCAGGGCTCCCACGGCTTCATCGCCCGGGCCGGCACCAAACAGGCTGCCACCCGATTCACCGTCACCCCGGGCCTGCAAATCGTCCCCTCCGTGACCTCGGTGCGGGGAGGGAACTGGATCAGCTTCACCCTCAGCAGCCTGAACAGCTCGGCCGATCTGCTCCTCGAATCCGACCTCTGGCCGCGCAAAGGTCCGATCGACCTCACCACCACCACCTATATCACCCGGCTGAAAGTGCCCGCGCACACCCCCTCCGACACCTATGCCATCACCGCCACCACCTTCAGCGGCGGCGTGGCGGTCCAGCGCGGGCGGGCGGACTTCAATGTTACCCAACTGAGCGTCGTCACCCGGCCGATTACGCTGACCCTCTCCGTCACCCATGCCCAGATCAACACCAACATCCACATCGCCGGGAATATCGACACCAATGATTGCCGCGTCTACCACGACGACGCCCCCAACGGTTCCTGGACCCTCGGCGTGATCGATCCCGCTACCGGGAAATGCGGAGAGCCGGAATACAAATTGCTTCTGACCACCGATCCCGCCCAACTGACCGGGCATCAGACCACCTCCGTCCTCATGGACGAGCCCGATACGGACGATTTCAGCGGCAATTTATTATTGCACGACGGCTGGTTCAATGCCGCCGCGAACCCGCAGGGCCCCCTCTGGGATGTGGGCACCGAACTGGCCACCGGTTCTTATTACATCTGTCTCAACACCAAACTCTATGAATACGATGAACATCTGACCTCAACCGGCGGTCAGGCCCACATGGTATGGGATCGCGAACAATTCGTCTCCCGTAACATCATCTGTGCGCCCTTCACCCTGGACCCGCGCCCCTACCGCACCACCGGGACGGTGGAACTCCGCGAGGCCAACGGCATGCCCGTCACCCTGGACCATTATCCTCAGGTCGTATTCCACGGCGAGACCATCGGGACCGTCGACGGGACGCATCCCATTCCCGTCAATCAAGTCTTCCAACCGGTGTCGCCTTCCACCAAGATCCTGGTCGATCTGCCGGAAGGCAGCTATACCTTCGATGCCTTTGCCTGCGGCTATTATCCCAAAACCGGTTTCCGCGTTTCCGGCCGCGGCAACATGGGCTATAACGGTCTGGCCATGACCCCCACGCCCAAAAACGGTCCGGCGGCCCTCAATGTGGCCGCCACCATCGACAGTTACCTCGCCGATTGGGGCAAAGTCGGACCGTTCCTTTCGCTCAAGGAAGTAGCCGGCGCCCCGGCGGTCAATGTCACTTTCACCATCACTTTCAACAGCGAACTGGAAGATGTCCAAAAGGTAACCGTCACCCTGGGCAGCCAGGTAAAGGTATTGACGGCCTCGATGCCCGGCGACCCGGATCACTGGAGCGTGAGCTTCAATATGAGCGAACTGGACCCCGGCGAATTGACCCTGCACGTCGTCCCCTTCGGCAAATACAAGATTGCCACCTGCGGTGTCCAGAATTCCGAAGGACCGGCCTTCGATGTGCCGGTCGTCATCGCCGCCGCGCCGCCGTGGTTGAAAAACCCCACCTGGGCGCGCACCGATCCCATCACCTATACCGACGGCGTCTATTCGATGAGCGGCCATCTGGTCAAAGATTTCGGCACCGGCATCGATCAACTGCCCATCGATAAGAGCATCTCGATCGACTATCTGGGCAGCATCGAAAACCGGCTCAACGCGGATGTCATCGTCACCGAAACCTTCAGCAGCCGCGACGGCTCATGGGTTTCCAAAGCCAGATACATCAACGAGGCCACCGTCATGTGCATGAGCCTGGGCGGCAGCGGCGGTGCGGATTGCCGCCATGTGAAGGAAATTGAACTCACCGCCATCCCCACCGCCGGACTGATCGACACAGCCGCCAGCCCTTCCTATCCCCAGAACTACAACGGCGAAAAAACCGACCTTTTCCGCAAGGATTTCGGCCCCTGGGAGGTTTACAACGGACTGATCGCCTCCTACTGGGGAGTCATCAATGTACGGTTGAGCATCAACTTCGGCATCCAAACCTATGCCAATGTGATGCCCGGCCTCGCGGCCGATCTCGGCCCCGAAGTCACCCTGACCCCCGGCGCCCAACTCAACGGCACGATCAGCCTGTGGGTCGATATCCTGTTAGGGGTCGCCTCGGCCGGAGTGGACGGCAGTCCCAGCCTCTGTTTTTCCCTGCCGATGAGCCTCCATGCCACCGGGACGCCCTTCACCGTCGACGGACCCAATGTCGGATTCAAGATCACCGGCCGGGTCTGGGCCGAAGTGCTTTTCTGGGAAGCTTCCTTCGGTCCCTTTGAGATCCTCAAAACCGGCGATAACTGCTTCATCTCCAAAAACCTGGCCGCCAACACCCCCCCACCTTCCACCCTGCCGGCGCCGGCGCTGACCACCGACGGCTACGGCCACGTTCTGGGCACCTGGGTCCACGACACCAGCAATCACCCGGATCAGAACCAGGGCGTCATCTACTCTGCCTACTACGACGGCGCCGCCTGGAGCAGTCCGGTGCCGGTCGCCGGAAACGCCGGCCTGCTGGTCAACGAGCCGGCGCTCGCCTTTGCCGACAATGAGCTGGCCCTGGCGGTCTATGCCAGCAACACCCCCAATGCCACCCAACCGACGACCTGGACCCATGTCACGCAACAGCTGGCCGCGCAAAAGATCTCCTACAGCCTCTGGGACGGCAACAGCTGGTCGGCCAGCCGGGTGCTGACCACCACCGGCAGCGGACCGCGAGGCCGGGTCACTCTGGCCGGCGATCCCGCCCACCATCGAGCGATGGCGCTCTGGATCCACGACGCCAGCAGCGGCAATACGAAAAAATGGGAGATCGAGTACTCCGTCTACGATGCCCTCACCGGCGTGTGGTCCCCGGTGGCCGTCGTCGCCGCGCCGCCCGCCGACAACCTCGACGCCGAAGTCGATCTGGCCTTCGACGGGACCGGCAAAGCGACCGCCGTCTGGGTCCGCCAGACCATTGCCGCCACCGGCAACGCCAAGGACAGTCCCTTCAATCGCAACGATCTACGTACGCTCGTCATCGCGACCTGGGACCCGGCGCTCCCCGAAGCGCAACGCTGGAACGTCGACAGCCATCCCACCGGACTCCCGGCCGGCGCTCTGACGCCCGATGTCGTCCTGGACGATGAAAACCATCCCTTCCTGACCTATGCCCTTTACGACAAAGACCGGTCCATCACCAGCACCACCGGCATCGGCAACAACAACTGGCTGGGCTATGCCGCCCTCTCCACCGCCACCGTCCAGCAGAAGAACGGGCAGTCGATTCTGGCTACCAGCTGGAACGCCTACACGGTACCGAATGTCCGCGGCATCGAACGGCCGCGCGTCATCATCCTCCCGGAAAACCAGGCCGCCCTGGTCTATCGCGGCTTCGGCGCACCCGGCACCGATGCCTACAACGGCGTCGCCATGGCCGCCACTATCGATCTGCTGGACATGCACTATGTCGCCAGCGAACCCGGCCCCATCACAGCCGGCAACAGCTGGATGCATGACGCCGTCGTCATCCGCCGGCAGAACGGCATCGGCCCCCGGCAGGCCACGGTGATCGTTTTGGGAACTTATAATCTGGGCGGAGCCGCCCCCAAGGCCGTCATGTCGGGCGCCAGTTTAAAGAACATCAGCATGGCCAACGACGAAGTCTACGCCACCACCATCCCGGTCGTCGCCGACATGGCCGTCACAGAGGAAGATCTCACCGTTGCCGAAACCCTGCCGCTCTCCGGCACCGTCGTGCCGGTCACCCTCAAAGTGCGTAACCTGGGGCTGGGACGCAACCACCAGACCGTCACGGTCCAGTTGCTTCAGGATGCCGACACGCTGAAAGAGGAACTGATCTTCACCGCCACCGTTCCGGCCGAAATGGTCTTCAACGGCACTTACCTGGTGACCGGAACGTGGCAGGCGCGCAGCGGTCATCACACCCTCACGGCCCGAATCATCCCTGCCCTCGATGACGACAGCGACGGCTCCAACAACGAAACCACCCTCACCGTCGGCGTGCCGGAAGCTCCCGCAGGATTGAACGGCTCCATCAACTTCACCGAACTCAGCGCCGGCCTCACCTGGCCCTCAGTCCCGGGGGCTGCCCTGAGCCACTATCGCATCTATCGCGCCGAAGGAAATGGGGAATTCACCTGGATCGCCGATACCACCGACACATGGTATCGCGACCCCGGCATTCACTGGGGACCGATCTATCGCTATACGGTCACCGCCGTCAGCGATGCCGACATCGAGTCCCAACAGAGCGCCGGCCTCAGCCTGAACACCGTCATCAACGTCTACCTGCCGCTCGTCATGCGCAATCGGTAGAACAAGAGAGAGTATTTTTTGTTGGTATATTCGCGCGCATCAGAATGCGCGCGAATATACCGACCTTCTCTCTCACTATTCCAGGGTCACCGCACAGGTTGAATCCCAGGACTAATGTTGATTGCGCAACACCAGCGGCAGATAGAGCTGATAGCCGGGCTGGAGAGTGATGGTGAAAGTCTGCGGCTGTGAAGTATCCACGCCGCCCAGAGCGGTGCCGCCGTTATCCCGCAGAGTAACGGTGACGGTAGCCACGCCGGCTGCGCCCGCCGCCGGCGTATAACGCAAGGTCCCGCTGACATCCACCGTCGGCTGGACGGCGAAGAGCGCGGACTGAGGCGTAGTTAAGTTGAAGGCGAGCGTCTGGCTGCGTTCGTTCGCCGGCCCCGCACTGATGCCGGTGGCCCAGCCCGGCACAACCCGCATCCCCGACGATACCACCTGATTCGCACCGATCACAAACACGGGTGCGTCGTTGACCGCCTGCACCAGGATGTATACCGTGGCCGTGGCGCTGAGATTGCCGGTATCGCGGACGTGATAGGTGAACGAAACCACGTCGTTGAAATCGGGCGGCGGGGTGAAGGTATAAGCGCCGTTGGCGGCCAGGGTGAGATTGCCGGTGAAGGGGACGGTGAACAGTCCGGCCGTCAATCCGCCGCCGTCGGGATCGGTATCGTTGGCCAGGACTCCGGGGGCGGCGACGACGAGCGCTGCATCCTCCCGCATGACGGCGATATCGTCGCGGGCCGTGACCGGATGGTTGACCGGCGTGACGTTCACGGTCACCCGCCCGGTGGCGGTAAGCGCGCCGTCGGAGACGAGATAGGTGAAGCTGTCCGTGCCGGTAAAGCCGGCGGTGGGCAGATAGAGCAACCCGCCATTCGCCTGGACGGCCACCGTGCCGTGGCCCGGAGCGGCGGCCGGAGCGGCGGTCAAGAGGTCCGCATCGAGATCGTTGCTGAGGATTCCCGGAGCGGCGACCACCAGGGCGCTGTCCTGCGGCGTGGTATAAAGGTCGTTTACGGCCAGGGGCGCCACATTGTCGGCCAATACTGTGAAGCTGACGGCGGCGGTGTTGTTGTTGGGATTGCGGTCGGCAGGCTGGGCCGCGATGTCGGCGGCGGCATTGAGCGTGCCGGCCGGCAGCGGTTTGCTGAGCACGCCGGTGAAGGTGATCAGGCCGCCGGCGCCGGGGAGGAGATCGGCGGCACTCAATACGTAGGGAATTCCGGTCATCGTGATGGGCACTCCGCTCGAGCTGAGGTTCACGTTGGTCACGCTGACCGGCAGGGTGGCGGTGATGACGATCCCGGTAGCCGCCCCGTCGCCTGTGTTGGAAAAGGCCAGGGTGTAGGTGACGGCTGCGCCGGGCAGGGCCGCGGCCGGGATGACCTTCAGGGCCACCGTCATATCCGGCTGCACGTTCTGGCGTTCAAAGGCGCCGATGTCGCAGCGGGAGGTCAGCGGACCGGGACGGGGGGATCCCCGCTGATCGACGGCCGGGCAGGCCGTGTCGGTGCCCGCATCCACGGCCCGGGAACCGTAGAGGAGCGCGTGGGTCCAGGTCGAGCCGCCGTTATCGGTCAGGGGGCCCAGTAGCGGATCGCCGGTGAATTCTGCATTGCAACTGCCGTCTTCGATCAGGTTGTGGTCGTTGGTTGTGATATTGCCGTCGTTGCGGCAGTCGCCGCCGAGGGGGTTGTTGGCCAAGAGCGTATTGGTCAGGGCCAGCGTGCGCCCGGTGGCATTGATCAGGCCGCCGCCGGTGCCGGCCAGATTGCCGGAGAAGGTGCTTTGCTGCACCGTGGCGCTTCCATCGTTGTAGAGCCCCCCGCCGCCGCCGAAGTACCCGCCGATGTTGCTGGAGAAGGTGCTGTTCAACGCGGTCAGGGCGCCGGCATTGTAGATGCCGCCGCCGTTGCCGGCAAGGCTGACCGAGTTGGTGGCGAAGGTACTGGCCTGGATCTGCAAGGTGCCGGTATTGTAGACGGCGCCGCCCCAGAAATCAGCCGTATTGCGGGAAAGCGTGCTGGAAAGGACCGTCAGGGTGCCGGCGTTGTAGATGCTGCCGCCGCAATAGGTGGGGCAGCCGGCGCCGCCGCTCACTTTGCCGTTACTGAGCGTGAGCTGGCTGAGCGTGAGCACGCCGCCGGGTTGGATCGTGAAGAGCCGCCGGGCGTTGTTGCCGCTGAGCACCAGCCCCGGCGCGCGGGGGTTGGCGATGGTGACCGTTTGGGTAATGCTCAATTCCGTCGAGGTCAGGGCCAGAGTCTGTCCGGCCAGCCCGGGAGCAAATTCCAGCGTGGTGTTCGGGCAGGCTTCGGTCAGGAGTTGACGCAGAGAGCCGGCGCCGCTGTCGTTGGTGTTCTGCACATCCGTGGCAAACCAGCAGGGCGCCGTCCCTTGCAGCACAAAATCGTAGAGGGTTTCATCGGGATCGGCGTTGAGAAGAATGAGCGTGGCCGTCTGCGTACCCAGCGCGGTGGGGGCATAGCGCACCTGGAAGGTGGTCGTTTCGCCGGGAGCGATCGGGGTGGTGGGCGAAACCACCAGCGTGAAATCGGCGGCCGCCGGGCCGATGAACCTTACGAACGGCATGCCGGTCAGGTACAGAGGGGCGATTCCGCTGTTGCTGATGGTGAAGGTGTGAGTGAGACTCTGTCCGCCGGGCAGGCTGCCGAAATCGGTGCCGTCGGCGATGTCAGGCGTGGTATCGCCGTCGGTGATGACGCTGCTGTTGTTCAACACAGCGATATCGGGAGACAATCCTGCTCCTTGCAGGGCGAAATCGTAGAAAGTTTCATCGGGGTCGTTGTTGACCAGGGTGAGCGTGACGGCGCGCGTTCCTTCCGCAAGGGGGGAAAAAATGACCTGGAAGGTGACGGTGGAGATTGGGGGAATCTGGGTGGGAAGGGGGAGCCCGATGACGTTGAAATCGCCGGCGCCGGTCCCGCTCAGGGTGAAGTTGCTGACGCTCAAAGTCATCGGGCCGCTGTTGCTGATCGTGAAGGTATGGGTGAGGGCCTCACCGATCACCACGTTGCCGAAATCGGTGCCGTCGATTGGGGTCGGGGTGGCATCGCCGTCGACGATGACGATCTCGTTGTTCAGCAGGGTAGCTTCGGGCGTTACCATGTCGGTTTCGACCGCCCCGATATCGCAGGAGTTGAAACGACCATAGTCGCGCTGATCCAGCGACAGGCAGGCGGCGCTGCCGTTATCGATCGCCGGGGAGCCGGTCTGGGGGAGCATCGTTTGGGTGGAGCCGCCGTTGTTGGCCAGGGCCCCCAGCAGCGGATCGCCGTTCAGCATGGGGCTGCACGAATTGTCCATGATCAGATTGTGGTCGTTGACGGCCAAAGTGCCGGCATTGACGCAATCGCCGCCTCTGGTGGATTGGGCCAGGATGGTGTTGTAGAGGGACAGTGTGCCGGCATTGTAAAGGTTGCCCCCTTGTTGATCAGTCCCGTTGGAAGCCAGGGTACTGTTTTGGAGGGTCGCGGTGCCGGCGTTGTAGAGGGCGCCGCCCCGGCCATTGGTGGCCGAGTTGCCGGAACGATTGCCGTAAAAAGTGCTGTTCTGTACGGTCAGGGTAAGGGCGTTATAGATGGCGCCGCCGGCCGCATCACCCCCGCGGCTGGCGGCGTTGTTGGAAAAGGTGCTGTTTTGGATTAACGCGGTGCCGGCGTTGTAGATACCGCCGCCCGGATGATAGGAAATATTGCCGGCAAAGGTGCTGTGAGTCACCGTCAACGCGCCGCTGTTCCAGATTCCGCTCCCGGTGAGATTTGAAGGAAACGTGGGGTCCTCGACATTGGCGTTAAACGTGCTGTACCGAACGGTAAGATTCCCGCTGGAATTAAGGATGCCGCTGCCCCGGCTATAGCTCTGGTTGTCGGAAATCACCGAATTCAGCACGGTCACCGTGCCGCCGTCGTTGTTGATGGCGGCGCCCTCGTAGGTGCGGGCGTTGATGAGTTTGAGCTGGTTGAAGGTGACGACCCCGGTCGCCTGGATGTAAAAGATGCGGGTGACCAGGTTGCCGTTGAGGGTGACGGCCCGTCCCCGGGCGTCGAGGGTGAGGGTTTTGCTGATCGTCAGCTGGCTGCGCAGGGTAATATAAAAGGCCCTGGCAAAGGTGATCGTATCGCCGTTGGCCGCCAGGATCAGAGCGTCGCGCAGCGAGCAATCGCCGTCGGCGCAGCTGCCGTCATTTTCATCCACGGCCGTAGTGACGATCGGCCCGCCGGTGCCGTCGGCCAGAGCAGGGGCCGGTCGATCCGGTGGAGAGAAGGAGTCTGTCGCCTGCACCGGGCCGGCGGGCAGGGCGTTCCAGCCGGTCAAGAGCAGCGTCAGGATCAAAACCCACCGCAGTGGCCGTCGGAATAATGTGTTTTGCATAGCGATCCCCCTTAAAGAATTTTCAGGCGAAAAACCATCCACAGGAGAGGCCGGAGGGAACGGTCAGATGATTTCGGCATCATTCAGTATAGCCTGACTAATTCATGGGGGCAAGTTTAAAATAAGAAGGGATACTTATTGTTTTTTTAACAATTCGGCCAACAGCTGAGCCAGACGTTCGATCGAAGGCGGTTTAAGCATCCAGCCGGCCAGTCCTTGATTCTGAAGTTTTTCCAGTTCATTTTCCATAGGATGCCCGCTTAAGATCACCATCGGCTGAGTCATGCCGCGTTCTTTCAAGGCATAGAACAGGGCCTCCCCTCCCATTTCCGGCATGACCAAATCGCTTAAGATCAACGAGATTTCCGAAGCCTGTTGGGCGAACAATTGCAACGCCAGGCGTCCGTTTGCGGCGGTCACAACCCGGTAATGCAGCATTTCCAACATCTGCGCCAGCGCCCTACAGACGACGGGATTGTCTTCTACAATCAAAATCATCTCGTTGTTTCCGTAAGTTAAGGGCACTGAAGAGACGATATCAGCATGGTCCCGGGCCTGCCCCGCGCTCGCCGGCAGATAGAGGGTAAAGGTCGTTCCCTGACCTACGGTAGAAACCACTTCAATTTCGCCGCCGTGTAATTTGACAATCCCATGGACCTGCGCCAGGCCCAGCCCCGTACCCAAGGGGGCTTTAGTAGTGAAAAAGGGCTCAAAGATCCGGGGCAAGATTTCCGGCGGAATCCCCACGCCGGTATCCGTCACCTGCACTTGCACCCATTCTCCCGGCGGGAGATTGGGACCGGACACAGTCTGCATACCACTGCCAATCGAAAGGCGCTTTAATCGAAGGCTCAGCACCCCCCCTTCGGGCATGGCATCCCGGGCATTGACGGCCAGATTCATCAGGATCTGCTGGATGCGCGTCGGATCGGCATCGACTTGATATTCATCCGCCCCGTAGGTCAATTGAGTCTCGATGTTTTCGGGCAAGGTCCGCTCTAAAAGGTTGATCTGCTCTTTCAGGAAAGAAACCAGATTCAGGGATTGGCGTTCCAATACGGCACGCCGGCTGAAATCCAGAATCTGTTGGATCAGTTCGGAGGCCCGATGGCTTTCATCGAGGATGATATGCAACTGGTCGCGTAATTTGGGAGACAGTTCCGAGGCCCTCAAAGCCATATAGGTATAAAGGATGATGACTGCCAGAATGTTATTGAAATCGTGTGCGATGCCGGCCGCCAGCTGGCCGATCGCCACCAAACGTTCCTGTTGTTGAATCTGGCGTTGGGCCAATCGATCCTGGGTCACCTCTCGCAAGACCAGGACATACCCCTGAGACTGGGGCCCCGAGACCAGAGGGCGGGCACTGATTTCAAAAATCTGCTGACCGTGGCTGATCTCGTGCCAGATCCCCTGAGGTGGAGTGGTCAATAATTCGGGCAACGGCCGGTTGCCCAGGTGGGTCAGCGTTTCGCCGGTTTGGAGGGGAGCGAGCACCTCCAATTGGGTCATGGCCACGGGATTCGCCAGAACCAGCCGATCGGCACTGTCCAACAAGATCACGCCGGCGGGCACGCTCTCCAGGATTTGCTGCATTTGTTGCGCCTGACCGCCCAGCTGGGCCAGCAGCCGTTCCCGTTCCTGTTCGGCCTGTTTGCGCTCAGTGATGTCGCTCAATACCAGCCGGCAGAGAACGCCGGCAACAGGATCGTGAACGATCGTGGATTCCAGATGGGCCCAGAATACCGCACCGCTCTTCTTGACCATTCTCAATTCGTAGGCTTGCGGAATTCCGGTCTCAAAGAGTTTTTTGCGACGCGAATAGTAAATATCCTGATCTTCTTTGTGGATGAAGCTGGAGAGGGAGTATTGAACCAGAATGCTTCGAGAGATCTCAAAGAGGGTCGCCGCCGTAAGATTGGCTTCTAAAATCAGCCCGCGTTCGTTGAGGGTCAGATAACCGATGGGGGCCAGATCATAGAGATCGAAATAGCGCGCCCTGGCAGCATCCAATTCCACTTGAGTCCGGCGCAGTTCCTCATTCTGCATTTCCAATTCGATTTGATGTACTCGCAGTTCATGAAGCGTCTGCTGCATTTTTTCGGCTGAAAAAACTCGCCGGCTTTCCCGGTTATGAATCACTTTTTCCCGGGCAATTTTTTCAGCCCGCCACCGCAACAGGCGCCCCGAATCTTCGTTCGGCACCGAGATCTCACCAAAAGAGTTTTTTCCGCTTTTCATTGAACGCCTCTTATTATCTTAACGGTCTGCTTTTTGTTCAGTTATCCCCCGGCCTTGCTGTTTCTGTTCCGTGATATCTATAACTGAACCGATGATCCGATTTACTTTTCCATTTTTCAAAAAAGGCTCGGCCAGCGTGCGCACCCAGAGATGACGTCCTTTTGCCGTTGTGAAATAAAGTTCCAAATCATAAGGCCGGCCCATGGCCACGCAGTCCTCCAGCGCGGACTGAAGCCGGAGACGATCTTGCGGCTGATAACCTTCCAGAATGCGGGACAGCGGGTCCCCGACTCCTGACTCAGATTTCCCCGGTTCTAAATCACAAAGATGATACATTTCTTCAGTCCAGAAGAGCGTTTGCTTTTCAATGTCCCATTCCCAACTGCCGGTATGGGTCAATTTCTCCGTGGCCCGGAGCAACGTTTCACTCCGTCTTCGGGCCTCTTCCGCCAGCTTGTAGGCAGTGATATCGATAAAGGTGATGACGGCACCCTCGATAACATTCTCCAGGGTGCGATAAGGCCGGATATTCAGCATATACCAGATACCGTTCCGCGTTTGCACTTCGATTTCTTTAGGGATCAAACTGTCGAGCACGGCCTGGACATCGGCACTCAACTGGTCATAGCCCACCAGATTGGACACAATATGCGTGATCGGTCGCCCCACATCGCTAAAAATCAAATTGAGAATCTGAGTGATGGTGGGGGTGAAACGCAAAATCCGCAGTTGATAATCGACAAAAACCGTGCCGATGCCGGTGCCGGAGAACAGATTATTCATATCATTGTTGAGTCGGGAGAGATCCGCCACTTTGATCTGAAGCTCGCTGTTCACCGTCGACAGTTCCTCATTGATCGACTGCAATTCTTCCTTGGTCGTTTCAAGTTCCTCGTTCGTGGATTGCAATTCTTCGTTGATCGATTGCATTTCTTCATTAGAAGAAGTAAGTTCTTCGTTGGCAGTCTCCAATTCTTCATTGGTATTTTGGAGGTGTTCTTCCTTAATTCGTAATTTCTGTTTGAGTTCCGCAATACGGGAGCTGTCTTCCTGGTTGTAACTCTCCGACCCTTTCATCTGAAATGAAGCCGGTCCTTTGGAAGAAAGTACCAGATTGATATAGGGCATCGGCTCCAGGAGAATCAAATAGAGGACAACATCAGGTAGAGCGGTGCCGTCTGGGGTTACCGGACAAACGGTTACATTGACTGTGATGTGGCTGCCATTGGTTTTGATTTGCACATTGGGGATGGAAACTTTGATCTGGTTGGCTATGGATTTGCGCAGCGCCACACTTAACTCATGAGCCAAACCCTCTCGAGCCATCTTAAGAATATTGTTGGTACCCGCCTCACCGGGGGCAAGTTCCAGATACAGACCGGTGTGGCCGTGAAGATAGAGGATATCGCCCTGGGCATTGACGAGAATGCCTGCGGAAGTCAGATGGCGTAAAATCGAACGTTCGGTCAATTCGCGCAGCGACAGTTTTTCAGGTCCCCTCGGTTTACCGCTCTCAGGAAAAACAGTTGTTTCTCCTGACATATGGGAGGGGGAAAGCTGAGCCCGAGTCGACGAAGCGGCTTCATGAAAATTCTCTTTGCGTTGATACAGCTTTAATTTACGGTCCACCACGCCAAAGAGATCGGTAAAATCTCCCACGGTCTCCGAAGTTCCCAAAAAAAGAAAACCGCCGGGATTTAAGACATAATGAAAGAGGGGAATAAGTTTCTTCTGGAGTTCTTCCCCCATATAGATCAAAAGATTGCGACAACTGATCAGGTCGAGTTTGGAAAAAGGAGGGTCTTTGATCACATCCTGCTCGGAAAAAATCACCATATCGCGGACGCTTTTGCGGATCCGATAAATGGTGTTGTGCGACTCGGCCGTGAAAAATCGCGCCAGCCGGGCGGGCAAGATATCATCGACGATGCTGGCCGGATAAATTCCTTTGCGCGCCGTCATAATCGCCAGGTTATCGATGTCGGTGGCAAAGATCTGGATTTTACAGAATTTCTTTAAGGCTTCTTGCTGTTCTTTCAGGAGCATGGCGATAGAATAGGCTTCTTCCCCGGTAGAGCAGCCCGGTACCCAGACGCGAATAATGCCGTTTTCAGGTTTTTCATTCAGCAGTTGAGGGATGATTTTTTCTTCAAGCTTTTCAAAGGCTTCAGGATCGCGGAAGAAACTGGTGACACCGATCAAGAGATCCCGGAAAAGCAATTCCACTTCCACCGGGGTTTTTTGCAGATACTTGATATAACCTTCCAGCGTTTCGATCTGGTGAACCGCCATTCTGCGCTCGATACGCCGGTTGACCGTACTCGGCTTGTACTGAGAGAAATCGTGGCCGGTCTGGATGCGCAAAACGACAAAAATTTTGTTGAGTGCATTTTCGGGCGGCACAGGAGGAGCCAGAACCGGTTGAGTCGATCCGGCAAAAGCATGGGCCACATAGGCCATCAATTGAGCCGGCATCTCTGCGGGCGGGAGTTCATAATCGACCAGGCCGGTGGCGATCGCGCTGCGCGGCATTCCATCGTATTCCGTGGAGGCGGGATTCTGGACCATCACCATCCCCCCCTCGCCCTTGATGGCCCGAACGCCCAGGGTCCCATCGCTGCCGGTACCCGAAAGGATGATTCCGATCGCCCGTTCCCGTTGATCCTGAGCCAGGGAGCGGAAGAAAAAATCAATGGGGAGACGATGTCCGCGCGGAGCAGAGGGTTCCAACAATTGGAGGGTTCCGTTCAAAAAAGCCATGTCGTGGTTAGGGGGAATGATATAAGCGCAGTTCGGTTGAACCACCATCCCGTCTTCGACTTCAAAAACTTTCATCGGGGTGTAACGTCGAATAAGATCGGTAAGAATACTCTTATGATCCGGGGCCAGATGTTGTACCAGAACAAAAGCCATCCCAGGATCGATATGCGGGGGCATACCGGAAAAGAAGGCTTCAAAAGCGACCAATCCTCCAGCAGATGCCCCAATCCCCACGATAGGAAAAGTTGGAGCCGGGCGCTTTTCAGAATCGGTCGCGCCCGGCTCTCTTTTTTTCGGTTGTGTGACCATCCATTGGCCTCCGGCGTAGGGCTGGTTCCTAAACTGGCTATATAAAAATACGTTAATATTTTTATTATCCTCCCAAAAAGCCGGGTTTACAAGATTTTTAAATTTTTAACTTATTCGTTAAAGCCAGCCTCTCCCTTTGACCATTCTTCAAGTCGCTATATGCTAGCAGCATTCCCCCTTTCCACATCTATGACGCTTAACCTCTACCGGTCGTCATGAAACGCGCCTGAAATCGTCCTGCAACAAAAACTCTCGCCCCCCACCACCTTCTTCGGTAAAATTATCCGCCGTTGCCGTCCAATTCCGCCAGCTCCCCCGTCACTGTGAAAATAACCCGCTCACAGATATTGGTCACCCGATCGGCCGCCCGTTCCAGATTGTGCGCCACCCACAACAAATAGTTGATCGGCTCGATCATCTGCGGATCGGCCAGGATGTGCGCAATCAAAGCCCGATAGGTCTGCAAATAGAGCCCGTCGACCACATCGTCCTCAGCAGAAATGGCCCGCGCCAGCGCCTCATCCCGGGCAATAAAGGCATCGAGCGCCCGATGCAACATATCCCGACCCTTTTCGGCCATCTGCGGCACATAGGGCAGGGCCTGCGGCAACGGCCCCGCACCGAGCATCAAACTGATCTTACCGATCCCTTTGGCATAATCGCCGATCCGCTCCAGCTCGGTCGTAATCTCCAACACCGCCGCCAGCGTCCGCAGATCGCCGGCCAGCGGCTGCTGCGTGGCAATCAAAGCCAGACAATCAGCCTCGATCGCAAAGCGGCGCTCATTGAGTTGCCGATCCCTGACGATCAACCACTCGGCCCCCTTTGCATCGCGGCTCTGCAACACCCGCACCGATTCGATGAGCGCACTTTCCACCATGCTGCCCAGGGCCAGAACTTCATCCTGGATTTCCTGCATTTCACGATCAAACGTCTGGCGCATACCCGACTCCTTATCTGTCTTGAAAATAGGCCTTTATGGCAGGCCCCCGGCCTTGTAACGTCCCGCAAATGGCCCTTTCCAGGTAAAAAGCGCCGCGCTGGATCGGGGGAGAGGTTTTTTGTTTAGGTTTTGGTGCGCATTCTGATGCGCACCAAAACATGGCCTTTTCCAGAGCCGTCCCGGCGACGCAGGCTGTCTACTGGCTACTTGCTGCTGTCTACTTCCGCTGAATTTTCATCCTTCGGGGTGCTCCCCTGCATGGCGTTCTGTCCTGAAAATAGCCCCCGCCGTGCAAAAATCTCCCCGAGGGCGGCCACATCGGGCCGCCCCTACCCAAATGCCGCCAATGTAGGGGCGGGGTTACCCCGCCCGGCCTTGTAACGTCCCGCAAATGGCCTTTTCCAGGTAAAAAGCGACGCGCTGGATCGGGGGAGAAAGTTTTTTATTCATCTTTTCGGCGGCTTCAGAAAGCCGCCGAAAAGATGGGCTTTTTTCCAGACTAACCGCACAGGTCGAGAGTTTTTTTGTTGATGTTTTGGTGCGCCTTCTGAGGCGCACCAAAACATGGGTTAGATCCCTACCCAAACCGCCCCGTGATGTAATCCTCGGTCCGCTTATCCCGGGGATTGGTAAAGAGGTCCCGGGTCGGACCATATTCCACCATCATCCCGGCCCGGTCGCTGTCCATCATAAAGAAAGCCGTGTAATCCGAAACGCGGGCCGCCTGCTGCATATTGTGCGTCACGATGATAATCGTATAGGCCTCGGCCAGCTCGTGCATCAGCTCCTCGATCTTGAGCGTGGCAATCGGATCCAACGCCGAAGCCGGCTCATCCATCAAAATAATCTCCGGCTTGACCGCAATGGCCCGCGCAATACAAAGCCGCTGCTGCTGCCCGCCGGAAAGGGCAAAAGCGCTCTGCTGCAACTTATCCTTCACCTCATCCCAGAGCGCCGCCTGCCGCAGCGATTGCGCCACCAGACTGTCCATATTGCCCTTGAAGCCGTTGACCCGCGCCCCCCAGGCGATATTTTCATAGATCGACTTCGGGAAAGGGTTGGGCTTCTGAAAAACCATCCCGATGCGCCGCCGCACCTCCACCGGATCGACCTCCGGCGCGTAGATATTCTGCCCCTGGAAAGTCACCGCCCCGGTAATGTACGACCCGGGGATCAATTCATTCATCCGATTGAAGGAGCGGAGCACCGTGCTCTTGCCGCAGCCCGACGGCCCGATCAGCGCCGTGATCTTGCGGCGCGGGAATTGCAGATGGATCCCTTTGACGGCGCGGAAACTGCCGTAAAAAACGGAGAGATCCTCAGCTTCAATCGCATAGGTGATTTTCGTATCGGGATAAGCCCCGGCAGTCATCGTAGAGGCAGCAAGTTGAACCATCTTAAATCTTCCTTCCGTAACGGTTGCGCAGCAGAACGGCGCTGGCATTCAAGGTGAGCAACAGGACCAGCAGAACCAGGATGGCCGCGGCGGCCAGATTGCGGAATTCATCCTGCGGACGCGAGGTCCATTGATAGATCTGAATGGGGAGCGTGGTGAACTTGGAAAAAGGCCCCGTCGGATCGAGCGCGATAAAGGTCGAAGCGCCGATGACGACCAGCGGCGCGGTCTCGCCGATGGCGCGGGAGATCGCCAGAATCGCCCCGGTCAGAATGCCGGGCAGGGCATTGGGCAGCACATGCGACCAGATCGTCTGCCACTGCGTCGCCCCCAGGCCCAGACTGGCCTGTCGCAGCGAGCGCGGCACCGCGCGGATGGCCTCTTGAGCATTGATAATCAACACCGGCAGCACCAGCAGCGCCAGGGTCAGCCCGGCGGAGAGGATCGTGCGGCCGTTGGCCGTGGTGGGATCGCTCAACCCGAAGAGACTGCCGCTGGTCAGCCCTTCCAGGCCGCGGACAAAAATCGAAAGCCCCAACATCCCGTAGATGATCGACGGCACGCCGGCCAGATTGCTGATATTGGTCTGGATGATCCGGTTGAACCAGTTATCCCGGGCATACTCTTCCAGATAGATCGCCGCCCCCACCCCGATCGGGAAAGCCACCAGCAGGGTAATCGCAATGGTCCAGAGCGAACCGAACAAAGCGGTGCGCACCCCGGCCAGCTCGGGTTTGGGCGATTGGGACTCGACCAAAAAGTCGGCGTTCAGCCAGGCGCGAAACTGTACCTGCGCCTGGGGATAGTCCACAGCCGCTTCGGCCTCAATCGCCGCCCGGTTGAACAGCGAATCGACCAGCGACCAGCTGCCGACGATCTCCGGCACCACCACCCGTTCCTGCACCAGTTGATAGAGTGCCGCCGGCGAACGTTCGGCCAGCGGCTGCTCACTTTCCAGCCGCCGCAACACCCCGGCCGAAACATGGGTTTGCAAAATACCGATCAACTGATCGGCCGGGAGTTCTTCCAACGGCGTCCCATTGACGGCCAGCGCCGCCGGCTCGATCTGATTCTGCACCGCGACGAGGCCGAAAGATTGATTGACGATCGTGTAAAGCAGGGCAGTCAGCGCCACGATCCCGATGATCGTCGAAGCCTGGAAGACCAGCCGCCAGATCCAGCCGGCGCGATGGCGGCGATCCAGCAAGCGGCGCAGAGCATCGCCCTCGGGCATCTCATTGGAAGAAACCATGCCGTGATTCATTCATACACCTCGCGATACCGCCGCACGATCCAACTGCTGCCGATGTTCAAACTCAGGGTCATCAGGAAGAGCATCAACCCGATGGCAAACAGGCTGTTGTAATCGATCGAACCGTAACTCAGGTCGCCGCCGCTGATCCGGACAATGTGCCCGGTCATCGTTTCGGCCGCCTTGAACGGGTTGGCCGTAAAAGCCGGCCCGGCTCCCGCGGCGATGGCTACAATCATCGTCTCGCCGATAGCGCGAGAGAGCGCCACGATCACCGCCGCCGCAATACCGGAAAGGGCCGCAGGGAGCACCACCCGCATCGCCGTCTCGAGTTTGGTCGCGCCCAGGCCGTACGCGGCCTCGCGCAGACTGCGGGGCACCGCACTGAGGGCATCTTCGCTCATCGAGCAGACCAGCGGCAGGATCAAAATCCCCATCACCAGACCGGCCGAGGCCGTGTTATAGATCTCCACCATATTCTGCCCGAAGATGAACCGCAGCGCCGGCGTCATAAAAGTC
Source organism: uncultured Anaerolineales bacterium (assembly GCA_964501335.1). GTDB lineage: Bacteria > Chloroflexota > Anaerolineae > B4-G1 > SLSP01 > CAZCTC01. The sequence goes on along the minus strand of CAZCTC010000008.1, from coordinate 66,602 downwards.
AAAGCAAAGTAACCGTAAACCACCGTGGGAATGCCGGCCAACACTTCAAGGATCGGTTTCAGGATGCTCCGGGTGCGCGGCGCCGCATATTCGCTCAGATAAATCGCCACGCCCAATCCCAGGGGAAGCGCTACCGCCATCGCGATCAGCGTGGTCATCAGCGTCGCACTGACCAGAGGCCAGATCCCAAATTCCTCGATCGTCGGTTGCCAGCGCGTGCCGGTAAAAAAGTCGAGCAGACTGACCTCTCCGCTGGTGAAAAAGCGCAACGACTCGCGGCCCAGGACATAGACGATACCCAGCGTGGTGAGAATCGAAACCGCGCCGCAGAAAAAGAGAAAACCTTGAATCAGGCTTTCGCCGGGGCGCGCTTTGCGCCGCAGATCGACAGTCACTCGAGAATAAGTCAAACTTTCAGCCGAATGGGTCAGAGTCATCTCGCTTGCCACACTTTCCTCGCTTTCCCTATCTAGAGGCCCCATTTCGCGCGCCCCGGAGGGGCGCGCGAAATGGGGCCTTGTCAAATTCTTCTTATTTCATCGCTTCCAGCCAGGCTTCGCGGGAAGCCTTCAGCACATCGTCGCTGACCGGGAAGTAACCGACCTTGCTGATCTCTTCGTTGACATAAGTCAGGTAGTAGTTGATGAAAGCGGCCACCTGCGGCTTTTCCTTCATGATCTCGGCCGTAGTGTACAGGAAGAGCGGGCGGGAGAGCGGGTAGCTGTTGTCGTTGACGCTCTCAGCACCGGGTGCCACACCATCGACGGAAACCGCATTGAGCTTGCCGGCGTTTTCTTCGTAATAGGCATAGCCGAAGTAACCGACAGCATAGGGGCTGCCTTCGACGCCCTGGACCAGGACATTGTCGTCCTCAGAGAGTTGCAGGTTGGCGGCATTGAGCAGCAGATCCTTGTTCTTGCCCAGGACGGCTTCCACAAAGTAGTCGAAGGTGCCGCTGTCGGTGCCGGGGCTGAAGCGCAGGATATTTTCCGCCGGCCATGCGGGATTCACATCGGACCACTTCGTCGCATCGCTGGAGAAAATCTTCGCCAGCTCTTCCTTAGTTACATCGGTCAGGAAAGTATTTTCTTTGCTGACCACAATCACCATGGCATCCGTGCCGACGCGGAATTCAATCGGTTCACGGTTGATCGCCTGACAGTTGGCCAGTTCTTCATCCTTGATCTTGCGGCTGGCATTGGCGATATCGGTCTCGCCGGTTTTGCAGAAACGCTCCAACCCGGCGCCGGTGCCGATGCTGTCGATGGTGATATTGTCGGCATAGCCCTCATCCTGAAAACGGCTGGCGAGGGCTTCGGAAAGCGGGAAAACCGTAGAACTGCCGGCGCTGACAATCGGGCCGGTTACCGTCAAAGGATCGACCGCCGGCAGCGCGTCGGCAGCGGGAGCTTCAGTCGCAGGGGCCTCAGTCGGAGCAACCCCGGTGGCAGGGATTTCGGTCGGGGCCACGGTGGTCGCCGGGGCAGAGGTAGCAGGAGCCTGAGTAGCCGGAGCGCCGCAGGCCGTCAACATCGTAGCCAGAATCAGACCGACAAAGAACAACTTACGCATAGTTAATCTCCTCCAATTCACGTTCTCAGATGCCTCGTTTGTCGAACGTGTTAATCATAAAAGATGAAGTTTAACAACAGCGTAACGATGTGTTAACGTTTTGTTAAGGTTGACTCACTTTTAACTCTATAAAGAGTTTTTTGTTTACTTTTCGCGCGCCGCAGACTGCACGCGAAAAAACAGGTTTTAGTTAACTGTAGTCCTACCACCACCGCACAGATAAAAAAAACCCTATTCACCGCGGCTCCGACCTTTTACAATGGAGATAAGTCGCTCACAGTATGAATAACAGGAGGTAAAAAATGGGATACGATCCAGTCTGCGGCATGAACGTAGATCCCCAAAACACCTATGCCGTCCGAGAACATAAAGGGATTACCTTCCACCGGCTGAACGCAAAGGACTGAGATCTCCTATCTAGACAATTTCTTGACCTCTTTCAGCCATTTCTTTGCACCCTTTTGACTTCAAATCGGGTAAACTCCTTTTGATCTCAGGATCAAAAGGAGAACCCTATGAAAAAGAAGTCGTTCATCGCCGCTTTAAAACTCTACAGTCTGCTGCCGCTGTCGGTCGGACTGCTGTTTCTCGAACATCAAATCAAAGCCTCGCCAGGCATTCACCAAATCCTGGAGCTGGCCATTGTCCTTTTGATCTTCAAGCTGGCAGAAGAATGGACGTTCAAAAACCCCGTCGAACTGTTGGAAAAAACTCCTACAAATCCTCACATGCTTTCTTAACCCCCGGCTTTTAAAACTGTGTGGAATTCCTGGCCCTGGATTACAACCGATTTCTTGCATCCCGCAAAGGGCTTTTGCCCGGTAAAAAACAACGCACGGGATGGTAAGTGAGTTATTTTTATTCGTGTTTTCGGCGGCTTCAGAAAGCCGCCGAAAACACGTTTTTTCTTTAACTTCTGAAATTCGCATTTCAGTTATGGATGACGAACTGTCTATAAAAGCAACAGCACCATTTCAAAACGTACGGAAAGAAAGGTAATCGATGGAAAATAAACAAATGGACAGCCTCAAGGCGCCGGAAGTACCTTCATTACAAATAACTCAGGTCTATGCATTTCTGAAAAGCAGTCCCCAGGGATTGAGTTCTGAAGAAGCCACCCGGCGCTTGAAACAATACGGCCGCAATGAACTGCGCGAAGAAAGAGGCAAACCGCTCTACATCAAATTCCTGGCCAATTTTACCCACATGATGGCCGTTCTACTCTGGATCGGCGGGATTCTGGCCTTTATCGCCCAGATGCCCCAGTTAGGAATTGCCGTCTGGGCCGTCAATCTGATCAACGGAGCTTTCAGCTTCTGGCAGGAATTCCGCGCCGAGAAAGCTACCGAAGCGCTGAAAAAACTCATCCCCTACTATACCCGGGTGATGCGCGACGGTACCGAGCAGAAAATTCTGGCCGAAGAGCTGGTCCCTGGAGATATCATCCTCCTCTCCGAAGGCGACCGAATTTCTGCCGATGCCCGACTGGTGCAAGAGGCCGAGCTGCGCGTCGATCAATCTACGCTCAATGGAGAATCCCACCCGACCCGAAAAATCGCGGAAGCCGTCCTGCGCCAGGATCTCTCCCACATTGAAATGCCCAATCTGGTCTTTGCGGGAACCAGCGTGGCCGCCGGTACCGGCAAAGCGGTCGTGTTGGATACCGGGATGAACACAGAATTCGGCAAAATTGCCCATCTGACCCAATCCGTCGGCGAAGAACTGAGTCCGTTGCAGAAAGAGATGATCCACGCCACCAAAATCGTCTCCGCCATCGCCGTCGGCGTCGGAATTCTCTTCTTTTTCCTGGCCGTGACCTTTACCCACGTCCAACTGATCGAAGGGTTCATCTTTGCCATCGGCATGATCGTCGCCTTCGTCCCGGAAGGCATGCTCCCCCTGGTCACCCTGGCCCTGGCCATGGGCGTCCAGCGGATGGCCAAACGCCACGCCCTGGTGAAAAAGCTCTCCGCCGTCGAAACCCTGGGCTGCACCAGCGTGATCTGTACGGATAAAACCGGTACCCTCACCCAAAACGAGATGACGATAAGCGATCTCTGGCTGGATGGGCAGCGACTCACAGTCAGCGGGGTCGGATATGCTCCTGAAGGTCAGATCCTGCGCCAGGGCCAGGCCATCCCCATCGCTGAGGAGCTACGCGAACTGCTTTCCGCGGCCGCGCTTTGCAACAACGCCCGCCTCCTCCCCCCCAACGGCGACGGACCGCGCTGGACGATCCTCGGCGATCCTACAGAAGCGGCCCTGCTGGTCGCCGCCGGCAAAGGCGGAATCGATCTGGAAACTGAAAACTCCGAACGCCCCCGCATCCGCGAACTGCCCTTCGAATCACGCCGCAAACGAATGAGCACAATCCACCAGATCGGACGGCAACGGGTGGCCCTGGTCAAAGGCGCCCCCAAGGAGGTACTGGCTCTCTGCACCGCAATTCGCCACAACGAGCAGGCTGTACCTCTGGATGATGCTCTGCGTGCGGAAATTATGGAAGCCAACGATGATTATGCCCGCAATGGACTGCGGGTGCTCGCCATTGCGACCCGCGTTTTACCGGATGGATTTAGTTCCTATACGCCTGAGGCCGTAGAAGAAAATTTGACCTTTCTGGGACTGACGGCGATGATGGACCCGCCCCGGCCGGAAGTCGCAGAAGCCGTGATCCGCTGTCGTCACGCCGGTATCCGCATCGTCATGATCACCGGGGACTACGGCCTCACGGCCGAATCGATCGCCCGCCGGATCGGCATCGTTCACGGCGAAAAAGTTCAAATCGTCACCGGCTCCGATCTGGAGAAGATGGACGACGCGGCCCTCAAAGCCGTTTTGGCCCAGGAAGTGCTCTTCGCCCGGGTAGCGCCGGAACACAAATTGCGCGTGGTCGGCGCTCTACAGGATCTGGGAAAAATCGTCGCTGTGACCGGCGACGGGGTGAACGATGCCCCGGCGCTCAAGAAAGCCGATATCGGCGTCGCCATGGGCATCACCGGCACCGATGTAGCCAAGGAAGCCGCCGACATGATCCTGACCGACGATAACTTCGCCTCGATCGTCAATGCAGTAGAAGAAGGCCGCGGCGTCTACTCCAACATCAAGAAATTCCTGGCTTACATCTTCACCAGCAATACTCCCGAAGCGGTGCCTTTCATCCTCTACGTCATGAGTCGTACGCGCATCCCATTGGGACTGACCGTGATGCAGATCCTCTCGATCGACCTGGGCACCGATATGGTTCCGGCGCTGGCGCTGGGCGCAGAACCCCCGGAACCCGGCTTGATGGATTTGCCGCCCCGCAACATGAAAGAACATGTCATCAACTGGCAATTGCTCTTCCGGGCCTATTTCTGGCTCGGTCCGGTACAAAGTCTGGCTGCCATGGCCGCCTTCTATTTCCATTACTGGGTCAACGGCTATTGGGGCCAGTGGTTGGATCTGCCGGCTCAAGGGCCAATTTACATGGCCGCTACCGCCATGACCCTGGCTTCTGTCGTCGCCACTCAAATCGGCAACCTCTTTGCCCAGCGGACAGAACGCGCTTCGATTGCCCATGTGCCGTTTTTCAATAACCGTCTCATCTGGATCGGCATCGCCTTTGAACTGCTCCTGATTTCAGCGATCGTTTATGTTCCTTTCCTGCAGCAGTTCTTCGACACTGCCGCCATTCCCCTACCGGAATGGCTCTTCCTCTTTGCCTGGACGCCTTCATTATTGATTATGGACGAGCTGCGCAAATTCTACCTGCGGCGCCAGGGACGCAAAAGTCAAAAGCTGCGATTGGGAACGCAAATTGAAAAGGTTGGAGGAAACGCATGAAATTCATTTTGATCGGTTGTGGACGAATGGGAGTCGCCCTGGCCCGCGCCCTGATTTTACGAGAACATACAGTTACCCTTGTGGATAAAGATCCGGCAGCCTTTGAACGCCTGGGCCCCCATTTCAAAGGAAAAACGGTAGCCGGGATCGGCTTCGACCGCGAGGTCCTACTCGAGGCGGGAATCCAGAAGTGCGACGGTCTGGCGGCCGTCACCGACAGCGACGAGGCCAATGTGGTCACCGGGCGCGTCGCCAGCCAGATCTTCCGGGTCCCGCGCGTGGTGGCCCGGCTCTACGATCCGGCCAAGGCCGAAATCTACCGCCGATTGGGCCTGCAAACCATCTCGACGGTGGCCTGGGGAACCAACCGCATCGCCGATCTGCTCTGTTACTCCCAGTTTGATACCCTCGACAGCCTGGGAGCCGGGCAGGTCGATCGGGTCGATCTGGACATTCCGGCCCGACTGGAAGGCCGCACCGTCGCCGATCTCACGGTCGCCGGAGAGATTCAGGTCATCGCCGTCACCCGCGGCGGAAAAACCTTCCTCCCCACCCCGGGTACGGTCTTCCAGGCCGGGGATCTGTTGCATCTGGCGCTGGCCGGCACTTCAATCGATCGGCTGAAGGCCATGGTCGGGCTGTAAGGAGAAAAAGAAATGGATACGAAAGTCATCATCGTCGGCGGCGCCAAAGTCGGGACTTATCTTGCGCAGCTCCTGCTCAAACAGAAGCATGAAATCCGGGTGATCGAGCCACAGCCCGACGATCTGGAACGCTTAAAGCACGAATTGCCGACCGGCACCGTTCTGGGCGGCAGCGGCACCGATCCCTTGCTGCTGGAATCCGCCGGCATCCGGCAAGCCGACGTCCTGGTCGCCGTGACCGGCTCGGACGAAGTCAATCTGGTGGCGACCAGCCTGGCCCGCTTCGAATTCAACGTGCCGCGGACGATCGCCCGGATCAACAATCCCAAAAATGCCTGGATGTTCACGCCGGCCATGGGGGTCGACGTGGCCCTCAATCAGGCCGATCTGATTGCGCATCTGGTCGCCGAAGAAATGTCCATGGGCGATATGGTCACCCTGCTCAAACTGCGCAAAGGACAATTCTCCCTGGTCGAAGAAAAAGTCGCCGCTGAGTCGCCCCTCGTCGGTAAAACGCTTCGTGATCTCACCCTGCCCCGGCAATGCGTCCTATTGACCGTCATCCGCAAGGGAGAAGTCATTGTCCCGCATGGAGATCTGGTTTTCCAAATCGCCGACGAAGTATTAGCGCTGGTTCATGCTTCACAAATCTCAGAATTTGATCAACTGTTGCACGGAGCCAAATAACGATCGGTACGGTTAGTTCCTCACCCTTCGCGTAAATGGGATGGAAAATTCCGCCTCGCCCCGGGGTCCAGGACCCCGGGCTATCTAAAAGAAAGCCCCTTCGGGGCTGAGAATGCCCAACGGGGACAGCATTCTTAAGCCCTGAAAGGGCGTTTTAAGTGAGCCCGGGGTTTATGGCCTTTAAAAAAATAATCCCGTAAAGACCTTGTTTCCCGAGCGTGGCAAAACCCGCCTCGCCTCGGGCTAAAGCCCAAGGCTACTATAATCAAGCCCGGTAAACCGGGCTGCAGCCCTCTCCTGCTGAAGATTCCATTTTTTTTAAAAAGGCAAGGACTTCCGCCACCATAGTATCGAAATCAGTCCGAGAAGCTTCTTCCTCCGCCACCGCGACCACGACAGGAGCATAATCGTTCTTCAATCTCCGATAGCTCTCCTGGGCCACCCGCCGCGTTTCCTCAAGCAACGCAGGATGATGCAAAACAAAGGCCATTGCCGTAAGCGGACGACAGGAATCGGTCAACCGCATCCATAAATCAGCGACACGATAAAGAGTGTCCAGTCCAAAGGGAAGATCACCGATTTCCAGACTCAACATCAGGGCCTCATGAAAGTAACGACCGGCTTCGGCAATTTCCCCCAGGGTTTCACACACCCGGCCTAAATTGCTCAGCGCATTGGAAAGTCCGGCTTTGATCCCGGCCCGACGGTAAAGCCTGATCCCTTCACGGAGCAATTCTCCGGCTTTCGCAATTTCACCTTTCTCGATCTGCAATTGACCTAAATTATTAAAGGCAATGGCCATGCCCCAAAGATCACCGATTTCATGATAAAGATCCCGGGCCTGTTCCTGGCAATGGATAGCTTCGTCTATATCGCCGGAATTCATGGCGACCTGACAGAGGCCGGTAAGGGTATTGGCCGCCCCGATCGTCAATCCCATTTCAAGGCATAACGCCAGCGACTCTTGAAACGCCCTGCGCGCAGCATCGAAATCCCCCACCGCACAGAAAACCAACCCCAAATTGTTCTGAGAAGAAGCGATACCCCGCCGATCACCAAGGTCACGGCGGATTTCCAGACTTTGCCGGCCTGACCGTAATGCCTCTTGATATTTTCCCTGCCGCCGCAACGAGAGACACAGACTGCTCAATACATTGGCGGCTCCCCATCGATTATCCCAAGCCTGATAACGTTCCAAACTATTTAAAAAATAGCGACGGGCTTCATCATATTCCCCCCGGAGGTGGGCCATATATCCCAGACCATACAAAGGCAGGGCCGTTTGATGCTCCGCTCCCAATTGCTGAAAAAGTTCCAAATTCTCACGGTAAAGTCGGATCGCTTCTTCCGCCGGTGCCGTAAACTCCAGACAACGCGCCTGGCGGGTCCGTAATTCACCGGCAAGCAAACGATCTTTTTCTCCCACGACTTCGGCAGCCCGGGCAAAAAGAACCGCGCCCTCCTGATACCAGCTACGCAAAGCGAAAAAAAGAAAAAGGCTTTCAAACGACGTTCGGAAAACCTTCAGGGCTGAAAAACCATCCTCTTTTCCAACTTCCAACGCCCATTCCCAGGCTCGCCGCACATTGCCGATTTCTGTATGTATGGAAGCCAGCGCACGATCCTGGTCTTTACCTTTCAAAACATTTTCCCAACCGGCGAGAAATTCGGCGTAGTAATCGGCATGGCGATCCGCAGTGAAAAGCCTTCCCGCTTCCAAAATTGATAACTTCTCAGCCGCAAACTGGCGTAACAGTTCATGAAGATGCCAGCGACCATCGCCGGCTCGATGGATCAAAGATTTTTCTTCCAGGGCTTTGAGAGTGACTGAATCGGCATCGGCGATCTCCCCGGCAGCGACCGCCGTAAAGCCGCCGCGAAAAACAGATAAGCGTGCCAACAAACTGCGTTCAGCCGGTAAAAGCAGGGCCCAGGAATGTTCAAAGGTTATTCTCATACTGCGCTGGCGGGCCGGCACATTTCGCAATAAGGTCGTGAGCAAATCCATATCACGACTCAGTGCCGCCGCAATTTCGGCACAACTGTATTGGGAAATCCAGGCCGCAGCCAGCTCCAAAGCCAGCGGGAAACCGTCAACCAACCGGCTGAGAACTAGAATGGATTCCAATTCCTGTGAATCCGGTTCGAATTTCCGATGGATCCGCCGGGCACATTGGATGAAAAAAGCAACCGCTTCAGGACAAGGCACAGAAAAAGAGGGCTGATAAGGCAACCCTTCTACCACAAAAAGCTGCTCCTCCCGCAAAAACAACCGCTCCCGAGAGGTAACTACCAGGGCAATTCCCGGAACCTGGTTAAGCAGATCGGACACCAGCAACCCAAGCTCTGGAAGATGTTCCGCATTATCGAGAATTAAAAGGGCCCTTCTTTCGCGGAGATAGTTGATAAGCTGAACAACCGGAGGTTCTTTGCCGTAAAGAGTAAATCCAACCTGAAGAGCAATCATGGGAACAATAAGGTCTCCCGCATTAATGGAGCTCAAATCAATCCAGTATTCGCCATCCGGATAAAGTCCGCGATGCTCTTCAGCGACCTGCAAGGCCAGACGAGTCTTACCAATTCCACCGGGCCCGGTTAAAGTGATCAACCGGCAGGTCGGAACCGCTAATAATTCTGCCAGTTCTACCAGTTCCGCCTGGCGGCCGACAAGAGGAGCCGCCGGAATCGGCAATGAAGAGACCCGCGGACTTGAAAAATCCTGCGAATCCCGAATTTGCTCAAAAAGCTGTTGAGTTTTTACGGTCGGCCCGGCATTGAATTCCGCCTGTAAAACACGACGACAATTCTCATACTGAGCCAGGGCGGCACTCCGTTGCCCCGTCAGCGCCGTCAACCGCATCAACTGACGATGAGCCTCTTCCCGCCAGGGCTCCAGCTGCACCAGTTGTTGGGCATAACGACGAGCTTCCTCAAGTTTCCCCCGCCGCTCTTCGATCTCAGCCAGAAGGGCCAGCGCTTCCACCGCTCGAATATGAAGCCATTCCCGCTTTAATAGAACCCATTCCTCAAACAAAGCACTGTCGGCCAGGTGAAAACCGGCTAAAAATTCCCCTTGATAGAGCGAGACCAACTCGACAGCCCGCTGAAAACAGGGTAGACAGGATTCTCGATGGCGATGGGGATGGTTTTCGATCGCCGCGGTCACGGCCGTAAAGTCGGCCACATCCAAACCCAGTTGGGCTTCCGGATGAATCTGCACCAGATTATATTCAATCCATAAAAACGGCGGCCCGGTGACTGGGGCCTTCAAAGCCTGCCGTAAATGCAAGAGACACTGGCGCAAACTCTGCCGCGCCCGTTCCTCCGGCTGATCCGGCCACAAGAGAGCCGCCAGCGCCTCCCGGCGATGCGGCCGTTGCCGTTCAACCGCCAGATACGCCAGCAGCGCCCGGGATTTATCCGTAACAAAATTGATAACCGACCGGTCTTCCAGGACACCCCCAAAAGAGCCCAACAGCGTTAAAGTCAATTTCGTCATGATTACATCGATTCATTCAACAAGCCGAAGGTGCATTGATTATACATGGTGAAATTGAATTCGTGAAAACATCCGCCTTTGACGTTTTTTTGACGCTCGTTCTATAAAATCCCTGTAACTGCTCGGGGAAAATAGAGCAGCCTCAACTTTTTCCCAAAACCATAAGGAGAAAACCATGGACGGTAAATTCTGGAGATCATTTTTGACTCTGGGGATCGCCTCAATCCTTTTCATCGCAGCCATAGCAGGGGCTCAGGCGCTTCCAGCCGCAGCCGCGGCTTTCCATCCACAGAACAGTGCCCATCTGATTTATACCTATACCACCCTCATCACAGTAACCAGCACGGCCGATCCCGACACCAGCGACAGCACAACCTGTGCAACTTCACCCTGCACTTTGCGCCGGGCCGTAATCCAGGCCCGCAATTTGCCCCTCAATCAAAAGCCGGTCTTGATTGCCTTCAACATCCCCACCAGCGATTCGGGTTATAACAGCACGTTGCAACTATGGAAGATTCAGTTCAGCGGCATTTCCAGTGCCTCCAATGCCGCTTTGCGCTATTTAAACGGCAATATCATTATCGACGGGAACACTCAAACCGGGGGCCGTGCCACCGGGCCCAAAATCATCCTGGTCGGCCCCGGAACCGGGCTGGAAGACGGCATCAAAATGGGAGAGTCCGCAGGCCAGAACAACAACCAGATCTATAATTTAGGGTTTCAAAATTTCACCACCCACCTCTATATCAATACGACTTCCAACACGGTCGAAAATAACTGGTTTGGATTAAACGATGCCGGCACCGCCCCCTATTTAAGGAACAACGATCCACAAGACGGCAGCGGCAGCGCCGGAATTGCGATGGCGGCCGGGACCACCGGAGCGATCAGCAATACCGTGCGCAACAATTACTTCCTGGGTTTTGACGGTATGGCCATTGCCGTCCGCGGACGGAACAATCAGGTAACCGATAACTGGATCGGCATGACCGCGACCGGCGATACCCCCAACAAACAGACTGATCCCAGCCTGATTTGTACTCCCGATGACTGGTTGGGAGGCGGCGGGATCAGCGTACAGGATCAGGATCAGTGGATTGAAAACAACCGCCTGGCTGGATTACGGCAACAGATCTTTGAAATCTCACAACAACCGGATGCAATCCGTGTAACCGGGACAGGACACACCATCCGCCTCAATCAAATTGGAATCAACGGCCACGCCACTGAAGTAGGGGTTTGCGGGCGCGGCATCTATATGTCCGACGGGCCCAAGACAACCGTGATCCTCAGCAACACCATCGTCAATTCCCGGCTGTCCGGCATTTCATTGAACGGAGCCTTATACGATTCCAATATCTTGCGCGCCAATATCATCAAAAACGACACAGCCTGGACCCAGGTAGATGGAAGTTTGATGGCAGAAGATGCCATTCAGGTCGGCAAAAGCCTGCCTGATCCTCTTGAGGTATTCAAACCTGCAAAAATCACCAGTATCAGCGGAACGATCGTAAGCGGCAGCGCCAACAGCGCCTGTCCCAATTGTATCATCGAGCTTTTTCTGGACGACACCGATGCAGTTACCGAGACATTGCAATCCTTAGGCACCGTGCAGTCCAATGCCTCAGGCGATTGGACAACCACCCTACCCTTCACCCTGACCGGTCATCAGGGCATCCGAACAACCAGCACATCGACTCAATACAATGCCATCCCGGGACGAAGTTCCAATACGACCACCGGCCTTTCGGAACTTTACCGCAGCCGCTATTTGGTTTATCTTCCACTTATCGTTCGCCCCTAAGGGGGCGAGCATTCCGATTTTTACGATCAATAACGGAGCTGACCATGGGAAAGCAAAGAGACAAAGCAGGTTACGTATCCTATTTATTACGCCTCTGGCAAACTTTTAATGGGGAAAATTGGGTCTGGCGAGCTTCGTTGGAACTTCCTGGCGTCGATGAACGAAAAGGATTCAATTCCTTGCAGGAACTCTTTGCTTATTTGATCCATGAAACAGATTTAGAAAGTTCAGAAGATTATAACGAAACGTCTGCCGGCGCGCCCCTGCCAGGGGCGCGCCCGTCATAACCCCCGGAGCGGTGACCACTTTTATAGGCTCATCGGCACGACAGCCGCGACATTGACCGGATTGAGAGTTAAAGGGTAACGTCTCAGATTTTTTCCTGAACATCCGAAACTTCCGTCAAAGAGGTCAGGCCCTCTCGCAAAGCATATAAAGCTGCCTGAACTCGATTGGCCAGGTACAACTTACTCATAATGTTGCTTACATGGGTACGGACTGTGGGAACGCTGATATGTAATTGTTCGGCAATATCCTGATTGCTCAACCCTTGAGCGACCAGCCGGAGCACGACAACTTCACGAGCGGTCAACGGTTCAGGCGTAGGAGGACGATTGAGCGGTTGAGCCAGCTCTTGTAAGACTTTGCGGGCGATAACCGGATGGAGCGATGATTCGCCCCGACGGATCTGATGGATCGCCTGCACCAGCTCTTCGGGGGCGGATTCTTTAAGCAGATAGCCCAGGGCACCGGCTTTAATGGCCGGTAAGACCTTGTCGTCGGTAGCAAAGCTGGTCATGACGAGGATACGGCTTTCCGGTTGACGCGCCTTGATCTGACGAGTAGCCTCAATGCCGTCCAACCGGGGCATGGCCAGATCCATCAAAATTACATCCGGGCAAAGCTGAAAAGCCTGGTCGATCGCTTCCTGCCCATCAGCAGCTTCCCCCACCACTTCCAGCCCGGGAATTTCAGTAAGCAAAGCGCGAATACCTTTGCGAACCAGGGTATGGTCATCTACAATCAACACTCGAATGGTCTGGTTCATAAAGACACCCCATCTTCTGTAGAAATGGTTACCGTTACAGTCGTTCCCTGTCCGGGCCGGCTCTCCACGGCAAGATGACCACCGAGTTTGGCCGTCCGCGCGGCGAAGCTTTGCAATCCCATTCCCCCGTTGATTTGCAGCGCATTCAGTTCAAAGCCGATGCCGTCATCCTGCACTTGTAAACAAACCGTCTTGTCGATAAATTGCAGCCGGATTTTTATATGTTTTGCTTTGGCATGTTTCATGATGTTGTTGAGCGCCTCTTGGGCGATTCGGTAAAGCTCCTGTTCGATCCCAATCGGCAAACGCCGTTCACCGTCCACCTCGAGTTCCGTATGGACTCCGGCGCGCGCTTCAACAGCAGCCAGACGAAGCCGGAGGGCGGTGACCAACCCTTCCTGTTCCAGGGTCGGAGGATGTAATTCAAAGATCAGCAGTCGCATGTCATACATAGCCCCTCGCGCCATATCGCGTAATTCTTGCAGGTGATTCACCGTCACCTCCTGCTTGCCGGCAGCCAGGGCCAGCGAGGCGGCATCGGCATAAAGAGCCATGCTGTAAAGCGATTGCACGACCGAATCGTGCAATTCCCGCGCCAGACGCTGGCGTTCTTCCAGGACGGCAAGTTGCCCGGCCTGCTGATTGAGCCGGGCATGTTCGATATTGATAGCGGCCTGATTGGCAAACAGACTGACAATTCGGATATCATCCCGGGTAAAACCGCCACGTTTGTCTACCATTTCCAACACGCCGATGACCTCATCATTGGCATGCAAAGGGACAGATAAAAATGAAGTGGGACGTTTCCCCTGTAGATATTCATAAGATTCATTGGCCGGGGTATTGGTCAAAAACGGCTTATCACAACGCACCGTAATGCCGGCCAACGAATCGGCAATGGGAATCCGGTCAAAGAACGCGGGATCGATTCCGCTGCTGTAAGTCACGCGCAACCATATCGCCTCTTCGATAAGCAACACCGCACTGCCCATCGCCCCGGTCAATTGTTGCGCCTCGGCACAGATAATAGCGAGCACTTTCTCCGGGTTGATCTTGTGGAGCAAAGCGGCAGCAACTTGCTGCAATCCCTGGCTCTCGGCCAGATGTTGACGGGTTTCGGTATAAAGCCGGGCATTATCGACCGCCAGAGCCACCGAGTTGGCAATTCCCCAGACCAGTTCGATCTCTTCCGGAGTGAAATGACGATAATCGCTAAAAGTACTGAGCAGAGCGATTCCCAACACCTTAGAACTGACCCGGATCGGCACAGCCAGGATCGATTTGATATTCCAGGTCTGCGCCATCTCCCGACTAATGCGAGCATCCGTCGCAGCATCGTACCAGACGGCAGGGACCGGGTGTTCTAAGACCTCATCCAGCAGGGAATTAACCAGGGGATCCAGATGTGGCTCCCGCAAAGCCGCCGGTGTGGCATCGGTCGAGGGGCCGCGAATCACGTGCGGCACCAAAGTCCCATGTTCGGAATCCAACAGATAGATGCTACAACAGGGCACATCGACGGCCAAAACCATGGCATCGGCCACTCGTTCCAAGATCTGAACCGGCTCCAAAGTGCTGCTGGCCGTTTGGGCCGTGTGTAACATCAAAGCGATGTGCTGTTGAGCGCGAAGAAGATCGGCATTGAAGGTAATCGATGCGCCCTGAAGTTGTTTGTGCTCCCAGCCCAACGTCGCCAGCATCTGAGCCAATCGAGTCAATGCCGTCATGATCACCTGTAACCGCTCTTCTGCAATGACCGGCACTTTTTGGACAGCGGCCAGATAACCGGCGGGGTCCACCCCGAGTTCATGCGCCTGCCGGCAAATAAAAGTTTCATCCGGACGGGTGGAAAGGAACTGGCCCATCCATAAAACAGCGACCGGTTCCCCTTTGACCGTGATGGGCATGGCACAATTCATAAATCCCTGGGGACACTGATGCGCTATAAAATCGTCTTCGTGCAAACGACTGAAAAGGTAATCATGGCTGTAGGGACAACGTCCCTCAATCGAGGGGGAAAGATGATGAAATCGAGTACAGATATCCTGTTCGCCTGCGACACAGAGGCAACGGCCTTCGGTATCCAGCAAGGCGATAGCCACATTGGCAACGGCATACCAGGATTGCATGACTTGTTGAAAGCCGGGCCTATCGACCAGTTCGGTAAAATGATACTTCATTGGTGATTCCTTATAAAACCTTTGCCAACCCATTTCCATTAAAACATAAAGGACCCTCTGGTATACCGCAGCCTCATTATATATCCAACGAGAGGAATCACCGTTCAACGATCGGTTGAATTTTCTCTCCACAAAATGCGTAGACAAAAATCCACCCGGCACCGATGACAGTTGAAATGTTCTACGATAAGCTGGAAGTACTCAAAAAATACGCCCCTATCCTGAAATAAAGGAGCTATGGCATGGCTGTATTGAAATTGAGAAGGCGCTGGGCTCCCAGCTGTCCGGATACCCGCCAGGATCAATCAGGGCAATTTATGGGGACAGGGGAGATTTTTATTATGAATAAGAATGTATTTGAAAACAATTGGAAACGGTTGCACAAACAGTTCAAAACGTGGTGGAATAAAATTACCGACGATGATTTGGAACGAATAGGAGGTAAGTTTGAAAATTTTATCAGCTTGCTCCAGAAAAAATATGGGTATACGCCCTCACAGGCAGAAGAGGAAATCACTCGACGGATAGTTGAACATGAAGCGCGCATCGATCTCCTTCAAAAGAAATACGGGTACACTCGTGGACATGCGGAAGAGGATATCCATCGCCGGGTAACAAAACCCGAATTCCCTTAGCCCACCGACTTGTCCGAGACAAATGAGTTATCACTCTGTTCCCGCCGATCCAAAGCATTTATCCGGACCGGCGGGAACAGAATGCTGCTCACCTTAACTTGTTACTTTACAGGTCGAATTTTAATCCCTTCACTCAAGAAAGGCTCTATCCATGTTAAGCTCTTTGATTTACCGAAATCACCAGTTTTCCAAACGTTGACCCGGGACCTATCATGTTCAATCAAATACTCCTGCCTCTGGATCGTTCAGAACTGGCCGAATGTGTCCTCCCCCATACGGTCGCCGTTGCCCGAGCCTTTGAATCTCACCTTGCCTTTTTACATGTGATGGAAACTCCCCGCGAAGAGTATGGACGGCGAGCCATGGACCCTCTGAACTGGCAAATCCGCAAAGCTGAGGCGAAAAACTACCTGCAAGAATTGGATTCACGGATGCAAAAAGCAGGTTTGCAGACGGAAATGCATTTATGGGAAGGCTTTGCGGCAGATCAGGTGATCGAATTTTCAGAGCAGCATGACCCCCAACTGATCATGCTCAGCAGCCATGGACAAAGCGGCCTGAGCGAATGGGGCGTCAGCAGCGTGGTGCAGAAGATCATCTTGCGCGCTCGTACTTCCGTGATGATTATACGGGCGGCCCATCCGGTGCCCCCCGATCTGACCGCGTTGCACTATCAGCATATTCTGGTGCCGCTGGATGGAACTCCGCGCGCCGAATCGATTTTGCCTGCCGCAGTAACTCTGGCCCGGGCCCATGATGCACGACTCATTCTATTGCACATCGTGCAAAAGCCGGCGATCCCACGACGAACCCCACCCAGCCGTGAAGACGTCGAACTGGTAGAACAGCTTGTGGAACGCAATCGAACCGAAGTGATCCATTATCTGGAGCAATTGCAGTCACGGATTGCCGGGAAAGTCGAAACCCGCATTCTGGTCAGCGAGCGCTTATCGGGAACGCTGCATGAATTTGTTGAGCAAGAAAAAATCGATCTGGTATTGTTGAGTGCTCATGGTCGTTCTTCTCAAATCCGGGGATTGTACGGCGATTTGGTCGGCAATTTAATCGCTTACGGCACGACCTCGTTGATCATCATGCAGGCTCATTCCCCGGAGTTCACCACCGCAGATATGACGAATGGAAAATAAACAACCCATGTCAAAACCGGTTTTCTCGTTGTCCGCTTATGTAAAAGCTCAGGAAAAGTTCTTTCGTATCGTCACGCAACAGTTACAATCCAGATCCAGCCCGCACTCCCTCTCCGCAGCCGCCGAATGGCTGCCGGACAATTTTTATCTGGTACAACAGACCTGTCGCCAGATTCGCGAAGATATGCCGGCCAACTTTTATCGCCAATTGCCGCCATGCCCCCCAGCTCTCCAGGCCAAATACCCCCGCATCTACACCCTGGCGCAGAGATTGATTGTAATGCAGCAAGCCCGGTTAGATCCGGTTCATATCACCCGATTTGTACAACTCTATCAAAATTTTGTCCCCTTGACCATGGGAGAATTATGGGCGCTGCCGGTGATGCTCCGGCTGGGACTGGTGGAACTGTTAGCCCAAAGTCTCAGTCAAATTACCGGCCTGCCGCACGAAACGCTGTGGCCTTTGCTGACCTTATCCCCCGCCCTCACAGAGGATGAGACCGTAGCCAATTGCATTACCAGCCTGCGGATGTTGGCGGCTCAGGACTGGCTGGATTTTTTCGACAGTGTCAGCCAGGTGGAAGAGATTCTACGCGGCGATCCGGCCCACATCTACGCACTCATGGATCAGGAAACGCGCGACCGCTATCGCAAAGCAGTCGAAAAATTGTCCCGCGCGACCGGGCTGGATGAATTGGCGATTGCACGGCAGGCCATTGCTCTGGCCCAGAACGAAGCTCAGACAGAAAGAGCGCGGACCGCGCATGTGGGCTATTATCTGATCGATGCCGGCCGGATGGTGCTCGATGCCCGAATTGGCTATCGGGCGCCCTTGAAATCGCGGCTGCGGCGGGCGGCTTTGAATCATCCGACGCCGGTCTATCTGAGTAGTATTGGAGTGTGCACAGTCTTAGAAGTGTTGGGAGCCATCCTTTACCTCCAAAATGCCGGAGCAAACTTCGCGCAAACCTGGGGAGGCGGAGTGCTGGCCTTTATTCCAGCACTCACCGTGGCCGTCAGTCTGATCAACTGGATCATCACACTGCTTATTCCCCCCCGCGTTCTGCCCAAAATGGATTTTGAGGCCCATATTCCGGCCGAGTACAAGACGCTGGTGGTCATTCCCTCAATGTTATCGAGTGAAGCTGAAGTAAAATCGTTGCTCAAACAGATAGAGTTGCACTTTCTGCGAAATCAGGATGTCCATTTATACTTTGCCCTGCTCACAGATTTGCCCGACAGGGCCCGGCAACCGGAAGAGGGAATCGATCCATTGGTGAACCAGGTTACGGCCGGCATTCACGCCCTCAACAAAAAATATGAACGGGAAACATCCCCACCCTTTTATCTCTTTCACCGCGATCCCCTTTGGAATTCCCACGAAGGCCGCTGGATGGGATGGGAACGCAAACGCGGCAAATTGCATCAACTTAACCGATTTTTACGAGGCGGAGCCAAAACAGCTTTTAGTGTGCGAGAAGGCAATCCGGCCGTATTGAGCCAGATCAAATATGTCATTACATTGGATGCCGATACGCTGATGCCCCACAAAGCCGCGCATCGTTTGGTCGCAACGCTGGCCCATCCCCTGAATCAGGCCGAATTTAATCCGCAGAGTGGAGCGGTAATTGCAGGGTACACGTTGTTACAACCGGGGATCGAAATTACATCAACCAGCGTCAATCGTTCCCACTTTTCGCGCATTTTCGCCGGCGATGCCGGTCTGGATTTATACTCGCGGGCCGTATCGAACGCCTATCAGGATTTGTTTGGGGAAGGCAGTTATATCGGTAAAGGAATCTATGAAATTGATGCTTTTGAACGCAGCCTGTCCGGGCGGATGCCGGAGAATGCGATCCTCAGTCATGATTTAATTGAAGGGATTCATGGTCGAGTGGGACTGGTCACTGATGTTGTTTTTTACGAAGACTATCCCCCCCATTACTTTGTTTATTTGCGACGCGCCCGTCGTTGGGTACGCGGGGATTGGCAATTACTGCCGTGGCTTTTTCCCCGGGTCCCCACCTTTAATCAGGGAACCATTCCCAACGATCTCTCACTCATCAGCCGATGGAAAATTTTTGATAACCTCCGCCGCAGTTTACTGGCCCCCGCGTTGCTGGCCTTCCTGGTCGGCGGCTGGTTATGGTTACCGGGAGTGCCCGGGCTATGGACGCTGGGTGGAGCCTTGACGCTTCTGATACCGGTGCTTACCGGTCTGGCCCTCGGTTTGGCGCGCGTAGCCGGGGGAAGTTCCTTGCGGGAGGTTTCCCGCGCCTTTCAAACCGGTCTGGTGCGTTGGGGCCTGGCCTTGACTTTTATTCCTTACGAAACATGGTCCACGCTGGGAGGAATCGCCACCACCTTGATCCGTCTGTTGATTACCCGTAAACATCTGTTGCAATGGACCAGTTACGCCGATACGTTGCGGTTATCGACCCATGGAGTCACCCTGAAACATATTTTGGCAGCCCTCTTTTTGACCGGCGGTTTGGGAGGTGCGATCTGGGGAAGTAATCCGGCAGCGCTTTGGGCGGCTTCACCGCTGTTGAGCCTCTGGTTGTTTTCCCCTTTAATCTCCTGGTGGATCAGTCGCTCCATTGACGACCAGCCGGACTCCCTGTCTGCCGGCGAGGTTGCCCGGTTACGCACGCTGGCGCGGCGTACCTGGAGTTTTTTCGAACAGTTTGTCGGCCCCGAAGATCACTGGCTCCCGCCGGATCATTTTCAGGAAGCACCCCGGGGCGTCATTTCTCATACCACATCGCCGACCAATCTGGGGCTGCTTTTTCTCTCGACATTGGCCGCCTATGATCTGGGATATATCGGATTGAGCAATTTAGCCACCCGGTTGAAATCGGCGTTTGAGAGCCTGAACCGACTGGAGAAATATCGCGGACATTTTTTGAACTGGTATGATACCCGGACGCTCGGAGCGCTGGCTCCACGCTATGTCTCTACGGTCGATAGCGGCAATCTGGCCGCTTCTTTCCGTACGCTGGCGCAGGGCTGTCAGACGTTGCGACATCAATCCATCTGGCGGTGGAAAAACTGGGAAGGATTGCTGGATACACTCTGCCTCTTTGATAAAGTGGTGGGAGATTTGCCCGTAGAAGCAACGGCTGCGATCCAATCCAGTCTGGAAAAGATGCGACAACAAATCCGGACCGCTCAAAAGACCCCCGAATCCTGGTTCGGGCTGTTGAATCAATTGAGCGGCGAAAGCTGGATTGAACTCAACCGAACGTTGATGAGCTTTGTCATGGCAAACAGCAACGAATTGGAAGTGGAACAACTCAACCAACTCAATCTGGCTGCCGATCGAACCCAGAATCATTTGTACGGCATGCAACGAGAAATCGAACAACTTGCGCCCTGGCTGACTTTTTTGCACCACCCACCGGCGTTGATGGAACGTGCCGACGGGCCTCCCGAACTTTACAAACACTGGCAGGCACTGAACGCGGCCTTTCCCCCGGCCCCTCTGCTTGAAGAGATCGAAACGGTCTGTTTAACCGGGCAGGCGATCCTCCGCCAGTTACACCGGTTAAGCGAGGGAGATGCCGAAGCCGGGGAATGGTGCCATGATTCTCTTCAAAAATTAATTGAGGCCCGGATTTCTGCGGCATGTCTGTTGGTAGATTTCCAGAATTTAGAGCAAAACGCCCTGCGCCACGTCCAGGAGATGGATTTCCACTTTCTATTTGATGAGCAACGGCTGTTGTTTCATATCGGCTACAACGTGACGGTCGAAAAACTGGACAACAATTACTATGATTTACTGGCTTCCGAATCGCGCATCGCCAGTCTCGTCACCATTGCCGGGAACGCAATCCCGCCCAGCCATTGGCTGCATCTGGGGCGTCCCCTGGCCCAGGTCGAAGGATTGCGCACCCTGTTATCCTGGGGCGGGACGATGTTCGAGTATTTAATGCCCGCACTGCTGATGCGCAATTATGAAGGCACCCTGTTACAACGCAGTTGCCTGGCGGCCATAAACGGCCAGATCAATTACGGCCAACAAAAGGCGATCCCGTGGGGCATTTCCGAATCAGGCTATTACGCATTTGACAGGGATCAAAATTATCAATATCGCACCTTTGGGGTGCCGGGTCTGGGTTTTAAACAAAACCGCAATGAAGATCTGGTCGTGACGCCCTACGCTTCATTGCTGGCATTATCGTTACATCCGCACAAAGTGATAGAAAACATCATTCGCCTGGATAAATTGCAAATGCTGGGACTCCATGGATTTTACGAAGCCATCGATTTCTCAGCCGCCCGACTGCCGTTAGGTGCCCCGCATGCCATCGTACGTTCCTATATGGCTCACCATCAAGGAATGATCTTACTCTCCCTGGTCAACTATCTGCATGACAACATTATGGTACGACGTTTCCACGCCGATCCCCAGGTACGGAGCGTCGAGTTTTTCTTGCAAGAGAAGGTCCCTTACGAAGCCGCTCTCGAAACAGCGCAGGCCGGGGATTTGCACGTCACACAGGCGGAGCCCGTACGGCAACATATCAGCGCCGGGCTCTGGAATGTAGCCGTACAATCGCCGGCCCCGCAAGTACATTTCTTATCGAACGGACATTACAGCGTGATGATCACCAATGCCGGGGCCGGTTTCAGTCGGTGGGAAGAGATCGACCTGACCCGTTGGCGAGCCGACTCGACCCGTGAGGAATGCGGGGTCTGGATTTATCTGCAAGATCTGGACAACGGTGAGCTATGGTCGGCGGCCGAGCAACCGATAGGGACCCTTTCAGGAACTCCCACGGTGCAGTTCTATCCTCACCAGGTAGAATTCCGACGAAACGGTCACGAACTGGGAGTAACGATGGAAATCGTGGTAGCGCCCGAAGACGATGTAGAAATTCGTCGTATCTCGCTTACCAATCAAAGTGAGCGCGTGCGCCATATCACATTGACAAGTTACGGAGAAATTATCCTGGCACCGCAAGCCGCCGATGCCCGCCATCCGGCCTTCAATAATCTATTTGTGGAGAGCGAATATCTTACCGAAACAAATACGTTGCTTTTTCGGCGACGGCTTCGTTCAGCTGGGGAACTGCCGATCTATCTGGCGCATTCAGCTACCGTTTCACCGGGACAATCCATCACCGGAAGTTACGAAACCGACCGGAAACAATTTTTGGGACGGGGGCAGTCCTTGCGAACGCCGGCCGCCTTGAACGCCGGGAGGAAATTGTCCGCCACGGTGGGAAACACCCTGGACCCCATCATGGCACTCGCACAAACCATCGAATTACAACCTTATGCCTCTGCGCAGGTAAGCTTTATCACGCTGGCAGCCAGGTCTCGCGACAGGGCTCTGGCTTTAGTGCAACGTTATCAGTCGGCTCAGACGATCGAGCGGACTTTTGGACAGGCTCGCTTGTATGCCGAACTGGAATTAACCCGGCTGGAGTTGACAGTTGCGGATCTGGCGCAAATCGAAGAGCTTTTATCGGCCTTGATCTATCCCCAGGCCGCTTTACGTGCCGCCGCAGCCACACTCGCCGCCAATCGCAAAGGACAGGCAGGTTTGTGGCCATTCAGCATCTCGGGTGATTATCCTCTTCTACTGGTGCAAATGAACACGACAGAAGATCTGATCCTGGTGCAGAAAGCGCTCCAGGCTCATACCTATTGGCGCAATCGAGGTATCAAAATAGATCTGGTCATTCTCAATCAGCAGGGAACGACCTATGGACAGGAATTGCGCGGCCAGTTACAGCGCGTGATGATCCGTCAGAACTGTGAGGAATGGTTTAATCGACGCGGCGGCATCTTTGTCCTGTACGCCGATCAGTTAAACGAAGCGGACCGCATATTGTTGGAAACCGCGGCGCGGGTGGTGCTCACGGGAACACTGGGAACGCTGACCCAGCAATTGCAGGGTTTGCATAAATTCACCACCCAGCTTCCCGGCTTTGTTCCGATATCGGCTCCTGCCGAATTGGAATCCACGCCGGGAGTGCTTCGCCCCCCCGACCTGCTTTTTGACAACGGGCTGGGAGGATTCAGCGCAGACGGCCGGGAATATCTCATTTATCTGGAGCCGGAGCAGTGGACGCCGGCGCCGTGGATCAATGTAATTGCCAATTCAGATTTTGGTTTTACGGTTTCCGAAACCGGGGCGGGTTATACCTGGTTCGGCAACAGCAGTGAAAACCGGCTGACTCCCTGGTCGAACGATCCGATCGCCGATCCCCCCGGCGAGGCCCTCTATTTGCGCGATGAAGAAACGGCCGAAGTCTGGTCCCCCACCCCTTTGCCCTGTCGTGCCGCTGCGCCCTATTTAATCCGGCATGGCTCCGGCTATTCGATTTTCGAACACCAAAGCCATGGGCTGACCCAATGTTTGCGCCTTTTTGCAGCTGCGGATGCCCCCGTTAAAGTAATGCAACTGCGTTTGTCAAATATGTGGGAACATACCCGCCGCATCACGGTAACCCTGTACATAGAATGGGTGTTGGGAATAACCCGCGATACGGCCCAGCAATATATTGTCTCGGAATATGACCCCGAACATCAAGCGCTTCTGGCGCACAATTGCTACAACGCTGAATTCGGCGACCGGGTTGCCTTTGTCGTGGCCAGTCAGGCCCTTCACGGACTAACGGCAGATCGCACCGAATTTTTGGGACGCCGGGGAACTCTCTGCCGGCCGGTAGCGCTCGAGAGAATTGGGTTGGCCGGCGTGGTGAAACCGGGACTCGATCCCTGCGCAGCGTTGCAAGTGCATATCGATCTGCCGCCCGGCGTCGCTCAAGAGATCTTCTTTCTAATCGGTGAAGGAGCCAATCGCGACGAAGCATTGCAACTGATCGAACGTTATCAAAAAACGGAGGAGCTTGCAAAAGCCTGGGATCAGGTGCATACGAATTGGGAAAAATTCCTGGAAACCGTCCAGGTACAAACTCCCGATCCGGCAATGAACCTTTTGCTCAATCGCTGGTTGCTTTATCAGACGCTATCCTGTCGCGTGTGGGCACGCTCGGCTTTTTATCAATCTTCCGGCGCTTTTGGCTTTCGCGATCAATTGCAGGATATTATGGCGCTTCTTCATGCCGCCCCCCGGCTGGCCCGGGAACACATTTTAGAAGCGGCCCGCTTCCAGTTTGATGCGGGCGACGTGTTACATTGGTGGCATCCGCCTTCAGGACGGGGGGTTCGTACCCGGTTCTCGGATGATTTGCTCTGGTTGCCGTTTGTCGTTTCGCATTACGTTACCGTGACCGGCGACGAAGCTATTCTGGATGAAACTGTTTTGTTTCGCAAAGGCCTGCCCCTGGAAACCGACGAATTGGAACGTTACGATCATTACGCCCCGACAACCGAGAGTTACACCCTTTACGAACATTGCCGCCGGGCTCTGGAAAAAGGGATCACGGCCGGGGAGCACGGCTTACCCTTAATCGGTTGTGGCGACTGGAATGACGGTATGAACCGTGTAGGAAGCAGCGGTCGAGGAGAAAGCATCTGGTTGGGATGGTTTTTATGCGCCACACTGATCCGTTTTGCCCGGTTATGCGAATATAAAAACGAAAGGGCTCAGGCCACCGCCTATCAACAACGAGCGGCCATCTTGGGCCGGGCCCTTGAGACCTATGGTTGGGATGGTGCCTGGTATCGGCGAGCCTATTATGACGATGGTACGCCGTTAGGGTCGGCCGAAAATCACGATTGCCAGATCGATTCTATCGCTCAGTCCTGGGCGATTTTATCCGGCGTATGCGATCCGGACCGTGCCGTCCGGGCCATGGAGTCCGTGGCCGAACGATTGATCCAGCCGAGAGATCAATTACTGCTGCTGTTGACCCCACCTTTTGATCAAACGCTGCGCGATCCCGGCTACATTAAAGGGTATCCGCCCGGCATCCGCGAGAACGGCGCGCAATATACCCACGCAGCGGTGTGGACCTTATGGGCCTTTGCCGAACTGGGACAGGGAGACCAGGTCGAAGCATTGTTCCGATTGCTCAATCCGATCTATCACAGTGATACTTCCGCAAAAGCAATTCGTTATGGAGTGGAACCTTATGTGACGGCAGCCGATGTTTACAGCGCTCTGACGCACAACGGACAGGGGGGATGGACCTGGTATACCGGTTCGAGCGGCTGGATGTACCGTGCCGGACTCGAAGCAATCCTGGGCATCCGGCGTATAGGACAGGCACTGCAAATCGTTCCCTGTATTCCGAAAACGTGGACTCACTATCAGGTAATGTACAAAATAGAGAGCACCACCTTCCTGATTCGAATCGAGAATCCGGAAGGCGTCAATGCCGGAGTCCGACAACTGGAATTGGATGGGATCGTGCTGAGGGGCAATGAAATCCCCCTGTTAAACGACGGTCAGTTGCATCAGGTCAGGGTAGTATTAGGGGGAGTTTGATTTACACCCAGAAAAAAACCTTTCAAACAGTGAGGGCGCGCTGCCGGAGACAGCGCGCCCTCACTCTGTAAACTCCACCTTATTGTTTTTTTAATAGTCCGGCCAACAGCTGAGACAGACGCTCGATCGAAGGGGGCTTAAGCATCCAGCCGGCCAGGCCTTGATTCTGAAGTTTTTCCAGTTCATTTTTCATAGGATGGCCGCTTAAGATCACCATCGGCTGAATCACACCCAGTTCCTTTAAGGCATAGAACAGGGCTTCCCCTCCCATTTCCGGCATAACCAAATCGCTTAAGATCAACGAGATTTCCGAACCCCGCCGGGCGAACAATTGCAAAGCCTGGCGCCCATTAGCGGCGGTCATCACCTGGTAATGCAGCATTTCCAACATCTGCGCCAGCGCCGTACAGACGACTATATTGTCTTCTACAATCAGGATCATTTCATTGTTACCGTAAATTAAGGGCAAAGAAGTAACAACATCGACATGTCCCTGAACCTGACCCGGGATCGCCGGCAGATAGAGCGTGATCGTCGTTCCCTTGCCTACAGTAGAAGTCCCCTCGATTTCGCCGCCGTGTAATTTGACAATCCCATGGACCTGCGCCAGTCCCAGCCCCGTACCCAGGGGAGCCTTGGTTGTGAAGAACGGCTCAAAGATCCGCGGCAAGATTTCCGGTGGAATCCCCACGCCGGTATCCGTCACCTGCAATTGCACCCATTCTCCGGAAGGGAGATTGGGACTGGCCAGATTCTGTGCATCTTTGCCGATCGAAAAGCGCTTTAACCGAATGCTCAGCACCCCCCCTTCGGGCATGGCGTCCCGGGCATTGACGGCCAGATTCATAAGGATCTGCTGAATCCGGGTCGGATCGGCGTCGATTTGATATTCATCCGCGCCGTAGATCAACTGAGTTTCAATGGTTTCGGGCAAGGTTCGCTCTAAGAGTTTGATCTGCTCTTTCAGGAAAGGAACCAGATCCAGGGGATGACATTCCAATACGGCTCGCCGGCTGAAGTCCAGAATCTGTTGGATCAGTTCGGAGGCTCGATGGCTTTCATCGAGGATGATATGCAACTGTTCGCGTAATTTCGGGGACAGTTCCGAGGACCTCAAAGCCATATAGGTATAAAGGATGATGACCGCCAGAATGTTGTTGAAATCGTGCGCAATGCCGGCCGCCAGTTGCCCAATCGCCGCCAGACGCTCCTGCTGTTGGATCTGGCGTTGGACCGATCGATCCCGGGTTACCTCTCGCAAAACCAGGACATGCCCCTGGAATTGGATCCCCGCGGCCAGCGGCCGGGCACTGATTTCAAAAATCTGCTGACCACGGCTGATCTCGTACCAGATACCTTGAGGGGAAGTGTCCAACAGTTCGGTTAACGGCCGGTTGCCCAGGTGGGTCAGCGTCTCGCCGGTTTGGAGGGGAGCGAGCACTTCCAATTGAGCCATGGCCACCGGATTCGCCAGGACCAGACGATCGGCGCTGTCCAGCAAGATCACGCCGGCGGGCACGCTCTCCAGGATTTGCTGCATTTGTTGCGCCTGACCGCCCAGCTGGGCCAGCAGCCGTTCCCGTTCCTGTTCGGCCTGTTTGCGCTCAGTGATATCGCTCAATACCAGCCGGCAGAGGACGCCGGCAACAGGATCAGGGACAATTGTGGATTCCAGATGGGCCCAGAATACCTCCCCACTCTTCTTGACCATTTGCAACTCATAGGCTTGAGGAATTCCGGTCTCAAAAAGTTTTTTGCGGTGGGTGTAGTAAACATCCTGATCCTCTCTGTGGATGAAGCTGGAGATAGCATATTTGACCAAAGAACTCCGAGGAATCTCAAAGAGAGTCGCCGCGGTAAGATTGGCTTCTAAAATCATCCCACGTTCGTTAAGGGTCAGATAACCGATAGGGGCCAGATCATAGAGATCAAAATAGCGCGCCCTCGCCGCATCCAATTCTACCTGAGCCCGACACAGCTCCTCATTCTGCATTTCCAACTCGATTTGATGCACTCGCAGCTCATGAAGCGTCTGCTGCATTTTATCGACTGAGAAAACCCGCCGGCTTTCCCGGTTATGAATCACTTTTTCCCGGGCAACTCTTTCAGCCCGCCACCGCAATACGCGCCCGAGATCTTCGTTCGGCACCGAGATCTCACCACGGGAATCTTTTCCGCTTTTCATTGAACGCCTCTTATTGTCTTAACGGTCTGCTTTTTGTTCAGCTATCCCCCCAATTTTGAAGTTTCTGCTCCGTGATATCTATAACTGAACCGATGAACGGCCAATCCGCCAGCCGACGCCCCAATTCCCACAATAGAAAAAGCAGGAGCCGGGCGCTCTTCAGAATCGATCGCGCCCGGCTCCCTTCTTTTTGGTTGTGTGACCATCCATTGGCCTCCGGCGTAGGGCTGGTTCCTAAACTAACCACCAGAAAAAATAAAATACTATTTTATTATCCTCCCAAAATGCCCGGTTTACAAGATTTTCAAGATTTTTAACTTATCCAGGGTATATTCTTGCATTGCTCATTCCTTTACCGGTTGCCGGACACCTCAATACTGGTTATATTCTTTTGATTTGTGCGGCGCAGCCTGTATGAATCCTATCAGGCCAAGATTCAGGGATTGCGGCCGGCGCAGCAGGAAATTTTGCCCTTTTCGGATTATGTGGAGCAAATGCAACATTCTCCCCGCGACATTACCGAAGCAGAAATGATCCAGTTGTTCGATCTGGAAAACTACAGCCATTACAAACGGCAGGTAGAAGCGGTGGCCGTGACGCAACGGACCGCCGATCACCAGGTAACGACGTTACGTTATTCGTGGAAGCTGGAGCACGCGCTTGAGGAAAGCGAATTATGGGAATTGGGATTTGCAACCTATATCTGGGCCGCCTGGATACCCGCCATCCCGAACAGGCCGTGATGCACGAATCTTCCATCCGGCATCAAGAGCGCGACACCGCCGTTACACTGTTCTATGGTGAGGTGCGGTCTACGGAAGAGACACTGGAATTTGTGATCTACACTACACTGGAACGCGATGTCGAAAAGTTACGAGGAATTTTGGATGAGGTTACCGCCCAATTGACCGGAAAATATTAAGGGTCCGACTGTTTTTC
Organism: uncultured Anaerolineales bacterium; assembly: GCA_964501335.1. Classification (GTDB taxonomy): domain Bacteria; phylum Chloroflexota; class Anaerolineae; order B4-G1; family SLSP01; genus CAZCTC01. Next base: position 38,029 of record CAZCTC010000008.1, on the reverse strand, counting down.
CGGGTTTCGGCGGCTTCGAAAAGCCGCCGAAACCCGGATCTTTCTCATTTCGTAAGGCACAAACCAAAGTCCCTTAAATATCAAACCGGGCCATGGATAGTCCCTGGCTTTACTTACGCGCACCACACTACGCAGGCAGGATGCGAAAGAATCTATCCCCAGGTTGAACTTCCAGCGTACTTCGTTGAACTCCCGGCGTTCATCGTTGAACTCCCAGCGTTCATCGCTCAACTCCCAGCGTTCATCGTTGAACTCCCGGTATTCATCGTTGAACTTCCAGCGTTCATCGTTGAACTTCCAGCGTTCATCGCTCAACTTCCAGCGTTCATCGTTCAGCTTCCGGAGTTCATCGTTCAACTCCCCGGAGTTCATCGTTCAGCTTCCGGCGTTCATCGTTGAACTCTGGCCCTCACCCATCCCCGGCCCTTCCCTCTCCCAAGTAACAATAGGGCCAGTTGCATTTGATCCCGTTCGGCGCCTGCTCTGTGGGAGAGGGAAGGGAGCCGGAACGGATCTCCGACGCCTACCGGGAACACGATCTCTTGTAGGGGCGCCCCTTGTGGGCGCCCGTTTGCTGTTCCCCAAACCTGGGCGACCATAAAGGTCGCCCCTACAGCAAATTCCCCCTCACCCCCTGCCCCCTGCTGCGCACCGCGCGCGGGAGAGGGGGAACTCGGCTTACATAATCAGCTTTGCTGCCGACTCCCCCTCTTTTCCCCCGCGAGCAGGGTGCGAAGCAGGGGAGGGCCGGGGAGGGGATAGAGAGGGCACACAGCCCCCCCCCGGCCTACCCCGTCACCCGCCCCCGGCCAGTTCCCGGTTCCAGGGGACATTTTCCAGAAAGGAACGGCGGATTTCCGGATCGGCGATCATGGCCGCCCAGGTTTGCAGGAGTTCGTAGCCGGTGCGGCGGATTTGAACGGCCCGGGAATCCCCGACAACGGTCAGAACCCGATAACAGACCGCATAGATCCGCAACGGTTCCAGCCAGCTGTCCAGCGCATGGCGGCTTTCGCCGCGGGCGACCGGGGTTGAAAAAGCATCGGGGCCGAGATAGGCCAGGATCTGTTCTACCAATTTCAACGCCTCCGGCAACCGATCTTGCCGCAGTGCAATTTCGGCCAGCCCGATCCAGCTGTCGACTTCCGGAGCCCCTTGCGCCCTTAACATCGTCTGCGCTTCTCGATAGGCGGCAGCCGCTTCATCCAATCGGCCCAGGCCGCTCAGCGCGTCGGCCAGATGTTCCAGGCTGTCGGCGATATTGCCGTAACTGGCAATTTCGCGGTTGATTTCCAGGGCCTGCCGGGCGCTGAGGTAAGCCGCTTCATATTCCCCTTGAGCGTAAAATACCTGGGCCAGCAATCTCAAGGCATTGGCTTCCTGAAAACGGCTTTTTAAAGGTTGGAGTAGCTGCTGAGATTGCCGATATTCCTCAATCGCCCGGTCAAAATCGCCGACCAGATAGGAATTATCGCCGTACATATAGAGAATGATCCCCTCGTTTTCGCGATCCTCAATTTCTCGCGCCAACAACATCGCCGCCTGCAGACAGCTTCGGCCGGCTTCAGGCTCGTGAGCCGCCGTCAACATATTGCCCAGATTGATGAGGCAGAGCATTTCTCCCCGGCGGTCGCCGACTTCACGGTTCAATTGCAAGGCCTGCTCCAGATAAGGCCGGGCCGCAACATAATTCCCTTGATTGTAAAGGGCCAGGGCCAGGCCGCTGAGAGCAGAAGATTTTTCCAGCAGATTCCCGGCTTCATCGGCAAAAACCACTCCCTGTTCAAAACAATCCCGGGCCCCGGTCAGATTCCCTTGTTGCCAGTTGACATACCCCAAACCGTGCAAGGCCTGCGCGACAAGCAACGGGTCCCCCATCATTTCGCCCAAAGAGCGGGTGCGTTCAAAAGCGGCCTGAGCTTCTTGATTGCGACCTTCCCGGCGCAACGTCGCCCCCCAGGCATGATACCCCCGGGCTTCTAAGACTGAATCCCCTGCCTGTTGCGCCCATTCGATGGCGGTTTGAGCGGCCAGCCCGGCGGCGCTGTAATCTCCCGTGCACAGGGCCCAGAGGCTGCGCCGCAAGGCCGTTTCCGCCCGCAGATTCAGATCCAGTTGTAAGGCCGACGCTTCCAGCTCAGTCAGATCCTGCGCCTGGTCCGTCCGGCGGCCCTGCCGTTCGTAAACCTGCTCGCGAGCCAGCAAAAGCCGGCAGCGTTCCGTCAAATCAGAAGCCGCAGTTAATTCCAGCGCACGGGTGAAAAAGCCGACGGCTTGCAGATTGGCAAAGCGAGCCGCCGCCTGTTCACCGGCCAACCCGGCATAATATCGTTCCCGCTCCCAAACCTCAGCTTTGCCGTAGTGATAGGTCAGATCGGCATAATAGGCGGCCGGGTTTTTCCGGCCGATGATTTCAATAGATTGAGCGGCTAACTGGTGAAGTTCCCGCAGTCGGATCCTCAATTGCATATCATAAGCAGCGTCGCGCAGTAAGGCGTGGCGGAAGAGATAGCGCAGTTCATTCAAGGGCAACCAGACAGCCGCCGACCGGGCCTCCTGAATTTTGAGCGGCAGAGTCTCATCGCTTTTCAACATCTGAGAAAGGATCTGGACTTCAAATTCCTGGCCCAACACGGCGGCCGTTTGAACCACCGCTTTGACCTGAGCCGACAATCGATCCAAATGGGAAATCAGAATAGCGTTGATTTCCTGGGGAACTTCAAGCAATTGTCGATCTTCCAGTTGCCACGTGGTCCCCTGCCATTTTATCGCGCCGCGTTCCCGCAAATCGACGATCAACTGCTCGGCAAAAAAAGGATTGCCCCGTGATTTTTCAACGACAAACTGTATCAGAGAATCATCGGCCGGACCGTCCAACAATCGAACCAGCAAAGTGGAAAGGGATTCTTTTGCCAGCCCTTGAAGATGGAGAGCCTGTTCGGGGATCTCCGAATCGATCGGGATGGTTGCGCCGCTGCCGTCCCTCTGATACCGGCTGGTCAAAAGAATGGCAAAAGGACAGCGTTCCACATGGTGAGTCAGGAATTTGAGCAGGGCCCGGGAATCCTCATCCAAACCCTGGGCATCTTCGATGTAAAGAATGAGCGGTTGGCGGAGGGATTCGGCCTTGACCAACGTTTTAAAGGCCATCTGCGTGTTCTCATAGCGCAATTTTGGATCCAGCCGTTCGTACAGCGAGCCGGGAAGATTTAAATCGATCAAAGCCGCCAGGAACGAGCGGGTCCGGTGCAGTTCAGCGGCCAGGGTCGGTTCTCCCCGAGCCTTCAAATCGTCGATCAATGAATTCAGGGAACGATCGAAACGGGCCTGATTTTCAGAGAAGGACAGGTCCGAAGATTGCAGAAAGTAGCGCCGTAAAAAATAGCGAAACGGGTTTAAGGGTTGACACAATACCTGATCGACGGGACAGTAGAACCACTGCACACCTGATAACTGCTGCTGAAATTCATAGATCAACCGGCTCTTCCCCGCACCGGCCTCTCCATAGATATAGATCATTCCCCCGAACTGCCCCGCAAAAAGAGAGCGGGTCCACCGGGACAATTCTTGCAATTCCGCTGCGCGACCGATCAAGGGGCCTTTGTAAAAAGCGGTTTCTGTAGAGAAATCCGATTTGCCCAAAAGGCTTTTTACCCAGAGAGCCTGCGATTTACCTTTGAACGATTTCTCGCCCTGGGAGAGACATTGATATCCCACCGTCTCCAGAAGGGCGGCTTCATCGGCCGGCATCCAGATTTCATTCCAGGGAGCCGCCTGCATCAACCGGGACGCCAGATTGACCTGGTCGCCGATCGCAGTGTATTCAGTACGTTCCTTACCGCCGATACACCCGGCATAGACCGTACCAAAGGTCAGTCCCGCTTTCCAGCGCACGGGCGTGGTCAGGCGGCGCAATTGAATCAGCAAATCAGCCGCCCGGATCAGATCGTTTTCATGGGTTACCGGCGCTCCGAACAAGATCAAGATGACGGCTCCTTTATCGCCGAAATCCAGCTTATTGAAATAACCGCCGTAGCGCGCCGCACTTTCCAATATCGCCTGCACGAAAGCTTCAAAATCCGGGGCCGAATCGCTTTCCAGGGCCATAAAGAGACCGGCAACCTGACGAAATTCCGCCCGGGTGCCGGCATCGAGCAAATCTAATACCGAAGATTGACCGAAAGCCGTCAGGTGTTCCCTCTTCAAAGCCGGCAGGCGGGGTTTTCGGCAGTTTGTCCCTCCCATAAATTGATCCAGACGGGAATAGCCGTTTTGCCGATCGGTGCAAACCGGATGGGAAAGCGCTTCGATCAAATTGTCTGCTGCGACGATCTCGCCGGCATGGGCGTAATGCTCGGCCGCCGTACAGCTGTCGATCGCCGGCCCTCGGAAAAAATAGGTCCAACCGGCGGGCGTCCCCCAGATTCCCCATTGCACCGGTCCCAGACCCAGACCGACTTTTACGGCTACCGAAAAATCTCCATAACGACTGTGAATCCGGCCCTGTCGATTGAAGAAGTCCTGGATGAAAAAGGCCGTCTGAGCGGCCTGTTCGATCGCCGCGCGCCGCCGCAAGGGAAAGAGTGCGGTGAAAGCATCCCCGGCAAAGGTCGTAATAAAACCGCCCCGCCCGTAAACTTCATGGACAAGGGGCGTAAAAACTTGATTGAGCAAATCGGTCAACACCTCGGCGCCGTCTTTGTGGTGTTGCATGAGGGTTTCAGTCAAATGAGTAAACCCGGAGATATCGATGAACAGCGAGGCGGCTTGAAATTTCCCGGAATAATCTCGTCGATCAAAATGTTTGCCGATAAAATGCGGAATCAGATTGATCATCGCTGGCTCCTTTGAAGACAACAAATTCCCCCACCGGTACATGAACCAGACGCGCCGCCTTTTTCAGGCGACGCGCTGATATCATAGATTCTTTTGACCACAAGTTCGCCCTCATTCATTTCCTGAACTTATTTGAAATCCCCGATCTTCAAATCTTTCACCTGCTTCCGGGTTCTCTAATCGTCCCAGCGCCTGTTGAATAGCCGATCGCACCGTATCATCGCGCTCCTCAGCCATCATTTCCCGCAGAGCAGCCTGAACTTCTGGCCGGCCCAATTCTCCCAAAGCCCGGGCCGCAGCACTGCGCAACGCCACATCCTCATAACGCAAGACCCCTAACAAAGCCTCGACATTGCCGGCCGTTTGAAATTCCGCCACATTCGGTTCCCCGAAATCCTCCAACCGTTTTGTCTGCAAGCCGTCTTGATGATAGGGCATATCGCCATCATAATGACGGATATCCGACCAACCCGGCGCGGAAGCGTAGGTAAAATTCCCGTCGTAATGTTCCACAGACCGCTCATTTACCTGGGAACGCGATCTCAAGGTCCACATCTGAAGTTCTCGTTGTTCCAAGGTGGCAAACGAAAAACCCGCCCGGCACAAAGCCATGGCGGGCTGAAACGCTTGAATAAACGTCAAGCTATGCTACACTTAGCCCACCAGGGCGACGCAACCGCCTTGGTCCCCAAGCCCCGGCTCATCAAAGCCGGGGCTTGGTTGTTTCTGTTACAAGTTTAATGCAAAGCGGGGAGAGGGCAAGCTACTTGAAATATTAGCACAGCCTCACACTTTGACCATTTTTCAATTCGCTATATGCTAGGCCTGACCTCGCTTTTCAAACATCTTTAATCGTAGTTAAGGAGAAATTGATGAAACCCAAGAATCCTTACCTTCCGATCCTCACAGCCCTGGGCGCGGCCCTCCTGTTGCTGGCCTTTATGATTCTTCCCCTGCAACCGGCCGGCAAAGTCGCCGCCGCCGCAGAAATGCGCCCCCGCGCCAACCCCGTCATCACCCTGGGCGTCGCCGCCGCCACCGGCGTCATTCCTGACATAGGCTGGCCGCAGATCAATGCCGTCCAACTGGCCGTGGATCAGATCAACGAGGCCGGCGGACTGGAAATCGGCGGCGTGACCTACACCCTGGTCATCTCCACTGTACACACCGCCTGTCAGGGCGGACAGGCGGTCACCGCCGCCCAACAACTGCTCGATGCCGGAGCCGTGGCCGCCATCGGATTCACCTGCAGCAGCGAGAGCCTGCCCGCCCAGGCCACCTTTGCCGCCGCCGGAGTTCCCCTGATCAGCGCCTCCTCCACCAATCCCCAGCTTACCGAACAGGGATACAGCACCACCTTCCGGGTGATCTCCCGCGACGACCAGCCCCCGGCCCAAATGGCCGCCTATTTGATCCAGCGGCTCGGCCTGACCCGCGGCGCCGTCGTCGAACTAAACGGACAATCGCTCAACATGGTCAACACGCCCATCTCCGCAACCTTTGCCCGTTTCGGCGGCACCCTCAGCCGCCACACCGCCCTCACTTCAACTGATTTTCTGACTCTGTTGACCTCGATCCGGACCGAAAACCCCCAGATCCTCTTCTATGCCGATTCCGATGCCGCCCGGGCCGCCCAATTCAGCAAAGCTGCCGTGCAGGCCGGCCTGGGCCAGGTCCCCATCGCCTGGACCACAGCCACCGATGATCGCAGCATCCTGAACACCTATGCGACTGAAGCCGCTTCGGCCGCCGAAGGCGACTACGCTCTCATGTACTACCGTCCGACCGATCTGATGCCCGGCTACCACGCTTTCAACCTCAACTATCAGGCCGCCGGCTTCCCCAATTACGGCAGCGAAGCCGGCATGGCCGGCGCCTACGCCTACGACGCCGCCGGAATGATCGTTGAGGCCATCCGCCGCGCCGGCAGCATCACGCCGACAGAAATTCGCACCGCCCTGGCCGCCGCCTCCCCCTATCAGGGAATCGTCGGCCGTTACGCCGGCTTCGACGGCAAAGGCGATGTCCTCCCGCAATGGGGCTGGCTGGAAGAACGCCAGAACGGCGCCTGGATCTCCCGGGTGCCCACCCGCGTGGGATTGGCGACCGACAATCCGGTAATCATGGATAACGGCTGGAACGAAGCCGCTTACATCGGATTACAAAGGACCGTCCAGTCACTCGGCGTGGCCGGAAAAGTCTACACCACCAGCGGCCCGGCAGAATTCACCCCCACCCTGCAACGCTGCGCCGACGAAGGCAACGATCTCTGTCTGGCCGTCGGCTGGACCATGGGAGAAGCCGCGATGGCCGTCGCGCAAAACAACAGCCGGACGCTTTTCGGAGGCGTCGATATCACCTGGGACGGGTATCCGGAGAATCTGCGCGGCCTCACCTTTGCCTCCCGGGAATCGGCCTATCTGGCCGGCACCCTGGCCGGCCTGATGACCCACAACCACCACGCCGGCATCATCGGCGGGATGCCCATCTCGCCGGTCGTCGATTTTGTAGAAGGCTATCAGCAGGGCCTCACCTGCATCAACCCGACCGCCGTCATCACCACCGTCTACGCCAGCGATTTCGACATGGAATCGGCTTTCAGCAATCCCGGACTGGGCGCGCAACTCGCCCACAGCATGACGCTGGAAGGCGCCGACATCATCTTTGCGCCGGCCGGCGAAACCGGAACCGGAGCCGTCCTCACCGCCACGCACTCCGGATTCTGGGGCATCGGCGTCGATATGGACTACTACGACACCGTCTACAATAACGGCACCGTCCCCGGCAGCGACAAATTGCTCACCAGCGTCTTAAAAAAAGTGGATAACGTGGTCGCCGCCACCATTGCCGATGTCGTCGCCGGCCGTTTCACACCGGGGACCAGGATGTACGGACTCTACAACGACGGAGTAGGACTGGCCCCCTTCCACGCCACCGACGGAGCTATCCCCGGCTACGTCCGGGCCCGCCTGGAACGGCTGCGGCTGGATCTCATCGAAGGCGACATCAACCCGCTGGAAACCTGCCCCACCTACATGGAGCCGATCACCACGGTCATCCCGCTGACGCAAAGCCTGTCCCTGACCGGCAGCGAGCAACTGGTACGGCTGAACTTTGCCGCCAACACCTTCAGTCAGACCGCCACGCTGGCCTACCTGCCTCGCCCCACAGCCGTCGTGTCGAATCCCCTGCTCGCCATCGGCCTCTTCTTCGATATCGATGCCACCGCCGGGAGTCTGGAGCTGCAACCGTTGCAGAGCTTCACCCTCACCGTCGCCTACCGGGATGAAGAGATCAGAGCCGCCGGGATCAGAAACGAAGCCGATCTGGCCCTCTACTATTGGAACGGCAGTCGCTGGGTCAAAGAAGCCGGCACGATCGACACCGGACTCAACCGCATCACCGTCCACCCCACCCACCTCTCCACCTGGGCCGTGCTGGCTTACCAGCCTTACACACTCTATCTACCGGTCGTCATGAGACGATCCTGAAACAGCCCTAAACATTCAGCAAGCCGGCGAGGGTGCCTTCGCCGGCTTGCTATTTTTGCCCCCCACTCTGTTAGTGATAGAATTCCTCATCGAGTTTGTCACCCCCTCGATCCGGGCAGCCGTGCTGGCCACGCGCTGCGCCTGGATCAAAGATGAGAACTTCGTCTCCGGCTATGTCCCAGGCGCCCGCAGCAAGTTGCAGGCGCTCTGCCTGGTGCAGGGCCTATATAACCACCCGGTCTCCTCCTTTTTGGACGTTTTTTGGACGGTCCCCCATTATACTGGAACCGTGGATCTTATGTTTTCTAAGACCATCCCATCATCTTCTTGCTATCTTTTCGCTGTACGCCTTCATACCACCGCAACAATCTGGATAGATCCAATTATCACCCGAACTATCTTATTAAGGAGTTAACTGTGAACCAAAAAACGTTCCCCCCTGCGTCCCCCTGGATACGGACCTGGCACTGCCTGCTGATCGTCGCCATGCTCCTGGGAATCTTCCCCGCGCAACCTGTGAACGCTACGGCGACCTGGGTCAATGTGGCATCCATGAGTTCCCATCACCATCAACAGCACGCGGCAGTCTTATTGCCCAATGGTAAAGTCCTCATTATAGGAGGGACAGGTGCTGATGGAGTCACTGAGCTATACGATCCCAACACCAACAGCTGGACCACCATGGCTTCGATAAACAAAGATTTAAACTTTCCCAAAGCGGTGTTGTTGCCCACCGGCAAAGTCCTCGTGATAGAAAGGGATACTAACAGCGTAGAAATATTTGATCCGGCAATGAATGTCTGGACCACCGCTGCTCCCATGAGTATATCCCGGATAAAACCTACAATGACGCTGTTACCCAACGGCAAAGTCCTCGTCACCGGAGGATTCATCTCCATTGACATGAAATCCCTATTTGTGGGGGGCACTCCAGTTACGATTATCCTTTTGCCGATGCCGAAATCTATGATCCCAATACAAATAGCTGGAAAACAGTCGCCGACATGAACACGCCGCGCTATGGTCACACCGCAACTTTATTGCCCGACGGCAAAGTGCTCATCATCGGAGGCTTCTCCGATGTAATCCAAAACACCGCAGAAATCTATGATCCCACGACCGAGACCTGGACAACTATCACCCCCTTAAATACCCCGCGCGCCTACCACACCGCCACACTGTTACCCAATGGTAAAGTCCTGGTAACCGGAGGCAAAATCAATGGGGATGAATACTCATCCAGTACAGACCTGTACGATCCGGCCACAAACACGTGGACAATGGGCGCGCCTATGGACGTTGTTCATTGCGACCACACCGCCACCTTGTTGCCCAACGGCAAAGTTCTAATCATAGGCGGGACAGATGCTCTCTATACCCCTATCAACACCGTTGAAATGTACGATCCAGATACAAACGCCTGGACGACCATCGGCTCCATGAACGACGGACGCCACTATCACTCGGCAACGTTACTGCTCGACGGCAGCGTCTTGGTGGCCGGGGGCTATGCCCCCGCCCTTCCGGGAAGCGGTTATGAGTCACTCAATAGTGCCGAAATCTATACCGATCCCGATGCCGGGAATTGGACGGTCAATGGGAACATGAACACAGCCCACTCCATGCACAGCGCCACCCTGCTCCCCAACGGCAAAGTTCTGGTAGCCGGCGGCGTCAACAACGGAGGCACAATCAACACCGTGGAGTTATATAACCCAGTCGCCAACACCTGGACGAGTGCCGCCGCCATGAGCATCGCCCGCAAGTCCCATACCGCCACCCTGCTCCCCAACGGCAAAGTCCTCGTCACCGGCGGCGTTAACAACGGCAGCGCACTCAACAGCGTCGAAATCTATAGCCCAGGCACCAACACCTGGATAACGGTCGCCGCCATGAATACCGCCCGCGCCAATCACACCGCCACCCTGCTTCCCGACGGCAAAGTCCTCGTAGCAGGAACTTCTCCCAGCGCCGAAATCTATAATCCCAACACCAACAGCTGGACGATGGCCGCCGCCATGTCCACCGCGCGTTCTTTGCACACAGCGACGCTTTTGCCCACCGGCAAAGTGCTCATCGCCGGCGGCCAATACGGCAGCGCGCTCCTCAGCACCGAACTCTATGACCCCCAGGCCAATAGCTGGACAGCCGGGCCGAACATGAACTCCTCCCACAAGGATCACACCGCCACCTTATTGCCCACCGGCAAAGTCCTCGTCGCCGGCGGGATGGACAGTCAGCCCCAATCTTCCACTGCGGTCGAACTTTACGACCCCGGCCTGAACAGCTGGACTTCCATTAAACTAACTACCCATTCACGTAATCGCGAGAGTGAATCTCGGAACTAAATCTCAACCTATAAACAATGTGTTAAGGCAGATATTCCCACGATATCATGGGAGACAATTTCCACGTTCCGCCATTCAGGGCCTTGATATAGGTAAAAATGTAGTTCATGCCATATTTTTCAGGAATCGAGGTTTGAATGGCAGTCTGATAGCTGGCTTCAGGGGCTATGGCCCAGCCCAATTTTTCACGAATTTCAGAATGAGTACGCCAGAGCAAGCCGAAACCACGAACTGGTTGATACAAGCCATCCGGCGGCACCAGTGTGGGATCGAATTCCGGTTGGTCAACAGTCCAGGCATCCGGGTACACCTCCCATAGGGGAGGAGGAAAACGTGTGATATACAAGACATAGATTTTTTGCTCTTGTTGATTCCAGAACATGATGCCGTGTTCAAAACGCTGTTCTACTCCGTTTGTTATCACTGCATCGCCGCGACATATCTGATAGCTTGTCGAGTATATCGGGAAAGTCAATTCATAAGAACAATTCAGACGAAAACCTAACCCACCTACCATCACGGTGATGTTTGTGGCAGGATTAGCTAATCCCGATTTTTTGGTAGAAGTGGATGCCATTGCAGTTGTTCCTGAAAAATAACCACTTTTGCGGTCGCTTACCCTGCTTTAGAATTTTTCGGATCGACCCTTAAACGATCATTTCACAGTAGCAACCACGCGGACCGGGCATAAGCCCCTCGATTTCTCAGCGCCGTTGCTTTTGATTGTAGCGCACGGATAGGCCATCGGGCCTTCCGGCGGACCTGCCTTCAAACAACGCAGTGGTTTTAGAAGGGGCCGTGGTCGGCCAGTAGAATCTGAACGGCGACACCTGCCTGCGTCTGGCGATGCCCCGGCGTCCCGGGATGCCGGGAAATCCCGACGGCAAGAACTTCGACGCCGTGTCGGTGCGGTTTAACTATTTCCTGGCGCGTCGGGCTGACCTGCCCAAGAAGGGCGATTACATCCGGGTGCAGGGATTGATTCAGCAGCGCGACACGGAGGAAACGTTGAAGCGGGCCCTGGAACGAATTGCGAATCCCGACGAGGGCGCGGTCAAGAAGGCCCTGGAGACGTTGGAAGTGGTGGTGCTGAGCTGGGAGATTGCGGAGAAGCCGGAGCGGAGACAGAAGAGAAAGAGGCGGCGGGTTGAAGCCGTGACGGCGGAGTAAAGCAGAGAAAAGCCCGCCGGCAGTCATTTCGACTGCCGGCGGGCTTTAAAACCACGATAGATATCAACCTCTGATCTGTATCTACAACGACAATCTCGTAATAAAAAACGAAAAAACCAATTAAAATTATATCGGTCATTAATATCGATCTGATTCGAGCTACAACCTTTGAAACCGAAACAGGGAGGAAGTCGTTCAAATGGATATTCCCAAAAACCGCTTTATCCTCAATCTGGCCGAAAACTTTCAGAAAGTCAAAAGTTGCCTCTTTCGAAAACGTGAAGGCGAAAAATGGATCCAAGAGAGATACCTTCAACTCTACGGTAGAAAACTCAATCTCGAAAATCCCCAACTGTTCAGTGAAAAGTTGTTCCACCGCATGGTCATGATGCATCGCAAGGGTTGTCCCCGCATGACCTGGCTGGCCGACAAATATCGGGCCAGGGAGTATGTCAGCGCGACCGTCGGTCCCCAACACCTCACTAATTTGCTATGGCATGGGTCAGATCCCCACAAAATCCCCTTTGATTCGCTTCCCGCCCAATCCATCGCCAAAACCAACCACGGCAGCGGATGCAAAATCATCCTGGAAGCTCCCTTCGACCGAGACAAGATCATTGCGGAACTTTCGCAATCTCTAAAACACAACTACTACTGGAAACGCCGCGAATCTCAATATTACAATATCCCCCCAAAAATCGTTATCGAAGAACTCCTCAATGACGGCTACAGCGACGGGCCGCTGGACTATCGCTGGTGGTGTTTCAATGGAAAGCCTGAAATGGTCCAGATGGACAATCGCGGGTACACCCTGCACACTTTCTACGACAGCAATTGGGAGCGAGTCCCCATCTTCTACCAGAAGAACGACTATGACAGGGAACGAGAAGTGCCGAAACCGGCCAACCTGGAGGAGATGCTATGGGTAGCCGGCGCCCTTTCCGCGGGATTCGGGTTTGTGCGGGTCGATCTTTACAACGTCTCGGGCAGAATTTATTTTGGGGAGGTGACCTTTACCCCTACGGCAGGAACGTTAATGCTCCAGCCCTCGCAATGGGATGCAAAACTGGGAGCCCTCTGGACTCTGGATGAATCCTATTGATGTCATACTCCCCCCACCAATCAAGGGAGGTTGGTTCTTTAAAATGGATTTCTGTAAAAATTATTTCAGGATGAGCCTGAATGAACGCATTCAAGCTCTCAAACGATATTTGTTTCGAAAACAGACCGGAGAAAAAATTCTAAGGGAGCGCTATTTCCAGATTCACGAGAAAAAGCTCAATCTCGAAGCCCCTCAACTGTTTACCGAGAAGTTGTACCATCGCATGGTCATGATGCATCGCAAGGGTTGTCCCACAGTGACCCGTCTGACCGATAAATATCTGGCAAGAAACTATATCCAAGCTACGGTGGGAGAAAAATACCTCCTCAGGCTGTTATGGCATGGCACGGATCCTCATCGAATTCCCTTTGAGGCCCTTCCAGCCAAAGTTATCCTCCAGACCAATCATGGTTATGGAAATCCTATCCTTCCAGAAACCCCTCATAACCGTGACCAGATCATTCAGGAACTTTCCACCGCCCTCAGAAAAAACCGTTATTGGACCTGGCGTGAACCCCAGTATTACGGCATCCCCCGGCAGATCCTCATCGAAGAATTACGTTGCGATGGTTATCGCGACGGGCCCCTGGACTATTACGTTTGGTGTTTCAATGGAAAACCGGAATTGATCCAGGTCGATAACCGTTTCCAAAATATCAACCCTTTTTATACCCCACAATGGGAAAAAATTTCCTTTTTTTATCGGGATAACTTTGAAAATCGTGACTTTCCCCAACCGGTTAACCTTGAGGAAATGCTCTCTGTGGCCGCCGAGCTTTCCGCCGGTTTCGGGTTCGTGCGCGTTGATCTTTATAATATCCTCGGAATCATCTATGCAAGAGGGCTCAATTTCACCCCCTCGGCAGGATGCCGACGCCTCCAGCCGGAATATTGGGATACCCACCTGGGGCAGCTATGGACCCTAGAGAAGTCCTATTGAGGGGAGGAATCCTCATTCAACCCACAATTTCATATCCCCGGAAAGGGAAAATGTTTTTCAGGAGATCCAGATGAATACTTTAGGTGTTGTCGGTGGGCTCGGCCCTCGGCCGACCTCAGACTTCTATACGTCTGTTATCGAACGAGTTGCCCAATATGGGCAGGGGCAATTGCCCCGTATGATAGTCTATAGCGTTCCCATGCCGGCCAATATCGAAACCGCCCTGGTCCGTGGCGAATCCACTATCATCCACAACTACACGCAAAGTCTAAAAATGATTTTAGGAGAAGCCACCCAGCTTAAAGCGTTTTTTCTCTTACCAACAACTTCCCTTTCCTGCACCGGCGGCAGGAAAGGGAAGTTGTCAGCACCGATCAAAACACCTTTCAACTTTGCCCAAGAAGATATTCATCCAATCGCTGCAAAGATTCTCTCCAGGCTGTTGCGGTCAAATCGCGTTCCATTCCGACCGGGATGCCGGAAGATTGTAAAACAACTCTTGTGCCGTGCACATCCTCCGTAAAAGTTACACTCATCAAAGTCTCTATCGGCCAGGTTAAACTCATCCCGTAATACACTGGGGATACCAGATTCCCCTTCTCATCGGAAAAGAAATCCGTGTACACAATCTGTTCCGGCACTACAATCTTATGATAGATACCCTTCCCCCAAAATTCACAACTTTCGGGGGATTGCTTACAGTAGTGGAATATGCCGCCGGGACGAAAATCGATCCTGCAAAATGGGGTAGTAAAATCCTGAGGGCCCCACCAGCACTTCACATCTTCAGCGTTCGTCCAGGCTTTAAACACCATCCGCCGGGGGATTTTGAAAAAAAGCCCATATTTTCGGCGGCTTTCTGAAGCCGCCGAAAATATGAATAAAAAACATCCTCCCCCCCTTCAGCGCGTCGCTTTTCACCAGGAAAGCACCTGTTGCGGGACGCAAAAACCGTTTTTAATCCACTTTCATGAACAACCGCACAGGTCGCTAAAAACCGATTCCGGGTTTTTGAGCGTAAACAATCGATCGTTTTCTTATCTTACGGCCCTGGAATCTTCCGCCAGCGGGAACCGTACCGTAAAGGTACTGCCCCGCTGTTCTCCTTCACTCCAGGCGCTCACCGTTCCACTCTGGAGTTCTACCAAGGCCTTGACAATCGCCAGCCCCAACCCCAGACTCCGACTGCTGGGCGGCTGCGCCCCGGCCTGACTGTAGAAGCGCTCGAAAATGTGCGGCAGGTGATCTGGCGAGATCCCCCGTCCCGTATCCTGCACTGTCAGGACAGCCTGATCCGCTTCCCGCTCCAGCCGTATTTCCACCTGCCCGCCCTTCGAGGTAAACTTATAGGCATTGGCAATTAGATTGCCCAGAATCTGCTGTAAACGTACGCTATCCACCGCGGCCCATAAAGGTTCAGAAGAGAGTTCCCACTGCAAGGTGATCCCTTTTTCCGCCCCGGTAGCCTGGGCCCCCTGGCAAACCAGTTCCACAATCGGTTGCAGTTTCTGCACCTCCGGCGAAACTCGCAGAGAGCCCGCCATCAGGGCCGCCGAATCCAGCAGATCGTTGATCAGCCGCTGCTGAGTCTGGACACTCTTTAAAATCAATTCCGTCGCCTTCTGAATGATAGCCGGATCATTGACAGATTCCTGGGCCATCATCGCCCAACCCTGAATTGTCGCCAGCGGGGAACGCAAATCATGCGAAACCATCGCCATAAACTGATCTTTGATGCGATCGGCTTCCTTTAAGCGGGTAAGATCCTGCCCCACCAGAATAGCGCCCACGACCTGACCTCCCATCACCACCGGAGCCGCATGGCACAATATAGGGGAACGATTTCCATTCTTCTGGACCAACAGCACTTCAAAATCCTGGATAGTTTCGCCCCGCAACGCTCGCGAGAGAGGTCCCGTTTCTGGAGGAATTTTCCCTCCAGTTTCGGGATCCCAATACTCCAGGGCCCCAATCAAAGTGTCCCAGGATTCTCCAATCAGAGGATGTTGCCAGATCTGTTGAGCCGGCGAGTTGGCCACGCGTACGATTCTCTGAGAATCGGCAAAAATCACCGGCAAAGGAATCGTATCGATCAAAGTCTGTAACAATCGCCGGTTCTGCTCCACCTCCTGCAACAATTGCTCCTGTTCGGTGACATCTCGCCAGGCAGTAACAGCACCGATGATCTTTCCCTCCCGCCGGATGGCCGAGGTGGAAATCGAGAGGTAGGAGCCCCTTCCTCCCTCATGGGTAACCCGGTAGGTTTCCGTCTGGAGCGCTTCACCTTTCAAGGTCCGGGAGAGGGGCAGTTCTTCAGGACGAACGGGCCGGCCATCCAGATGGCTGAACTTTTTTATCCGGGCAAGATCTTTACGATCCACCAGGGCCGGATCAAACCCGAAGAATTCGATCGCCGCAGGGTTGCTATGGACAATCTGCCCGTTCGCATCGACGATGAGAATCATATCAATAACGGAATCTAAAACGGCCGTCAGCCACCGGGCCTGTTGTTGAGATTCCTCCGCCCGTGTTTCAGCGCGCAAATGCTCCTCTTTTAGCTGTTGCAAAAGTTGCTCCCGTTCTGTCACATCGTGCCAGACGGCTACGGCCCCAATCACCTGATCGTCTTCATAGAGTGGTGAAGCCGAGATCATCACGGTGACATCTTTGCCTTGCACATTGGTAAAAACAAACCGCTCATGGGCCACCGTTTTGCCCTGTAAAGCGCGCGAAGAAGGAGCCTCTTCCATCCGTTCCAGCAGCCGTCCATCCGGATAACGAAAGCGAGAATCTCGGATGAAACGCTCCCGGCTGTAACTAATCAGATCTTCTGTCCCATAGAGCCGGGTTGCTTCAGGGTTGACACTGACCAGCCTCCCCGTAACGTCATAAAGCAGCACGGCATCGGTCATGGAATTGAAAACGGCATTCCATTTATCCGCCTGCTGGCGGGATATCTGCCGCGCATGATCCAACTGCTGTATCAGCTGTTCCTGTTCGGTCACATCACGCGAGACCATTACCGCTCCTATGATTTGTTCGCCCTCACATACTGGAGCAGCGGAAATGGTCATAATCCGCTCCTCTCCAGTTGCCAGGGTAAGATGGTAATGTTCTTTTTGCACCACTTCATCGTTCAGCGCCCGGGTGCTGGGAAACTCTCCTTTTATGAGCGGCCGCCCATCCAGATGTCGTACCTGCATCTGGCGAGCCAGCGTATCCCGATCGACGGTAGTGAAATCGATTCCAAAAAATTCGCTGGCCGCCGGGTTGACCTGGACGATCCGACCCTGTGTATCAACAATCACCACCACATCCGTGATTGCATTGATCACCGCCTCCAACCATTGGGCCTGCTTCCGGGTTTCTAAAGCCAGAACCTCCGCTCGCTCGCGCTCGGATTCCACCTGCTGCAACAACTGTTCCCGTTCAGTGATATCGTGCCAGACCGAAACCGCTCCTGTAATCCGATCCCCGCTGCGGAGCGGGACAGCGGAGAAGTTCAAAGTCAACATTTGGCCTTCCGCATTATGGATGCGATAAGGTTCATTGAGTACAGGCTCCCCGCTTTTCAAACAACGAGAAGCCGGGTATTCCTCGATCCGCATGGGCCGGCCGTCCAGATGGCTGACCTTTACTTTTTTCCCTAAGGTTTCACGATCGAACTGAGCGGGATCACCGCCGAAAAAACGTACCGCAGCCGGATTGGCGGCGATCATTTTGCCCTTTTCATCCATCACAATAACTACATCGGTAATCGCACTGAAGATCAGGTTCAACTGTTCGGCCTCGTGTTGGGCCTGATGACATTCGATTTCGATCTGTTGTAACTGTTGTTCGTGCTCCGTCACATTGCGCCAGACCGCCACCGCTCCCATCAGCTGTTCGCTTTCATAAACAGGGGAAGCGGAAGTGGTCATGAACTGTTCTTCACCTTCCCGATCAGTAAAACGATAGCGCTCTCGCTGCACCACCCTCCCATGTTGAGCCCGATAGGTGGGAAGCTCCTCTCGGATGAGCGGACGCCCATCCAAATGGCGCATATGGATGCCCTGAGCTACGGTAAGCCGATCCGCCTGCACAGGATCATAGCCGAATACCTCTCGGGCCACCGGATTGGTGCGGATAACCTGACCTTCGGCATCGACGATCACTACGACATCCGTCATTGCATTGATGACGGCCTCCAACCACTGGGCCTGCTTTCGGGCTTCCTGCGCCTGGACTTCAGCGCGCTGACGCTCCACCTCAACCTGCTGCAAAAGTTGTTCTTTCTCCGTCACATCACGCCAGATTGAAACTGCCCCCGTGATTTTGCCGGCCTCCCAAATGGGAGCGGCGGAAATTTCCACAATAGCATCGGAACCTTCCGGCCGCCGGACCCTAAACCGGCCCTCTTTTACCACTTCGCCGCGCAAGGCCCGGGATGAAGGAAATTCGGCCAGTCCGATCAACTGCCCATCGAGATTCCGCACAGCCATTTTGTGCCCCAGAGTCGCCCGATCGGCCCGGGTCGGGTCTTCACCGAAAAAGTGCGTCGCGGCCGGATTGGCTGCAATCATCTTGCCTTCAGCATCCACCAGGATCACCAGATCAGTCAAAGCGCTGAAAATAGCTTTCGATTGTTCGGCTTCGTGTTGAACTTCAGCCGCCAGACGCTCGCCCCGTTGGCGTTCCTGCTCTGCCTGCTGGAAAAACTGCTCGCGTTCGGTCATATCATGCCAGACGATCACCGCCCCTGCCACGCGCCCTTCTTCATAGAGCGGCGCCGCCGAAACGATCACCGAGATTTCACGTCCCTGGGCATTGGTGATCCGATACTGCCCACCGACGATGGTTTCTCCTTGCAAAGCCCGGGCGGAAGGAAATCCTTCCCTATCGGTTGCCGAACAACCATCGGCACAACGAACCTGAATGCGCTTCGTTCTTTCTTCTAAACTTGTCCGGGTAGGATCCAATCCCAAAAGGCGTACCGCAGCAAGATTGGCTTTAACAGGATTCCCCTGGGCATCCACAATCACCACACTTTCGGCCAAGGTATCGAGAATCGTATTCCACTTTTCAATCTGTTTTTGGGCTTCCCGAACCAGATCCTCCGCACGCTGACGTTCCCGATCCAATTGTTCCTGGTTTTCACACAATGTCTGTTCGGATTGCTTGCGAGCCGTAATTTCATCGGCAAAAACCGAAATCCCCCGGCCGATGGGATAAACCGAGATCTCGAAAAAGTAAACCCGCCCAGCCCGTTGATATTCAAACTCAAAGCTCTGAGGCTCCCCCTGCGTCAAGACCTTCCGAAAGGCTTGGTCAATGAGAGTATCTTTCAACTGAGGAAGCAGCTCTTCAAAAGGACGCCCCAACGCTTCTCCGGCGAGGATTCCGGTCACAGCGGCTGTGGTCGCATCCCAGTAGATACAATGCAAATCCTGATCCAGCATCACAAAAAGGTCCGGACCAATATGGGTCACTTCCTCATACCACTGGGCGGAAAGTGCAGGCCTGTTTTCAACCGGGTGAAGCTCTGACATCGCGTTGCCGTTCACCGTAGTCACCACAGCGGAATGACGGGTCAACAATTTCCACAACCGATTTTCATTCAGGCCGGCATGCGAATAGAGAGATAACACGGTACAGGGATAGTCGGCCAGAAAATTAAGTTCAGTCGTAAAGTCCTCTTCAAACCGAGGGGGAAAATCCGTCGGGGAATTTTTATTTTCCAGGGCCACCCGGAGTCCACTGTAACCATCCGCCAGGGCCCGGAGCGTTTCTTCCCGGAGTTGGTTATTGATCCCTTCTTCAGTGTATTCAGAGAGTGGAATGGGCGAGAAGACCAGTTGCCCCAGGGCCAGACAGGCTTCGACATTCATTCCGCTGACTGCCAACCGTTGCGAAATTTGCTCCAGCCCCAAATCCAGAGTCAGCCAGATTCGTTCTCCATGTTTCAGTCCTGCTTCTATGAAAGGAATCAGCACCTCCACTCGCTCTTCCGGCTGCTCGTAAATCACGCCAAGGTGCCCGCCTGGCTTGATATCGGAGACATCCAACACTACATGAGGCGCTTCCATACCATACAACCTCCGAAGATGCTTCCTGCGACAAAAAACCGGTCGTCTTTTATCCGACCGGGGTAAATCGGCAACATGATAAGCGTTAGTTGGGGAATTAAGAAGAATTTTACCTTATTTTTCCCTTGCCGTCAATGGATTGCCTTCTGACTTTAATCATCAAATGGCTCATTCTGCATTCCCAAAGATTAGGTAGCCAACACCGCCCAATAGTTACATTGAAAGCTGGAATCAGGGGAGGGAAATCACGATGAAAATTCCTAAATATCCTCCCATTCTACTTTAAACATACCTTGACTTCTGTTCTAATCTCTCTTATCCTCTTTAAAGAATATGTTTTTATGTTTAATGGGATTGATCGAAGGATTTTCAGTGGATATCGGCAAACACAAGCAATGTTTTCCGTAAGATGAGTTTCATTTCCCGGCTTCCAGAAAAGGTCTCAACAACATGACTTGAGGTCGGGATTTTTTATGCGTAGATCCTTGCGTTGGCAAAACTGTCCGACGCGAAGATTAGGAAAATTTGGATACACATATAGAGAGGTTTAGGATGTTTCGGAAAACCAAATGGATGAGTTTTACGGCCATAAGTTTAGTGATGGTTTTGGCGCTGCTTTCCAATAGTCACACCGGATTCAGTCTGTTATACGCGGCACCTGGAAATCCTCCAGAACAAAGCGTGATGATTGAATCTTCGCCGGAAGAACAACAACGATTGCTTAGTACCTGGACTTTGGAGGCGCGGGCCAATGCAAAGCCCATGCCCTTACCGATGGCTTCTGCGGAAGATTTGAAACCGACGGCGGAAGAAACAGCAACGGTGGAGAAACCGGGTTTTGCGGAGGGCGGTTTGCCCGATCCTAAAGCCGATACTACGGCTCAGCAAGAATTCCCGGCAGAATGGCAGGCCATGTTAAAAGAGCTGGGATTGGAAGCTCCGGTAGACACCAAGGGGACTGCCGGCGTTTACACCAGCTACCTGGGAAACTATTACGCGGCTTTTCATCAGCAATATCCTTATTACGCGGTGGGGAAGCTTTACATCACGGGCGGCGGGTATTGCTCGGCTTCGGTAATCAGCCCGAATAATATTATCGTAACCGCGGCTCACTGCGTTTATGATACGGATACCAATCAATGGCAGCGGGGCTGGACTTTTGTCCCGGCGGATCGGGCCGGCGCGGCACCTTACGGCACTTTCCCCTGGCGTAGTGCCCGGGTCCTGAACGCCTGGATCAATGCTCCAAATTCCTTGGCCGGACGCCAGTACGATGTGGCCGTGATTTCATTGGGACCCAACCTGGCGGGACGCCCCGTCACTTATTATACCGGCTGGTTAGGGCGCTCCTGGAACTATAGCTACATTCAAAGCTTACATGCTATCGGTTATCCCAGCAACCTCAACGGCGGGAATTACACCTACATCTGCGCGGCGGAAAGCTTCAACCAAAGCTCGGAAGTGTTGGGAATGGGATGCAATATGATGCACGGCAGCAGCGGAGGACCCTGGATTCGAGTCTTTACGCCTTATCAAAGCGGCAATCGCAACTACGTGAACTCCGTGGTCAGTGGAGGACTTTTCGGTTCGACCTGGGGGAATACTTTCTACGGGCCAAGGTTTAACAGCAACAATATCGTAGTGCTTTGTACCGCACAAGGCTGTTAGTTTGAGCATGAGCGTTCAAGGCCTGGTAGTGATCCTACCAGGCCTTTTTATAATAAGACTTACACATAGCCTGTACAGCATCCTGTCATCGCCTGACAAAAAGCCGTCAACCGATAGATTTCGGTTACCGGCTTCGGTTTTCTCCCGAAAAACTCTAAATCCCTGCTTCTTGAGGAGTGGGCTGGGTAAAGGTCCGATCCAGGTACAAAACATTGTCCCCCACCGGACCCTGAAAGCCCAGGCGTTTGAACTCCTGGATCTGTTCCTCGATCGCCGCTTTGATTTCCTCCGGGCTCAGATCGCCGGCGCCGGTAGGGTAAGGTTACAACAACACCAAACTATACCCGTGCCCAAATTTGCGGATGGTTTCCCAGACCGCCCGCAATCGGGTTTGGGAATTTTGGAAAAGGGGGTCGAGATCGATCTCATCGATGATTAAAAGGTTACGTTCACGCCTTTGTTCTGAGATTTCCCTTTCCAAAGCGGCCCCTCGCTTCTCCAACACTTCCGTCGTCGGATTGTTCATGCGGGTATAGATATTGCCGAATTCCTGCAACGCGAAAAGCCGCACCGCCTGATCGGTATCCGTGAAAACGTAACTGCTGGTCTGCCAGATAGGGACGGCGCGCGCCCCGGTTCCATCCGGCGTATAACCGGCATGTAAAGACAGGGTATCAAATCCTTTATATTCCTGAGCCATCAACTCAACTCCTGATTGAATTTATCACTTTCTACGCTCTACTTTCCCGATTCTACCTGGGAACCCTCGCGATTACCCCCGCAATATAGCGGGGATAGACACAGGAAAAATCCCCCTCCCCCTACCCTTCTTTGTCTTCTACAATTTGAACATGTAGAGTTCTGGAAAATAAAAGGAGAATCTAAAGGAGGTAACCCATGGGATACGATCCAGTCTGCGGTATGACAGTCGATCCTGACCATGCTTATACCACTCGAGAACACAAAGGCATCACCTTCTACTTTTGCTCCAAAAGCTGCGTCGATAAATTCGATGCAGAACCCTATCGCTACGAAAGAGAAGATCCGGGATCGCTGACCACCGGCTTCAATCCGGCTTTGCCGTTGACTCAGGTACACCTGCCGGTGATGGGCATGCATGAATCCGCCCAGGCCCAGGGGCTGGCCACAGTCCTGAAAACCCTGCCCGGAGTCTCGGACGTGCAGGTCAATCTCGATACTCAACAGGCACAAATCGATTACGAGCCCCGTTACGTCACCCTGGCCGCTCTGCTCGAAACCACCCAGGCCGCCGGCTATCAGATCGGCAGCGCCGAGGCCCGTATCGGTATCGAAAACATGCACTGCGCTTCCTGTGTCAATTTCATCGAAGAACATTTGCGAGCCACGCCGGGGGTCCTGAAGGCAACGGTCAATCTGGCTACTCAGGAAGCTTCAGTAACCTATCTGCCGGAAGCGACTACGTTGGAAGCCCTGCATCAGGCCATCAAAGCCTGCGGGTATACCCCTCACATGGTCGATGAAATCGCACCCGAAACCCCCGAAGCGCTGCACCTGAAAGAATACCATCAACTGATGCGCAAATTCATCTTTGCGGCCCTTATCTCGATCCCGGTGCTGCTGACCGCTTATCCCCAGTTCGTGCCCGTCATCAACGCCTGGCCGATGGAAACCCTGCGCCGGGTCTGGCTGGGGACCGCCGTTTTGACCCTGCCCGTATTGCTCTGGTCCGGCAGCCACTTCTTCACGGGAGCCTGGGAAGCGCTCAAACACCGGGCCGCCAATATGAACACGCTGATCTCCCTCGGCACCGGCGCCGCCTGGATCTATTCCACGGCCGTCGTACTCCTGCCGCAGGTCTTCCCGGCCGGGACCTCGGAGCCGTTCTTCGATGTGGTGAGCGTGGTCATCGCCCTGGTAGTGCTGGGGCAGGCGCTGGAACTGCGCGCCAAAGGCCGCACCGGCGAAGCAATTAAAAAACTGCTGGGATTGCAGGCCAAAACCGCCCACATCGTCCGCGACGGCCAGGAAATGGACCTCCCGGCCGAAGAGGTGCTGGCCGGCGATCTCGTGCTGGTCCGCCCCGGTGAAAAGGTACCCGTGGACGGCATCGTCGTCGAAGGGACCTCCAGCCTCGATGAAAGCATGTTGACCGGAGAATCGTTGCCGGTGGCCAAACAGCCCGGGGATGAAGTGATCGGCGCCACGATCAACCAGACCGGCGCCCTGAAATTCCGGGCCACCCGCGTCGGCAAAGAGACCGCCCTGGCCCAAATCGTCAAGATGGTCCAGGACGCCCAGAACAGCAAAGCGCCCATCGCCCGGCTCGCCGATGTCATCTCCGGCTACTTCGTGCCGATTGTGATGATCCTGGCCATCCTCACCTTCGTCCTCTGGTTCGACTTCGGCCCACAGCCGCAACTGGTCTACGCCCTGGTCACCAGCGTCTCGGTCTTGATCATCGCCTGCCCCTGCGCGTTGGGACTGGCTACACCGATGAGTCTGATGGTCGGGATCGGCAAAGGCGCCGAACATGGCGTGCTGATCCGCTCCGGGGAGGCCCTGCAAACGGCCCGTTCCATCACCACGGTGGTGCTCGATAAAACCGGCACCATCACCAAAGGCAAGCCGGAATTGACCGATGTGGTGGCGCTCGATCCGACGCTGAAGGCCGGAAATCTGACCGGAGAAAAAGCGCTGCTCACCCTGGCGGCTGCCGTTGAAAAAGTCAGCGAACATCCGCTGGCCGGCGCGATTGTGGAAGGGGCCAAAGCCCGGGGGCTGGTCCTGGAGGAACCGACCGAATTCGAAGCCATCCCCGGCCACGGCGTCCGGGCCCGGGTTTCCGGGAAACAGGTAATCCTGGGCAATCGCAAGCTGCTCGAACGAGAAAAGATTTCGGCCGAGGCCTTACAGCCAATCTTTGAATCCCTGGCCGCCGACGGCAAGACGCCGATGTATGTCGCCGTCGAAGGTCGCCCCGCCGGGGTGATCGCCGTCGCCGATCCGCTCAAAGAGGATTCGGCCCAGGCCATCGCCGCCCTGCAGCAACTGGGCATCGAGGTCGCCATGATCACCGGCGACAACCGGCGGACAGCGGAAGCCATTGCCCGGCAGGTCGGGATCGACCGCGTCCTGGCCGAAGTATTGCCACAGGACAAAGCCCATGAAGTCGCCAAACTTCAGGCGGAAGGCCGCAAAGTGGCGATGGTCGGAGACGGGATCAACGATGCACCGGCGCTGGCGCAGGCGGATGTCGGGCTGGCCATCGGCACCGGCACGGATGTGGCGATCGAGGCTTCGGATATCACGCTGATCAAGGGCAGCCTGCGAGGCGTGGTCACCGCCATCGAGGTGAGTCGCGCCACGATCCGCAACGTCAAACAGAATCTCTTCGGCGCCTTTGTCTACAACTTCCTGGGCATCCCCATCGCGATGGGATTGCTCTATCCCTTCTTTGGACTGCTGCTCAGTCCGATGCTGGCTGGGGCCGCCATGGCCTTCTCCAGCGTGACCGTCGTGACCAACGCCAACCGGCTGCGAACTTTCCAGCCGAGCCCTATTGCAGAAAAGTAAAAGAAAGGAGATAAAAATGGTCAAAGCATTCTACATTGTCGACATTGGAGCCCCGAAAAGCTGGCTGATGCGAGGAGTCGGAGCTGTGCTGAGGCACATGGAAGAAGCCAAAGAAAACATCGACGGCTTGCTACCCACGCTCCTTCAAGAAGCCGGTTTCGTTGAAATCAGCGAACCCGGCTATCAAGCTACGCTGTTCGGCCCCCTTTCATTCTATCGGGCTCTGAAAGGCTAAACTAAAGGAGGGATACCATGTCTACCGCACAACTGGTGGTTACCGTCGGAGGATTTGCACTCTCCCTGTTCATCGCCTGGTTCTTCTGGTTCGCCCCTCGCGGTCGAACTCAGGCCATCGTGGGTGCCGGCGGGATTCAGGAAGTCGCAATCAATGTCAAAGGGGGCTATACCCCGGACGTGATCGTCGTCAAAGCCGGCCGGCCGGTCCGCCTGCATTTCACCCGGCGCGAAAGCTCGGCGTGCTCGGAGCAGGTGCTCTTTCCCGATTTCAATAAGAACGCTTTTCTGCCCGAAGGCCAGGAGGTCGTGCTGGAGTTGACGCCGCAGGAAACCGGCGAATATGGATTCCAGTGTCAGATGGGCATGCTGCGGGGGAAGCTGATCGTGGAAAAATAGTACGGGAAGCATAAAGGTGGGGATAAAAATCGGTGGGGCTGAATCAATATTATGGAAGGTGATTCTATGAACGCAAAAACTAAACATTGGATTCTGATGCTGGCCTGCTGCCTGATCCCACTCATCCTGCTCGGCGTGATGTGGAATGTCGGCGGGACCAAAACGGCCCTCTTCAACAGTGGGTGGGGCTGGGCGCTGATCTTGTTATGCCCCTTAAGCCATGTCCTCATGATGGCCTTCGGACTGCATGGGCACGATCATGGGACCCCGCAACCGGCCGGACAGGAACCGGCACCGGCTCTGGTAACCGAAGAACATCATCACCATTGAGATAACGGCATCTCTTGCACAACCTGCCCGAAGGCGGCAGCGGGTGCTGACCAAGAATCCATTGACAAAAACATAGGAGAAGAAAAAACTTATGGTTTGGCGCGCTTCAGAAAGCGCGCCAAACCATAAAAAACTTTATTCTGCCGGCGGACCGAAAATCAACCGGTAGAACCACGATCCCAAACACCACAGGGTCGTGGTGAGGACCGCTCCCGCCACAAAGACCAATCCGCCCAGAACCCAGCCCCACAACGGATACCCCCCATAGAAAGCCAGCGCCGAACCCGTCAGGAAAACGGTGGAAATCAGATAAGAAAAGCGGCGCGGCCTCGGCATCGGCGGTAAAGGGGGAGCGTGAAACAAATGGCGGACCCCGTAGTTGTAGAGAAGATCGATCGCCATACCTTTGGGAAACAACACTCCGGTCAATCCCATCAGGGCGACGGCCCCCAACCAAAGAGGAGATTGCAAAACCAGACCGATCGCAATCAACGTAATAGCGACCGCCGGCGTAAAACGCAAAGGCCAGACGTAAGCGGCTTTGGTTTCATCATCGAGATAACCAAAGCCTTGAGCAATCAGGTTACGTTTTGTGAAATCGCTAAGGTTCTTCATCGTTAAATCCCTCCTGACTTCATTTTAAACCCGGTATTCAAGCGCCGCCTGTATCGGCCCTGGAGCGCCCCGCACAGGACATTTTCCCCGTAAGAAACAACGCGCTGGATGGGGAGAGGAGAGTTTTTTTGTTTATGTTTGCGCGCGCATTCTTATGCGCGCGCAAACATGGATTTTTCTCTGCGCCCTCGGCGCCTTTGCGATAAAATCGAAGTGAATTACATAGCCCTGCTTTTTTAGGGTTGGACGTTAGCCGCAACTTCAATCTCCACCCAAGGCTGAACCGGATCATTGGTCGTCAGCCAGACCAGCCGGGTCACATCGCCATGGACCTCGTGAAAGCCCGGATCGAAAACAACGGTCAGTTCAGCCTGCTTGCCGGCGGGGATCACGCTGGTCGAAAGCGAAGCCGTGGTACAACCGCAGGAAGTGAACAATTTGCTGATGAGCAGATCCGCCGTGCCCGTGTTCTGGACGATAAACCGATGGGAAACGGATGAAGTTGCCGGAATTGCCCCAAAAGCGTAACGGCGCTCCGGAAGATTAACAGCAGCCGAGGGCCGATCGGTTGGCCGGGCCCGCGGAGCCGGTGGGACGCTCTGCTCGCCCATCTCATGCCCCCCTCGCAGCGGGTTGACCGGCTCGGCGGCCGGCAGCGGTGTATAGTTCGGCAAAGGCACGGCCGCAACTATCCGATTAGCCGTAGCCGGTTCGGTTGCCGCCGAAGAAGGCTGAACTAAATCCCGCCCCAGGGCCGACAACCCCATCAACAATAGCAAAACAATGACGCCGGCAACTCCCAATGCAATCCAACGACGGCGTTCGATGTTACCCGACGTAGACAATGGAGTTCCCTTATTAGAACGAAGCGAACGTCGACGCGTACTCATAACATCCCTCCTGAATAAATTATGGGGTGGGCGTTGAAGCCGGAGCTTCGACGACGTTAACCCGAAAAGTCAGTACGGCTTCCGGCTGCACCGGATCATTGGAACGCACGTAAACCTTGCGCAGGAAATTTCCCGTCGCTCCCTCATGGACCTGGGGATCAAAGGTTAAAGTAAGGGTGGTCACGGCACCGGCTTCCAGATGCAGGGTATCCAGCACAGCCGTCGTACAACCGCAGGAAGTACTGGTTCCGGTGATTTCCAGAGGCCTCCCCCCACCGTTGCGCACCTGAAAGGTCCGGCTGACGGCCTGAGTGTTGACGATCGTGCCGAAGTCGGTCTCCGTCGTTTCCAGAATCAACTGGCCGGGGCGGGCACGGGCCGGCAGTGTATTACCGACCAACAATCCAGCCAGCACGACCCATGCAACTACCAGAAATGTCCAAAATCGTTTCATCCAACTCCTTCCAATCTTCCCATTCCTCCCCATCCTTCTTTAAAAACTTGCTATGGTTCAACCTATGCGACTCCAGCATACCATTTTCGGCCAGGACGTTCCAGAGACATCTGGCGCCTTTTCGCCTCCGCCAAATGGCGGGGGAATACGGCCGCATTATCTCCTTACAGTTGAGGCTGAACTTCAGCCAGCAGCGTAAACGTGTAAATATAGCTCACCAACCCGTCGATTTGCTCCGAGGTAAAAATCGCCCCCCAGGAAGGCATGCCGGTCCCCATCCCGCCGCGCAGCGTTTTCCCTTCCAGCAGCGCCGGACTGGCACCCAGCATATTGGAAGCATCGGTGAAATCCGGTGGGCGCATCGCCTGATTGCCGTAGGTGGCATGATCGTGTTGATAAGGAGGCAAATCGCGTGTGCCGACCCCATCCCCGCGGCCCGCTTCCCCATGAGAGGCCGCGCCGAACTTCCGATAAAGCTCCGCGGCCTGAGCCAGCTTCTCCGGACTGGTGTGCCGATACCAGATCCAGGCCACCGCATCCCACAGCGCCCCATCATCCAGATCGCTCAAAGCAGGCTCCGCCCGTAGCTGCACCCAGAGATGGGATGGACTATTACTCCAATAAGTCTCGTCGGTCAGAGCCCAGGCCGGCAGTCGATCCGCCAACATCTCGCCGCGACGGGGCGAAGGCGTCCCGGAAGGCACGGCCTCAGCCGGATGCGGCGCATCCAGATCGATCCCCAACTGCACATAGCGCGGCTCAGAACCCGCCGCCGGCGGCTCGCCCGGCCCGCTCACCTCGATCACGCCACGCATCCGCCAATGGTTCGGACCACACCAGCGGGTGCAATAGTAGGTATAGCGACCGGGGTGATCAAAAGTCAATTCGGTCTCCGTCCACTCGCCGGGATGAATATCGACCGCCGGCCAGGGAGTCTGCCCCACGGCAAAACCATGAACGACATCGTCCGAAGTGAACCGCAAGTTCAAAGGTTGGCCCACCGTAGCCCGCAACGTTTCCGGGGCCCACCCACCCGCTTCCGGCATCCGGGCATGGACCGTCACCGTATCAACTGGTGTCCGGTTCAACCAGCGGCCTCCGACCGCCACCATTCCACCGCCCACCAGGGCCAGGATCAATAATCCGCGTGCCAGCCATTCAAATTTCATAGCTTCCTCTGTCTTGAAAATAGCCCACCCAAAGGTGCGACGCACTTTCTATCCATAGAACCACCGATTCAAGTGGTCCAACGCTGGAACAAGTCGCCTGTCCTTGCAAGGTCATAGTGCGTTGCACCTCTTTGAGAAATCTCCCTCACCCGCACAAGATCCTTTCCCCGTAAGAATCGCCGCGCAAGATCGAGGGAGAGAGTTTTTTTGTTTATGTTTTGGTGCGCATCAGAAGGCGCACCAAAACATGGGCATTTTCCAGAACTGGCGACGCAGGCTGTCTACTGTCTACTTGCTGCTGTCTACTTCCCCATATTTAGATCAACAGCCACGCCATCGCCAGGATGTAGATCAATCCGAACAGCCAGACCGGCAACGTTAACCGCATCGCCGCCGCCGGAGACGCCTCCCGTTCCGCGAGCCGCCGGCTCCAGTATGCCCCCCAGATCAGGCCGCCCACCAGCACCAAAGCCTGCAAGGCCGGCGTGATCGTGGTCAGATAGGGCACCCAGGGCCAGTTTGCCGTGCCGAAGAGATTCCAGCCCCAGCCGAAGGGATCGGAAAGGACCGGCCAGAGATAAGCCAGCTTGCCGAACGCAAAGCTCAGGGTGAAAGCCACCCAGGCCCCCAACCCCAACGGCGCCAACGCCGCCGCCTGCGTCGTAAAAAGCTCCCGCCAGCCGGCCTGAGCCCGACTCCAGCGCCGGCCGATCCACACTGCCAGCGCCGCCGCTCCCGGCACCACCCCCAAAGTAAGCGTCAGAAAAACCAGGGCATAGAAAATCCAGGCAACCGATCCCAACCCCGCCGCCGCCATCTTCAAGCCGCCCCATGGCCCCAGCATCACTGCCGAGTAGACGGGAGCACAGGCCAGCAGAAAAAGCCCCAGCCAGGCATCATCCAACCGCCGGGCCACCGGCACGGCCAGATCCGTCCCGAAGGGCCGCAAATTGATCGTCATATTGTCCTTGGGGCAGGCCCGCAGACATTCCAGACAGAGGCCGCAGGCGGCATTTTGATTCACCGCTGAAGGAAAAAGGCCCCAGGGACAGCCCGCCGTATCCTCGCGATTGCCCTTGTAACAGGGCTTATCCGCGCAGGTAGCGCACAGCTTACGATCCTTAACCCGCACCTCCACCGGGGCCAGCCCGGCATAACTGCCGATATAGCCGCCCATCGGACAGAGATACCGACAAAAAGCCCGCCGCTCGAAAATCAACGCCAGCCCCGTCGCCCCCACCAGGAGCAGCAACAAAGCACCGCCTGTCACCAGAGGTTGAGTCAAAATAACGGCACTGAACAACCCCATCCCGGCAAAGCCGAGCAGTTGCAGCCATCCGTGACGCAGTCGGGCCGGCCAACGCAGGTTCAACCCCAGCCGCCGCCTGCCCGCCCGGAAGACGCCGCCCTGCTGGAGCCACTCTCCCGGCAGCGGAATCGGACAGATGCTACACCACGCCCGCCCCCCGAAAGGGATCAACAGCAGCTTCAACACCGTCCACCAGGCAATCCAGACCGCGATGATGGCAAAGTTCCGTCCCCCCACCGGCGTACCCAAAAAGCTCGCCAGAATGGTGAAGATAAAACCGCCCAACATCACCAATCGAATCAACAATTGGGGCCAACGGCTGCGCAGCAATGGTCCAAGCCGGCGCACCTGCAACAAATCGATTCGGGCCTTATCCATGGCTTCTCCGTACACTCCAATAGACTGCCGCCAACCCCATCAAAGCCAATACCGCCACTCGATACAACCATTCGTCGTTCCCTATCCGCAATCGCCCAATCATAAAGGGATGCAGGTTGCCGCAGGGCACCGAACAGCGGAAGCGAAAAACACCGCTCCGCTCGGCGGTAAAGGTCAGGCGGGCCGTCTGGCCGGGATCGGCGCTGACGGAGAGATTGTAGCCGTCCAGGTAAAAACCATGCACCACATCGGTCGCCACGATCTCCAGCGTGACCCGATCGCCGGGATGAACTGCAATCTCGCCCGGCGTATAAGCAAAGCGTTCCGCTTCGATCCGGATCACCCGCTCCGCCGGCGCAGTCCATACCGGCAAGGGGATCAGCAGGATCGACAAAACGGCGCCGGTCCACAAAATCCAGGAAAAATGAAAACGTCTCATCTCAACCGGCTCTAAGGTTGGGTCGGCGGCCCATAAGACCGATAAGTTTGATCGATCAACGCCTTGATATCCGCCGTCGATTTCCCCTCCTGCTGCATCCGCATGGCATCGCGCGTGATATCCACACAAAGGGTGCAGCCCAGGGCGTGATCGTCAAAAGTGACCGTGCCGGAATCATCCACACTCTTTACGTAGCAGTTGTAATTGGAATGATGGTCCATTGCGCCGCAACCGCAATAACAGGGGATCTCTTTCATCACCTCGGGATTGGCCACCGCGAAACGGTAGGCTTCCTGCACGACAACGGGAGCCGCTTGCACCTGGTCGGACATTTGGGAAAGGGGAGCAAGGGCCGGTTGGCCTCCCGTTGAAGAAGCCTGACCGGCACAGCCGGCCAGAAGTATCAGCAAGATGAAAGAAAGGGGAACAACAATTCGGCTTATCATAGATTCGTCCTTTTGCTTGAATTTCGTAACTGATATTCCAGAACCGACCGCACCTGATTAAAATAATCTTCGATTAAGAAGTAAACTGCCCAGACTCCCCCCAACCCGGCTAAGGTGCCGGAAATCAGGCGGGCCCACGAATTGAAAGAGCCCAGCGCATTGCCCACATAGAACCAGGCCGGAAACTGATTCCCCGTCAGCTGGGCCAGCCAGGCATTGGTATAGCGGAAGCCCGTGTTGAATCCCCCCAAATCGCTGAGGAAATGAGTGGTTCCATCTACTGCCAGCGGAGCCAACAGAATCGGGAACCACCAGAGCGAAAACCTCCGCCGGCGCAGGAGAGGAAAGAGCAAACCGCCCCAAAACATCCCGCCGTAAAGCGCGACCATGCGGTCCGACCAGGCAACCTTATAGCCCAGCTCGGGGGTTCCGATAAAAATTCGCAGAGCCAGATAGGGCGAAGAATCGGAGGCCAGCGGTAAAAGTCTCTCGGCCGGATACATCACCTGCGGGCCGAACAGAAAGAAAGAACGGTCGGCCAGTTGATGGCACAGGAAACTATAGATAATGTAAAGAGCCTCCCCGGCGCCGGTCAGACCGCTCTTCATTAGTAAAGGTGCCAGCCAGGGCAGGCCGACGTAGATTCCCAACGCCAGGTTGAAATAGAGGATCCAATAGCGCGAAAAGCTCAGTACAGCCCGTTTGGACCGCAACGCCTGCGGTGAAAGCGTCGTTTCCATAACAACTCCTTTTCTGTCTTGAATATAGGGCCAGAAAAGACTCACCGCCGATCGAAGATATTGTAAATAGGCGCACAGGAGGCAGAGAAAAAATCAGAAAACTCCTCCCCTCTTCTCTGCGATCTCCGCGTGCTCCGCGGTGAAATCTCTTTTAGCACCCCGCAAATGAGACCTTCCCCATAAAAACCGCCGCGCGGGCTCGGAGAGAGCGTTATTTTTATTCATAATTTCGGCGGCTTTCCGAAGCCGCCGAAATTATGGGCTCTTTTCCAGACTAACCACACAGGGAAAGGCGTGCAAATTCCTCTAACCCACAGATTATTACGTTTCACGTTTCACGTTTTATGTTTCAGGATCGAGCATATCACCAGAAGCAGCAAACCGGCAGAGCCGTTTCCCCGTCTGATCCCCCCGCCAAATGGCGGGGGGAGATCCCGGCAATAATGCGCTGGAAAGAAAAACCCAAAAGAGGATAATCAAAACAACAGAAAGCGAGCAACTTCTGACTAAACATAAAGTCCCTGCAGGGGTAGCAGGGACTTTATGTTTATAATAAGCTATGCAACTGGCATTTTTAACAACCGCTCCATAATTTACTCATCGACTTACCTCCACTGAAAGAAAGGATCCTCCAATGGCAGAAAAGAAAATCCGCCTGATTCTGGCTGACGATCATGTCCTGGTGCGCAAAGGAATCCGCCAGTTTCTGGAAGAAGCCGGCAATATAGAGATCCTGGGAGAAGCCGGCAACGGGGCGGAAGCCCTGCAATTGATCGAAAAACTCCAACCCGATGTCGCGGTCCTCGATGTGCGAATGCCCCAAATGAGCGGCGTCGAAGCGGCCCGGATCATCAAAAGCCGTTTTCCGGCCGTCAAAGTCTTGATCCTCACGGCTTACGATGACGATCCCCATATTTTCACGCTGCTGCAGACCGGCGTGGACGGCTACCTGCTCAAAACCGCCGACCCCGATGAACTGATCCGGGCCGTGGAAACTGTTTATCGCGGCGATTCTGTCCTGAGCCCGGAAATAACCCACACGGTGATGCGCCAGATGGCCAAAGGAAAACCCGGACAGGCCCCCGATCAACTGGAAACCCTGACCGACCGCGAACTGGAGGTACTGCGGCTGGCCGCCCAGGGATTGACCAATAAAGCCATCGGCGCTGCACTCAGCATCAGCCATCGTACCGTCCAGGGCCACCTGGAAAATATCTTCAGCAAGCTCCATGTCGCCAGCCGCACCGAAGCCGTGACCGAAGGGCTGCGCAGGGGCTGGATTGTGATGGAATAATCCATGCCGCGCTGGATTCGTACCTTACAAGCCCAACTCTTTCTCTGGGCCGTTTTACCGGTCACCTTTTTGCTGATCGCGCTGGCCTTCACCGGAGTCTATCGCCACCAGCAGATGATGCGCGATTTTGTCGCCAGCCGGGATCTCGAATTGACTCGCCTCACCGCCCGCCTGATCCAGGACGGTCTGGCCCACGGGACCATCGCTCCGAATGGAGAGGGCCTGACGGCCTGGATGGTAGTGATGAACCAGGAACAACCGCAATTTGTCTGGATCGTCGACCGTTCCGGAAAAATCCTGGCCCACAACGGCAATTCCACCAACAACGCCGATCAACGGATCTCTGAAACCCTGCTGAACATCCTGACCCCGGGAGAAGATGCCCGTGTACTCCCGGGAAATAACGGCGAACTCTGGCTGGTCACTTCGGTGCCCATCGCCGGAACCGATTGGTGGGTCACCAGTCAGGAACCGGTTGAAGGCTTGATCGACCCGCTGCTGCGCTTTTCCAGCCTGGGCCCCATCGTGGCCCTGGGAGCCGGGCTCTTTTCCGTTCTCTTATTGAGCCTGGGATGGAAATTCATCGTCGAACCGCTTCAACGGCTGGCCCGCAGCACCGAAGAGATATCCTGGGGCCGTTATTCCGCCCTGAATATCCCCGTAACCGGAGTCCAGGAAATCCGGGATCTCCACAGTGCTCTGAACGGCATGGTCGAGCGAATTCTTAGCTATCAAACCGGAATGCAGGATTACATCAGCGCCGTCACCCAGGGACAGGAAGAAGAACGCTTACGGCTGGCGCAAGAAATCCATGACGGAGCACTCCAGGATGTAATCGCCCTGGAACAGCGGGCGGTCCTGGCCCAACGCCAGTTGCATCGTCAGGAACTGGAAAAAGCCGAAACCACGCTCACGGAACTCCATGAGATGGGGCATCAGGCCGTCACTCAGTTACGCCGACTGCTTTCAGCCCTGCGCCCGACCTATTTAGATGAACTGGGATTGGCGGCCGCAGTCGAACGATTGGTCCAGGAAGCCGATCATCAAAGTTCCGCCCACGTGCACCTGATCCAAATCAATGCACCAATGCAGCTCCCTTCCGAGATCGAGCTGGCGGCCTACCGCATCATTCAAGAAGCCCTGAACAATGCGCTGAAACACAGTCAGGCCGGCAACATCGCCGTAGAAATCGTCTACAAAGCTGAAAAGCTGGGAATCCACATCCGGGATGACGGTCGAGGATTTATTTTGCCCAAACGGCCGGACCTGCTGACGCGCGCCGGGCACTTCGGGCTGATCGGAATGCAGGAACGGGCGGTACGCCTGAACGCCGATTTCGAAATCCGCACCGCCCCAGGAGCCGGGACGGAAATCTCCGTACAGTTCGCCACGACACCGCCGAATTCCGCAGGGTCCCCCCCGCAAAATGGCGGTAGCGACGACGCAGAATCCGTCCTATAGTAGAAATATAAAATCAGCAGGAGTCATCACAATGAACGCCACCCTTGGAGTCGTCTTGATATTGACGGTAATGGTAGTATTGATCTCCCTGAGTTTGGGAAGCTTCATCGTCGGCCAAAAAGTGTGGGCCGCCGGGCCGATCACCCCCCAGCCGGGAACCAGTTGCACGCGGCACAACGGAACCGGTCAGTGTAATGCCGGCACCACGAATATGAATGCGATGATGAATTCCGGTCTGATGATGGGCGGATCGGGAATGATGTCAGGCACCACAATAATGTCGAGAACGAACATGGTGGAATATCACGACTCCACGAACGCCGATCACCATCTAAACTGCTCTGGAGTACAAAACGAAACAGAAACAACTCCAACGACTGATGAAAAGAACAATCCTTGAGTTGTGTCGTAGAAGCGGTAGAAAAGGATGCTTACAAGCAAGCGCTAAAAGATTTGAAAAACTCCCTGGACAAATTCATCGGTTAACACCCAAACAAAAAGAACCGGGAAAGTAAATAATGCTCTCCCGGTTCTTTTTGTTGCCCTGCACCTTGCAATTTTCAAGGCGGCAATCTGGACTATCTATAAGAATTTCCCTTACCGAAGATTTTATTTCAGGGATAGGATCATTCGGCGATTGTTCTACCAAAAGTTTATCGATCCATAGGCGCCAGATCGATCGTAATATCCCCCATTTACCAGGAGTCGATTTCTTTAAAAATAGCCGAGGCCAAAAAAGCACAACGCCGGGCCATCTCCTGAGCTGTATACGGTCTACCGTGCTCAAGCCACCAGGTGATCGATTCCACACACACAGCGGCCAAAAGATCTCGCCCATATTCTGTAGAAAATGGATCCCTGGGATGACCTGCCGGCTGAAAAAAGGGAACTTGCTCATATTGTTTGATCAACTCAACCAACGAAGCACGCATCTTCAACACAAACCAGGGACTTCCTTTCCGACCGAGCAATGGGCGATACAACCGTTCATATTCCGCGATGTGCTCAAAGAAGCGTATCCAAATCTGAGGAGGATGCTCCGTACCTGATTTTGAAACGGTATCAAATAAAGCCTGAATGGCTTCGGCGAAAATCTGCTCGACCAGATCGTATTTGTCCTGATAATGGCGATAGAACGTCGCCCGGCTGACCATAGCGCGCTCGGTAATCTCTCCGACGCTGAGCGTGTCAAAGCCCCGCTCCTCGATCAAATCAATGAACGCTTCTCGTAAGAACTTCTGAGACCGCCGGATACGGATATCATTCATCGGCTGAGACATTTTTTACTCCTTGTCTCGTATGTGACAAATTGCCTTAATTGCAGCTTGTTTACGCAGATCGATTTAACTATACTCTGGATACGTTCAAACTACGGATATGAGACAGTATGTGTCAAAACAATCCTTCTGTCAATCTGAGGGAGTCTAACCCATGAACACTGCTTTTCTTAAAACAGCACCCGGAATGGAAACCCTATTTTCATTGAATAGGTTCTCTATCATTCTGTTGACGGGACTCTTCGGTTTCGCTATCCAGCGCCGGCAAAAGAAAATTGCCGGTTTCTCAGAATCATTCACCTAAACCCTGGTATAACCAGCCCACATCTTTTTCGATAGGAGGATTTCAAAATGGACGAGCTGAAAATTTCCGATAAAGATCGATCGATCAACCAGCCCATGGAACAAATGGTATCGACCTATGATGCCTACATGCAAAAAGTTACCCTTGGACGAGAGCTGGTTTTGCGCAAAAGAACCGTAGATCTGGCTCAGATCAAACCCGGAGATTGTGTCCTTGAAATAGGCTGTGGAACCGGCTCGTTGACCCTGGCAGCCAAACGACAAACAGGACCGGCAGGCAAAGTCTTTGGGATAGACGTTATCCCAGGAATGATCGAAACCAGCCGACAAAAAGCAAAGGAGGCTCACCTGGACATCACTTTTCAATTGGGCAGCATAGACAACATCCCATTTTCTGAAAATGCCTTCGATGCCGTCATGTGCAGTTTTATGATTTTCCACATGTCGGATGAAACAAGACAAAAGGGGTTAGTTGAGATCTATCGGGTTCTCAAATCAGGAGGACATCTGCTGATATTGGATCTCATGATGCCTTCCCAACTGCTGCCCAGGGCAATCGCTACCCGGTTATTGGGTTTTCAATCCCCTGATCTGCGACAATTAATCCCGGCCGTGGAAAACGCCGGTTTCTCCAACCTTGAATCCGGGCATGCAAAATTTCGCATCCTGGGCCTTTCCGTAATCGGTTATATCCTGGGAAAAGTTGAAAAGAATTGATAGGGGAGTCAACCAACTCCCCTTCTACCAATCCAGCCAGACTTTACTCCCCCAACTCCTCCGCAATCGCCTTGAACTGCTCCAGCGCCGCCGACAGCTCGGCGACGATCTCTGCGGCCAGGGTCTGAGGATCGGGCAGTTTGGCGGTCTCTTCCAGCGATTCATCCCGCAGCCAGAAGATGTCCAGGTTGACTTTGTCCCGGGCGATCAGTTCATCGTAATTGAAAGCCCGCCAGCGCCCGCCGGGGTTCTCTTCCGACCAGGTGGCGGTGCGTTCGTGACGGTTCTCGGGATGGTAGCAGCTTACGAATTCATCGAGGTCGCTGCGCATCAACGGCCGCTGTTTGAGCGTGAAATCGACATTGGTCCGCATGTCGTAGATCCACAGTGTGTGGGTCC
>CAZCTC010000007.1:109763-170280 GCA_964501335.1 uncultured Anaerolineales bacterium | reverse complement strand
CTTGCAAGATCAGAGTGCGTTGCACCTCTTTGAGAAATCCTCCTCACCCGCACAAAGCCCTTTCCCCATAAAACACGACGCGCGGGATCGGAAGAGAGAATTTTTTTGTTTATGTTTTGGTGCGCCTCAGAAGGCGCACCAAAACATGGCCTTTTCCAGAGCCGCACAGGCGACACGGGCTGTCTACTGTCTACTTGCCGCTGTCTACTTTCTTTGGCCTTTTCCAGAATCGCCCCGGCGACCCGGGCTGTCTCCTGGCTGCGGTCTACTTACCGGGCATCCTGTTCCAGCCAGGCACGGAAGGCCCGCAGATAAAAAGCCAGCCCCTTCAATTCATCCCAGTAGGCATGAAAACCGGCCGGACGATCCAGCCGGCGGGCCAGAGGCCGGGCATTTCCCAGCCAGCGTTCGGCGACGGCCAGCTCATAATGGGCCCGGCGAAAGGATTCCAGGGTCCCTCGCGGTGGCGTTGGGGGAAGTTCTTTTTCAATCTTCATCTCCAGCCCCAGAAAGGAACGGGCACACCCCAGATGCAGACGGGAAAGTGAAAGGGCGATTTGATAATCGCTCCCGATGGTGGCGCATTTACGCCCCCACAGCCAGAATTGAGCCCCGATCGCCCGGGCTTCTGCCATCCGGTCGGTTTCGATCAGGATTTCCAGCAACTCACCATAACAGTCGAACCGGGGATGGGGTCCTTCAATTTTCAGGGCCAGAGCCAGCCCCTCACGAACCCATGATTCCGCAGTCTTCAGGTCATTTTTACGACGCATCAACGCGGCAATATGGACGGCCGCCGCACGGCGGCTCCAAAGTTCATGGCTCGGAGAACGCCAGACCTCCTGATAATACCGCAATGCGCCCGCCTCGTCCCACAACCGCCCCAAAGTATAGGCCAGATCAAGCAAATGCGCATTGAGCGTATACCCGATCCCGCCCGGTTCACGCCGTCGCAGAGAAAGGGCCATCTCCAGCTCCTGGCGGGATTCTTGCAGCCGATTTTCTTTTCTGTAGAGAATCCCCCGTTGCAGGCGCAGCCCATGCGCCCACTCGGGCCGGTTGATATCATTCAAAAATTGAGCCGCCTGATCGAGGATCTGATGCAGCTTTTCAAGGGTCAACGAAGGATAGAACCTCCCCAGATCCACCAGATCGAGGTAGGCGTTATAGATGTAAATCACTTCCGGGGTTCCCTTCAACCCGGCCGCCGATTCGGGGTCCTGAGGTAAAGAGGTCAACCAGGCATAAGTAAAGAGGGCTTCCTGATAGCGACTTTGCATACGTTGGCAGTTGGCGGCCCAGTAATGGGTTTTGAGGCGCAGCGGCCAGTCATTTTGTTGATCGGCAAATTCCGCCAATCGCAGATAAAGATCTTCCGCCAGGGCATATTGCGAAGCCTGATAGGCAGCTTCGGCTTCCTGGAACAGCGGTTCGACCTGCAAAGATATCCGGTCTTTCATGGAGGGCAAGATCAGATCTGGTTCTTAAGATATTCCTGCAAGGCAAGGATAATAAAACGGCTGGTAGAAATACGTTGGGCCACAGTTTCCGGCTTTGCTTCCAGAAATTCCTCGACGGTTTTATATTCCCGACAGACCGCCTCGATCACAGTCGGCTGAACCTCAGCCTTGCTCAACATGCGGGGCGACAGGTAATGGCTGTGTCTTTCCTGCCGCAGGGCCTGAAACCCGGGCTGACGGTTCAAGATATCGTTCAACTGATCGCGAAAGTCTTCATGGGATTCCCCATAAGTATAGGTTTGATAGCGGGTGCGTTGCAACATGGGCCAATGTTCCCGTACAAAGGCCTCCGCTTCTCGGGAACAGAGCACCAGGACAGGTCGATCCAGGGCGAGCAATATTCCCAACTCCATAATGATGTCGGGCGCCAGATCCGAAATATCCGCG
Source organism: uncultured Anaerolineales bacterium (assembly GCA_964501335.1). Classification (GTDB taxonomy): domain Bacteria; phylum Chloroflexota; class Anaerolineae; order B4-G1; family SLSP01; genus CAZCTC01. The sequence goes on along the minus strand of CAZCTC010000007.1, from coordinate 168,373 downwards.
ATAAAACAATGGGCCTTTTGGTATGCCTCGCGAGAACCGGAATAACGTTCAAAGCAATCTCCCGGCACTTCGCTGAGCAGCACTTCCCAACCATAGGGAGCATCTTCCAAAATTTCCCGCAGGGCCTCAAAAAGCACGCCCCGGGAAGGAAGATCCATGGTGAAATAACAGGAAATATGGGAGGTCAAAGCCTTGTTTTCACTGCCGGTATTGCGAACCAGATTGATCTGCCGCCGCAAATCGACGTTTTCCTGGGCCTTTTTGATCAACAGATGGACGGTCTGGTTGGATTGATCGATAATTTTCTCCGCCGTCGCCGGCGTGACCTGTTGAGCCAGCATCCGCGCATTGTTAAAAACAGCCCCCATCGCATTCACCGCCGCTTCGGAACGCAAATCCATACGCGCCAGCAGCTGAATAGTAGGGTTGTCGGCATTCAGATAAACGATCACCGGCGGCTGAGGCTGTTCCCGCACCACCCGGCCCACCATGTCGCGAATTTCAGCCGGCAGAGCCGGATTCTGCTTCAACCCTGCCAACCGTTGGTGCAGTTTTTCCGCACCGGAAAGGATCACCACCGCCGGAACCAGAACCGGCTTGAAATGGGCCATGCGGACATTCACCGAGGAATCGGAGACGGCATGGGGAAATTCGACCGTCAAGCCGCGATAGTTCAACTGCTCCTGAGGATCGAGAGGCTGGAAAAGAGACTCCGAACTGTCGAAATCCAGCGGCTCCAGGACGAGGTCGGAGCGCCCTTCGGCATATTTTTTCAAAAACGCGGCTTCATAGACATAACCCGCGTTGATGACCCGGACGCCCCGGGCATTGGCCAGCATAAAAAGCTGCGCCGCCTGGGTGATTTCGTTAAAGAAGAGAATCGTCTTTCGCCCCTTACTGTCCTCGATAGTCTGATCGAGATATTCCCGCAACGACATAAGCCCGGCATTGGTCTCAATCGGCAGCAGATCGGCAATGGCCTGAAAGAAGATATCGTTTTCCAGAGCCATCCCTTTGATTTCATGATGGTGCCACTCCATAATTTTCTGGAAGCGAAGCGGCTGAGAAGCCGCCAGCTTTTTCAAATGGTTGATGATTTCGCTTTCCAGAGCACCCTGAACGATACGGAGGGTCGCATCCTGCTGGATATTGTCGCGGGCGGCGGTCGGCGTAAAAGCCGGACAATCGATGACGCCTTTCAGAAAACGGCCCCAGGAGGGGAGCAAATCAGGATGGTCGGCCACGATAAACATACGCGACTGGTAAATATCGACCCTCGACAGCCCCATCTCGCCCGGCCGCCGATCTGAAATGTAGAGAACGCCTTGAACGGGAAAAGGGATCTTCAAATCAATCGGGATAATTTCCTGAGGGCGATCGGAATAACGGCGGCAGACAAAGTCATCATATTCGGCCAACCGCTCGTCTTCATTGGCATAAAGCCGATGCCAGGGAGCTTCCATGCGGTTGATCCGCCCCAGATCGTTGAGCAGGATAGGGATACCGATAAAGTCGGCGTATCGCCGAATGGCACCCCGAAGCAGATCGGGATCGAGCATGTCGCGATGGTCGCCGTCGATATGCAGTGTGACCCGGGTGCCCGGTTCGGACAGGGCTTCGCTGCCCCCCAACGTATAGGTCTTATCCCCCGCACATTCCCATCGCCAGCCCGGATTTCCGGGACGGCAGCTCCGGCTTTCCACAATGACCTGCCGGGCTACCACAAAAGCGGAAAGCAGCCCGATGCCAAACTGACCGATCAGGTTGGCGGCTTCCGCATAGCGCCCCTTATTCAACATTTCCTGGCGAAAAGCATCCGTTCCACTGCGGCCGATAGTGGACAGGTAATCATGGATCTCGTTTTCGGTCAATCCGGCGCCGTTGTCTTCAATAACCAGGGTGTAATTTCCAGATTCGATAAAAGTGCGCAGGCGGATCGTCCCTGCGGGAGCTTTTTCGGCCTCAATTTCCCGACGGCGCACAATGGCATCGTGAGCATTCTGGATCATTTCTCGCAGAAAAACATCCGGGCGGGTATACAGATTTCGAGCCAACAGACGAATCAAACCGCGAATGTCGGTACGAATTTCATGGGATTGGGCATTAGAAGACATGGCTTTACTCCATTATCAATCTGAGTCCATTTTAATCGAGATTGGCCGGGATGGAAATTGTCTGTAACCTTTTGACATACGACCCTTTTTGCTTACAATGGGACGGCTCCGGATGAAAAAAGCGACCGATTCGGTGGGCATTTTAACATCCCGCAAAAAGCTTTTGTTTGGTAAAAAACACATTTTCGGCGGCTTCGGAAAGCCGCCGAAAATATGAATAAAAAAGTACTCTCTCTGCCTGCTTCGCACGACGCGTCGCTTCGAGCCAGACAAAAACCCTGTGCGGGACACAAAAAAAGCCCACCGCACAGATCGGAAAAAAAGTATTCCGGAGATTTGATTAAGGAGCTAAGGAATGATCAAAAACCGCAACGTAATAACCTTTTATCGTTGGGCCGTCATCATAATGCTGTTGGTAGGAGTCTTTCTGCGTTGGGCCTCCCTGTCTCCGCTGAGCACCATGCTCCATCATGACGAAGCATGGTATGGCGCCGACGCAGTCGATCTCATTCAACATCCCCGTTTAACCCCGTTTTTACCGAATAACTTTGGCCGGGAAAGTGGTTGGTGTTACTGGCTGATCCCTTATATTTTGATTTGGGGAGCCTCCCCCTTTGCGGTCCATTTGGCAGGAACAGTTGTCGGTATTTTGACCCTGGCCGTGACCTGCCGATTGGGACGGGAACTTTTCGGCCGGGGAGGAGATTTCTGGAGTCTGGCCGTCCTTTCGGTTTTCTACTGGCACGTTCACATCTCCCATCAGGCGCTCCGGGGTAATTTCTACATTTTAGTAGGAAGCATCGCCATGCTGGCCCTGGTACGTGCCTACCGCCTCAACACCCAGAAAAGCTGGATTCTCTGCGGGGTCGCCTTGGGAGCCATGGCTTATACCTACTTTGCCTCTTTTGCCGCCCTGGCTCTTTGGGGGCTTTTTCTGATGGGGCTGGTCTGGCGCGATCCGCTCCGGCGCCGCGGCGCTCTCACCGCCATAATCGCTACGGGGCTGGTAATTTTACCTTTTGGAATCTATGTCCTGACAAATCTGTCGGTCTTCTTTGCCCGTCCGGAAGCCGTCTCGGTAGGCGGCGGGACCGATCTGCTGATGAATTTACAACGTTGGGGGGAATCCTGGTTTATCAAAGGCGATACCAATGCCGAATTCAATCTACCGGGGCGGCCCATTTTAGATCTCTTCACAGGCTTATTGGGTTTTTTTGGCATAATCGGACTGTTTACCCGCATGCGCAAGCCGGTTTACGCACCGTTGCTGATCGGGATAGGCGTGATTAACTGGATACCTTCCCTTCTCAGCAATCCGTCGCCCCATTTTCTGCGGGCGGCAGGGATGATCGTCCCGGTTGCTTTGATTCTGGGATTGGGAGCCTGGGTATTGGCGGAAGAACTGAAAAAGCGAACCCAACAGCCCCTGCTGTTGCTGGTGCCGTTGCTTTTGCTCGTTCCGGTAGGAATTTCCACCTATCGGGATTTCCATCTGGATTGGATCCATCGTGCCGAGACCTTTATGTTGATGGAACAACATATCAATTATGGAATCAACTATTTCCGCGACCGCGTTCCGGCAAGCGATGCCGTTTACTTCAGTCCCTTCAACCCGGGGCATCCGGTGATCGTTTTTCGCCGCCCCAATCTGGAACCCCGAACTGTAGGAGGCTTCGTCAGCCATCAATGTCTGGTATTAAACGACCGCCCCTCCGATTATTTTGCACTTACCATGTACGAACCCGATTTTCAGGCCAATCTCTCTCAATGGGCCGATGTGAAACTGCTGGAAGTCGACGCCGATCCTTCCCAATCGCCGCCCCGGTATACCATCTTTTCTGCCGCACCGCGTCCCGACAAACTTCAGGGAGTTCCCGAAAGTCCGGTCGTGCGGTTTGAGGATGCCTTTGAAGTACGATTGCTTTCACCGCTCCCCGCCACGATAACCGCCGGCACCGAAATCTCGATTGTGCTGGGCATCCGTCCATTGCGGGCCCTCGATTTCTATCCCAGTATCTTCATGCACTTGCAGGGAGATCCCAATCCTTATGAAGGCGGACCGCTGTGGGCCCAGGCAGACAGTCAGGTTTGTTCTTCCTATCCGGCACAACTCTGGCGTGCCGATGAAACCATCGTCCAAACTTTTTCCCTGCCCCTTCCGGGAGATTTGCCGGCCGGGGAATACGATCTGGCATTGGGCGCCTACCGTTATCCGGCCGGCAGCCGGTTACAGATCACCGCCCCGAAGAACGGCGTCATGCCCGAACAATACCTTCACCTGCACCATTTTACCGTAACCGGAAGCACAACTCAGGTCAACAAACCATAGAGTGAGTTTTTTGTTTATGTTTTCGGCGGCTTCAGAAAGCCGCCGAAAACATGGCTTTTTCCAGAGCCGCCCCGGCGACGCTCCTTCACCCGGAATCTCCCAAAAACACACATTACTACCTTCGTAAAAAATCATAAAGAAAAAAATGACAACACCGAAAGGAGGCATGATGGAAACAAAACGTGTTCAGCCGGAATTTTCATTTACGAAATCTACAGGTCAATGGCAAATTGCAGGCGGTATACTTTTTATCCTTTTTTTCCCTCTCTGTGGAAGCTATATCGCCCTGGCTATGCTGACGGATGCATTACGCAATGGAGTCGATCCTATGACGATTCTATTCGCGGGAGGCATAATCGGTTTTATGATGTTAGGTATTTTCGTCCCCTTCACCCTGATTGCCGCATTGGTTGGATTAAAAATGATTTCTGAAGGGCGCAAAATCATTCAATATGATCGGCTTTTGACTTTGCATGGAGTGCACGTCTGGGGCATCATAAGCGATCGTTGGACCCACTGGTCACGTTCACGCCATTATTGTATTGCCTATCACTTTGAATATACAGGAACAACCGGAGAATCTCAGACCATCGTACATGCCGAATACAATCCTTTAGCTTATAAAAAATATCAAACAGGAATGCGAGTTCCGATCTGCTACTTGCCTGAAAATCCGGTCATTTGTAGATTGGAAATGGAAAAGGAAGGGATAGAAGGAGCTTGATTTGACAAAAAACATATTTATAAGAAAATATTCAAACAAAATAAGGAGGGACCCATATGACTGAATCCATTTACGATTTCACCGTGACTAACATAATGGGGCTGCCTCAATCCATGGCAACCTACCGCGGCAAGACCTTATTGATCGTGAACACGGCCAGCAAATGCGGTTTCACACCCCAGCTGACCGGTTTGCAGGAACTCTATAAAACCTATCATGACCGGGGATTGGAAATCCTGGGATTTCCCTGCAACCAGTTTATGAATCAAGACCCGGGTAACAATGGAGAGATTCTGAATTTTTGCCAGATAAACTACGGCGTCAGTTTTCCTATGTTCTCAAAAATCGACGTCAATGGGGAAAACGCCCATCCCCTCTACGAATACCTGAAAAATACGGCCCCCGGGGCCCTGGGTCTGACGGCCATCAAGTGGAATTTTACCAAATTTTTGGTAGATGCGACGGGAAAGGTGATCAAACGCTATGCGCCCAATGTGGAACCGGCAGAGCTGATCCCCGACATCGAACAATTGCTGGCAGAGCCGGACTGAAACCCTTCAACTCCGATCGAGGCGGTCTGTTTTTAACGTCCCGCAAAAGGCCTTGAGAGGGTAAAAAACGACGCGCTGGATGAAGGAAGAAAGTTTTTTATCTATGTTTGGGCGGGCTTCAGAAAGCCCGCCCAAACATATTTTTCTCTAAATATCACAAAAAACTCCCCCCCATCCCATTACACTCCTCGCGATAAAGTATTCCCTGTTTTTGACCCCCATTCCCCCTTAAAATGTAATACAATACCCCCAAAGGACCTGGTTACCGGTTAACAGACTCCATTCTCCGCAGCCACTGCCGGTCAACTTAATCGTCAACTCTATCTAAGGAGAAATGAGATGTCGGTAATTAAACAAAAAATCGTTCCACACCTCTGGTTCGACAAAGAAGCCAGAGAAGCCGCCGAATTCTATTGCTCAATCTTCCCCGATTCAAAGATCAACAGCATCATCACCCTTCACAACACCCCCTCGGACGATGCGGATATCGTTTACTTCACGCTTTCCGGCCAGCCCTTCATGGCCCTCAGCGCCGGCCCGCTCTTCAAATTCAATGAATCGATCTCCCTGGTCGTCCTTTGTGAAAGCCAGGAGGAAATCGACTATTACTGGGAGAAACTTTCCGCAGTTCCCGAATCCGAACAATGCGGTTGGATCAAAGATAAGTACGGTCTCTCCTGGCAAATCGTCCCGGCTGAACTGGATACTATGATGCAAGACTCGGACGAGGAGAAACTGGACCGCCTCACCCAAGCCATCCTACCGATGCATAAATTGGATCTGGCGGCCCTGCGACGGGCCTATAAAGGAGAGTAACAAAATCTATAACACACCCTAAAATCCCTCTTGACATGGAGTTAACTCCAGGGAGTAAACTATTCCCTGGAGCTTTTCTTGAAAATAAGCCCGCGGGCTACCTCGATCCCCCCTGCCCCGCGCGAAACGTCCCGCACCTGGCACTTTACCCGTAAGAAACGACTCACTGGATGGGGGGAGAGAGTTTTTTTGTTTATGTTTTGGTGCGCATCAGAATGCGCACCAAAACATGGGCCTTTCCAAAACCGGCCGCTACGTTAAACCCGGACTTATGATATACTTTACCGTCGTCCGTTCGCCATCATCAACGAGGTACTCAAATGAAAATCGCCTATGCCGACTGCTTCTCCGGTGTCAGCGGTGATATGTTCCTGGCATCCCTTCTCGATGCCGGATTGCCCCTCGAAGTGCTGCAAGACAGCATCGAAAAACTCAATCTGCCCGAAAAAGTGGAACTCCGCCTGACGGAAACCCGCAAAGGCGCCCTGCGCGCCGCCGACCTGGAAGTCATCGTGCCGCCCGGCCGGCACCGCCGCCATCTCTCCGATATCCTCACAATCTTCGCCCACAGCCGGCTGCCGGAATCGATCCAACAGACCGCCGGCCGGATCTTCACCCTGCTGGCCGAAGCCGAAGCCCGCGTCCACGGCGAACCGATCGAAGAGGTTCACTTTCACGAAGTCGGCGCCCTCGATTCCATCGTCGATATCACCGGAGCCGTGATCGGGCTGGAAGCGCTGGGCATTGAAAAGCTCTACGCCTCCCCCTTGCCCTACGGCGCCGGAACCGTCAACAGCGCCCACGGCATCCTGCCGCTGCCCGCCCCCGGCACCCTCGAAGTGCTGCGGCTGGTCCAGGCCCCCCTGGTCCCTTCCTCCGCACAGGTGGAACTGGTCACCCCGACGGGAGCCGCCATCCTGGGAGCGCTGGCCGCCTTCGAACGCCCCACCCTGACGATCCAGAAAACAGGCGTCGGAGCCGGCAAACGCGATCTCCCCTGGCCCAACCTGATGCGCCTGATCGTCGGTGAAACGCCCTCCCACGGGCCGTCCGAAATGGTCCAACTCGAAACCAATATCGACGATATGAATCCGCAGTTCTACGGATATATAATGGAAAAGCTCTTTGCCGCAGGGGCCCGGGATGTCTTCCTTACCTCGATCCACATGAAAAAGAACCGCCCCGGCACCCTGCTCGGCGTGATCGCCCTGCGCCGCGATGAAGCCGCCCTGGCCGAACTGATCCTGCGCGAAACCACCACGCTCGGCCTGCGCGTCCAGCCCATCGGCCGGTACGAAGCCCGCCGGGAATTCCGGCAGATCCAGACCCCCTTCGGCCCTCTGACCCTCAAAGAGAAAATCCTCGACGGAAAAATCATCCAGGCCGTCCCCGAATATGATGAGTGTGTCCGCCTGGCCAACGAAAACAACGTCAGCCTGGCAGAGATCTACAAATCCGTACATCAAACGCTGGAAGGAGACTGACACTATGCAATACCGTAAATTCGGCAATCTGGACTGGCAGCCCTCGGCTCTGGGCTTCGGCTGCATGCGCCTCCCCATCCTCGACGGTAAAGCCGGCAATATCGACCAGGAAAAAGTAACGGCGATGATTCGCAAAGCGGTGGAATCCGGCGTGAATTACTTCGACACGGCCTATGTCTATCACGACCAGCAGAGCGAGATCGCTTTAGGCAAAGCGCTCGAAGGCGGTTATCGCGACCGGGTACGAATCGCCACCAAGTCCCCCATCTGGCTGATCGAGGAAAGCGCCGATTTCGACCGCCTGCTCGACGAACAGCTGGAACGGCTGCAAACCGGCACCATCGATTTCTATCTGCTCCACGCCTTGAACCGCCATGCCTGGGCCAAAATTCAAAAACTGGACCTCTTGCGCCGGGCCGAAGCCGCCAAAGCCGACGGCCGGATCCGCTGCCTGGGCTTCTCTTTCCACGACAGCCTCCCGATCTTCAAACAGATCGTAGACGGCTACGACGGCTGGGATTTCTGCCAGATCCAGTACAACTACATGGATATCGCCGTCCAGGCCGGGGAAGAAGGCCTGCACTACGCCGCAGCAAAGGGACTGGGCATCGTCATCATGGAACCACTGCTCGGCGGCAATCTGGCCCTCGATCTGCCCGCAACCCGCCCGCTGTGGAATTCCGCAGAACAGAAACGCACCCCGGCCGGCTGGGCGCTGCAATGGCTGTGGAATCAACCCGAAGTCTCGGTGGTCTTGAGCGGTATGAGCACCATGGAACAGGTAGAAGAGAACATCCAATCAGCCGCCGCCTCTGGTCCCGGCACCCTGAACGCCGCTGAAATCGAACTGGTCGAAAAAGTACGCGCAGCACTCAACGGACTCCGCCCCATCCCCTGCACCAACTGTGAATACTGCCTGCCCTGCCCGAACGGCGTCAACATCCCGCGCAACTTCGCCGTCTACAACAGCGTCGCCATGTACGAGGATATCGACAGCAGCCGGGTGGAATACACCCAGTGGATTCCCAATCCCCAAAAGGCCGCCGCCTGCATCCAATGCGACGAATGCCTGTCAAAATGCCCGCAGGAAATCCCCATCAGCAGCTGGCTGCCGGTGGTCGAAGAAGTCCTCGGACTCAAACGCCCTTATATCAAATCCCTCAAGAGCTAAAAAGTTCAAGATAGAAAAAACATTTTTCGGCGGCTTCAGAAAGCCGCCGAAAAATGTTTTCTACCCCCCTTGTTTTCCGGTCTGACCGCCCAGGATAAAAAACCATTTTTTCGCGCGCCGCAGACGGCGTGCGAAAAAAAAATAAACAAAAAAACTCTCCCCCCACCCCGCGCCTCGCTTCGAACCGGACAAAAACCCTTTTGCGAGACGCTAAAATCCCCCTCGTGCAGGATAAAAAACCCATATTTTCGTGCGCATTCTGATGCGCACGAAAATATAAAATAAAAACTCTCCCCCCATCCTGCGCGTCGCATCGAGCCGGACAAAAGCCCCTTGCGGGACGCCAAAAATGCCCTGCACAAATAATAAGCTACAATCTATGCAGCCAAACCAAAAAACAAAGGAGAAAAACCCATGTCAGTGAACCCCACAGCCCCCATTTTAATCACCGGCGCCGGCAGCGGCATCGGACGCCACCTCACCGAATATCTGGCCGCACGCGGCCATCCCGTCTACGCCACCGCCCGCAAAGAAACCGACATGGCCGATCTGGCCCGAATCGAGCACGTCACCCCCATCCACCTGGATGTACGCAACCCGCAACAGATCCAGACCGCCCACGACCTTATCGTAAAAGAAGGCCGCGGACTTTATGGCCTCGTCAACAACGCCGGCGTAGGCGGGCTGGGCCTCTTCACCACCTGGACCGACGAAGAAATGTTCGACATCTTCGACATCAACGTCTTCGGCCCCCATCGCATGAGCAATACCTTCCTGGATCTACTGCTCGCCTCCCAGGGACGCATCGTCAACATCGGCTCCCAGGGCGGCATGATCACCAGCAAATATTACGGCCCCTACACCATGACCAAACACGCCCTGGAAGCCTACACCGTCGCCCTCAACCTCGAACTGAGCCCCTACGGCGTGCAGGTCAGCATCGTACAACCCGGCGGCATCATCACCAACGTCGGCGAGAACTCCAGAGACGGCATCATCGCCCGCTTCCAACGGGCAAAGCCGCCGTTCGACGCCGAAGCCGCCGCCGTCCTCGCCGCCTTTAACGAACCCGCCCCGCCCGCCCCTGCCGATGCCCCCGAATCGGAAACCAACCGCAAACCCTCCTCACCCGAAATCGTATCGATAGCCGTCTACGACGCCCTCTTCTCACCCCATCCCAAATTGCGCTATCTGGTCGGCACCCAATGGGAAGGAAACCGCGTCATCCACGCCCTCCTGGAAAAACTGCTCGACGAAAACGACAACCCCCGCCACAACTACTCCCGGGATGAACTCATCGCCCTCCTGGATCAACATCTGACTCTTCGCGCGCATTCTAAACACACAACGTAAAAAACGACCAAAGCAGGAAAAAAAGCCTATGTTTTGGCGCGCATAACTTCTGGGATCAAGGGCGGCCACATCGGGCCGCCCCTACGAAAAGGCCCTCTGATGTAGGGGCGCCCCTGTGTGGGCGCCCTAAACTGACCTGTCAAATCATTTCCGTAAAAACATCTGTTGTGTCCCATCCCTTGTACGCGCCAACAAAAAATTCTCTTCTCCCACTGCTGCATTATTTCATAACAATAAAACCAAAAATATCAAACTGCCATTTTGTTATATAATCCGAGGGGCCACCTTTAAAGATGAAGGCTCCTTATCAGATTGATTTTGCATTTTACAACTGCAACACTGGGAGTTAAAAACATGGAAGCCGGTGGAACCTCCTTTCATGCCCCCAGTCCTAATCTTTCCATAACAAAATGCACCTGAATCCATGCAATTAAACCCGGAAAACAAGGGAAAGAAAAACCCATGTTTTCGGCGGCTTTCTGAAGCCGCCGAAAACATAAAAAAACTCTCCCCCTGCTTCGCACGGCGCGTCGTCTCTTACCGGACAACAGCCATTCGCGGGACGCTAAAAGGCCCCGCCCAACCAACGAACCATCAAATAAGGAAAAGGAATTATGGGGATTGAAAACCAGAAACAATTGATCGGGTTGTTGACAGGTCAAGACCCGCAGGTACTCATCGGAATGCTCGGCATCCTCCAGGCCGGCCAGGGCTTCGTCCCCCTGGACCCCAGGCACCCCGACGAACGACTGGGATTCGTCATCGCCGATTGCCGGCTCAAAATACTGGTAACCGAAGCCCTCCATCTGCCCCAGGCGCTCCGCCTCGCAGAAAAAAGCGCCACCTTGCGCCATCTCATCTGCCTGGATACCCCCCCGGCAGATCTCACCCTGCCGGAAAACGTACAGCTGCACACCCTCGCCGAATCGACCGGTCTTCCGGCCGCCACCCCGCCCGCAAACCTCGACCAGCTGGCCTATGTCATCTACACCTCCGGCTCGACCGGAATGCCCAAAGGCGTCTTGATCTCCCAGCGCAACCTGCTTCCCATCCTGAACTGGAGCCGGGAATATTTCCAATTAGGCCCCCACACCACCGTCTTGCAAACGCTCAACCCCTGCTTCGACTTCGGCGTGATGGAACAGCTGACGACCGTGCTCAACGGCGGCACCATGCACTACCTCGATCTGGCCGCCCGCGAAGACCTGGCCCGATACGGCGAATACATCCAGGCCCACGCCATCAACACCGTCCACGCCACGCCCGCCTTCTTCAAAGGGCTGATCTCGCTCAGCGAACCGCTGCCGACGCTCAAACTCATCCATCTGGGCGGCGATGCCTTCACCCCCGAGCTGGCCGAATTCATCTATTCTAAAGTCGGCGCGGATTGCCGCCTCTACAACGGCTACGGCCCGACCGAAGCCAGCATCAACTGCGCCATCTACACCCTCCCCGAAAAATCCAGATTCGACAAAACCGCCCAGAGCAGCCTCCCCATCGGACGGGCCTCCGCCAACAACACCCTCTACATCCTCGATCCGCAAGGGCAACTCTGCCCCATCGGCGTGCCCGGCGAACTGCACGTCGGCGGACCGGCTCTTTCCATGGGCTACCTCGACCGGGCGGCCCTGACGGCGGAACGCTTCATCCCCGACGCCTTCGGCAGCGAACCCGGCGGCCGCCTCTACCGCACCGGCGATCTGGTACGCTATCGCGCCGACGGCGAAATCGAATTTATGGGCCGCCTCGACTTCCAGGTCAAAATCCGCGGCTTCCGCATCGAACTGGGCGAAATCGAAGCGGCCCTGACCGACCATCCGGCCGTCCGCGAGGTCGTAGTCATGGCCCGCACCGACCCCCACGGCGAACTCCGGCTCGTCGCCTACATCCAGCCGGCCGCCCCCTTCGACGTGACCGAAGTAGCGCAATTCCTGCAAACCACCCTCCCGCCCTACATGGTGCCGGCCGCCTTCGTGACCATGGAAAGCTGGCCGCTGACCCCGAACGGCAAAATCGACCGCAAGGCCCTTCCCGAACCCGACTCCTACCAGCAGGAAGCCCCAACCGTCTACATCGCGCCGCGCACCCCCATCGAAACCGGCCTCGTGGAAATCTGGCAGGAACTGCTGAAACACTCCCCCATCGGCATCAATGATGACTTCTTCGAACTGGGCGGCCATTCCCTGCTGGCGACCCAGGTCATCTCCCGGATTCGGCAAACCCTGAACGTCGCCCTGCCACTGCATCTGCTGCTCGATCATCCCACCGTGGCCGAACTGGCCCCCCTGGTCGAAGAACGACAACAGGCCGCCGCTCCCGTCTCCCGCATTACCAGCCGCCGCGCCCAGCCGCAACCCGCCCCCCGGCCGGAATTGCAGGCCGCGCTGGCAGAATTCTCCGAAGCCGAACTGGCGGCGATGTTAAGTGAAATGCTGGCGAAAAAACAACGAGGTGAAGCATGACCCCCACATCCGAAACCTTTCCGCTCTCCTTTGCCCAACAACGGCTCTGGTTCTTCGATCAATGGAAACCGGAGAGCCCGATGTACATCATCCCGATCCGCTGGCAGCTCTATGGAGCGTTGAATGTGGCAGCCCTCACCCGCGCCCTGAACGAGATCGTCCGCCGCCACGAAATCCTCCGCACCACCTTTACGGTCCAGAACGACGAACCGGTACAGGCCATCGCCCCGACGCTGACGCTGGAAATCCCCCACCTTGACTGGCGCTCCATGCCGGCCGACGAACAATCCCAAAAACTGCGCGAGCTCTCGATCGCCTCAGCCGTCCGCCCCTTCGACCTGACGCAATTGCCGCTGATCCGGGCCCAACTGGTATGGCTGGCCGACGAAGAGCATCAATTGCTGGTCGACGCGCACCACATTGTCTTCGACGGCTGGTCGGCCAAAATCTTGCGCGAAGAACTGCTGGAACTCTACGTCGCCTTCAATGCCGGGCAGCCGGCCGCCTTGCCCGAATTGAGCATCCAGTATGTCGATTTCACCCTCTGGGAACGGGAACAAATGCAGGAAGAAACCCTGCGCCCCCATCTGGACTACTGGAAAGCCCACTTCACCCCTCTGCCCTCGCCCTTGACGCTGCCCACCGATCGCCCCCGCCCCGCAGCCCAGAATTTCCGGGGCGCCGTCATCCGCATGCCCTTCGACCCGGCCCTGACGCCGATGATGGACAAATTCAGTCAGGCTGAAAGAAGCACTCCCTTCATCACCCTGCTGGCCGCCCTGGCAGTTTTCCTGGCCCGCTACAGCGGCCAGACCGACATCGTGATCGGAACCCCGATTGCAGGGCGCACCCAGCCGGAAGTCGAAACGCTCATCGGCTTTTTCGTCAACACCCTGGCGCTGCGCCTCGACCTGAGCAAAAATCCCTCCTTCCGCGAACTGGTAGCACAGGCCCGTCGCGTGGCCCTGGAATCCTACGAACATCAGGACATGCCCTTTGAAAAACTGGTCGAAGCCCTGGCCGTCAAACACGACCTCAGCCAGAATCCCCTCTTCCAGATCATGTTGACCCTCTTCGACGATCCCGTGGATTTCTCCGTCCCCGGCCTGCATCTCCGCATGCTCCCCACAGAGACGACCGAAACCGCCAAATTCGACTTCGCCGTCAACATCTCGGCCGTAACCTACCACGCCGTCACCTTCGAATACAACACCGAGATCTTCGAAGCCGATACCATTTACCGGATGGGATACAACTTCCAGGCCCTGCTGGCCAACCTGTTACAACACCCCGATCGCCCCGTCCTGAACCAGCCGATCCTGGCTGCCGCCGAACAACAACAACTGCTGGATTGGAGCCACGGCGCCCGGGATTACCAGACCCCCCAAAGCGTTCAGGAACAATTCGCCGCCCGCGTACAGGAACAGCCGGACCAGCCGGCAACCGTCTATAAAGACGAACAGCTGACCTACGCCGAATTACACCGCCGCACCCAAAGCCTGGCCGCCTTGCTCACCCACCTGACCGAAAACTAAAAAACGAGAGGAAAAAGTCCATTTTTTCGGCGGCTTTCCAAAGCTCACAAAGACACAAATAAAAAATATCGCCCAGTGCAATGAGCCCGGACAACAAGAGAAAAAAGCCCATGTTTTTGCGGGCTTCAGAAAGCCCGCAAAAACATAAATAAAAAAATTCTCTCTCCCCATCCCGGTAGGGCCATCTCTCACAAACGAACAAAAAAGAAGTATAACCTGCATTTTGTGGCCGGCCGCGGCGGGCCACAAAATGCTTAACTATCCCCCCTTTCCCTCGGGGGAAAGGGGGGTAGGGGGTGCGAAGCAGGGGGACCCAAAGGCGCCCTTTGGAAATTTTATTTGGCAACGACCATCTGCGAGACGCTAAATAAGCTTTTTCTCTGCGTCTCGGCGGTGAATTCCTGGTAAATTATGCGGGACGCTAAAAACATAGCAGCTCACTGCTGATAACCCGGCAGTTCCAGCTAACCCACCAAAATCATTAAAAGGGGAATCGAAATGATCAACAATCGCATTTTCACATTGTCGAAATCCACACTGCCGGCCCTCACCGACCTGCCGGAAATCATCCACGGATTGGCCGACCACGAAATACTGCGCTGGAACATCAGCAGCGTAACCGAAAAAACCCTCACCGTCGAAGCCACCACCTACGACGGCAAACTGCTGCCCTTCGAAGAACATGTCAAAGATGAATTCTATCCCGGCCGCAGCGCCGTTGTCAGCATCATCCCCACCGGCGTCGGCTGCGAAATCGGCGGCTATGCCGGAGACGCCGCCCCCGTGACCAATCTGCTCTCCGCCGCCGCTGACTACCTCGTCACCAATCCCAATGCCGTCAACGCCTCGAACTTCATCAGCCTCGACCCCAACGTCGTCTATACCGAAGGCTCCGTCATCGACATGTTCTGCATGGGCCAGGTCAACCTGCACCTGCCTTACACCAATCGCGTCGGCTTGATCATCGAAGGCTCCTCCTCCAAAAACCTCGACGTAGTCTTCAACATCGTCAACACCGTCCGGGCCGTCTACGGCGTCAACATCCAGGACTACGTCATCACCGACAGCCCCATCGGCAGCCGCTGCGCCCGCAACGAATCCGGCGCCTTCGTCGGCACCATCGACCACCCCGACGTGCTCTTCCGCGCCTGTGAAGAACTGCTCGCCCGCGGCGTCAACGCCATCGCCGTCACCACCAACGTCCAGGACCTGCCGCCCGATGCCTACGTCGATCACTTTGCCGGCCGCTGCCCGAATCCCGTCGGCGGTGTCGAATCCGTCATCTCCCACCTCATCACCCGCACCTACCACGTCCCCGCCGCCCACGCCCCCTTCATCAACATCAAACAGCTCGACCTCGAACACTCCATCGTCGATGCCCGCGGAGCCGGCGAAATGTCCTCCGCCAGCGGACTCGCCTGCATCCTCATCGGCCTGCGCCGCTCGCCGCAAATTCGCACCCACCCCAGCAGCCGCATCGCCGACATGTTGAACGTCAACAACATCTCCGCCGTCGTCGCCCCGGCCGGCTGCCTCGGCGGAATCCCGGTCCTCTACGCGCTCAAATACAACATCCCCGTCATCGCCGTCCGCGAAAACCAGACCATCCTGGACGTAACCCGCTCCCGGCTGCAACTTGACTCCGTAATCGAAGTCGAAAACTACGCCGAAGCCGCCGGCATCCTCCTGGCCCTGCGCAAAGGCATCAACCTGGAAACCATCCGCCGCCCCTTGTTGACCCTGCGGCACGCCACCGAACCCGTCAAAATCGCCGACCTCCTGACCGCCGAAACCAACCAGGAACCGGAACTCATCAGCGCCAGCTAATCTCGATCTGAAAAAGCCATGTTTTCGGCGGCTTCAGAAAGCCGCCGAAAACATAAATAAAAAATATTCTCTTCCCATAAACCGAAAAACTGGGGAAAAGCCCATGTTTTTGCACGCATTCTTATGCGCGCAAAAACATAAATAAAAATATTCTCTCCCCAGCCAGCGCGTCGTCTTTGACCGGGCAACAGCCGACTGCGGGACGCTAGACATGCTCGCCGCACAGATAAAAAACGAGGAACACGAACGATGACCCTTAATGCTGACAATCTGGCAAAACTCGCCAACCTTTCCGACGAAGAGAAACAGGCCCTGCTCGCCCAACTGCTCAAAACCGACACTCCTGCCCCGGCCCACTTCCCCCTCTCCTTCGCCCAGAAACGCCTCTGGTTCCTCGACCAATGGGAGCCCGGCACCTCGCTCTTCAACATCCCGCTGGGGCTGCGTTTGACCGGCGCGCTGGACACCCCCGCCCTGACCGAATGCCTCAACCTCCTGATAGCGCGGCACGAAACCCTGCGCACCACCTTCGGAGTCGTCGACGAACAACCCGTGCAATACATCGCATCCCGCCTCACCCTCGAACTGCCCGTCATAGACCTGCAAAACATCCCGGAAGCAGCCCAACCCGCCGCAGTCCAGGCCCACATCAAACAGGAAGTCCAGTGGCAATTCGATCTGACGCGCGCTCCCCTGCTCCGCGGCACGCTGCTGAAACTGACCCCCACCCACCATATCCTGCTGCTCAACATGCACCACATCATCTCCGACGGCTGGTCGATCGGCATCCTGGTACAGGAATTATTGGACCTCTACACCCTGAAAACGGCCGGCCGGCCCGCAGTCCTGCCCGAACTGCCGCTTCAGTATGCCGATTTCGCGCTCTGGCAACAGGACTGGCTCCAAAGCGCCGAATTTGCACCTCAACTGGATTATTGGAAGCAGAAACTCGGCGGAACCCTCCCAACCCTGGAATTCCCCACCGACAAACCCCGCCCTCCCGCCCTGACCTACGAAGGGGCCTTCGTCTCCCTGGTGGTCCCCAAACCTCTGCTGGAATCGCTGCGCCAGTTGGGCACGCGCTATCATGCCACTCTTTTTATGGTGTTGCTGGCCGCCTTCAAAACCCTGCTCTATCGGTACACCGGCCAGGAAGATATTTTAATCGGCACCCCGATTGCCGGCCGCACCGATGTCAATCTGGAAAAAGTGATCGGCTTCTTCCTCAACACCCTGGTCTTGCGCACCGATCTTTCCGGCGCGCCCACATTTGTAGAACTATTGCAGCGCGTCCGCCGGACCACATTGGAAGCCTACGACAACCAGGACGTCCCGTTTGAGCTGCTGCTGGAAACCCTCAAACCGGAACGCGATTTAAGCCGCACCCCGCTTTTCCAGCTCTTCTTCAATATGATCAATACCCCTCAGCCCGCATCGGAAACCGGCGGCCTGAAAATCGACACGCTGTTGCCCGACGATGTCTTCTCCAAATTTGATATGACGCTGTACGTCGGCGAGGATGTCGACCTCCATTTTGAGCTGGTCTACAATGTCAACCTCTTCACTCAGGAACGGATGGCCGAAATGATGGCGCAGTTGCACCATCTGCTGACGCAAATTGCCGCCCATCCCGACCGGCCGTTGACCGCCTATTCCCTGATCCCGCCGCAAACCGCCCCCCGCCTGCCCGATCCCACCGCCCCCTTGAACGCCGATTGGATCGGCGCAATCCATACCCTGATCGCAGCGCAGGCCCGGCTTCAGCCCGACGCGCCGGCCTTGATCGATACGACGGAGCAATGGAGCTACCGCGAACTCGATAGCCGGGCCAACCGGCTGGCGCACGCCTTGATTCAACAGGGTCTGCGCCCCCAGAACCCCGTCGCCGTCTACGGCCATCGCAGCGCCTCGCTCGTCTGGGCCGTCCTCGGCACCCTGAAAGCCGGCGGCGCCTTCGTGATCCTCGACCCGGCCTACCCGCCGGCCCGCCTCGTCGAAACGCTCGAACTGGCGCAGCCCCGGGCCCTGCTCGCCGTCGCCGCCGCCGGCCCGCTACCCGCAGAATTGACCGCTTTCGCCGCAGATCACGCCCTGATCGGCCCACTGACCCTGCCGACCGGCACTGAAGCCGCCGCTCAACCGTTCCTCGCCGGCTATCCGGAAACCGACCCGGCCCTGCCCGTCGGCCCGGACGACCTGGCCTACCTCGCCTTCACCTCCGGCTCGACCGGCCTTCCCAAAGGGATCATGGGCCGCCACGGCCCCCTCTCCCATTTCCTGCCCTGGCAAAAAGAACGCTTTGAACTTCGGCCGGGCGACCGCTACAGCATGCTCTCCGGCCTGGCCCACGACCCCTTGCAGCGCGACATCTTCACCTCCCTGACCCAGGGCGGCACGCTCTGCATCCCCGATCCGGAAATGATCGGCGTGCCCGGCTGGCTCTCTCGCTGGTTACAGGAACAGGCCGTTACCATCGCCCATCTCACGCCCGCCATGGTCCAGCTCATCATCCAGGAAGCCGCGCCCGTCCCCACGCTGCGCTATGCGCTGATCGTCGGCGACGCCTTGATCCGGCGCGATGTCCAGCTCCTGCAAGAAGTCGCGCCCGCCCTGACCTGCGTCAATCTCTACGGCGCTACCGAAACGCAGCGCGCCGTCGGCTATTACCCCATCCCCCGCGACCCCGCCGCGCTGCTCCGCGAGGTCATGCCCCTGGGCCGCGGCATGCCGGATGTCCAGCTCCTGGTATTGAATAGCGCCCGGCAGTTGGCCGGGATCGGCGAAGCCGGCGAGATCTATGTCCGCAGCCCCCATCTCGCCGCAGGCTATCTGGGCCAGCCGGCCTTGACTCAGGAACGCTTCATCGCCAACCCCTTCACCGGCCTCCCCGGCGATCGGCTCTACCGCACCGGCGACCTGGGCCGCTACCTCCCCGACGGCAATGTCGAATTTTGCGGCCGCGCCGACTTGCAGGTCAAAATCCGCGGCTTCCGCATCGAACTGGGCGAGATCGAAGGCGCACTGGGCCGGCATCCCGCCGTCTCCGAAGCCGCCGTCGTCGTGCGAGGGAAAGATCAACTCAAACAGCTGGTGGCCTATATCGTGCCGCGGCCCGAACAGCCGGCCCCCGCTCCCGACGAACTCCGCACTTTCTTGCAGACCTCCCTGCCGGAATATATGATCCCGGCCGTTTATATGACGCTGACCGCCCTGCCCCTGACGCCCAACCGCAAACTGGACCGCCCGGCGCTCCCCGAACCCAACTGGGAAAAGCTGCCCGCGAGCACCGGCTTCGTCGCGCCCCGCACTCCCGAAGAGAGCCGCCTCGCCGCCATCTGGAGCGAACTCCTGGGCATCCAACCGGTAGGCGTCACCGATAACTTCTTCGCCCTCGGCGGCCATTCCCTGCTGGCCGCCCGGCTCGTCTCGCGCATCCGCGACGCCTTCAAAATAGAACTGCCGCTGCGCACCTTCTTCGCCACCCCCACCATCGCCGGCATCGCCGCGCACCTGACGGCTTCGCGGGGAACCGAAACGGCCCCCATCGCAATCCCCTCCGTAGATCAGGCGCAAACGCAGCCACTCACCTCGATGCAGCGGCGTCTCTGGTTCCTGACCCAGCTGGAGCCGGAAAACGCGGCCTACCACATCTACCTGACCGTACAGCTGAACGGGACGCTGGATATCCCGGCCCTGGAACAAAGCTGCACCGAAATCACCCGCCGGCATACGGCGCTGCGCACCACCATCCTCATCCAGAACGGCGAACCCCGGCAGCAGGTCGGCCCGGTCGTCCCGATGAAGGTAACGCAGGTCGATCTCACCGGCGCGCCGGAAAGGGCCCGCCAGGCCGCCGCAGAAGAATCCGCCGCCCCCTTCGATCTGGCTCACGGCCCGCTCTGGCGCATCAAAGTGCTGCGGCTGGCCCCCGAAACGCAGATCCTGCTGATCACCGTCCATCACATCGCCGCCGACGGCTGGTCGATGGGCCTCCTGCTCAACGAATTACAGTCGCTCTACACCCACTATCACGCCGGGGCTCCCCTGACCCTGCCGGAACTGCCGCTGCAATACGTGGACTACGCCGCCTGGCAGCAGACGCAATTGCAGGGCGCCGCGCTGGCCGCCCATCGCGACTTCTGGACGCGCTATCTCACCGACGCGCCCACCGTGCTGGAGCTGCCTCTCGACAAACCCCGCCCGCCCGCGCAGACCTTCCACGGCGCCTTGCACACCTTCATGGTGCCCGCGCCGGTTCAAAAACAACTCCACGCCCTGGGGCGGCAGACAGGCAGCACCCTCTTCATGTCGTTGCTCTCGGCCTTCAACGTCCTCCTGTACCGCTATACCGGCCAGGAAGATATTCTGGTCGGCACCCCCATCGCCAACCGCGGCCACAGCGCCCTCGAAAACATCATCGGCTTCTTTGCCAACACGCTGGTCCTGCGCACCGATCTCAGCGGCGCCCCCACCTTCCGCACCCTGCTCGAACGGGTCCGCGCCTCCACCCTGGAAGCCTACGCCCACCAGGAAATGCCCTTCGAACTCCTGGTCGAAAGCCTGCAAATAACGCGCGATATGAGTCGCTCTCCCCTCTTCCAGGTGATGTTCATTTTGCAAAACGCCCCGCTTCCGCCGTTGGATCTGCCTGGCTTGAAAGCCACGGAGGCCCCCGGCGAACGGCAGGCCGCCAAATTCGACCTCACCCTGAGCATCTGGGAGATGGACGACGGCCTGGAAGCGATCTTCGAATACAACACCGACCTCTTCACCGCCGCGACCATGGAACGGCTCGCCGCCCACTTCCAGACCCTGCTGGCCGCCTGCGCCGCCTACCCCGATCAGCCGATCCTGACGCTGCCGCTGCTGACGCCGGCCGAACGGCAACAGCTCCTCGTCGATTGGAACGCCACCCGGGAGAGCCTGCCCGACTGGCAACCGCTCCCCGCTCAGGTGCTGGCCCAGGCCGCCCAAACGCCGGCCGCCGTTGCCGCCCAACAGGGAACGACCACCCTCACCTACCAGGAGCTGGCCCAACAGGCCGCGGCGCTGGCGCAACTGCTGCACGCCCGGGGCATCGGACGGGGCAGTCTGGTCGCGCTGGCCGTCGAACGGACGCCGCGGATGCTGGTGGGCCTGCTGGGAATTTTGCAAAGCGGCGCGGCCTACCTGCCGCTGGACCCGACACAGCCGGCCGCCCGTCTGACATTGATGTTGGAAGATGCCCATCCGGCCCTGCTGATCACCGAACAATCGCTGCTGGACGAACTTCCCGCCGGCGAATGGCCGGTGCTCTGCCTGGACCAGCCGCTGCCAGCCGCGCCGGCGGTCGCCTTGCCGGCCATCCAGCCGGACGATCTGGCTTACGTCATCTACACCTCCGGCTCGACCGGCACCCCCAAAGGGGTTCAATTGCCGCACCGGGCCCTGGTGAACTTCCTCCATGCAATGCGCACCCGCCCCGGCATCGCCCGCCGGGACGCCGTTCTCGCCGTCACCACCCTCTCCTTCGACATCGCGGTGGTGGAACTGCTGCTGCCGCTCACCGTTGGAGCGCGCATCGTCATCGCCGACCGGGAAACCGCAGCCGACGGCCCCCGCTTGCAGGCGCTGTTGCGCGATCAACAGATCACCCTGATGCAGGCCACGCCGGCCACCTGGCAACTGCTGCTCGCCGCCGGCTGGGAAGGGACGCCGGGATTGAAAATCCTCTGCGGCGGCGAAGCCATGCCGCCGGCGCTGGCCGAACAGTTGCTGCCGCGCTGCGCCGAACTCTGGAATATGTACGGCCCCACGGAAACCACCGTCTGGTCCACCCTCTACCGGGTGCTCCCCGACGCCGTGCGCGACGAACGCGCCATGACCATCGGTCGCCCCATCGCCAACACCGAATGCTACGTTCTGGATTCAGCGCTGCAACCGGTGCCGGTGGGTGTGCCGGGCGCCCTCTACATCGGAGGGCAGGGATTGGCCCGCGGCTACCGCGGCCGTCCGGCCCTGACCGCCGAGAAATTCATCGCCCATCCCTTCGACCCCACCCCCGGCGCGCGGCTCTATCAGACCGGCGACCTGGCCTGCTACCTGCCCGACGGCAATCTCGTCTACCTGGGCCGCAGCGACGATCAGGTAAAGATCCGCGGCTTCCGCATCGAACTGGGAGAAATCGAAGCCGCCCTGGCCCACCATCCCGCCATCGCTCAGGGAGTCGTCGCCGCGCGGCCCGACGCCGTCGGCCAGCGATTGGTCGCCTACGTCGTACCCGCGCCCGACGCCGGCCTCACCCTGATCGAACTGCGCGAATTCCTGCACGCCACCCTCCCGGATTACATGCTGCCCGGCGCCCTCGTCCTCCTGGAAGCCCTGCCCCTCACCGCCAACGGCAAAGTCAATCGCCTGGCCCTGCCGGCCCCCGACGCCTCCCAGCAACTCAGCGCCGAAGTCTACACCCCTCCCGCCAACGACTATGAAGCCATCCTGGTCGACATCTGGGAAGCCGTCCTGGAGCGCGAAAAGATCGGCACCCACGACAACTTCTTCGAATTGGGCGGCCACTCACTGCTGGCGACCCAAATCATCTCCCGCATCCGCGACAGCTTCGAAATCGACCTGCCCGTCCGCACCCTCTTCGAAGCGCCGACCATCGTACAACTGGCCGTACCCGTCGCCGCCGCCTTCGAAGCATCCCTGGCCGATCTCGACGACGACGAAGCCGCCGCCCTGCTCGCCGCCTGACCGGGGAAACATAAAACGTAAAACAAGGTAACATCCAAGGCCAGGGGCGGCCACATCGGGCCGCCCCTACGAAAAGGCCCTCCCATGTAGGGGCGCCCCTGCGTGGGCGCCCTAAACCGGCCTTATAAAACTTTTCTGCTAAAACATATCCGGCGTGTCCCATCTCTTATGCACACTAACAGAGAAACTCAGCCGATGCGATGAGCCCGAAAAACAAGGGAAAGCAAAGCCCATTTTTTCGGCGGCTTTCTGAAGCCGCCGAAAAAATGAATAAAAATAACTCTCCCCCCATCCAGCGCGTCGGTTCTTACCGAAAAAAACCATTTGCGGGACGCTATATCCCAACTTAATTTAAGGAACCATGTATGACCACTGACAACAACTTATCCGAAGCCAAACGGGCTCTATTACAGAAGAAACTTCAGGATATCAAAAACAAAAAAACCGGAGCCGGCGCCGGAATCGAACGCCGCCCCGAAGACGCCCCCCCGCTGCTCTCCTTCGCCCAACAGCGGCTCTGGTTCCTCTCCCAATGGGAACCCGAAAGCCCCGCTTACAACCTGCCTTACGCCCTGCGCCTCACCGGCCCCCTGGATATCGCCGTCCTGCAACGCGCCCTGGACGAAATGATCGACCGCCATGCCGTACTGCGCACCACCTACGGCGAACGCAACGACGAACCCTTTATCCTCATTCAACCGGCCGCCTCCCTGCCGTTGCCGCAGCTCGACTTCCGCGCCCTCCCGGCCGCAGAACGCGCCGCCGCCATGGAACGGGAAATCGCCGCCGCCGCCGCCCGCCCCTTCAATCTGGCCGAAGAATGGCCCATCCGCGCCGCCCTGCTCTCGCTGGGCGAACAGGACCATTTGCTGCTGTTGACCCTGCACCACATCGCCACCGACGGCTGGTCGATGGGCCTCTTCTTCAATGAACTGAGCAAACTCTACACCGCCTTCTGCAACAACGAAACTTCGCCGCTGCCCGAACCGGCCATCCAGTACGAAGACTTTGCCTTCTGGCAGCGAAACTGGCTCCAGGGCGAGGTGCTGGACCGGCAGGTGACCTACTGGCGCGACCAGCTGGCCGGCGCCCCGCCGGTCCTCGAACTGCCCGTCGCCCGCCCCCGCCCCCCGATCCAGACCGTCAACGGCGCGATCCGGCACTTCGCCGTCTCGCCGGAAACCACCCGGGCCGTCCATGCCCTGGCCCAACGGGCCAATGCCTCGCCCTTTATGGTGCTCCTGGCCGTCTTCCAGACCCTGCTGGGCCGCTACGCCAAAAGCGACGACATCCTGGTCGGCACCCCCATCGCCGGACGCAATCGCGTCGAAATCGAACCGCTCATCGGCTTCTTCGTCAATACGCTGGTCCTCCGCACCCGCCTCACCGGCGATCCCACCGGCCTGGAACTCCTGACCCGGGTACGCGACACCACGCTCGCCGCCTACGACCATCAGGATCTGCCCTTTGAAAAACTGGTCGAAGAACTCCACCCCGAACGGAATCTCAGCCACAACCCGCTCTTCCAGGTCATGTTCATCTACCACAACGAACCGGGCGGCAAATTGCAAATGCCCGGGCTGGAGGTGGAATTCCTGAGCGTAGACAGCAATGCCGCCAAATTCGACCTCAAAATGGCGCTGGAAGAACAGAACGGCCAGTTGTTCGGGCTGTTGAGCTACAACACCGACCTCTTCGACGAAGCCACCATCGTTCAGATGACCGATCAGTTCACTACCCTGCTCGCCGCCTTCGCCGCAGTGCCGGAAATCCACATCTCGGAGCTGCCGCTGCTGACCCCGGCCGCGCAAAAAGAGCTGGTGGCCCAATGGACCAACACCCGGGCCGACTATCGCCCCGTGCAATGCCTGCACCAGCTTTTCGAAGAGCAGGTCGAACGCACGCCCGATTCCGTCGCCGTCATCTTTGAAGAGGGAAAATACACCTATCGCCGGTTCAACGAACGGGCCAATCAGGTAGCGCACTATCTGCAAACGCTCGGCGTCGGCCCGGATGTCTGCGTCGGCCTCTACATGGAGAAATCGCTCGACATTCTGGTCGCGCTGCTGGGCATCCTCAAGGCCGGCGGCGCCTATGTTCCGCTCGACCCGCTCTATCCGCCGGAACGCATCCGCTTTATGATGGAAGACATCGGCGTCCGCATCCTCGTCACCGAGTCGGCGCTCGCCGCAGCGCTGCCCGACATGGCCGACGTGCAGACCTTCTGTGTGGATAAAGATATGGACCGCGTGGCCGGCTTCAGCACCGCCAACCCGCCGCTCCGGGTAACGCCGCAGAACCTGATCTACGTGCTCTTCACCTCCGGCTCCACCGGCCGCCCCAAAGGCGTCGCCGTGCAACACGGCAACTATCTCAACTATTTCCAGGGCATCATGCCCCGCCTGAAGATTGCGCCGGGCATGCACTTTGCCATGGTCTCGACCTTCTCCACCGACCTCGGCACCATCCAGTTCTGGGCTCCCTTGACCACCGGCGGCACGACGCACATCGTGGCTTACGAACGGGCCACCGATCCGGCGGCCCTGGTCGAATATTTCCGCCGGCACCGCATCGATGTCCTGAAACTGGTCCCCAGCCACTACGACGCGCTGCAAAGCATCCCCGACGCCGACGCCATCGTGCCGCGCCATCTGGTCATCTTCACCGGCGAGCCCAGCCACTGGGAAACCGTCGCCAAAGTCAAACAGCTCAACCCGGCCTGCATCGTCCAGGACCACTACGGCGTCACCGAGACGACCTGCGCCACGCTGGTCAAGGTCGTGCCCGATGAAATCCCCGCCGACCGCGCGGCGACCCTGCCGCTGGGCGATCCCATCGGCAATGTCCGGGTCTACACCCTCGATGAACACCTTCAGCCCACGCCTCCCGGCGTCCCCGGCGAACTCTGCATCGGCGGACGCGGCGTCACCCGCGGCTACTTCAAACGGCCGGGACTCACCGCCGACCGCTTCGTGCCCGACCCCTTCAGCGCCGATCCCGGCGCGCGGATGTACCGCACCGGCGATCTCGCCTTCTTCCGCAGCGACGGCTCCCTGAAATTGATGGGCCGGACCGACTTCCAGATCAAGATCCGCGGCTACCGCATCGAAGCCGGAGAGATCGAAACGCTCATCTGCGAACAGCCCACCGTCCAGGATGCCGTGGTGCTGGCCCGCGAGGATACCCCCGGCGACAAACGGCTGGTCGCCTATGTCGTCCCGCAGCCGCAGCAGCTCGCCGCCTACAATATCGGCGCGCTCCGCGAAGCGCTGCGCCAGCGCCTGCCGGATTACATGGTGCCCGGCGTCTTCGTGACTCTGGACGCCATCCCGCTGAACCCGAACGGCAAAGTCGACCGCTTCAAACTGCCCGCGCCGGAATACACCCGCGTGGAATCCGGCGTGGAGATGGTCGAACCGCGCACCCCCGCCGAAGAACAGGTCGCCGCGGCCTGGCGTGAAGTGTTGGGCGTCGAAAAACTGAGCGTCCACGACAACTTCTTCGATGTCGGCGGCGAATCCTTCAAGGCGATCCGGGTGGTGCGCAAAATCGGCAGCGGGGTCAGCGTCATGGACCTCTTCAAATACCCCACCATCGCCGAACTGGCCGCGCAGTTGAGCAGCGGGGCGGACAAGCCCGCCGGGCTGCTCCACGAACTGACCAAACCCATTCCCGCCGCGCAGAAGAAACTCTCTCTGGTCTGCGTCCCTTACGGCGGCGGCAGCGCCATCGTCTATCGCCCCCTGGCGGAAGCATTGCCTGCGGGGATCTCGCTCTATGCGCTGCAAATCCCCGGCCACGATTTCTCCCGGGCCGACGAAGCCACCCGCCCCATCGAAGCGGTGGCGCGGGAATGCGCCGCCGAAATCCAACGCGACATCCCCGGCCCGGTGGCGGTCTACGGTCACTGCGTCGGGGCGGCGCTCGCCCTGGCCGTCGCCCGCAGCCTGGAAGAAGCCGGCGTGACCCTGACGGGCGTCTATCTGGCCGGCGCCTTCCCCACCCCGCGCATGCCGGGCAAACTTTTCGAATGGTGGAACAAGATCTTCCCGGCCGAAATGCGCCAGTCGAACCGCCGCCTCTACGAGGGGCTGCGCGTTCTGGGCGGCTTCTCGGAAACCATGGCCGAAGAAGAGATCCAGTTTGCCGTGAACAGCATGCGGCACGATATGCGCGAGGCCGAAGATTTCTACACCGAAGCCGATCAGACCCCCGCCGCAGCTCAAATCAAAGCGCCGATCCTCTGCGTGGTCGGCGAAGGCGACCGGACCACGGAGCTTTACCAGGAACGCTATCGCAACTGGGAAACCTACAGTTCCAAAGTGGAGCTGGCCGTCATTCCCAAAGCGGGCCATTATTTCCTCAAACACCAGTCGGCGGAACTGGCCCGGGTCATCGCCGACCAGCGCGCCGTCTGGCAGGGCGAACGCCCGATCCGGCAGCAGGCCGCGCCGACCGCGCCCCGCCCCCTCATCGCCCCCAACCTGCTCAACTTCTTCATCGTGGCGTTGGGACAGTTTGCCTCGCTCTTAGGCTCGGGGCTGACCGCCTTTGCGCTGGGCGTCTGGATCTATAACAAGACCGGCGACATGGGGATTCTGGCCAATATCCAGTTCTTCGCCTTCCTGCCGGGGATTCTGGTCCTGCCGTTCGCCGGCACCATCGCCGATCGTTGGGATCGGCGTAAAGTCATGATTATCAGCGACTTGATCGCGGCGCTCAGCACGCTGGCTCTGGTCTATTTGATCGGCACCGGACAGCTGCAAATCTGGCAGCTCTATGTGATCGAATGCGTCGGCTCGATTGCGGGAGCTTTCCAGCTTCCCGCCTATCTGGCCGCCATCACCCAGCTGGTCCCCAAGCAATACCTGGGGCGGGCCAATGGTCTGATTCAATTCACCACCGCCTCGGCGAACATCCTCGCGCCCCTGCTGGGAGCCGGATTGGTGGTCCTGATCGGCCTGACCAACATCATCTTAATCGATCTGACCACCTGTCTCTTCGCCGTCGGCACCCTCTTCTTCATCCGCATTCCCGACACCCTCTTCTTCCGTGAAGAAGAATCCCTGCTCCGCGAAATCACCGGCGGCTGGCGCTTTATCACCAAACGCCCCAGTTTTGTCGCCATGGTACTCTTCTTCACCGCCTTCAACTATCTGGTCAGTCTGATCATCGTCCTGCGCACGCCGATCGTACTCTCCGTAGCGTCGGAAACCGTCCTGGGCACCGCCATGACCTTAAATGCCGTCGGAGCCTTGATCGGCGGTCTGATGATGGGAATCTGGGGCGGCACGCGTCGCCGCATGAACGGCATGCTCGGCTTTGCCCTGCTCTACGGGCTCGGCACCATGTTGATCGGGCTGCGGCCGGAGCCGGCCTTCTTCATCACCGGACTCTTCATCACCGGCATGGCCATGTCGCTGCTGAACGCCCACTGGCTGGCCCTGATCCAGAACAAAGTCGGGCTGGAGCTGCAAGGGCGCGTGATGGCCATGAATCAGATGTTGGGATGGGCCATGATGCCGCTGGGCTTCCTGACCGTCAACGCCATCGTACAGCACCTCTTCACGCCACTCATAGGCAGCTCCTTCGGCGCGGCCCTGGGGGCCGTCATCGGCACAGGGACCGGGCGAGAGATGGGACTCACAGCCCTGGCCACCGGCGGATTGATCGTCATTCTATCGGCCCTGGCGCTGCGTTACCGGCCGTTGCGCGACCTTGAGATCATCATTCCCGACGCCATCCCCGATGCAATTGCCGTGACCGATAAGGACGCGCTCCAGGACTTGATCGATCGCCAACAATTGACCGTTGAAAAGGGAGACTGAGGTTATGGATCGTGATGTAACGCTGCCGGAATTGCTGGAAGCACAGGTACGGCGGACACCCGCTCTGCCGGCGGTCTGGTATGCCGGACAGACTCTGACCTATCAGGAGCTGGACGAACGCGCCAATCAGGCAGCGCATCTCCTGCGCAGCCGGGGAGTGGGACCGGAAGTGCGGGTCGGCGTCGGCATGGAACGCTCGCTGGAATTGATCGTAGCCGTATTGGGCGTGATCAAAGCAGGCGGCGTCTATGTCCCGATCGACCCTGCCTATCCGCCGGAACGTATCGCTTTTATGCTAAACGATGCGCAGGTGACGGTTTTCCTCACCCAATCCGCGCTAAAAGAAAGCCTGCCCGCAACCCCGGCACAGCCGCTCTGTCTGGATCAGACGGCCTTGCTGGATCGCGAACCGATCACGCCGGTTGAAAGCCGCCTCCATCCCGACAATCTGGCCTACATGATCTACACATCCGGCTCCACCGGCACCCCCAAAGGCGTGATGCTCTCGCATCGCGCCCTCTGCAATCGCCTGCTGTGGGGGCAGGAATTGTTTCCCACCACGCCCGCCGACCGGATGCTGCAACTGACATCGCTCAGCTTCGATGTCTCGATCTGGGAACTCTTCACGCCGTTGATCGCCGGGGCGACGCTGGTAGCCGCCGCCCCCGGCAGTCAACGCGATCCCCGTTATCTGGTCGATCTGATCCAGGAACAGGGCATCACCCTGGCCGGGTTTGTGCCGTCGTTGCTGCGCGTTTTCCTGGAAGAACCGGGCGCCCCGGCCTGCACCAGCCTGCGTTATCTGATCAGCGGCGGCGAAGCACTGTCGGCCGCCCTCCAGGCCCGTTTCTTTGCCGGCCTGTCGGCCGCCCTCTACAACTTCTACGGTCCGACCGAATGCTGCATCGATACGACTTACTGGGAATGCCGTTCCGACGCCCTCCAGACCACCGTCCCCATCGGCTTCCCGGTCGCCGGCGCCCGGCTCTACCTGCTGAATCCGGATCTCTCCCCCGTCGTCCCCGGCGAACCGGGAGAGCTCTACGTCGGCGGGATCGGCGTGGCCCGCGGCTATTTCCAGCGCCCGGCGCTCACCGCCGCCCAATTCCTGCCGGACCCGTTCAGCACCGATCCCGGCGCACGGATGTATCGCACCGGCGATCTGGTACGCACACTCGCCGACGGCAGCCTCGAATTCCTGGGCCGGGTAGACCGTCAGGTCAAAGTGCGCGGCTTCCGCATCGAGCTGGGAGAGATCGAAAGCCGCCTGAGAGAACATCCCGCCGTCCAGGAGGCCGTCGTCCTGGCGCGCCCCGTCACAGCAGCGCCGGACAGCAACCCCGTTATTTCCGACGCCACCGACGACACCGCCCTCCTGGCCCATATCCTGACCTATCCACCCGATCAAATCGACCGCCGGCTGCGGGAGATTGAAGCAGAACGTGAACCCTGACAGGGGAAACGTGATGCGTGAAACGTAATGATCTGTCGGCCGGAAGAATTTGCATCCCAAAAAACACTCGACCTGTACAATGGGTCTGGAAAAAAGCCCATGTTTTCATGCGCATTCTGATACGCGCGAAAACATAAACAAAAATAACTCTCGACCGGTGCAATTGGTCTGAAAAAAAGCCTATGTTTTCGTGCGCATTCTGATGCGCCCGAAAATATGAACAAAAATAACTCTCGACCGGTGCAATTGGTCTGAAAAAAAGCCCATATTTTCGGCGGCTTTCTGAAGCCGCCGAAAATATGAATAAAAATAACTCTCTCTACCCGTCCGGCGCGTCGTATCTTACGGGGAAAGAATCATTTGCGGCGTGGGTTCCTGGGGCTTCACCCCAGGCTACCTTAGCACGCCCCTTCAGGGCTTAAGAAGGCGATTGCTAATGCGACGGAGGCAAAAAAAGCCCATGTTTTCGGCGGCTTTCTGAAGCCGCCGAAAACATGAATAAAAAATAACTCTCTCCCCCGATCCAGCGCGTCGTACCTTACGGGGAAAGAATCATTTGCGGGATGCTACAAGGCCCGGCCTGTTTTCAAGACAAACAACGATGCAACAATGCAATCAAATTATTTAAGGAGTTATCCGATATGTCCATGACAGATACAACCCCCGTCGTCAATTCCTACAACGAATGGGATCCTTTGGAAGAAGTTATCGTGGGCGTAGCCGACGGCGCCATGATTCCAAACTGGCATCTCACCGTGCAGGCCACCGTGCCGGCCGATCAATGGGATTTCTTCCGCAGCCGGGGCGGTCAGCCCTTTCCCCAGGATCTGGTAGCCGCCGCCCGGGAAGAACTGGAAGGCTTCGTCCATATCCTGGAAGCGGAAGGCGTCACCGTACGCCGCCCGGCGCTGGTAGACTACAATCAACCCTATGCCACCCCACATTGGAGCAGCCCCTGCGGCCTTTACGCCGCCATGCCGCGCGACACCTTCCTGGTCATCGGCAATGAAATCATCGAAGTACCGATGGCCTGGCGGGTGCGTTACTATGAAACCGCGGCCTACCGCCCCCTGTTAAAAGAATATTTCCAGCGCGGCGCCCGCTGGACCAGCGCCCCCAAACCGCAACTGACCGATGAACTCTTCAATGCGAACTATCGGGAAACCGGCCCCGGCGAAGCGATGATCTATGCCGTCAACGAATTCGAGCCCACCTTCGACGCCGCCGACTTCATCCGCTGCGGCAAAGACATCTTCGTCCAGCAGAGCCATGTCACCAACCGCTTCGGCATCGAATGGGTGCGCCGCCACCTGGGCCCCGACTACAATGTGCATGTGCTGGAAGTCAACGACAGCCACCCCATGCACATCGACGCCACCTTCATGCCGCTCGCCCCCGGTAAAGTCCTGGTCAATCCCGAACGGATCAAACCGCTGCCGCCGATGTTCAAAAACTGGGATGTCTTATACGCCCCCTATCCCGCCGACAGCCGGACCTCGCCGCTTTACATGAGCAGTTCCTGGATCAACATGAATGTATTGATGCTGGACGAGAAGCGGGTCATCGTGGAAAAAGAAGAAACGCCGATCATCGAAGCCTTCCAGGAATGGGGTTTCGAGCCGATCCTCTGCCCGTTCCGCAACTTCAACGCCCTGGGCGGCTCCTTCCACTGCGCCACCCTGGATGTCCGCCGGCGCGGAACGCTGCAATCGTATTTCTAACGCCAAAAACCAGGAGGCGCCTTTATGGAAACCCTTTTTGCGCGGGTCTCCCGGCTCACCCCGGAAGAGCGTCGTCGGCTGGCACAACAACTCCAGACCGAAGAAGGAAACGCCGTCGCCGCAGAGCCGTCGGAAACCCAACAACTGGTCGCTTACCTGATCGGCGCTCCGGAGATTCCCTGCGATGCCGCCGACCTGCGGGATTACCTGGCGGCACGCCTGCCCGATTATATGGTGCCGGCGGCTTTCATCTCCCTGCCGCAGTTCCCTTTGACGCCCAACGGCAAAATCGACACCGCCGCGCTGCCGCTCCCGCAGGGGCGCCGTCCGCTGCTCGCCACGGCCTATACCGCCCCCCGCACCCCCATCGAAGCCGTGATCGCGGCGCTCTGGCAACGACAGCTCCATTGGGAAGCGATCGGCATCCATGATGATTTCTTCGCCCTGGGCGGACAGTCGCTGCTGGCAACTCAGATCGTCGCACGCCTCCACCAGCTTTTCGGCGTCACCCTCTCATTGCCCTTCTTCTTCGAACATCCCACCATCGCCGATCTGGCCGAGGCGCTGACTCCGCAGATCGCAGAAGCCCGCGCTCTCGCTCCGCTCCCCCCCCGCCCGCCGGAAAGCCGGCGCACGCTCTCATCCGCGCAGCAACGGCTGTGGTTTATGGAACAACTGGTGCCGGGAAGCCCCCTCTACAACATCCCGGCCCTCTTCCACATCAGCGGCCGGCTCGATCCGCAATTGCTGGAACAGAGCCTGAGCGAAATCGTCAACCGGCACGAAACGCTGCGGACCGTCTTCTCCGATGATGGCCCGGAAACCGTCGCGGAACTCCTGCCGCCGTCTCCCCTCGAACTGACCTGCCTGGATCTGCGGACGCTCTCCCCGACCGAACGGTCCCGCCGCAGCGCCGAATTTTACCGCGAAGAGGCCCAACGCCCCTTCGATCTGCGCCGGGGTCCGCTGCTGCGCGCCGCCCTGATCCGGCTCACCGATCAGGAGGCCGAACTGCTGCTCACCATCCATCACATCGCCTCCGACGGCTGGTCGACCGGCGTCCTGCTCGACGAACTGGCCGCCTTCTACACGGCCGGCGCCCGGAATGTTCCGCCGATCCTGCCCGCACTGCCGATCCAATATGCGGATTTCGCCCACTGGGAACGCCAGGAACAGCTTTCCCCCGAGATGCAAGAGAAGCTGGCCGCCGCGCAGGCGCAATTCACACCGCCGCCGCCGCCCCTGGCACTCCCCACCGACCGGTCCCGCCCAGCCGCACAGCGCTATCGCGGCGCCCGCCGGGCACAGCCTCTGCCTCCGGCGCTGATCCCGGCGCTGGAGCAGATCGGCCGGCAGGAAAACGCCAGCCTCTTCATGGTGCTGCTGGCCGCCTTTGAAGTGCTGCTCTACCGCTACACCGGGCAGACAGATTTTGCGCTCGGCGTCCCCAGCGCCAACCGCAACCGCTCTGAAATCGAGGGACTGATCGGCTTTTTCGTCAACACCCTGCCGCTCCGCAGCCGGATCGAGCCGGGGCTGACCTTCCGGGCCTTGCTGCGCAAAGTGCGGCAGAACACCCTGGACGCCTATACCCGGCAGGACTTGCCGCTCGAAAAGCTCATCGAAGCGCTGGGCCTCCCCCGCACAACCGATCGTAACCCCTTGTTTCAGACCCTCTTTGTGTTGCAGAATATGCCGCTGGAAACCGTTTCCCTGGCGGAAGCCCGACTCCGCTTTGTGGAAGAGATCGATACCGGCACCTCCAAGTTCGATCTCACGCTCATCGTAGATTTTCCTTCGACCGGCCCCCTGGCCGTCGTGGAATACAACACCGACCTGTTTGACGAAGCTACCATCGTCCGATTGCAGGCCCAGTTTACGATGCTCTTGCAACAGATCGTCGCCGGCCCGGACCGATCGATCGCCACGTTGCCGATCTTACCGGAAGAAGAACGCCGGCGCCTGTGGGAATGGGGGCGCACCGGCCGGGATTACAGCCTGTCGCAGCGGCTGGAAACGCCGGTTCTGGCCCGGGCCGCCCAACAGCCCACCGCCCTCGCCGCCTGCTGCGGTGCGGAACAGCTCACCTATCAAACGTTGATCGAGCGAGCCGGCGCCCTGGCCCACACGCTGCATAACCTCTCCTCAGAAGGAACCCTCACCGGCCTGCTGGTCGGCCAGAATCCGCATGTGCTGACCGGGATGCTGGGCATCTTACAGGCCGGTCAGGGATTTGTCCCGCTGGACACCCGGCATCCGGCCGGCCGGCTGGCCTTTGTGGCAAACGATTGCCGGCTTACCGTCCTGGTCACCGAAGCGGATCAGCTGGCGCTGGCCTGTCAAATTGCGGCCCAGGCCCCGACGGTAAAGCAGATCCTCTGTCTGGATGAGTGTCCCTCCCCACAGGCGGACACTCCGATCTGTTACAACATCCCGGATCGAATCGACCGGGAATCAACCCTGCCGATACCCGGCAGTACCAGCCAGATCGCCTACGTGATCTTTACCTCCGGCTCCACCGGTCAGCCGAAAGGGGTGCCCATCACGCACGCCAACCTCACGCCGCTGATGCAATGGAGCCTCTCCTATTTCGGGCTGGATCAGCACACCCGCATCCTGCAAACGCTCAACCACTGCTTCGATTTCGGCGTGATGGAATTGCTGACCACCCTATGGGCCGGCGGCACAGTCCACTTCCTGCCCCAGGCGGCGCGGGACGATTTGAGCAACTATGCCGACTACATTCAGACGCAGGCCATCAACACCATTCACGCCACACCGGCCTTCTTCAAAAGCCTGATGTCGGTCAGCGAGAGCCTGCCGACGCTGGAGATCGTCCATCTGGGCGGCGAAGCCTTCACGCCGGAACTGGCCGAGCTGATCTACACACAGGTCGACGCCCACTGTCGGCTCTACAACGGCTACGGCCCCACCGAGACCAGCATCAACTGCGCCATCTTTGCCCTGCCGGGCAAAGCCGACTTCGATAAGTCCGCTCAGACCGTGCTTCCCATTGGAAAAGCCTCGGCCAACAATACCCTCTATATCCTCGATCCCCACGGTCAGCTCTGCCCCACAGGGGTGCCGGGCGAATTGTATGTCGGGGGACCGGGCGTCTCGGAAGGCTATCTCCGGCGTCCCGCCCTGACCGCCGAACGCTTCATTCCGGATGCCTTTGGGGATCAGGCCGGCGGCCGGCTCTATCGCAGCGGGGATCTGGTGCGCTATCGCACCGACGGGAATATCGAATTTCTGGGCCGGTTGGATCAACAGGTGAAAGTAAGGGGACTGCGCATCGAGTTAGGAGAAATCGAAGCCGCCCTGGCCCTCTGTCCCGGCATCCAGGAGGCCGTCGTCATGGCCCGGCCCGATGCCCGCGGCGACTCACGGCTGGTGGCCTATCTCCTGACGGAGAATCCGCCCGATCTGCCCACGATCAGGCAGCTTCTGCGCGACCGGCTTCCGCCTTATATGGTGCCGACCGCTTTTGTCGCAATGGCGCAGTGGCCGCTGACCGCCAACGGTAAAATCAATCGGCAGGCATTGCCGGAGCCGCCGGAAGTGAACCCGGAAGCCGCCACAGCCTACGTTGCGCCCCGCACTCCGCTGGAAGCCACGCTGGCAGAACTCTGGCAGCAGGTGCTGGAACGCTCTCCCATCGGCATCCATGACGATTTCTTTGCCCTGGGAGGCCATTCCCTGAAAGCAACTCAACTGGTGGCCCGTATCCGGCAGCAACTCCATTTTGCGCTGCCGTTACAGCATCTTTTCGATCATCCGACCATTGCGGAACTGGCCGCCGAAATCGCCGGTCAACAGGCAGACACAACGAAAGAGCCGGAGACCCCACAACTACGTCCAATTATCGGACGCCGCCAATCGGCCAAACAATCCTTGCAGACAACGCTGGAATCGTTATCAGAAGAAAAGCTGGCGGCATGGTTGGAGGAACTGGAAGCAAAGAAACGGGGAGTGGAACCCAAGGAATAAAAATGAAAAGAAATTTCACCACAGAGTCACAGAGAGCACAGAGAAGAAGAGAAGATTTTTCTCTAAATTCTTCTCTGTGGCCTCTGTGTCTCCGTGGTGAATCTTTCTGGTCCGGCTTATTTTCAGGATAGCTCGATCGAATTACTGCTTATCCTCAAAGAAGAACCGCTCTGCTCCGAACGCCGGCTTCAA
This sequence comes from uncultured Anaerolineales bacterium, assembly GCA_964501335.1. Taxonomy (GTDB): domain Bacteria; phylum Chloroflexota; class Anaerolineae; order B4-G1; family SLSP01; genus CAZCTC01. The sequence continues at coordinate 132,091 of CAZCTC010000007.1, read as the reverse complement.
GTCGCTCAACCAAAGCGCCTGGGCGTCATATTCCGCATAGAAAGGTTTCAACACCCATTCCGGATTGCGCCCCTGCAAAAACTGAAGATTGATCAACTTCGTGCCGTTGAGATCGTTTACCCCAACGACATGGATTTTACCCGGATGGGCCGACATCACCGGGCCCCGCACCGAACGGGCCAGACCGCTTACAGCCCTATACGCCTCGCGGAAAATATCCCAGGCCTGGACCAACGGCACCCCGAAATAGTGTTGCGCGCCGGTATCCCGAACGATAAACATGTAATAAGGAAGACAGCCCAATCGCACCTGCTCCCGCCAGAGTTCAATCCAGAGCGCGGGGTCTGCATTGATATGATTGAGCAACGGCGTCTGAGTATGGATCTCCGCACCGGTCTCGCGGATTCTCTGCAAGGCCAGACGGGCCACCGGCGTTTGCAACTCACGAGGATGGTTGAAATGGGCCATAATGGAAAGCCGTTTATCTGCCGCGTTGACTTTGCGGAATAGATTCAGCAAATCCTCCGTATCGGGGTCGCTGACAAAGCGGTAAGGCCAATAGGCCAGCGATTTGGTCCCGATGCGAATCGTGGTAAGGTTCGGCAAATCAGCTTCCAGCAAGGGATCGATATAGCTTGCCAGCACATTGCTGTTCATGACCAGCGGATCGCCCCCGGTGAACAACACATCCGTAATTTCAGAATGGGCCTTGAGATATTTGACCAGCAATTCAACCTGACGGGCCTCAAATTTCAATTCATTCATCCCGACAAACTGGGGCCAGCGGAAACAAAAGGTGCAATAGGCATGACAGGCCTGCCCCTGGCTGGGGAAAAAGAGGACCGTTTCCTTATATTTATGCTGCATCCCGTGCAGCATGACACCGTCCATCGAAGGCACATTGTCATGCAACTGCCCGGCGGGGTGAGGATTGAGTTCATAACGGATCTTGTTGGCGGCAACCAGAAGTTCCCCCCTGGATGCCCCCCGTTTAAGCAAATCGGCAATCGTGGAAAAATGCCGGGGTTGCAACATCTCTGCCTGGGGAAAATTGAGGTTGAAACAGGGGTCTTCAGGAACGTTGCTCCAATCAATCAAATCTTCTACCACATAGCTGTTCGTCTTGAAGGGAAAGATCTGCCCGACCACTTCAACAGCAAAACGCTGTTCTTCCGAAAGAGCGGCGATTTGTGATAGCTGCCGATAATTGCTTAACGAATAGGATTTATATTTGCGAGCCGCGAACGTGGGATTCTGCTGTGAACCTGCCATACTTTCTTTGCTGTTTCCCCCCTTGCTTGAGTGTAAGGCACTATCACAAATGACTGCAATCAGTTGGATGCAGTGATCAGGCAACATAAAAAGCGGCAGATCCGCATATCTGCCGCCGCTCGTGAGGTAGCGGATATTATATCATTGATACAAGAGATGTCCAGAAATTTGCAGTTTTGACAATATGAAGAATTTACTTACAATAAAAATGTCCCCACTACCCGTCCACCCATCAACAACTATTTAAAGAAATCTACCATTTGTATTTTTGAGTGCATAAGAATGCGCTCAAAAATACGGGCTTTTTCTCTACCTGTGCGGTTGTTCATTAGCATAAATTAAAAACGGTTTTGTGTTCCGCAACCGGTGCTTTTCCGGTAAAAAGCGACGCGCTGGATGGGGGGAGAGCATTATTTTTATTTATATTGTCGGCGGCTTCAGAAAGCCGCCGACAATATGGGCTTTTCTTTCCCGTGTTTTCCGGACCAACCGCACAGGTCGAGTTTTTTGTTTGTATTGTTGCGCGCATCAGAATGCGCGCAACAATACGGCTTTTTTCTCCCGCTTTTTCGGGTTAACCGCACAGGTCTTTTAATGCTCCAATAAAGGAGGTTCTTTTTTATAGCGTTTTCCCCTGAAAATTCGGGAACTTATAAATTTACAGACCCCAATATTCTCAATATAGAAAACAACGAAGGAGTTTTCAAATGATATTATCCAAACGTATCGGGATTCTGTTCCTGATCCTGGCCCTGAGCCTGATCGCAACACCGGCTCGGGCAAATATAAGCGGGTCCACCGTCAATTCAGTCACGCCCAACCCCATAACAACGCTGAACACCCCTACCAATCTCTGTTTCAGCATGACGACAACAACCTCAGATGGCGAATATGTGAGCCGGTTTGACGTCAATCTGCCGGACGAATGGACGATCAACTCGGTAGCAAACACACCGAGCAATGTCGGTCAACCCACCACCGAGGGCACAGAAGCCGACAATGTCGTCTACTGGCAAACCTCCGGTTACCCCAACACAAGCGGAGCCTGGTACGCCAACACTTTCAACTTCTGCGTCAACGTCACCATTCCCAACACCACCGGCGCCCCGTGGAATTTACCATGGAACATCATCGGCGAGAACTTCAACGCGCCTCCGCATTCAGTGGCCGGAACGATTTCCCTGGATGCGTTAGTCCCTCCCACCTACCTGACCATCTCCAAATCGGTCGCCCCCGCAACCCAGGTACCCTATCAAAGCGCCGTGACCTACACCATAGCACTCCAAAATACGGGCGTGGAGAGCGATACCGCCGTCATCTTGACCGACACCCTGCCGGCCGCAGTGGATTTCGGTTGGTGGATCGACAACCCCGGCGCCAGCGTGACCAACGATGAGATCAGCTGGAACGGAACGATCACCAACAACACCATCCTCACGTTCACCTTTGTAGCGACCCAAACCGGCAATTACAGTGAAACTGTCTCCAACACGGCCATGGTCAGCGGCACCCTCCAGGCCGTCAATTCCACCGCCACATTCACCGTCGAAGCCGACCCCAATGTGCCGCCGGTCTTGGATCCCATCGGCAACCAGACAGTCGATGAACTGCAATGGCTGGCATTTACAGCCACCGCCACCGATCCACAATCCCGCGTCTTGACCTTCACCCTGGATGCCGGTTCCGCCGGTACCATTCAGCCCAACGGCGATTTCACCTGGCAGCCGGACGAAGCCGCCGGACCGGGCGACTACACGTCGACCATCCGGGTAACCAACGGCATCAGCAGCGCCTTTGAAACCATCACCATCACGGTCAATGAAATCAATGTCAGGCCGATCATGGGACGCCTCGGCTATCGCACCGTCAATGAACTGAACACGCTGGACTTTATCGTCCCGGTCACCGATACCGATCTCCCGACCAACACCCTGACCTACTGGATGGATGAGGATTCAGATTTGGTCGGCAACCTGGACCCCCACACCGGTCGGTTTACCTGGACGCCTTCCGAAGCCGATGGGTTCGGCGTTTACACGGTCATCTTCCATGTAAGTGACGGGGCATTGGAAGACAGCAAATCCCTGATTATCGTCGTCTTTGAAGTCGAAGCCCCCCCGACGCTGGTCCCCATCGGCGACAAAATCGCCGATGCGCTGACGCCGTTCTTCTTCACGGCTCGCCTGACCCAAATCGACATCCCCACCCGGCCCATAACCTATACCCTGGCCCCGGGATCGATCGGCACCATCGATGCCCACACCGGGTACTTCCGCTGGACCCCTGGAGCAGCCATGGCAACCTATACAGCCACCATCCAGGTAACCGACGGGAAATATACCGACACCGAAACCATCCACCTGACCGTCAATACCGATACGCCCGGCAGCGGACACTGGATTCTGACGTCCAATGCCGGGAATGGAACCCCAGGAGATCCACCGCCTTTTACGACTTCCAACTTCCGCATGGTCGATGCCTCCACTAACGAGGTCTATGGTCCCTTCCTGGATGGGCAAATGGGCAGCGAGGGCGGCCAGCGGTTTGACGTCGCGGTCACGCCCGACGGCCGCACGGCTCTCTTTTCAAATTTTGGGGATTCCACCGTTTTCCTGGTCGATATGACCACACCCCTCTCGCCCTCCCTCATCGCTTCAGTTACCATCCCCTTCTTTGCGGAAGATATCGATATCTCAGCGGACGGCCGCTACGCCCTGGTAACGGACGGTGGTTTTTCTCCCCGGATCGCGGTCATCGACATTCCCTCGGCCACCCTGGCCTCTGACGTTAAGATGCACTCAAACGTCATGGCCAACGCCATCGAAGTCGGCCCCGACGGCACCGTCATCGTGGCAAACTATTTTAGCAGTGTGATCCACACCCTGTTCATGGACAATCAGGGACGGATCTCGGAGATGAACACCTATAGCTATACCCATGCAGGGATTCCGGTCACGGATACCGACCACTATTTTATCCGCCCGGTCAATGTAGTCCTCTCCCCCGACGGCCAGACGCTCCTCGTCTGTGATTCGACCACCACCACAGTGGGCGTCTTCAAACTGACTGCGCCCGGCGTCCTGTCCTTCACCGGCGAGGTGACCGGGCTCCACGGAACCTTTAATTTCTATACCAACACCGATACGGGTGAAGTCATGTCCCATGGAGCGGTACAATCCATCGCCTTCAATGCCGCCGGCGACAAAGCCTATGCCGTGGTCAACTCATTGATGACCCAAATCACCGAAACCGTGTTCGAAAGCGGCCATCGGCTCGGCGTCTTGAACATCACCGGTCCCGGGCAGGTCAGTCTGGCCGCCGGGGGCGTGGCCACCCTGCCGCATCACGGCTCCAGCCAGCTGTTCGGCGTCGATGTCGTCGCCGTCGCCGGGAACAAAGTTTTTGTGGGATACCCTACTGTCAGCGGAGCGCCGGATGAAGAAACAGAGGAAACCAATCTGGCCGTCGTGGATCTCACCGATTACAGCGTCACCACCACACTGGTATTTACCGGAGATGTTTCCATTGCCACGGGCATCGCCGCCTTACCCTTGCGCCTCAATCTCCATCAGACCGGAGACACCTCCAGCCTGATTCACAACCGGCTCATCACCTACACGCTCACCCTCTCGAACGCCGGGGCTCAGATTGGCGGACTCACCCTGCGGGATCTGCTGCCGGCAGGCTTCAATCTCGCCGGGCCGATCACGCTCGATCCGCCTACGGCCGGCGTTATCACAACGACCGCCCCGGAAATGGTCACCGATCTGACCATCCCGGCCTATGGACAGGTCACGGTCACCTTCCCGGCGCAGACCGACGCCTTAACCACCGTGACCTTCATTACCAACACGGCACGGGCCATAGGTTCTAAACTCACCATCGCAGCGCAGACAGAACAGGCCATCCTCATCCGCAGAGTCTTCTTACCGCTGATCTTAAAGCGTTCCTGATCTGTGACAGTATGGCCGAGGCCTTGCAGCATCCCGCAAGGGGTATTTTCTTCGCAAGATGCGCCGCGCTGGATGGGAAGAGAGAGTTTTTTGTTTATTTTTTCGCGCGCCGCAGACGGCGCGCGAAAAAATGAGCTTTTTCTCTACCTGTGCGGCTATTCATAAGTGTGAATTAAAACGGTTCTTGCGTCCCGCAACAGATACTTTCCCGATAAGAAACGACGCGCTGGATGGGAAGAGAGAATTTTTATTCATTTTGTCGGCGGCTTTCTGAAGCCGCCGACAAAATGGGCTTTTCTTTCCGCAGTACGGCCTTTTTCTCTCTCACTTTTCTAAAGCACAGTCCACGGCCTCTTCTATAGATAGCTTTGCTCCCTCAGCCCGGGCTGCATCAAAAGCCGCCGGCCCTAAAGCAGCCCGGGCAGCCGCCACCGTATCGTCATAAATCGAGCGCACGATAGATTCCATATGGGGATTTTCGCCCAACAAAGCATAAGCCGCGCCGGTCAGCTTTGCCGCTCGCAACGGATCATCCCGGTCCATCGCCAGGCCCGCCATGCCGATCAAATCACAAATCGTTCCGGCCCGATGGCCGATCTCTCGATGTAATCGAAGCGCTTCGGAAATCAGTCTCCCGGCTTCATCGCCCTGCCGCCGGACAAGCGCAACCAGGCCCAAACACAAATGGGAAAAAGCAATACTGGACCCATCGCCGATCTCCCGGGCCAAAGCCAACCCTTCTTCGAAATATGTCTGTGCTTCCCCATCGAGATTCTGACAAAAGGCCACCTCACCGAGACTGTTGAGGATCGCCGTTTCATTCCAGCGATCTCTTATTTCTCGCACCAGTCCCAGGCCCTCTTCCAAAACCTCCTGAGCGGTCCCGTAATCCCCCAGCATGCAAACCGTATCCCCAAAATTAGATAACAGAGCGGAAATCAACGATTTATCGCCCATTTTGCGGCTGAGCGCCAACCCTTCTTCATGGATGGCTCGGGAAGCAACATAATCGTTTTTATAAAAAGCGACCATGCCCAGGTTACACAGAGTTCTGCATATTCCTCCCCAATCGCCCAATTCACGCTTCAAAGCCAGACTTTCTGCATAAAACGAACCGGCCGCATCATACTCTCCCCGATAAAAGGAGAGATTTCCCAGCAGATTGAGAGCCCGGGCAATCGCAAAACGATCCCCAACCTGCCGGGCCAGGACAAATCCATCTTTCAGATATTGCTCCGCCAGATCCATATCCCCCTGGCGCAAATAAACAAATCCCATTTCAATCTCTATCGGGCCCAGGCTGGATTGATCGCCCGAAGATTCCACCTCCGCCTTCGCCCCTTCCAGCCATTTGAGCGCCACGGCATAATCTGCCCGCTGACAGAGCAGCTTTCCCAGAGCCAGCCGGGAACGTATGGTCGCCGCCGTCACTTCCTGCGCCTGAGCAATCGTCAAAGCGTCCCAATAATGGGTTTCCGCCCGATCCCATTGCCCGATCAATTCCAATACCGCGCCCCATGTAAGCTGTAACTCAATGCGCTCCTCCGGCCGGGTCAACAACGGAAGCAAGCGCTCGTAATAATCCAGCGCCGCATCATTGGCAAAGGCCGCCTGCGCCGCCTGCGCCGCCCGCTGTAAATATTCCACCGTCTTCGGCAGATTATCGCTCAGGCCATAATGGTAAGCCAGCATATCCAAAGGCAACGCATCGAAACAGGTCGCTTCCAGATACTGGGCCAGCTGCTCATGCAACTGCGCCCGCGTGGCATAGGGCAAACTCTCATAAGCCACCTGCTGAGTGATGATATGTTTGAACATATACACCAGCTCCGGCTCTCGACTGTCAAGCGGCGTAATATCCAATCGCTCTAAATGATCCAGATCCGCTGCAATCTCGGAAAGCTCTCCCAATGCAGGATAATACCCTTGCAACCAGGAAACTTTAAAAACCCGCCCGATAATACTGGCCGCCTTGAGCACTGCTTTTTCCCGCTCGCTTAGCTGATCGATGCGACTGAGGATCAACATATGCAAACTGTCCGGCAGTTCCAGCTGATCGACAGTTTTAGGATTGTAGGGATTGAGATCGTGATCGCGCAGATAATTGAACAACTCTTCCAGATAAAAAGGATTACCCTGAGCCTGATCCAGCATTCGTTCGACCAACCGGGAAGGCAGGCTGCGGTTGATTTCCGGATAGTAGTGCCCGGCTTTGCTTTCGATCAATTGCCGACATTCTTCCGCGGTCAATTCACTTAAAACGATCTCTGTAAAACAGGCCGAATAAGAAGACGGCAGTTGATCAACCTCAGGAGGACGATAAGCCATCACAAACAACACCGGCCACCCGGCCAGATTTCGGCCGATAGCCTTCAATAAATCGTAGGACAACGCATCCATCCAATGCAGATCCTCCAAAATCAAAACCAGCGGGCTGCGCGAAGCAAAAGCCTTGAAACAATCCACCAACAGCGCCGTCAACGATTCATTGCGCTGCCGGGCGTCCAGATTCTGAGTCAAATCGTTCTCCGGAATCGCCAGATCCAGCACAATGTCCAGCAAAGGAGCGCGCTGGACAAACAATGGATCAATTCCAGCCAGTGTCTGTTCCACCGCCTCAATCTGATCGAGAATCGGCTGGGTCGGATCAAGTCCGAAAAATTCGCGCCAGATGTCGCGCCAGACCAGATAAGGGTTATGAGTCCCGAAAGATTGGGCGGCACCGTAATAAACCGGCATCCCCCGCGCAGCTGCCATTCCAACAATCTTAGAAACCAGTCTGGATTTCCCCATCCCGGCCTCCGCCACAATCCCGACCATCTGTCCCCGACCTTCCAGCGCCAGATTCAACTTTTCTGAAACCAGCAGCAGTTCCCGCTCACGCCCCACCATCGGCAAAGCATAAACCGGTTCATGGCGACGGATTGAATTATGCGGAACCGGGCTCACGAGCTGCCAGACCTCGATCCAATCATTCTTGCCTTTTACCTGAAACAAAGGTAGAGATTCACAGGAAAACGCTGCCTTGACCGCCTGATAAACCGGATTGCTCAACAAGACCTGGCCCGACCCGGCCGCCTGCATCAACCGCGCCGCCAGATTGACCTCGTCCCCCAGAGCGCCATAAATATGGCGCCGCGTCCCGCCATAAGCACCGGTCCGCAGCACTCCCTGAGTAATTCCAATCTGCACCCCGGTCAACCAGAGTTGCCCCATCGCCAGCCATTGCAGTTCCCAGGCCGCCTGAACGGCCCGCCAGGCATCGTCTTCATGGGCCGTCGGCGCGCCAAAGAGCCCGTAAAGATAACTCCCCTTATCGCCCATATTGACCTGCAACAGCACGCCCTCATACCGGTTCAAAAGCGCCTGAACCTGAACGACAAATTCATTGAGTTTCGCCGGGGCTTCATCGTCGGCATCGTAATCCAATCCGCTGAAATTCAAAAAGAAGGCTACCGCCGGCCGCAATTCAGTCAAAAAGAGCCCATGTCCATTCTGTTCCCGTTCCCAGACCGCCGGCAGGATCCAGGGGCGCAAACTCTCAGCCTCCAATGCCGGCAGCGGCTGAGGCACGATCTGCGATGCCGCCGACGTCAACTCCTGCACCACCGCAAAACGCTCCCCGCTCTCCGCAACGCACCAACTCGCCATCACCAAAGCCTCTTCCAAAACCGCCGCCGTTATCGCATCCACAATCACACTGCCGGGACAGGTCATCTGCTCCAGGATTTCCAGTCGGGCAATCGTCTCCCCGGACAGGACATCCAGCCGCTGCACGGACGGATTGCCCACAACAAAGCGCCGCGCCGGGCCCGTAGTCACCGCCACTTTGATCTCCAGCGCCGGAAAACCGTCCATCGCCTTCTGCAATTCCAAAGCCGCCGTGACCGCTTCCCGCGCCCCATCGCCGTCAAACCAGCAGATAATGGCATCCCCGGCAAAACTTATCACGCTGCCGCCGTACAGCTCGACCACCGCAATCAAGGCATCGTACACCTCATTGATTTGCCGGATCAATTCCTCGACGCCGCGGCGTGGCCCCAAGGTATAAGTCAGCGATTCCGTCAAAGAAGTAAACCCGGAAATGTCGGCAAAGAGACAGCTTCCCCGGCTGCGATCCGGTAACGTTTTCCCATCGGCCAGAGCGCGGTAACGGTCTTCAGGTAAATAGGCGGCCAACGAGTGCAGATGCATGAAGTGAATTCCTTTCAATTTCAATACCATCAGAAAACCCCGCTAGCTTAGCACAATTCACTAAAACGGCAATGAATTATAATGCCGAACTGCGTGGTTAACCTGGAAAACAAGAGAAAAAGCATATGTTTTCGGCGGCTTTCTGAAGCCGCCGAAAACATGAATAAAAACAACTCTCTGCCCATCCAGCGCGTCGTTTTATAGCAAACAAAAGCCTTTTGCGGGATGTTAAAGCGCCCACCGCGCTGATCGATTCATACAACAAAGCGCCGGTCTTTACAGACCGGCGCTTTGCCAATCCAGAATCATCCTGCCGATTTCGGCAGCCCCATCAATGGTCAGTTCACGGGCTCCATCATCGCCAGCCACTCCAGTTGATCTTCCCGGTCATACTCCCGGGTCATCTGTTCCAGCTCCAACAAAGCCTCCCGGGCCAGCTCGGCCACCACCAATCGGGCCTCCAGCCGGGCCATCGGGGGTCGCACCAGGCGTAACTGCGAAACGCGCCCCATCCGTTCTCGAAAAGAATGGACCGGCGGGGCAGCCGGAACCTCCGGCTCACAGCCGATCCGATTGACCAGATCCACCAACGCCGCCAATTCATCCCTTTGGGCTGTAGTCAGAAGAGAACGATGGCCCATAAACAGAATCCCCCCATCCTTTAATTCGGGTTCGCACCCGGCAAATCAACGAAATTTCTCCGTTAGAATAACACCAATTAAAAATATCGTCAAGGAGAGTAGACAGCTTATCCCCGAAACGGATTGCCGTCCTTATCCACCCAATCGTCCAGATCGTCCACATACCAGTCGTGGCGTTTATTATGCCAGGCCTCCATATCCCGGGTGTCGGGACAAAACCGTTGAATAAGATACTCCACAAAATCATCCCGGCCCTGATCCCCCTGGAGAATCAAAGCATAATTATTCTCCTGATTTTGAAGGCCGTATTCCAGTTTCCCCTCAGCCGTCGTTCTGGTCTCAAGGACGTAATATAACCCGCTCGAAAAAGGATACTTCGCCAATGAGTAAGCATCGTAAATATAGCGATAGCTGAATTCGGATTCACTCCGCAGCACCCGGGTGACCCATTCCCCATAATCGTAATACTCTTTCATAGCTCAATCCTTTCCCTCGCTCCATCCCGCAGATCATATCTGACAGAAAGTCTCATATCAAAATAAACACAATACATTCCAGTGAAAATCAACTATAAAATTGACACGCCCGGCAATCAAAGGTAGAATATTCCAGACTGGTTGATTACATCCCGGGATCTATTCAAGGATTATTATTCAGGTAAACTATGCGCCCCTCAGACATAAAAACCTTTTCCATTTTACCGCAACAGCGCCGCTTTTACATAAAGGCAGGCGCTGTCTACGGCGCCCTGTCAATTACCATGATAACCGTGGTGCTCCTCTGGCTCTATCAATCTTTTATTATAGGAGATTACGATCCTGCCGCCGATCCCCTACCCCTGTTAATCCTTATGATCAGCTATGGATTTCTCGCCACGCCGCCGGTATTGCTGCTCAGCGAAGCCTTCGGACGGATTTTCGCCAGTCTGGCCCTCTCCCCCCAGGGAATTGCCTATCAACGCCAGGGAATCGTCCTTTTTTCATCCTGGGACAACCTGCAAGCCATCAAATCCCAACGCTCTCTGTGGGGAAAATCAGTGCTTCTCACCACCCACGCCGGCCTGGAATTCATATCGCCCCCAATAAAAACCCAATTTCGAGGCAAATCCTTGATGGGAATGTGGGACGCGATCCCGTTACAGCTCTTCTGCAATGAAGAGAACAATGAACTGCTCGCCGAAATCTTTAAGTACCGTCCCGACATGGAGAGATAAAACGCACCACCGCAAAAGTAACCTGGCTTTTTTCAAAGACGGCGCTCTAAAACCCATTTTCTATCGCTGAAGTTTGTTTTCACGTCCCGCAAAAGGCTTTTGTTGGGTAAAAGGCGCCGCGCCGGATGGGAAGAGAGAATTTTTTTGTTTGTGTTTGTGCGCGCATAAGAATGCGCGCACAAACACGGGCTTTTTTCTCTGTGTCCCCGGCACCCTGGCGATGAAATCCGGGTAACTTATACGATATTGCAACGGTAAACATTCAAGGAGAAGGGGGGATTTGCGCGCCGTCTGCGGCGCACAAATCCCCCTGAAAACAAACTCCCTCCCCTTTCTCCCATCTGCGTCTTTGGGAGAAAGGGGAGGGCCGGGGAGGGAATAGAGGGCCCGTACGGCTATTTTCAAACCCCAAGCGCCGGCGGAGAACAACACTCCGAAGGATGAAAGCAGAAGAATCGTGCCCATAAGAAAAAAGCCATGAATAAAAAAACTATCCTCCTGATCGCAGGCATCCTCTGCTGCCTCTGCGCCGCCGTTTTCTGCTGGAAAACCTATGAAATCTTCGCCCCACTCGCTCGAGAATATCAGGAAGAAGCCGAACAAGAAAGCGCCCGCGCCGCTCTGACCGCTCAGCACGGCGAAGAGGTCAAAGCCCTGATCCGGAACTTTGAAGATCAATGGTACAGCGAGAAGGCTGTTTATAATTACGAGCTTCAAAGATCGTTGGCCACCGCTGACTATCTAAAACGGCGGACTCCCGATTATCCCAGGCAGCATCAACTAATCACCCTCGGTGAAATTACCGATCCACTCCGACCTACGGATTTCGCTATCCCGGCCACTTCGGTCGATATCGTCAAGGTATGGGTATGGGAATACAGCCCGGATAAAATCCGCGCCTTCGCCTATCTGAAATACAACTCCGATCAATTATCCCCTTCCGATTACAGAGGCTGGAATCAGGCCGGCTACCCCATCGGCCGGGCCTGTAGATTGTTCATTTTCATCCCTGAAAATCAGGTTTGGAAATTGCATTACACAGAAGATTACAACAGTGCCCGCAGAAGCAACGGTGCTGAATTTGATTCCCATGGGGAAGATATCCAACAGCTAATCGAAGAATCTCCCACCGATGATCCATGTCACTGGTATGAATTGGACCGGAGCAATAGCTCCCCTGTAAAAACTCCTACGGCCCAGCCGGCCACGCCAACACCCTCAGCCTCCCCCACCCCCATTCCCACTTTTGAGATCCAATGGACTTTGCCGGAAGCCCAGAAATGTCTGGACACCGGCGGGAATCTGGAAGTATTCTTCGAAAAAGGTCGGTCCACCCATTTCTGCTTCTACAAAAACGGAACCGAATGCGACCTCCACAGTCTGACGCTGTATGATGACTGCGGCTCCGTCGCGATTGGACCCGCCACCGTCGTCACCCCCTCAGCCGCGAATTATCCCGACCTCTTCAAAGCCGCCTGGGCCCACTGGCCGGCCGGAACCGAAGGAGGCGTTGCCGCCCAGCGATTGACCGTCCCAGCCGGCGACCCGCCGCTCTGGGCCGTTTACAATGTGGGCTATTATCCCTATATAGAACATCTGCTGGTCAAAGAAGCCCCCGGCTCCCTTCAAAAACGCTTCCTGGCTATCTATACCTGGAACAGTACCGGGTGGAAAGAGCTGGACCGGATCGATTACGACTACGGCGACTCTCCGGATCGCATCTATGTGGAAAATTTCCGCCAACCCACCCTCGATCCCAACTATCGCTGGCTTCTATACCGCGAACAATACGACCGGGGCGACTGGTTCGAGCTGCTGCGCTTCGATGGACAAACTTTACACCTCGATCTGGAATACCGCACCTCAGTCCTCTGCCGGGGAGATCGTCCCGCCGGAGAATTGCAGGATCTGGATAAAGACGGGCTGCCCGAAGTCTTGTTCGATAAATCTGAATGCATCTCCTGTCTGGGTTGTGGAATGTACCGGCTTCGTTATCAGATCCAGCGATGGAATATCAACCGCAAAAAATGGGAAGAAATCACCCTGAGGCCCCTCTCTACCCGGGCCACACCGGAACTTCAGACCGCCGTCTCCCGAACACTGGAACTGGCCTCAGCCGATCTATGGCTCGACGCCCAACAGCAGATCCACGAAGCCCAGACACTGGCCCGCCATGAGAATCAAAACGATCTGGAAATATTAAACTGGAACGCCCGGTTGATCGATTTACAGGTCACCGCCCGCACGCAAGATGCGCTGGATATCCAACGGAAAACGCGTCTGAATGGTCTGCCGCTGCTCTATCAACTCTATCTGGGAGATTACGCCGCCGCCGTTGCCCCCTTACGGGCTCTTCCCCCCGAACAACGCTTCACAGAAGAAACCTTATACGATTGGGGTGGTTTGGAAGTCATCAATCAAATCTATTTCCAGGCCTCGAAAGCTACCGAAGCACGGCCCGATCTGGCCGAAGCCTGGTTTCTCAAAGGCTGGTGCGCCACCTTCCGAACATACTACTATCTCCAAAAAGCCTATATTTACCGCGATGAAGCCGTCGAATCCCTGCGCAAAGCCGCCGAACTGCGGCCGGACGATCCCTTGTTTACACCGTGGATCACCCCGGAAGAATAAAATCCTCAACCCAATCTATCCCTTCAGGAGATTCTTGACATGCAATCTATCGTCAAAGCCGCCGCGATCATCATAGCAGCCACCTATGGCCTCGCCTTTCTGGGCTGTCTGCTCACCGGCCCGCTTCTCCAAAAGATCGATGAAGGGGAATTAAGTTGGGCTTATCATTGGGAAAATCTGGGAACGCCTGGAGGAGGAGCGACTGAAATAGCCAATCTTGATTATAAAAAGAACTCTGCTTTCTGGTCTTCTGAAACCATCATCACCGTCAAAACCGTCGAAACGGGCCGCTGGACTTACGACTCACAATCCCGGCAATGGACCGTGGCCTCGACATGGCCCCCCGCTTCCCTGGCCTGCTGTCTCGAGGAAAAAGATTCCGGCATCGATAAAAATTGCCCCATCTATGAAGCAACTTATATGGGCACAGATTTGACTCTCTGTGATTGCTTTGTTGCTCCGAATTCCGGTTTCCCCAAAGACGCTGATTACAAAGATTGTGCCACAGTCATCACTTATGTTAATGACTACGGCTCAGATGCCTGGCAGGCCGCCGTTTTAGACGACGGCAGTGTCTGGGTAAAACATGATGCTTCCCCTTCCCCACAGGGAGAAAATGCTGCTTATCGAATCGAAGGAATTATCATCACCGTCATCGCCGGATGGATCTTACTCGCGCTGGGATGGGCAATACGGAAGAAGAACGTAACGAAATCCACCTTGCCCCCGGGCTAATGGCCTTTAAGAAAATAATCCGATAATACCCCTGTTTCCCGACGGTAGCAAAATCCGCCTCGCCTCGGGCTAAAGCCCGCGGCTACTAGAAATCAAGCCCGGTAAACCGGGCTGCGGACACCGGAATCCCGGTTGGCAACCCTCTTCAGAGGGCTTTCTTTTTCATAGCCCGGGGCCTGCGGACCCCGGGCGACCGGGATTTTTCTATTACCGGATTTAATTTTAAAAGGTCATCAGGGGGCTTTCTTATTCATAGCCATGGGCTTCAGCCCAGAGCGTAGGGTAATTTGCTCCTTCGCCGTTCATTATCAACCTCAAATCTCGTCGAATTAAAAAAAACTGCACTGAATTTACCCGAGCCATAAGTTCTCATGCGCGCGAAAATAGCAACAGAAATTCCGGCGGCCAGCGACCCAACACCATCAACCACCACACCACCATCACACTCACACTGATAATCGCCGAAACCAGCAGCCCCCCTTCCATCTCCGACGAAAAAGCATCCACATTAAATTTAAAAACCGACTTAACCCATTCCCAAAGCCACAGCCCCAGACTCACCACCAGCGACACCGCCCCGGTAATCACGCAGCCGGGAGTCAAACCGGCCCACCCCGAATCCCAGAGAGCCGCCACCGAAGCCGCATGGACCATCCCAAAATAGAGATTCAACAACAGCCCCCCCAGCATCCCACACCCCAAAAGCACCCAGATCAACAGCCCAAACTGCTCATAATGAAGACGGACCGCCACATCGGCCCCGATCACCCCGCACACCATCGCAACGACAACGCCGGCAACCCTGCAATCCCAGGGCAAAGAAGCGGCATAAAGCCCCAACCATCCCGGCAGGAAAATCGCCAGCACCGCAATGACAAAACTGACCCCCGCCGCCGCCAACCGAATCTGTTTAAATGACATAGTGAAGCCTCGCCAAAACGTTATACCCGGACAACAAATCTTTACGTTTCACGTTTTTAACTGAAGGATAGCCTACAAACAATTCTATCCCCCCTTTTCCAGAAGAAAAACCGACCTGTGCGGTTGGTCTGGAGAAAAAACCCATATTTTCGGCGGCTTAAGAAAGCCGCCGAAAATATAAACAAAAAACTCCCTCTCCCTGCTTCGCACCGCGCGGTTTCCTGGGATTTCATCCCAGGCTTACCAAAACCACCCTTTCAGGGTTTAAGAAGGCACCTGTCAACACAATGCCCCAAAAGGAGAAAGGGGAATTTGCACGCCTCAGAAGGCGCGCAAATTCCCCTTAACAACCAACTCCCCCCCTTTCCCCCCGCGCGGGGGAAAGGGGGGCAGGGGGGATAGAGGGGCCAGCGTCGGCTATTTTCAAAACAGTTCCACATCCATCCGCCTGAAGTTGTCATAAACACAAAATGCCCTTAAGCTAAGAAGGATCTTCCAGAGGAGTTCAGCCCATGCAAGCCGTTATCTTTATCGGAATTCAGGCCACCGGGAAAAGCACCTTTTACAAAGAGCAATTCTTCGACACCCATGTGCGCATCAGCATGGACCTGCTGAAAACCCGCCACCGGGAAATGCTCTTTCTAAACGCCTGCCTGGAAAGCGGCCAGAGCTTCGTCGTCGACAACACCAACCCCACCCTGGAAGAACGTCACCGCTACATCGCCCCGGCCCAGGCCGCCGGCTTTGAAATCATCGGCTACTATTTCGAGTCCAGAATCAAGCCCGCCCTGCAACGCAACGAACAACGCCAGGGAACCCAGCGCATCCCCGATAAAGGAATCCTGGGCACCCACCACCGGCTTCAGCTCCCCACCCTCTCAGAAGGCTTCGACAAACTCTATTATGTTAAAATAAACCCCCAGGATTCATTCGTCGTATCGGAGTGGCAGGATGAAATTTGATGAATTAGACACCAAAATGCGGATCTTTGAAACCGCAGCCGACAGCTGCGTATTGCCCGGCCTCACCATGGTCGCCCGCCTGGACGGCCGCGGCTTTACAAAACTCACCAAAGAAAGCCATGACTTCGACATCCCCTACGATGTTCGATTCCGCGATTACATGGCCGCCACCACAGAATATCTGATGACCGGTTGCGGCTTCCAGATCATCTACGGCTACGTCCAAAGCGATGAGATCTCCCTGCTCTTCCACCCCGACGAAGAAGCTTTCGGGCGGAAAATCCGCAAATACATCTCCATCCTCGCCGGAGAATGCAGCGCCAAATTTTCGCTGCTCCTGGGCGATCTCGCCGCCTTCGACTGCCGCATCTCCCAGCTGCCCCAGGACAAAGATGTCATCGATTATTTCCGCTGGCGCAACGAAGATGCCCATCGCAATGCCCTGAACGCCCATTGTTACTGGATTCTGCGCAAAGAAGGCGTCGCCCCCTTGAAAGCCCATCAAGAAATCGCCGGCATGTCCATCGCCTGGAAGAACGAATTCCTCTTCCAGAAAGGCATCAACTTCAACGACCTGCCTGCCTGGCAAAAGCGCGGGCTCGGGATCTATTGGGAAACGGTCGAAAAAGAGGGCTGGAATCCCCAAACCCAAAGCTCAGTCATCGCATTGCGCCGCCGCCTGAACGTGAATCACGAACTGCCCCGGGGAGATGAATACAGCAACTTCATCCAGAAACTGCTGGAAAACAATTCGGGGATGGTTCAAATATAAGGTAACACTCTCATCCGCCCTTCGCCTGGGATCCGCAGGCCCCAGGAAGGTTAAACCCATTTGGGGGCCCATTTAGGAGAGTAGGGATAATTCCTGATTTGGCTAATCATTTACGCGAATGGTGAGCATTAACCCTGGGAAATTAAGAAATATCAAATCCTGAAATCCGCTGTCTACTGAATTCTGTCTACTGTCTACTGATTCCATATGACTCCAACCGATTCTCTCATCCGTACGAAAATACACCCGCCCTTCCCCCGCCTCGAGCGGGTCGATCGGCCACGGCTCCAACAGCAGATCGCCCGGGGACTTGCCGGCCCTTTGACTTTGATCACCGCCCCGGCCGGCTTCGGCAAAACCACCCTGGTCGCCTCCTGCCTCGCCGCCGGCGGGACTCCGGTCGCCTGGCTCTCTCTAGACAAAAACGACAACCAGGAAGGACGCTTCCTCGCCTATCTGGTCGCCGCGCTCCAGGCCGCCGACCCTCGAATCGGCCTCGAAGCCGTCCAACTAATGGACGGCATCCAGCAACCGTCCGCAGAAGCCGTCCTGACGACCCTCATCAACGAACTGGATGCCCTTGAAAACGACCTCGCCCTGGTTCTGGACGATTACCAGTTGATCCACAGCGCCGCCGTCCATGAAAACGTGATCTTTCTGATCGAGCACCTTCCCCACACCCTCCACCTGGTCATCCTCACCCGGTCGGACCCGCCGCTCCCCCTGGCCCGGCTGCGCGCCCGCGGACAGATCGTCGAACTGCGCGCCTTCGACCTGCGCTTCACGCTGGCCGAAACCGCCCAATTTCTAAACGACACCATGGGCCTTCACCTGGATGAAAACTCCATCGCCCTGCTCGAAAAACGCACCGAAGGCTGGATCGCCGGCCTGCAAATGGCCGCCCTCTCGATGCGGGACCGCAAAGACATCGCCGGCTTTATCGAAAACTTCTCCGGCTCAAACCGCTACATCCTCGACTACCTGCTGGAAGAAGTCTTGAACAACCAGCCGCCGGAAATCCAGCATTTTCTTCTGCTCACCTCAATCCTGGACCGTCTCACCGCCCCACTCTGCGATTTCCTCCTGGCCGACATCGATCCACTCACTCCCCTCAACCCCAAAGACAGACAATCCTCCTCTGCTGGAAATCGTCCCGACACAGCCCCCATCCTGAATTATCTGGAACGGGAAAACCTCTTCCTCATCTCCCTGGATCATGAAGGCCGGTGGTTCCGCTACCATCACCTCTTCGCCGATCTGCTCCGGGTCCGGCTGCAACAGGCCCAACCGGAACAACTGCCCCAACTGCACATCCGGGCCGCCACCTGGTTCGAGCAAAACGGCTTCATCGCCGAAGCCGTTCAACATCTCCTGGCCGCCCGGGAAGAAAACCGCGCCGCCGAGCTGATCGAACATTACGGTCCGCTCCGCTGGGCCGCCGGAGATCCCTCCCTCATCCAGCTGGCCGACCAGCTTTCACCGCCAATCATCCTGAATCGCCCCAAAATCGGCCTCTATCAGGCCTGGTTTCTCATCATCCAGGGACTCATCGAAAAAGCCCTCCCCCTGCTGCAAGAGCTGGCCCAACAGCTCGCCGACACTCCCCCCGAAACCCGACCGACCTGGATTCAAACCATTATCATGGTCGCGCTGGCCTTTCTCCGCCCGCGCTCAGTCGCCCGGGAAACCGTCCCGCTTCCCGCTTACCAGGAACTGGAAGCCATCCCACCCGAAGAATCGATCCTGCGCGATGCCGCCGATATCCTCTACGGCATGACGCTGGGAAGGCGCGGGGAAATCGATCTCGCCGCCGAAATTTCCACCAAATATCTGCACAAAGCCTCGGAATCCCGCGAAATTCCCACCCTGATCCTCTTCCTGGCCCATCTCTACCTGATGCAGGGTCGTTTACATGCCGCCGCCGACCTGTGCCACCGCTTTCTCGACCCTTCCCGGGAAAGAGATCTTCGTTTCATCTACTCCACCGCCGGGCTGCACAGCGCCCTCGGCGAAGCCTTGTACGAATGGAACTATCTGGACGAAGCCGAACACCAGATCCGGGAAAGCCTTCAAACCAACGCGCTCTGGGGAAATATTATGATGGACGCCTTTGGATTGCTGGATCTGGCGCACATCCTGACCGCAAAGGGGAACTACCCCGAAGCCCTGCAAACCGTCGATAAATTCCTGGAACGCCTGAAAGCGCACTCCCGGCCGATCGAGTTTGCGGAAGATTTCCGCACGCTGAAAGTCCGCGTCCAGCTCGCCTCCGGAGATCTTCACAGCGCCGCGCAATGGGCCGATCAAATCCGGCACAGCGAGGATTTCCGCCTGCATGGAGAATATTATCGGCTCACCCTGGCCCGCATCCGGCTGGCCCAAGAGCGCTATGAAGAAGTAGAAGCCCTCCTGAATGAAACATCGGCCAAAGGGCCTGCCGATAATCCCATCGGCCGCCGGCTGGAGTCCAACCTGCTCCTGGCCGCGGCCTTCGCCGGCCGGCAACGCCGGCCCGAAGCCCTGGCCCTCATTGAATCAACACTGGCGCTGGCCGAACCGGAAGGATATATCCGCAGTTTCGTAGATATCGGCGAACCGGCCCGCGATCTCCTGACCGCCTATCTGAAATCAAAATCCGCCGCCCATCGCTCGTACGCGCAACACCTGCTGGAAGCCTTCCCCCCGGCCGAAAAAAGCACCGTCCCGGCCCCCCAACCCGCCGGACTGATTGAACCGCTCTCCCCCCGCGAATTAGAAGTCCTCCAACTCATGGCGCAGGGAAAAACCAACGCCGAAATAGCCGGACAGCTCATCGTCTCCCCCGGCACCATCAAAGCCCACGCCGCCAGCATCTACCGCAAACTCGACGCCGCCAACCGCACCGAAGCCGTCGCCCGCGCCCGCCAATTCGGCCTCCTCCCCTGACCCACCCTCCAAGAAAAGAGTTCAACGCAGAGACGCGGAGATCGCAGAGCGGGAAAAGAGAAAGGGCTATGTTTTCGCGGGCTTTCTGAAGCCCGCGAAAACATAAATAAGAAAACTCTCTCCCGATCCAGCGCGTCGTTTCTTACAAAGAAAATGCTCCATGCGGGATAGTACAAAGCCGGGGCCCTGCCATAAGCCCCATTTTCAGGACAGAACGCCATGCGGGGGGCGGCACCCCGAAAAATGAAAATGGGATGGCCGGCGCGGTTTCCTGGGGCTTCACCCCAGGCTACCTTGAGGTCGCCCCTTTGGGGCTGAGAATGCTCGACAAGAAGGCACCTGCTAACGCGACGGGGGCAAAAAAAGCCCATGTTTTCGGCGGCTTTCTGAAGCCGCCGAAAACATAAACAAAAAACTCTTTCCCCCCATCCAGCGCGGTGCATCTTACGAGGCAAGGATGATGTGCGGGACGTTACAAAGCCAGGTTATTTTCAGGACAGAACGCCATGCCGGGGAGCACCCCGAAAAATGAAAATAGACGATTCGTCAGGATTGGGTACCCACAAGGGGTACCCCTACGGGAGACGTTTTCCGGGTAGGGGCGGCCCGATGTGGCCGCCCTCTCGGGGAGATTTTTGCACGGCGGGACCTATTTTCAGGACAGTTACCCCGCGCCCCGGCAAAAAATAACCCCGGAATATCCCGTTCGGCAGATGCGGAAACTCCCCCCACGTGCTAAATTATAAATAATTCAAGGTGCCATCTCGATAAATCCAGCCCATTATTCAAGATCCGCTGCATATCATCAAAAGCAGACAGCAGCAAGTAGACAGTAGACTGCAAAAAACTTCGCTTTACCGGCTCAAATCGGCCGGAAATCCGCTGTCTACTGTCTACTAATCCTTTGCATGCAAAAAGGCCTGAATAGAAAGTTCGCCTGTTAAAGGTAGCAACTTAGGTTAAATAATCCAAATAAGGAGTTATTCCATGAAAAAAGTCGTCGCCTTCGTCGGGAGTGCTCACAAACAGAACACCCACGACGCCGTCGCCCAATTCCTGAACAACCTCAAAACATTGGGCAATGTAGAAACCGAAATCGTTACCCTCAGCGACTATAAACTCTTAGCCTGCCGCGGCTGCCGCGTCTGCTTCGAAAAAGGCGAGGAGTTCTGCCCCCTGAAAGACGACCGCGATCAGCTGATGGACAAAATCGCCGCCGCGGACGGCATCGTCTTTGCCACCCCCAACTACAGCTTCCACGTCTCCGGCATTATGAAAGTCTTCCTGGATCGCTTCGGATACGCCCTGCACCGCCCCCCCTACTTCGGCAAAACCTTCACCGGCATCGTCTCCCAGGGCTTCGGCGGTGGGGATAAAATCATCGAATACTTCGACTTCCTCGGCGGCATGTTGGGATTCAACACCGTGAAGGGCATCAGCATCACCGCCCTCGATCCCCGCACCGAAAAGGATCAACAGAAAATCGACCGCGCTCTGGAAAAGTTAAGCCGGCGCTACCACGCCTGCCTGATCCGCCCCGCCTACCCCGAGCCCACGCTCTTCAAACTCATGGTCTTCAGGATGGGCCGCGCCACCATCAAACAACTGCTTGACGACCGCAGCCGTGACTACCGCTACTATGCCGAAAAAGGCTGGCTGGAATCCGATTACTTCTACCCCACCCGCCTCAATCCATTCAAAAAACTGGCCGGCCGGCTGTTTGATTCCCTGGCGCCCATGATACGGAGCATGCTCTCTTAAGGCGGCTTGAAATGCCGGAATATTACAGGATCAAAGTCCAGGGACATCTGGATCACTGCTGGTCCGACTGGTTTACTGGCCTGCAATTGACCCATCTGGAGGAAAATGAAACCCTGATCTATGGAGAACTTCCCGATCAGGCCGCGCTCTACGGTCTCTTCGAACGTCTTCGTGACCTCAATCTCACCCTGATCTCGGTCGACAGAGAACAGCCCTCGATATCCGATCAAAAATAGCCGGCCTGTACCATTACCCCGAAAAACAGATGAAAAAGATAGTATTTTCGCGCACTTTCTAAAGCCGCCGACACAAAAAAACTCTCGACCTGTACGATTAACCTGGAAAACA